>DATNMO010000001.1:0-2379 GCA_035602245.1 Gemmatimonadales bacterium
AAGATCTTCGTCGTCTTCACTCCCTGGTAGCGAACGCCCGCACGCGCCAGCTCCTCCATGCGCGACACCCGCACGCCCTCCATGTTCAGGATCGCCCGCTTGGCCTCCGGCCCGCCGCCGCCGTAGTTGCCGATGTGCCCATCCGTGCGCACCACCCGGTGGCACGGGATGAAGTAGGGAATTGGATTGTTGGCGAGCGCGGTCCCGACCGCGCGCACAGCCGCCGGGTGGCCGATCTCTCTTGCCACCCAGCCGTACGGCCTGATCTCGCCCCGGGGGATCTCGCGCGTCTTGCGCAGCACGGCCTGTTCGAACGGGGTCAGGCCGCGCAGGTCGAACCGAAGCCGGCGCCGGCCCTCCAGCTCATCCTCGATCTTGGCCGCCAGGTCGGCTGGGGCATCGGCCGCGACCAGCTGCCGGCCGACGTCCTTTCGAAACCACTCCTCAAAGTCCGCCGCGGACGCCGAGCGCGCGGCGGCCGAGACGCCCTGGCGATTCCACGCGACGTAGACGGTGCCCAGCACCGTCTCGAAGGGCGCATATGAATCGGCCATCCCGACGTGCGCCAGCAGGCGGTCGGCAAAACCGGCGGGCGCTTTCACCTCGCCGAGTCTTTTCAGGTCAGTCGTCAGCGGGGTCATCGTTGTCTCCTCTTAGTAATTTCAGTCCTCGATGCACGTTCGACTTCACCGTCCCGACCGGCTGTCCGAGCGCGTCCGCAGCCTCCTCGTAGGACAGCTCCTGCACGTGCCGCAAGACGACCGCGTCGCGATAACGGGCGGGCAGCCCAGCGACCCGTACCGCCAGGGCGTCCATCTCGGCCTTGAGCATTGCGCCCGCCTCCGGTCCCGGCGTGTGGTCGGGCTCGCTCCCGTTCAGCTCGACCAGCCGAGGTCTCACGCCGCGAACCCGATTCCGGACGACGTTCAGCGCGATGCGGTGAAGCCAGGGTTTCTGCTTCAGCTCCCGGATGCGGTCCGGCGGATACGTGACCAGCGCGCGGTAGGCGCGTAGGAACGTGTCCTGCGCGACCTCTTCCGCATCGTGGCGGTTCCCGGTGAGGGCCAGCCCGAGCGCAAACACACGGTGCTGGTGCTCGTGCACCATCCGCTCGAACATCCGCTCAGTCGCCTCCATCACTCTCCTAAACACACCCCGGGGGCCATGGTTGCATTCTCCCTTTGGAACCGCCCTGGGTTAGGCGGTGTAGAAGATACGTTCCGATGGAGGGCCGACCTGAGGAAGATTCCGACCTGTTTGCGCGCGCCCAGCGCGGCGACCAGGCCGCCTATGAGGAGATCGTGCAGCGCTATCAACAGGTTGCGTTCCGAACGGCTTACATGATCACGGGCTCAGCCGCCGAGGCGGAGGAGGCTGCGCAGGACGGCTTCGTGAAGGCATTCCGCGCCCTCGACCGCTTTCGGGCAGGAGCCAACCCCCGTCCCTGGCTGCTGCGCATCGTCGCCAACGAAGCTCGCAACCGGGTCCGCGCCACCCAGCGACGCCAGGGCCTCGAGCTTCGCCTGGTGGCGGGCTTCCGTCCGGGGGATGCGGCCCCATCCCCCGAGACGGCGGCCGTCGCGGCCGAGGACCGCGAGCGACTGCTCCAGCTCGTCAACGGATTGAGCGAGGAGGACCGGCTGGTGGTCACCAGCCGCTATTTCCTCGAGCTGAGCAGCGACGAGACGGCGGCCGCACTCGGCATCCCGGAAGGCACCGTCAAATCCCGCCTGTCGCGGGCGTTGGCACGCTTGCGCGCCGGCTACGAGGAGGCCCCACGTGCCTGAGCTGGAAGAGCAGCTGATCGCATTGAGCGCGGAACTCGACTGGCCAGTAACGCCAAACCTCGCGCGTGCAGTAATTGGTCACCTCCCCGCTCGCGGGGAGGTGACGCCCGAAGGGCGCCGGAGGGGAGGTTTCTTTGCTATTGCGACGGGTCGGAGATTAGCTCTCGGCGCCGCGGCACTACTCATCGCCCTCTCCGCCCTTCTCGCCTACACCCCCACCCGCGAGGCGATCGCTGACTGGGTCAACGTCCACGTCCTGTTCCAGCGCGTCAACGTGCTGCCGACCCCGTCCCCCCGGCCGTCGGGACCGCTCGGCGAACGGCTCGGCCTCGGCCAGCTCACCACTTTGTCAGAGGCGCAGAGCCACCTGTCCTGGCAGATCACGGTTCCCTCTTCGCTGGGCCAGCCGGACGAGGTGTACCTCCAGCTCCCGCCGGTCGGGCCGGCGCAAGGCGAGGTGACGCTGGTGTACTCGACGCGGCCGGGCATCCCGGTCGCCGGTCAGACCGGCGTGGCGGTGCTGGTCACGGAAGCGCGCGGCGCCGTCAATTCGAACTTCTTCGGCAAGATGATCGGCACCGAGGCAACGATC
>DATNMO010000002.1:0-4155 GCA_035602245.1 Gemmatimonadales bacterium
GGCCGGGGGGGCCGGGGGGGGCGCGGGGGCCGGCGGCGGCTCCGCGGCGGGAGGCGCGGGGACCGGGTCGATCGTCTCGCGACTCGCCGAGAGGCGTTGGCTCGCGCGCCGGCCGAGCAGCAGCGTAATGCGCCCGAGCGCCGCGTCGTCGGGCGCGACGGTACCGACCGCTACCCCGAATAACCCGAGCCAGTGCTCGGCCGTCACCCCGGGGTTGACCTGGATGGCGCGGATGCCGCGCGCGAACAGCAGACCCGCGAGCTCTGCCACCTGCGTGTTGCGCGGCAGCAGGTGCTGGCCGTGCCAATGCAGACCCGTCGCGCCGATTTTCCATTCGAGGGTGCCGAGCGCCGCGACCCCGGGGAGCGTCGCGGTGATCTGTCGCATCGCCTCGAGCACTGCGGGATGCGACGGCGGGTAGAGCCGGGTCAACCGGAACGTGGTTCCGATGGCCCCCAGGGCTCGATCGACTGCTCCAGTATCGATAGCCATGCTCAGCGCTTGATCCGCGTTCCCTTATCCTCGACGGTGAAGACCCACGTCGCGAAGCGCGACGGCTCGATCGGGTCATCGGCGCCGATCGCCGTCCAGTCCACGTCACTGCCCGAACCCTCGTGCCGGGCGGCGCGCTCTTCCCCCTGACGCACCATGGCGGCCGCGCGCTTGATCCATACACCGAACTGCTCGGGCCGCAGATCGACCCACCCCCGCGGCGCGGCAGTCAAGGGATCGCACTCCAGCGGCGGCGGTACGACGACGAAGCTGCCGCGATAGACGCGCTTGCCGTCGGGCGCAACGATCGGCAGGCCCACCGACACGATGTGCTGTCGCAGCTTCGCATCATGTTCCACGAGCGCTTGCGCCTCGGCGGCGAGCGCCCGCGCCTCGCTGCCGGCGAGGGCACGAACGCTGGGCCGCAAGCGGCCGCACAGATACGCCTCGTACAGCAGTTTGGCGAGGCGCGGCGGACCGAGCATCTCGTAGGCTACCGCATGATCGCCGTACCGCTGCTCGAGGTCCTTGAGACGCGCGATCGCGTGATGCCGCAGGATTCCAGCGCGGTACGTGGGTCCCGCGGTGGCGGCGTCGAGCGCCGCGACGATGTCCTTGCCTGTGGGCCGGCCCTCGAGTTCCATAGCGACGTAATCCGCCACTTCTTCCGGCGTGATGAACTCCATTTGGCCCAGCGCCGTGACCGTCTCGAATTCGTCGCGCGCGAACAGTCCGTTTTCCCCGACGTCGATGTACACGCCTTCGAGCGGCCGGCCGAGATCGCGCCAGGGGGCCTTCCCTCCCGGCCCCGGGCGGAACGCGGCGGCTATCGGAACGGGCTCGGGACAGTCCACCAGCGGGATGTACTTGCCCTTGCGGCGCACGGGGCCGTAGGCGACCTCGCGCCACGCGATCGTGGCGGTCGGCTTGATCTCGATCGTCGCCGGCGCCTCGGGTGTGCGCCCCAGCAGGAACAGCAGCAACGACTGCGCGCCCGCGACCGCGGACTTCGTGAGCAGCGTGCGGCTCGGTTTCTCCTCGGAGTGCGTGTAGGGAATGTTGAACCCCATCCCGCCAGTGCCGCTGGTGCCGATCTTGATGTAGGCCTGCGTGCCAGCGCGGCGCAGTCCTTCGGTGATGATCTGCGCGTGACGGATCAGCTGCGGCATGGTGAGACGAAGCAGGTGTTGCTCGACGTCGGCCTGATCGACGGCGCCCCGCTTGGCTCGGTCCAGGAGGTCGCGCGCGCTTTCGAAGATGTCCTGGTACGCAAACGCGGTCGCGGTATTGATGCTGTCCACGACCGCGTCGGGCTTGTACTGGAGCAGCAGCTGGAACAGTAGACTGCGCTCGAGCACCTCCTCCGTGAGATCGCCGAGCAGGTCTCCGAGCACGAGCGCGCGATGCTCGGGAGTCGCGAGGACGGTCGTCCAAGGGAGCCGCGCCGTGGATGCCGGCCTGAACACATTGCCCCACTCCACAGCAATCGTGGTGCGGCCGCGATAGGGCTCCAGGGCCTCGGCCGCGGCGCGCACTTCATCTTCGAACAGCGCCACCAGCACGAGCTGTCGCGGGGGCGGCTGCGCCGCGAGCACGCGCCGCGCCACGGCATGGCCGACGAGGCCGCTGCCGCCCAGCAGCATCACCGTCCGATCAGCCAGCTCCATGTCGTTGCTCGATCGCCTCGATTTCCTGCCGTGTGAGCTCGCGCCATTTGCCTTCGGCCAGCCGGCCCAGCCGCACGGGACCGTACGCCACGCGGTGGAGCCATTCGACCTTGAGGCCCAGCGCCTCGGCCACGCGGCGCACGATCCGCTGCCGGCCTTCGGCGAGTGTCACCTCCACCTCGAGCGATTTGCCCGCCGGACGCACGCGGGTTTCCAAGACGCGCACTTGGCGGCCGTCGATCACGATCCGTTTCGCGAGCTTGGCGCGCACCGCGGCCGCGTCGGCGCCGTGAACGCCGAGCCAGTACGTGCGCGGCACCTCGAAGCGCGGATGCATGAGGCGGTGGGCCGCCGCGCCGTCAGTCGTGAGGAGCAGCAGACCCGAGGTCATCACGTCCAGCCGTCCAACGTACGTGAGACCGGGCACCTTGGGGAGGAGGTCGAACACGGTGCGCCGTCCTTCAGGGTCGGACCGGCTCACCACGTAGCCGAGGGGCTTGTTGAGCGCGAGCCACGTGGTGCGCCCCGCGGCGCGGACGGCACGGCCGTCCACGGTGATGCGCTGGGCCTCGGGGTCCACGCTCATGCCGATCGTGGCCGGCTGCCCATCGACGCGCACTCGCCCGGCCCGGATCAAATCCTCGGCCTTGCGCCGCGACGCGACGCCCGCGCGCGCCAGGGCGCGCTGCAGGCGCATCAAACTCATTCGGGTTCGTCGACCGGAGTGGGGCGGCGGAGGGCGACCGACAGCTCTTCGAGCCGCGGCAGGTCCTCCAAGTCCTTCAGTCCGAGAATTTCCATGAACGGAGGCGTGGTACCGTAGAGGAGCGGGCGGCCCAATCCCTCGCCGCGCGTCACCACTTCGATGAGGCCGCGTTCGACCAGCTTGTCCATCACGGCGCCCGAGTCCACGCCGCGGATCTCGTCCACTTCGAGGCGGCCGACCGGCTGGCGGTACGCGATGATCGCGAGCGTCTCGAGCGCGGCCGGCGAGAGCCGTCGCGGCCGCAGCGAGAACTGCGCGCGCTCGATCGTCTCGGCGTACTCGCGCCGCGTCAGGAACTGCCACCCTTCCGCGATTTCCACGAGCTCGACGCCGTGGTCCTCGCTATAGGCCGCGCGCAGGGCCGCAATCGCCTCCCGCACGCCCGCCGCGCCGGCCTCCGGCTCGAGCGAGACCAGCTCCTCGAGCGTCAGCGGCCGC
Organism: Gemmatimonadales bacterium; assembly: GCA_035602245.1. Taxonomy (GTDB): domain Bacteria; phylum Gemmatimonadota; class Gemmatimonadetes; order Gemmatimonadales; family GWC2-71-9; genus 20CM-2-65-7. The sequence goes on from DATNMO010000002.1 coordinate 3,364, forward strand.
GACGCCGCGAACAGCGCGGCTTCAAGCAGCTTCGCGAGGGGGGGGCTCACGCCGGATCACCATTGGGCCAAAGGGTTCAGGTTGCGCCAGCGTCAGCACGCTGCGCTTCGCCAGCTCGAGCAGCGCGATGAACACCGACAGGATGTCCACGAGGGTCGCCTGCGAACCGACCAACTCGCCCCAGCCGAATGTCTCGCGCTCGGCCAGCAAGGCGTGGATGCGCGCCGTCGCGCCTTCCACGTCGAGCGGGCGCGGCACCACGCGGTGCAACATCGGCTCGGGGATGAGGGCGATCACCCGCTCCGCCGCCGCGAGGAGATCGTTCAGGTCGATCTGCAGCGGCGCGGGCGGGGCGTCGGGGGGCGGTGCTTCGTAGCCGCGACCGAATCGCTCGGCCCGCGCTTCCGCGGCGCGTCCCAGCCAGTCCACCAGCTCGCGGATCTGCTGGTACTCGAGCAGCCGCCGCACCAGCTCGGCGCGCGGATCCTCCCACTCGTCTTCGCCCAGCCGGCGGGGCAGCAGCAGCTGCGCCTTGATCCGCAGTAACCGCGCCGCCATTTCGAGGTAATCCGCTGCCTGGTTGAGTCCCAAGTCGCTGATCACGGCCAGGAACTGGTCGGCGATCTTTGCGATCGGCAGATCGGTGATGTCGACCTCGTCTTCCCGGATCAGGTGCAGCAAGAGGTCGAGCGGGCCGGAAAACTTGTCCAGCTCGACGACGAACCCGGCCTGGTCGGGAGGGGGGGGGCGCATGATGGGGCTGGTCACGAGGGGAGCGCTCCCGGCAGCCGG
>DATNMO010000003.1:0-22695 GCA_035602245.1 Gemmatimonadales bacterium
CCCGGGGTACGTGGCGGCGTACACGGGGATCTCGTTGCTCGACGTGCCCTCGAGCTATTCCCGTTCGCAGGGCGACATCCACGTATTCGGAAACCCGCACATCTGGACGGAGCCGCTCAACGGCGTCCAGATCGCCCGCAACATTCTGACCGGCCTGAAACGCGTCTCTCCGGAGAACGCGGACTACTTCACCACGCGGGAAAAAGACTTTGAGGACCGCGTGTACCGGGCCCTCTACGGGGACGAGCTGGTGCGGCTGCTGAGCGGCCAGACCCTGTCGGACCTGGACCGCCAGGGGAAGCTCTTCGACTTCCTGAACCAGCGGCGGTACCAGGGTGCTCCACTGGCCAACCGGTTAGGCGGCTGGCTCAAGCAGGGCCTGATCTTCCGGGGCAAGGAAATGGCGTGCTACCACAAGGAATGGGACTACTTCTCGCGCGAGTTCGGCATTCCGTGCGTTGACTACATCGAGCCCAAACCCGGCATCCCGCCCACGCCGAAACACGTGCGCGAGCTCATCACGCTGATGCAGCAGCGGCACGTGCGGGTCCTGCTCTCACCGGGATACTTCGACCACAACCAGATCAAGCAGGTGGCGGAGCGGACCGGCGCGAAAGCGGTCATCGTGCCGGCTAACGTGGGCGGCGCCCCCGGAGTGAATACGTTCTTCGATCTCATTGGCACCATCGTCGGCTCGCTTGCACAAGCCTTCAGCGACACCGCGAGCACAGGCCGGTAACCGACCGTCGGGGGGGACTGCGCACCGTGTTCCAATTCATGCTGGCGCCGTTCGTGGCGTGTATGGTGCTTGTCGCCATTCACTCGTACTTGGGTCTGCACGTGATTGCCCGCGAAGTCATTTTCGTGGACCTGTCGCTTGCCCAGATGGCGGGCCTCGGCAGCGTGGTCGCCCTGCTCTACGGGGTCGCGCCCGACTCACAGACGGCGTTCATCTTTTCCCTGGTGTTCACGTGCATCGGGGCGGGCGTGTTCGCGCTCACGCGCACGCGCGGCAAGGGGCGGGTCCCCCACGAGGCGATCATCGGCATCGTGTACGTCGCCGCCTCGGCGGCAGCCATTCTCGTGGCTGATAAGGCGCCGCGAGGCGCCGAGGCACTCCACGACGTGCTCGAGGGATCGATCATATGGATCACGTGGCCGACGATCCTGAAGAAGGGAGCGGCCTACGCGGCGTTGGGCATTTTACACTTCGCGCTGCGCCGGCAGTTCCTCAAGATCTCGTTTCACCCCGAGGAGGCTGAGCGGGAGGGATGGCGCATTCGCGTCTGGGACTTCCTGTTCTATGTGTCGTTCGGCGTGGCCGTCACGATGTCCGTGCCTGTCGCCGGAGTGCTGCTGGTCTTCACGATGCTGGTCGTCCCGGCCGTGGTGGCGTTTCTCTTCAGCCGGGATATCCGCAAGATGGTGTTGATCTCCTGGGGAGCGGGGGCGCTTGCCTCGCTGCTCGGGCTGTACATCTCCTACGTCGGCAATTTCCCGACGGGCCCGCTCATCGTCTGCATGTACGGTCTGGTGCTGCTGGGCGCGGGCGTGCTCCGCAAACTGGGCGTGGGCGATAAGGCGGTGAGTGCATGAGGGTCGGACGGATCGTCGTCTTCGGAGTCTTGCTGTCCGTCTGTCCGACGATCAGTCTGTCCGCCCAGGTTTCCTTCCACTTCTCCCTCGGGGCCCGCTACAGCTCCACCCTCGTGCACGACTCGATCGTGAACCCGATCGACGTGCGCCCGACAATCGCCCCCACGGTGCTCCTCACTGTCCGCGACAAGCTGCATGGGCCGTGGTCGGCTGACGCGACGCTCGACGTCTCGCCCAGTGGCTTGCGCCGTCACGAGGGCGGCGGCTCATTCGACGCCGGCTCCTGTACGGCCATCGCGTTGACGGTGGGGCTGCGACGCGCGCTGGCGTCGCGAGTGTCTGGCCGGGTCGCGTTCGGCGGCCTCACGTACGCGGCGCAGCGGAGCGGCGTGTTCCGCCAAGGCAACGGCGGCGTGCTCCCCGCCGTCTCCGTGAGCGCGGCCTATGCGCCGAGCTTCGGCGCGCGCCGCGGTCTCGAAATCGACGCGCGCTACGATCTGCATCGCTTCATCACGCCTGCCCTGCGCGGCGCGACGTTCACCAGCCCCCGGCCGGTACACCGGATCGCTATCACGGTCAGCGCCCGGATACTGGGGGGGGGCGGGCAACCGTGAGACGCGGGCTCGCCACGGCCGCCGCGGTCATCGCCCTCGCCGCGAGCGGGGCGATTGGCTGCGGCGACATCACAACGCCCAGCCGGCCCGCGAGCTATCCGTTCGATTTAGCGGGTGCGGTGTTCCACTGGCCGAACGGCCGCCTACCCGTCCGCTATTTCGTGGATCCGCGAGGGGCGCTGCCGGTGCTGGTGCGGGACGGACTGCGCGCCTGGGAACAGCAGTTTCTCTACGGCGAGTTTCGCGCGGTGGTGGTGCCCGACTCCGGGACGGCCGACGTGATTGTCCGCTGGCAGGACAGCGTCCCGCCGGACGTCGCGCCCGATACCGCCGGCGCCCTGGGGACGTGCGACGGGGTCACGTCGTTCCTCGTGGATTCGACGAACACCATGGCGGGACCGCTGCATGTGGAGCTGCGCGTACGGCTCGGCTACAGCGTAGGCCAAATAGCGGCCTGCCTGCGGCGCGTGGCCGCCCATGAACTGGGCCATACGCTCGGCATCCTCACGCACAGCCCCGTGACGGACGATCTCATGTACGGCACACCGCGGGTGGAGACCCCATCGGCGCGCGACCGCGCGGCTGTGGAAGTGCTGTACCACACGACCCCTACAATCAAACCGCCGCCCCGCTAGGAACAGCAAGCGAGCCCGTGCGGGGGGACCGCGCATCGCGGCCCCCCCGTGAACCTCAACCCCTCAGAACCCCGCCGTTACTCGGGCGATCAGATTGCGGCCCATGCCCGGGTTGGGGACAAGCGTCTTGAGATGGCTGAGATAGTTGACCCAGTCCTTATTCAGCGCGTTGCGTAGCTGAAGGTCGAGCTGAATCGTCCGTCCGCCACCCGTCGGCACGGAGAATCCCCCGGCCAGGTTGATCAGCGTGTAGGACGCCGATTGATAGCCTCGTCCTCCCAGGGCGCCGGCATAGAACGTGGCCTCCGCCGGATTCAGGCGGGTCTGTCGCGCATTGGTCTCCCCACCCACCGAAAGGTAGGGGCTGCCGAGCGAGCCCAGCGATCTTCCCTCAAGGCGGGCGGTGTACGTCGCCCGGAAGGGAGGCATACTCGGCAGCGGGTCTCCGGACGTCGTGTTCTTGCCATACACGTAGTCCGCTGTGCCCTCGAGGTGGAGGTAGTCGGTGGGGTGGTATTGGATCTGTCCCTCGAACCCGCGCAGGACCGCGTCGCCTTGCACAACATCGTAGATGTCAAGACCGGAGGCGGAATCGACCTGCCCCGCAGGCACCGTATAGATGAAGCGTTGGATCAAGTTGACGAACGTGCCCAGCTCGATCGCCGCCGACGCGGATTGGATTCGGAGTGCCGCGTCGGTGTTGAGCGACGTTTCGGTCTTCAAGTTCGGATTGCCGCGCTCGAAAGTTTGGGTCGCTTCGTGCGGGCCGTTGGCAAAGAGATCAAAGGTCGATGGCGAGCGGAAACCTCGTCCCACGTTGAGGACCAACGCGACGGGTTCCGACACGTGATACAACGCGCCAAAATTGCCGGTGACCGAGCTCCACTGGAGGCTGGCGGCCGGGTTACCGAGGTCGGCATTCGCAGCGACGCTCAAGTGCCGGTAGTCGTAGCGCGCCCCAAACGAAAAGTTCCAGCGCCCCACGTCAGTCTGCTCGAAGAGGTAGAGCGCGGCGTCGCTTGCCTTGCTATCGGGCTCGAGAAACTCCTGCCCAAAGTTGGCGTCGCTGGTGTACTCACCCGAGAATCCGACGAGGCCGCTGAACGGCCCGACTGAGGAATGATGCAGGTGGGCGTCGGTGGTATACGACTTCTGGCGCATACCGAAGGCCTCCCTCGTCGTCGTGGCGTCTGCCCACTCGTGCCGCTGGTTGCGCTCGTACCCGACGCCCCAGTCCAAACGCGAGGACCCCAAGCGAGCCGAGAGGTCTACGTGGCCGCGGTGGTCGTCGGTCCCGGCACGGCCGGTCGCCGTGGAATCTTCAGTGGTCAGGTTGAGGCGGTCGTTCCTGTACGTGTACCGACCGGTGAGCGAGCCCCACGGGCCGCGGTATCCCAGCGTCCCGGCCCCCCCGACGTTGTGATATCCGCTATTCCACAGGGTGTAGGTCGGCGTGCGCACGTTCTCCGCGGTCCGCCCGGTGACCGACGCCCGGTATCCGAGGCCGCTGCTCGCTCCCTCGAGTGTGAGGGAACCGTCGGGCTGACGGTTGCCGGTCGCGAACCCCCCGGTCATGGTGCCGTGGACGAGCGGGGCACGGCCGATCGCGTCAGGCAGGTCCGGCTCGATGACGTTGATCACGCCCCCAATCGCATCCGAACCGTACAGCACGCTCGCGGGACCGCGGATCACCTCGATCCGGGACGATGCAGCCGGCTCCACGCTGGAGAAGTGATCGTCGCCCCACTGGTTGTGCTCGAGCCGCTGCCCATTGTCCAGCACCAGCACTCGGTTATTCGTGAGTCCGCGGATGACGGGCTTCCCGGCAGCCTGCCCGCTGCTGTTATTGCGCACGCCGGCGGTCGCCTCGAGTGCTTCGCCCAGATTGGTCGGGCGCAGTTTCATGAGATTCTCCGCGCTCGCCACCACAATCGGCTGTGGGGAGTTGAGCGGGCTCGTGGCCTCCGCAGAGGCCGAGACCTGGACGGCGGGCAGCTCGAGCGCCGAAGTCTTGAGGGTTACATCCACGGTAGATTCCGCGTCACCTACCGTGACCTTGCGGACCCGGGGCGCGTACCCGATCACCGCAAAAGAGACGGTGTAGGTGCCCCGCGGGACCTCCGCGATCGTGAACCTCCCGTCGGTTCCCGTGCGCGCCCCCCGCCGGAGCTCGATCACGCGGACCGTGACCTGATCGACAGGTTGACCGCCGGCATCAGTCACCCGTCCAGAAATGCTAGGGGGAGGTGGCGTTGACGCACCAGCGGGTACAGCTCCTACGGACAGCGCAGTCGACAGCGCAAGCGCCTGCACGGCGCTCTTTACGTATGCGAAACGCATTGGTGCTCTCCTGGTCGTATGCCCGGCACGCACCACGCCCCGAGGGGCGGTGTGCTCGCGGACAGCATTGACGAAGGTCGGCGGCCGCGAGAATCGCGGCGCCGTCACTCAGGAGAGTGGAGGGGGAGCTCGCGAGTGGTGCAGACCCGCCGCGAGCGCGGCAGGGGGAGCGGCGTGTGAGCGCGGGGCCAGCAGAGTGCCCCGGGCATCCTGGACCCTGAAGACGACCGGTCGGCCCGTCGCGAGGGGAGCACTGAGGAAGCGGTGCAGCGCGCAGTCGGCCGGGTGGATGCGGACGCAGACGGCCGTCGAGTGGGACTCGATGTGCGCCGGACCCGCCTCCGACGCGCCCAGACGCGCATCGGCCCACGCTGCGGCCCCCGGCACCATGAACTGGAGGCCGGCAAGTAGGAGAAGAGCCGTTCGGACGCGGGGCGAGCGCTTCTGCATCGGCGCCATATTACATCGCTGGACTCGGTCTTGACAGTCTCAGTCACCAGGTCTAGCATAACCCCTTCTCAAGAAAGGACTTCTGCTTCTTGTCCAGCCGCCGCCAGGAGGCCCTCGATTACCACGCGCAGGGCCGCCCTGGGAAGATCCAGGTCACGCCGACCAAGCCGTTCAAGGACCAGCGCGACCTGTCCCTGGCCTACACGCCGGGGGTGGCAGAGCCATGCCTCGAAATCGCCAAGAATCCAGACAATGCCTACCTCTACACGGCCAAAGGCAACCTCGTGGCCGTCGTGACGAATGGGACTGCGGTCCTGGGGCTGGGCAACATCGGCGCCCTCGCCGGAAAGCCGGTCATGGAGGGCAAGGGCATCCTGTTCAAGGCCTTCGCTGACATCGATGTGTTCGACCTCGAGGTTGGGTCGGAGGATCCGGAGGACGTGATCCGGTTCTGCCAGCTGCTCGAGCCGACCGTCGGCGGGATCAACCTCGAAGACATCCGCTCCCCTGACTGTTTCTACATCGAGCAGAAGCTCCGCGACACGCTCGGCATCCCCGTCTTCCACGACGACCAGCACGGCACCGCCATCATCTCGGGGGCGGCGTTGCTCAATGCGCTGATCGTGGTCAAGAAGGAGATCGGCAAGATCAAGGTCGTCTTCTCGGGCGCGGGTGCGGCCGCGATCGCCACCGCGGAGCACTACGTCCGCCTCGGCGTGAAGCGCGACAACATCATCATGTGCGATCAGAAGGGCGTCATTTATCAGGGGCGGGACGGCCTGGATGAGTTCAAGAAGCGCTTCGCGGTCGAGACCAAGGCGCGGACCCTGACCGAGGCCCTGCAGGGCGCGGACGTGTTCGTGGGACTGTCGGTAGGAGGCATCGTGACGGGTGCGATGCTCGAGGGGATGGCCAAGAAGCCGATCATCTTCGCGCTCGCCAATCCGACCCCCGAGATCATGCCCGACGAGGCGAAGAAAGCCCGGCCGGATGCGATCGTGGCGACCGGACGATCGGATTTTCCGAACCAGGTGAACAACGTGCTCGGCTTCCCGTTCATCTTCCGCGGGGCGCTCGACGTGCGGGCCAAAAAGATCAACGATGAGATGGAGATGGCGGCAACGCGCGCGCTCGCCGCCCTCGCCAAGGAGGAGGTCCCCGAGTCCGTGACGCGTGCCTACGGCATCGAGAAGCTGAAGTTCGGTCCCGACTACCTGATCCCCAAGCCGTTCGACCCGCGGGTGCTGCTGTGGGTAGCGCCCGCAGTAGCGTGGGCCGCCGTCGCGTCGGGCATCGCGGGCCGCATCATCGATGTGGAGGAGTACCGCGCCGAGCTCGAGGCCCGGCTGGGCCCCGCGCGCCAGGTGATGCGCGGCCTGATCACCCGCGCGCAACAGGACCCGCCGAGCATCGTCTTTCCCGAGGGCGAGGACCCTCGCATCCTGCGAGCCGCCCGGATCCTCGCCGACGAGGGCATCGCCCGGCCGATCCTGCTCGGCGACCTCGACGCTATGCGCCGCCAAGCCGACGACGCCGCGCTGACGCTCGAGGATATCGAGCTCGTGAATCCCAGGACGGCGGCGGACCGCGAGCAGCTGGCCCAGGAGCTCTGGCAGCTGCGCCAGCGGCGCGGCATCACGCACCGTGAGGCGGAGAGCCGGGTGCTCGACCCCATGTACTACGGCCTGCTGATGTTGCGGGCGGGCCGGGCCGACGCGCTGGTCGCGGGTGAGGACATGTACTACCCGGACGCCATCCGGCCCGCGCTGGAGGTGATCGGGGCGGAGCCGGGGCGCAAGCACGTCAGCGGCATCTACATGATGATCTTCCGCCAGCAGACATTCTTCTTCGCCGACACGACGGTGAACATCGAGCCGAATGCCGAGACGCTTGCCGAAATCGCTTCGGCGACGGCGCAGTTCGTCACCCGGCTGGGCGTCGAGCCCCGGGTGGCCATGCTGTCGTTCTCGAACTTCGGCTCCGTAAAGCACCCGGCTGCCGCCAAAGTGCAGCAGGCTGTGGCGCTGCTGCACGAGCGGGAGCCCAAGCTGGAGGTTGACGGCGAGATGCAGGCCGATACGGCGGTGGTGGAGCGGATCCTGAACCGGGTGTACCCCTTCGCCAGGCTGCGCAGCCCAGCTAACGTATTGATATTCCCGAGCTTAGACGCGGCGAACATCGCATACAAGCTGCTCGACCGGCTTGGCCAAGCCCAAGCCATCGGCCCGATCCTTGTGGGGATGGACCGGCCGGTCCATGTCTTGCAACGGTTATCGGAAGTCCCTGACATCGTGAACATGGCGGTCATTGCCGCCGTGGACGCGCTGGAACATCGCCGCCAGGCGCGGCCAACCACCTAACGGGTTGTGCACCTTTCAGCCGAGCAGACTGTGTACCGGAACCTGACGCCTCCCGAGCTCTACGAGCATGCCGTGCGCCGCCGCGAAGGGGTGGTCACGGCGAGTGGCCCCTTCTGCGCGGTGACGTCGCCGCACACAGGTCGCAGCCCCAACGACAAGTTCCTCGTGCAGGAAGCGGATTCGAGCGATCGGATCTGGTGGGGCAAAATAAACCAGCCGCTGGCTCCGGACCGGTTCGAAAGGCTTCGCGCCGACGTCGAGGCGCACCTCAAAGACCAGGAGCTGTTCGTCCGCGACGTGTTCGCCGGGGCCGACCCGGCCTATCGCCTGCCGATCCGGTTCGTGACGCCGAACGCGTGGCATGCGCTGTTCGTCTATAACATGTTCCTGCGGCCTGGAGACGGCGATCTCTCCAGATTCGCGCCCGGCTTTCAGGTGCTGCACGCGCCCGAGTTCCACGCCGATCCCGCCGTGCACGGCACCAAGTCCGGCACGTTCATCGTCGTGAGCCTGGCGCAGAAGACGATCCTCATCGGCGGCACGCGCTACGCGGGCGAGCTGAAGAAGTCGATCTTCACGATCCTCAACTACCTCCTCCCCCAGCAGGGCGTGCTGTCGATGCATTGCTCCGCCAACGTCGGCGCGAATGATGACACGGCGCTGTTCTTCGGCCTTTCCGGCACGGGGAAGACGACGCTGTCCGCTGATCCGGAGCGGCGCTTGATCGGCGACGACGAGCATGGGTGGTCGGACCAGGGGATCTTCAACTTCGAGGGCGGGTGCTACGCCAAGGTCATCCACCTGTCGCGCGACGGCGAGCCGGAGATCTACGCGACGACCGAGATGTTCGGCACCGTGCTCGAGAACGTGGACGTGGATCCCCAGACCGGCGCGATCGACCTCGATTCCCAACGCATCACAGAGAACACGCGCGCCTCGTATCCGATCCACTTCATCCCGAATCACGTTCCGGAAGGCCGGGCGGGACATCCCGACCACGTCCTGTTCCTGACGTGCGATGCCTTCGGCATCATGCCGCCGATCGCGAAACTGACGCCCGCCCAGGCGATGTACCACTTCCTCTCCGGGTACACGGCCAAGGTCGCGGGTACTGAGCGCGGGGTCACCGAGCCGAAGGAGACGTTCTCCGCGTGCTTCGGCGCGCCGTTCCTGCCGCTGCAGCCCCAGGTATATGCCGAGATGTTGGGGGAGCGGATCGCGCGCCACGGCGTGCGCTGCTGGCTGGTGAACACGGGGTGGACCGGCGGTCCATATGGCGTGGGTCAGCGGATGGCGCTGTCGCACACGCGCACCATGATCCGGGCGGCGCTCGCCGGCCAGTTGGACGGCGTGCCCACCCGCCGCGAGTCGGTGTTCTGCCTCGAGGTGCCCCAGCATGTTCCCGGCGTCCCCGACGCGGTGCTCGATCCGCGCGCCACCTGGAGCGACCCGGCGGCGTACGACGCGCAGGCCGGCCGCCTCGCCGAGCTGTTCCGCAAGAACTTCGAGCAATTCGCCGAGCGGGTGCCTGCGGCCGTCCGGGAGGCCGGACCACGCGGCAGATAAGGGCGTCTTGAGCCAGTTCGAGGTCGTCCGCGACCCGCTCTGGAACAACATCCGCCTCGAGCCCGAGGCTCTCGCGGTCATCGATACGCCGGCGTTCCAGCGTCTGCGCTACGTCCGGCAGCTCGGCCACGCATTCCTCGTCTATCCTGGCGCCACACACACCCGGTTCGAGCATGCACTGGGTGCGTATCATCTCGCTTGTCGCGCGACCAAAGAGCCGCAGGTGCAGCTCGCCGCGCTGCTTCACGACATCGGCCACTACCCGTTCTCCCACGCTCTGGAAGAGGCCGGCCTGCCACGCCACGAGATCCTCGCGGAGCGGCACCTCCAGACTGGTCCGCTCGCCGCAACGCTCGAGCGCATCGGAGCTCCAGCGACGACGCTGCTGCCGCTCATCCAAGGCACCAGCGCCTCTCCACTCGCGGGCCTCGTTGCGGGATCGCTCGACGTCGACAAACTGGACTATCTGTCCCGCGATGCGACGATGTGCGGCGTTCCCTACGGCGTGATCGACGTGGACCGGCTGCTGACGTCGCTCACGCTGGCCGACGGCCGGTTGGCGCTCCACGCGAAGGGCCTCGCGGCGCTCGAGTCGCTGCTGTTCGCGAAGTACCAGATGTACCGGAACGTGTACTGGCATCACGCCGTGCGCAGCGCGACCTCGATGTTCAAGCGCCTCGTGCGCCGCGCGATCGCCGCAGGCCGCGTGACGCCAGACGACATCGCGGTGGCCACCGACGATGGGCTGAGCCACGAGCTGCAGCAGCGTGATCAGACCGGGCTCGCGCGCGCGCTCCGCGAGCGGCGTCTGGCGAAGCGCGCACTCGATATTCCCGGCACCGAGCTCCCCACCGAAACCGCCGACTGGCCGGCCCGCGACCCCGACCTACTGGAGCGGGTGGAGGAGCGCCTGGCCCGCGAAGTCGGGCTCGGCCCCGACGAGTTGTTCCTCGACTTCCCCTCCAAGCCGGAGATGCTGGACGTGGAGATTCCGGTGGTGGGACGCGCGGGAAGCGCCGCGGAGCATTTAGGTCTGCCGCGCCTGGCGGCGGAGCTGCACCGCTCCGCGCAGCGGCTGCGCGTGTTCGTGCTCAGGGCGGCGGATGTGCCCGCCGCTGCGATCGTGGAGTTGGTGAGCTGGCCGCGTGAAGACGTGGAAGCGCGGCTTGAAGGGGAACGTGCCCTGCTCAGCGCGGCGGGGCGATCGCCTGCTGCGTCGTGACGTTCTCGTTTGCCGCGGGGGCCTCCACCGAATCAACGCGCACGATGATCGCGGTGATGTTATCCAGCCCGCCGTGCCGGTTCGCCTCGGAGATCAGCGCATCGACCTCGTCCTGCGGCATCCGGTCCGGCGACAGCAGCTCCGCCAGCTGATAGTCCTCCAACATCCCCGTGAGGCCGTCTGAGGCCAGCAGGAACACGTCGCGGGGTTTCACCGTCCCAGCATAGATGTCGGGCATGACGTCGCTGTTCGCTCCGACGCAGCGCGTGATCACGTTGCTGTAGGGATGGGAGCGAGCCTGCTCGGGCGTCAAGTACCCAGCGTCCACCTGCTCCTGAACGTAGGAGTGGTCCTTGGTGAGTTGGTTGAGGCGGCCGTCCCGCAGGAGGTACGCCCGGCTGTCGCCCACCTGGCCGATCAGGAAACGGGTCTCGTACAGGGTCAGCACGGTGGCCGTCGTTCCCATCCCGCGCTTGTCGTGCTCGGTGAGCGTACGCTGGAAGATGGCGGCGTTCGCCGTGCGGATCGCCGTGCGCATCCGCTCAGCGACCTGCTCGTCGCTCAGCCCGCGCAGTGAGTCGAGCTCGCGCGCCACGAAGCGCACGGCCATCTCGCTCGCGACTTCCCCCGCCGCGTGGCCGCCCATGCCGTCGGCGACCACGAAGATGCCCCGATCGGGAACCATGAGGTAGCTGTCCTCATTCCCCGACCGGATGACCCCGACATCGGTGCGGCCTGCGGCGGTGATGTGCACGTGAACCCTAAATGAAAGCCCAGTACACGAGTCCGACGATCCCAAGGAGCAGCACTGCGGCGCTGCCTCCACACCCCTTGCCCTTCTTTTTCTGGGCGACCGGCGGACGCGCTTTCGGCTGCGGAGCCTTCGGTTTCGTGGGAGCGGGAGCGGGAGCCGGTTTGGGAGGGGGGGGCGCGGGAGTCTTCATGACTTCCATCATCCTGGTCCCGCCACCCTTGGCCACGCCGGCTGCATCGTCCGTCGGCTCGAACACCAGCGCCACATCGCCAAAACGCACGTTGGCCCCAGGCGCCAGCGGCGCTTCGCCCTTGATCCGCTCCCCGTCTACGAATGTCCCGTTGGTCGAATCGAGGTCCACCAGTACCCATACGCCTTCGCGACGCTGCAGCTTCGCGTGCGTGGTGGAAACCGATTCATCGGGAAACACGAGATCGTTGTAGTCGGCCCGGCCGATGTTCGCAACCGGGGTTTTCACGATGAGCCGCTGTCCCTTCAATGCGCCGGCCCGCACGAGAAAGTTGCCCAGGACGGGGCCGCTCCCGCTCCCCCCGGGGGGCCGGGCGCCTCCCGGCACGCCATGCACGGTGTCTTTCAGACGCCCCCCCCCCGCGGCCGGTGCCGAGCCCTGCGTCGCGGTTGGGGGCACGGCCGAGGGCGCGCTAGCGGCCGGCCCCGGTGAAGGGTTTGGCGGGGCAAGAGGGGGAGGCGACGCCGCTACCGGGGGAGCCGCAGTATCAGCGTAAAAGCGGAAGCTTTCCTCACCGATCTTGATCACGTCCGCCCGTGTCAAGAGCTTCTGCCCCTCGACCCGCGCGTCATTTACGAAGGTCCCATTCGTGCTCGAGTCCACGAGCAGATAGCCCTTGGGCGTTTGCACGATCTCGGCATGGCGGCGCGACACATCTTTCCCGGGAACGACCACGTCGCATGTGGCGTCGCGCCCGAACACCAGCGACGATCCCGCAATCGCGTACTCACGCCCATCCGTGAGGGATACGAGGCGGCCGCCGGTGTTGGCGGTGGCCTTGCCAGCGCCCTTGGCCTCGCTCTTAGCCTGCTCGATTGCTTGGGGAAGGCTCATCGCCTGGACGTATTGCGTGCTGCCGCTGCGGCGCTCATCGACGAAGGTCAGCTCCTGGCCGGCGACCTCGACCTTGTCGCCGTGTAATAGCGGGGTCGGCTCGGCTCCCAGGCGAACGCCGTTGATCAGCACCTCCGCTTCGGGTACGGCCTTGGTAATCACGACTTGCCCGTCGGGCAGGCCCTTGAGCTTGGCGTGGCGCGGGAGGATGCCTGGAACCGCCAGCGGGATGGCGCAGCCCGGATCGGCACCGAGCATCACTTCTCCCGCAGGGATGGTGAACCTCCGCCCGCCCAGTTCAAGCAACGCCATGCAGCGATTCTCCCGTCTCGGTAGCCAGGCCGGGAAGTTACGCCCCGGTTTGTAACCGGGCAAGCAAGCAGAAGTTAGGTGATCAGTACCGCTTCTTCACGCCCGGCCAGCCCACGCCGCAGCCAGTGCCAAAAGAGCAGCGAGCCGACGATCACCGTCGCGTAGCTGTTGATGAATCGCCAGATGAGCGTGTAACTCGGGGTGAGCTCGCGCGGCACGTACAGCGACATCACGGCCGCCGAGGTCAGCTCGGCGAGCCCCGAGGCCCCCGGAGTGGGGGCGAAGTACAGGAGGAACGAGATGAGCGTCTGCAGCAGCAGGATTTCGGCGAAATCCGCCGGGATGCCGAGGATGCGCAGCGTCACGTAGCCGGCGAGCAGCTTGTTGGCGTGCGACGGCGCTGAGATCAGGATGGCCAGGAACAACGTGAACCACCCTTTGGGACTTCCGAACGCCACCATGCATTCGTGCGCGCGGTCTACGCCCGCCGACAATGTCTCCATCCGAGCTGCCGCCCGTGGGCTCCTGCGTCCGATGCGCGCCGCGAGGCCTTGGATGAGGCGCTTCACCTTCCCTGGAAAGACCACGGCGGCGAGCATGAGCAAACCGAGGAGCCCAAAAATCGTCAGGCTCGTCTTGAAGAGATCGTAGAGGGTGATGCCGAGGAAGAGCCCATGTTGGGCGAGCGATTTGCCGGCGCCGAGCCATACCGCCAGGGGTCCCGCGATCGCAAAGAACGCGACGGTCGCTACGAATGTCACAAAGATCGCGGTCACGGCCTCCGGCAGCGGGACGCCGGCCCGGCGCATCGTCCAGATCGACATCGCGGCCGACCCGGACTGAAACGGCGTCAGGTAGGCGCCCCACGCCCCCATGCCGCCGGCGAGGACCATGTCCCCCAGCCGCACGTCCGGATGGATGTGGCGGACGCACACCCACAGCCGCAACCCGCCGCCGAACCAATCCATGGAGGCGAGCACGAGGCCCACCGCCATCCAACCCCAGTGCAGCCGCAGGAACGGGGACAGCAACACGTCCAGCCGATCACCGAACCGGATCAGGTAATAGGCGACGAGGATCCCGACCCCGGCGAGGGAGATGACGGCGAACAACTCTAGGCCACGACGGAGCAGCCGCGGAGTCAGGGCGAGGGCCATCTAGTTGCCAAAACTGTTATTTTTGGGGGTTATGCGCCATCCCCCCGACCGCGTCGTTCTCCGCAACGTGCGGCAGCATAATCTCAAGGGCATCACCGTCTCCTTCCCGCGGCGAGCGCTGTCGGTCGTCACGGGGCCATCGGGCTCGGGAAAGAGCTCGCTGGCCTTCGACACGCTCTACGCCGAGGGCCAGCGCCGCTACATCGAATCGCTTTCCACATACGCGAAGCAGTTCCTCGAGCGGATGCCGAAGCCCCTCGTGGATTCCATGGAAGGGTTGTCGCCCGCCGTGGCGATCGAGCAGAAGAACCCCACCACTTCGAGCCGCTCGACCGTCGGTACAGCCACGGAGATCGCCGATTTCTTGCGGTTGTTGTGGGCGCGGGCGGGAACGCAGGTGTGCGTGCAGTGCGGGAAGGAAGTGAAGCGAGACACGGTGCAGGAGGTCGTGGACGCGGTCATTGCGGATGGCGGATTGCGGAACGCGGAATTGCCCGTCTTGGTGACGTTTCCGTTGCCCGCATCGGCACATCGCCCTGATGTCGAAGTGGCGGCGCAGCTACGCGCGGCCGGGTTCGTGCGGGCGCAAGTAGATGGAGACCTTGTCCGGCTCGACGAAGTGGGGGCCGAGCAACGGGTGCGAGAAGGCCGCGAAGTGCTCGTGGTGGTAGATCGGGTCGCGGCTACGGCAGCAAGCCGTGGGCGCCTGGCGGACGCGGTGGCGACCGCATTCAGCGAAGGCGAAGGCGTCGCGCTGGCGCTGTCGAACGGCGACCGCCGCCGCTTCTCGGAGCATCCCACCTGCTCTGCCTGCGGCACGCCCGCTCCGGCGCTCACACCAACGCTGTTTTCGTTCAACAACCCTCGCGGCGCTTGCCCGGGCTGCAACGGCTTCGGCGCGGTGCTCGAGTACGACGAATCGCTGATCGTCCCCGACCGGAGCCGCTCGCTCGCCGGGGGCGCGCTCGATCCCTGGACGAAGCCGCGCTACGAGGGACGGCGCCGGCTGCTGCGCGAGACCGCGCGGGCCCGCCGGCTCGATCTCGACGCGCCCTGGCGCGATCTCCCCGAGCGCGACCGCCGCTTCCTGCTCCACAATCCGAGCGGACGTTACCTCGGGATGTTTCCGTTTCTCACGCGCCTCGAGGAGAAGCGCTACAAGCAGTACATCCGCGTCTTCCTGCGGCAGTATCAGCTCGCCAAGACGTGTCCGGACTGCGGCGGCGCGCGGCTCAAGCCGGAGTCACTGGCAGTGCGGGTCGCGGGCAAGACGATTGCCGCAGCCGCGGCGCTCACCACCGCGGACCTGGCGCGGTGGCTCAGCGAGCTGACGCTGCCTCCCTTCCAGCAGCAAATCGCCGACCATATCCTCGGCGAGCTCGCGGCGCGTGTCGGGTTCATGAATGACGTCGGTCTCGGGTATCTCACGCTCGACCGCCAGATGCGCACGTTGTCCGGTGGCGAGGCGCAGCGCGTCGCACTTTCCAACGCGCTGGGGGCGCACCTCGTCGACACGCTGTACGTCCTGGACGAGCCCTCCATCGGACTGCACCCGGCCGACGTGGACCGGATGCTGGGCCTGCTGCGGCGACTGTCCGACGCCGGCAACACGGTCGTGGTCGTGGAGCACGATCCCGCCGCTATGCGCGCGGCCGACTGGATGGTGGAGCTCGGGCCGGCCAGCGGCGAGGCGGGAGGACAGCTCGTGTACGAGGGTCCCGCGGCCGCGGTGCGCGAGGCCGGCACGCTCACCGGCCAGTATCTGTCCGGGGAGAAGCGGATCGGCGTCCCCTCGGCGCGGCGTCCGGCCGTGCGCTGGCTCGACGTCAAAGGCGCGCGCCTGCACAACCTGACCGGCGTGGACGCGCGCATTCCGCTCGGCACGCTCACCGCCGTCACCGGGGTGTCGGGGTCGGGCAAGTCTACGCTCGTGCACGACGTGCTGTACCGGCAGCTCGAGGCCAGGCTGCGGGGAGCGCACACCGCCAAGCAGCATCTCGGCGAGCCAGTCGGCGCCATCGCGGGCCTCAAGGGATGGGAATACCTCGAGGACGTGGTGTGCATCGATCAAGCACCGATCGGCCGCACGCCGCGGTCCAATCCCATCACGTACGTGAAAGCATTCGACGAATTGCGCGCCCTGTTCGCGAATGAAGCGCTCGCGCGCGCGCGCGGGTACAAGCCGAGCACGTTCTCGTTCAACGTGGCCGGCGGGCGCTGCGAGGCGTGCGAGGGCGCAGGGCACGTCCTGATCGAGATGGTGTTCCTCGCCAATGTGTTCGTGCCGTGCGAGGTGTGTGGCGGGACGCGCTTCAAGCGGGAGGTGCTCGACGTCAAGCTGCAGGGCCAGAGCGTCGCCCAAGTACTCGAGTGGACGGTCGACCAAGCGATCAAACGGCTACATCGGCATCCGCGCCTCGCCCGGGCGCTGTGGCACCTGCAGCAGGTGGGCCTCGGGTACTTGCGCCTCGGCCAGCCCGCCACGACGCTCTCCGGCGGCGAGGCTCAACGCTTGAAAATCGCCAGGGAACTCGCGCGTGCGCATGGGGGGAGGAGGCTCTACATCCTCGACGAGCCCACCACGGGATTGCATCTCGACGACGTGCGCGTGTTGTGCAAGGTGCTCGACCGGCTCGTGGACGCCGGGCACACGGTGCTCGTCATCGAGCACAACCTGGACGTCATCAAGCGCGCCGACTGGGTGATCGATCTGGGTCCTGGTGCCGGTGAGCAGGGCGGACGCGTCGTGGCTGCCGGGACGCCCGAGGATGTGGCGCAGGTCGCCGAGTCGCCTACGGGGCGCTACCTGCGCGACATCTCGTGACGAGTCCGGCGCTGACCGCCCGTCGTGCCGACCTGCTCCTCGTCGCCGCGACGGTTGTCTGGGGGCTCAGCTTCGTCATCGTGAAGGGCGCGCTGGCGGCGAGCTCGCCGCTGGCGTTCTTGGCGCTGCGGTTCGCCATCGCGACGGCGGCGCTGGCGCCCTTTGTCGATTTTCGGGGGCGCTGGTCCGGGGCCGAATTGCGGGGCGGGTTGTTGCTGACCACGCTGCTCGCCACCGGGTTCGCGGCGCAGGCGGTGGGTCTGCAGTACACCACACCCGCCCGCTCGGCGTTCATCGTGGCGCTGTCGTCGGTGCTCGCGCCGCTGGTGGCGTTCGCGATCGTGCGGCAGCGGCCGCGCTGGTGGGTGGCGATGGCCGTCGCCGTCGCGGGCGTTGGGATTTATCTCCTCACGGCGCCGGACGCGGGTGGGTTGAATCGAGGCGACGTATGGACGCTGATTACGGCGCTCGTGTTCGGGGGCCATATCGTCGCCGTGAGCGAGTTGTCCCGGCGCCATGATGCGCGCCGCCTGGTCTGGCTGCAGCTCGCCGGCACCACCGTCGGGGCCACGGCGGCCGCGGCGCTGCTCGAATCGGTCCGGATCGAGTGGTCGCTCACGTTGGTGGGCGCGCTGGTGTTCACGGGCGTGGTCGCCACGGCGCTCGCGCTCGTATGGCAGATGCGCGCGCAGCGGCAGATGTCCTCTACCCGCGCCGCGCTACTGCTCTGCTTCGAGCCGGTCTTCGCCACGGTGGCATCGTGGGTGTGGCTCGGCGAGCGGTTGTCCACGACACAGTGGATCGGGGCCGCCCTGATTATCAGCGGAATGGTGCTCGCCGAGCTGCCTGCGGGATCCGCCTCAGCTCACTAACGCGGCCTCACGGCTCCACGATTTTATTGCGGATCGCGTAGCGCACGAGATCGCTGACCGAGCGGAGATGCAGCTTTCTCATGATGTTGGCGCGGTGGGCCTCGATCGTCTTCACGCTGATCCCGAGCGTCGACGCTGCCTCTTTGTTGCTCTGCCCTTCAGCGACGAGCTGCATAATCTCGCGCTCGCGGGCCGTGACCGTGACGGACGCAAAGTCGTCCTGCGCGGCGTCGCTACGCCGGACATAGCCGTCTAACACAAATTCGGTGACGGTCGACGTCAGGAAGGGCTTGTGCTGACGCAGGCTGTCGACGGCCGCAATGAGATTCTCGTCGGCGTCGGACTTCAGGATGAATCCGCGCGCGCCGGCCTGCAAGGCGGTGCGCGCGAGCTCCTCGGATTGATGCATCGTCAGCACCAGCACTTCGGTGTCGGGCGCGTCTTTGAGGATTTGCCGGGTGGCATCGAGGCCGTTCAGCTCGGGCAGGCTCAGATCCATCACGACGACGTCGGGCCGCAGGCGCCGGCTTTGCTCGACCGCGTCGCGTCCGGTCGTCGCTTCGCCGCATACTTCCCAGCCCTCCTGGCTCTCGAGCAGCGAGCGGATCCCGCGCCGCACCACCGCGTGATCGTCGACGACGAGGATGCGCAATGACATCAGGCGACGTGCTGCACGAGCGGCAACCGTGTGCGTACCGTCGTTCCCTGATCACTCGAATTAATCTCGAGGCGCCCGCCCAGCTGCTCGATGCGCTCGCTCATACCGGCGATACCCACACCGACACCGCGTCCACCGCTCATGATGTGCTTGAGCGAGGCGTTCGGAATGCCACGGCCCCGATCCTCGATCTCCAACACGAGCGCCTCGGCGTCGCGCTGCAACCGGATGCGAGCGGTCGAGCTCCCGGCGTGGCGATGAATGTTGATCAGCGATTCCTGCACGATCCGAAACAGCGCCGTCTCCGTATCGAGCGGCAGCCGCTCGAAACTCGCCGGTAGCTCGAGATCCACTTTGATGCCGCTGCGCTCGGCAAACCCGGCGGCGTACCACCGCAGCGCCGACAACAGCCCCGCCTCGTCGAGAAAGGGCGGGTATAGGAGATACGACAACGTCCGGATCGCGGTGATCGACTGCTCGGCGAGCGAGATGCTCTCGGTCAGAGCGGCCCGATCGGTGTCGCTCAGATGGCTGGCCGTCCGATTCAGTCGCGCCAAATGCATCTTCACGGCGGCGAGATCCTGGGCGGTCGTTTCGTGTAGCAGTTGCGCGATCCGGCGTCGTTCGTCGTCTTGCGCGCGCATCAGTCGCCCGGTGAGCGCGCGCATCTGATTGTACGAGTCGCTCAGGTCGCGCTCCGCCGTCGTGCGGGCGGAAATATCCTCATTGACCACAACCGCTCCCGTGATGCGACCGTCCGCACCCCGGATCGGGACGGCCGAGTTCTGGATGATCTTCCGAACCCCGTCGAAGGCCTCGATGTCGAGGACTTCATTGACGGCGGTTTCGCCGTTCACGTAGGCACGCACCGATGCCCACTCTTGCGGCGCGAGTCTCTTTCCGGTGGCGTGCCACCAACCCTTACTCTCGGCGTACCGCTCGCGGCCGGTGCCTATCGACCCGCTCCAGATGCGCTGCGAAGCCGGATTACTGAGGATGATGTCCCCGGCCCGATCCATGACCGCGACGCCGACGGGGAGTGCGTCCAGGACCAGTCGCAACAGACGTTCGCTTTGCTGCAATCCTTCTTCGGCGTGCTGCCGATCGGTGATGTCCTCGGCGACTCCGACCAGTCGCTTGATCGTTCCCGTCGGGTCGGGAACGGGAAACGAGCGGGCTCGGATCCAGCGCATCGAACCGTCCGGCCGGACGACGCGGTACCGCTCGTCGAACGGCGCCCCGGGTCCCCGTGAGCGCAGCAACGCCGCCTCGACGCGCGCGCGATCGTCGCGGTGAATCGCGTCGAGGTAGGAGCGGGAATTCGCGTACAGGCTGGCGCAACTCCGGCCGAACAGCTCTTCGTACATCGGGCTGACGAATGTGACCCGGTCGGCGACGAGATCGAGCACCCAGAACACCTCGCGGATGTTCTCGGCGATTTCACGAAATCGCGCTTCGCTCGCCCGCAGCTCGTTGCGCTGCTGCCGGAGGGTGTACTCGACCTCCTCGCGTTCGCGGATATTCGTGAGCAGACGTTCGACCTCACGCGCCGCCTGGTTGCTCCCGAGGAGCTCATCGGGCGGGACATAGTACATGTTCCGACAGACGACGCCCCGATAGATGACCGTGGGATGCGTACGGATGACGTCCAGGACAAGCTCCGGCGGAAACAGCCGACGGTTGTACTGACACAACGCGACGCAATTGTGATGGGCCAGGACGTGCGTCAGCCGGCTCTCGTACTCTGTCCACCGCTCCAGTCCCGGTGCACCCCGGAGCACCCATTCGGTCTCAGCCGTCGCGCGCAGCGCCGGGAACCCCTGACTGATCGCTTCAGTCGTCGCATCCGCCCAGAACGTGAACATCCAGTCCGGATCGAAGGATCCGTTTTTCAGATACGCGGCCTCCTTCGTCTCCAGCACCAGCCTGTCCGTCGCGATCGCCCGTTCGACGTCGATGCCCCCGGCATGCATCGCGTCCCGCACGACCGGCTCCGTCCCATCGTCGGCGATGTAGATGCATTTCTCGCCGCGGTCGAGGCCGATCCGGATGAACGGAATGGCCACGGCGAAGTGCTCTTCCGCGCTCTCGTAGATCGAGCACAGATGGTCGTGCGGCGCCAGCTGTTCGAGGGCCGCCAGTAACGGCGTGGTGTGCGTGGTATTCATTTCCAATGGGGTGTTCCTCTTAGCGGAACCCGTTCCCCCTCCCCCCCGCACCTGACCTCACCTTACACCGTCTGGGTGCGCAGTTCAATAATGGAGAAGTACCTAGGAGAGCTTAAGGGATAAACCTCGCCGAGATTGGGCACTCCGCCGAATTACGCGGCGCGCAGTCCTGTGGCTACGTCCAGGGGAGGCAATCGTCGACGGGCAGTGGGGGGGGGTGAATGTGCGTCGACTCCTTCTTCCTGCGTGAGGCCCGTGACGCCCGCTGCTGCGACCCGCCCGATCAAGGTGCTCCTCGTCGAGGACAACCCCGGTGACGCCCGGCTCATCTTCGATCTGCTGCGCGAGGCGTCGGGCGAGTTCGATGTGCAGCGGGTGGACCGCCTCGAATCCGCTCTCGACCAGGTGGGCCGCGCGGTCGTGGACGCCGTCCTCCTGGACCTCGCGCTCCCAGATAGCCGGGGTCTCGAAACCCTCGCGCGCGCCCGCCAGAGCGCGCTCGACAAGCCGATCATTGTCATCTCCGGCCTCGACGACGAGGACATCGCGCTCGAAGCGGTCCGCGCGGGCGCTCAGGATTACGTCTTCAAAGGGCGGATCGAGGGTCGTGGGCTGGCCCGGGTCATTCGCCACGCCATCGAGCGCAAGCGCCTGGAGGACGCGCTCCGCCGGAGCGAGGAGCGCTACCGGCTGTTGTTCGACTCCGGCCCACACCCGATGTGGGTCCACGACACCGACACGCTCCGATTCCTCACGGTCAATGATGCCGCGGTCCGCCAGTATGGATACACGCGGGAAGAATTCCTCACGATGACGATCGAGCAGATCCTGCTGCCCGAGGACGTCGACAGCCGTGGCCTCGAGCCAGTGGGGATCTCGCGCCATCGCAAGAAGGACGGGACGCTCATCGATGTCGAAGTGACGCGCTACACGCTGCAGTTTGAGGGGAGGCGCGCGGCCATGGTGCTCGCACAAGACGTCACCGAGCGCCACCTGCTCGAGCTCCAGCTCCGCCAGGCACAAAAAATGGAGGCCGTCGGGCGGCTGGCCGGGGGCATCGCGCACGACTTCAATAACCTGCTCACGGCCATCTTCGGCTACTCAGATCTGTTAGCCGAGGAGCTGCCGACTGCCAGTCCCGCCCACGAGGACATCAAGGAGATCCGCAACGCCGCCACGCGCGCCGCGGCCCTCACCCGCCAGCTACTGGCATTCAGCCGCCAGCAGGTGCTGCAGCCGGTCGTGTTGAACATGAACGACGTGATCCAGAACGTCGAAACGTTGCTGCGGCGCCTGCTGGGTGACGACATCGAGCTGGAGACCCACCTGGCCCCGGATCTCGGCAACACCAAGGCCGACGCGGGCCAGCTCGAGCAGGTGATCATGAACCTCGCCGTGAATGCCCGCGACGCGATGCCTACCGGCGGCAAGCTCACGATCGAGACCGCAAACCTCCCGCTCAGTGGCGACTACGCCGCGGCCCACCGTCCAGTCCTGCCGGGCGATTACGTCATGCTGGCCGTCAGCGACTCCGGCGTGGGAATGGACGAAACGGTCAAGACCCGGCTGTTCGAGCCGTTCTTCACCACCAAGGAAGCCGCCAGGGGTACGGGATTGGGCCTCGCGACCGTGTACGGCATCGTGAAGCAGTCCGGCGGCTACATCTGGGTCTACTCCGAGCCCGGTCACGGGGCCACGTTCAAGGTCTACCTGCCTCGCGTGAACGTGCCCATCGATCAGGTCAAGAAAGCGGCGCCCACCGGGGGCACGCTCGGCGGCACGGAAACGATCCTCCTGGCAGAAGACGACGAGCTGCTGCGCCCGCTGGCGCGGGAGCTGCTCGTCAAGCTCGGGTACCGCGTGCTCGACGCGCCCGATGCCGCCGCCGCCCTCGAGCTCGCCCGCACGCATCCGGGCAACATCCACCTCCTCGTGTCCGACGTCGTGATGCGGGGACAGAGCGGCCTGCAGCTCGCCCGCCAGCTGGCCGCCCGGCGCCCGCAAATGAAGGTGCTGTACATGTCGGGGTACACAGACGAGGCGATCGTGCGGCACGGGCTGCTCGATCCCGGCAAGAACTTCC
>DATNMO010000004.1:0-22672 GCA_035602245.1 Gemmatimonadales bacterium
CTACTGAGCGAGTTTGTCGGTGCCGCAGTGGCGAAATGCTGCGATCGCTACGATCGGCAGCGTTGCTGCTTCGAGATCGCGCGCGGCCCTGACCCCGCTGCCGAAGGTCGACACTAACCCCGGCTGCTGTCGCCACCACCAGTCTGGTCGGTGTCGTGCTCACCGCGCTCTCTTTGATCGTGATGCCCCTCCTCGCCCGAGCGAAGCTCGGCGTGGCGGCGCGCCTCGGGAGCCGAGCGCTGCGGGCGGACGCGCACGAGACCATCGTGTGCGCCTGGCTCTCGGCAACAACGCTTCTCGGTCTGGGCTTGAACGCGGTTCTCGGCTGGTGGTGGGCCGATCCCGTCGCCGCGTTGGCGATGTTGCCGCTGATCGTGCGCGAAGGTATCGAGGCGTGGAGGGGGGAGGGTGTGGAAGGCGATGCTGGCTAGGACCGCGGAGTACCGCATCGAGCAGCACCCTGCTAAGTTAGTGGACCGCCACCGTAGCTCAGCGGTAGAGCTCTCGATTCGTAATCGAGCGGTCGTCGGTTCAATTCCGACCGGTGGCTCTTCGCCCTC
Source organism: Gemmatimonadales bacterium (assembly GCA_035602245.1). Lineage (GTDB taxonomy): Bacteria > Gemmatimonadota > Gemmatimonadetes > Gemmatimonadales > GWC2-71-9 > 20CM-2-65-7. The sequence continues at coordinate 561 of DATNMO010000004.1, forward strand.
CCCCCCCTGGATCTCTACCGCAGCATCTTTTTCGGATCCTGATAGATCATCAGGTGCGCATACGGCGTGCCGGCGAACATCACGTAGGCGCCGCCCGGATTCGCCTTGGTGGGCAGGCCGCTCGTCGCGGGATCCACCGCCGCCAGCACCATCCAGTGCGGCGGCTCGGGCACCTTCTTCGTGTTTGCACCCGCCGCCATCACGGTCTGGCCATCCGGCGTCTCGTAGTGTGTCCCGCCGGCCGCCATGTAGGCGATGCCGGCCGCGGTGTTGGTCGGCTTGGGTTTGCCCGTGAATGCGTCCACGATCCACTGCCACCCCTGCGCATCGGCGCAGACTGGCGCGTCGGAGCCGTCGGGAATCAGCGAGCAGGTGAATCCGTTAGTTCCCTGGTGCACGATGTGCACCGCCTTCCCGGCAACATCGATGTGGGCGATCGTGGCGTTGGCGCTGATGGCTGCGGGGGCGCCGGTCTGCGCCTTGCGGGCGAAGCCCGGCGGGATCTGGGCGAGTGCGACGATCGGCAGAGCAACGAGCGCGATACTGCCGCCGAGGAGTGGGCGCATCCTCATGAGAGCTCCCTGAAAGGGTGGACTGGATAAACTACGCGCTTGCCGCCGGCCCGCCACCGGAGGTCACGCCTCGGGCACCAGCGTCAATTTGAACCCCTTCGCCTTGAAGCTGGCCGCGAGCCCGGATTTCTCCACCGATCTCAGATAGGCCTCGTCGGGCGTGATCACTTTTTTCTCCACGAGGTCGAGCAGCGCGTCATTCATGGTGATCATCCCGAGCTTCTTGCTCGTCTGGATGATTGAGGGGATCTGAAAGATCTTGGCCTCGCGGATCAGATTCGCGATCGCCGGGGTGGCGAGCAGGATCTCTCGCGCCGCCACGCGGCCGCCGCCAATTTTCTTGCACAGCGTCTGCGAGATGACGCCCTTGAGCGAGTCCGAGAGCATCACCCGGATCTGTGCCTGCCGGTCGGCAGGGAACTGATCGACAATCCGATCCACCGTGGACGCGGCCGTGGTGGTGTGCAGCGTCCCGAATACCAAGTGACCGGTCTCGGCGGTTTCGATCGCGATTGCGATCGTCTCGAGGTCGCGCAGCTCGCCCACCAGCACGATGTCGGGATCCTCGCGCAGGGCCGCGCGCAGGGCGGTCTTGAAGCTCTCGGTGTGCACGTGCACCTGCCGCTGCGTGATCAGACACTTCTTGTTCTCGTGCACGAACTCGATCGGATCCTCGATCGTGATGATGTGATCGGTGCGCGAGCGGTTCACGAGATCCACCAGCGCGCACAGCGTGGTGGACTTGCCCGAACCCGTCGGACCCGTAACCAGCACCAGGCCCTTGGTGAGGAAGCACAGCCGCCGCACTTCCTCGCTCAGCCCCAATTCTTCGACCGTCACGACCTTGGCCGGAATGACGCGAAACACCGCCACTGGGCCCTTACGGTCGCGCGCGGCGTTGACCCGATAGCGCGCCACGCCGGGGATCTCGTAGGCGAAGTCGGTGTCGCCGGTCTCCTTCCAGTCGCCGCGATTGCGCTCCGGCATGATCGACAGGATCAGCAGCTCGAGCTCGTTGACCGTGATAGGTGCGCCGTCCTGGCGCTTCATCTCGCCATGCGTGCGGAATAGCGGCGGCTCCCCCACCCGCAAATGCAGGTCCGAGCTGCCCGACGTCACCAACGCCCTGAGCAGTTTGCCAAGGCGCTGCTCCGCCGCCTGGTACTGGGAATTGGCGAACTCGCCGGGCAGGGTCCCGGGAGAGGTGGCGACAGGGTTCTCGACCATGGGCGCGGCGGCGATCACCGATGCCCGCGGAGGCCGCGTGGCCTGGAGACCTGGGCGGACGGCTGTGACTGCGGTGGCTGCGGGAGGTGTCGCGGGAGCGGCTGGGGCGGGGAGGGGAGGGGGAGCCGCCTGTTCCTTAGACGCCCGGCGGACCGCCGAGATCACCGCCGTGAGCCGTCCTGCCTCGGGCACGATCTTCACGCGCACGAGTCCCTTCGCCCCGGCGTACTCGAACTCGGTCTCGGCCTGGTGATCGATCTTGTCCGCCGCTTCCGGCGGCGCCACCTCGACCATCAGGGCATAGATGTGCTGATCGGTCAGCGGTTGTTTCGAGACCTTCCGGGGTTTGCCGTCCTTCACGATCGTCACCGGCTCGTCGGGCAGGAGGTACAGCTGATCCGCTCCCTCGCGGAGCATAATGTCCACGAACGGGTCGAGCCGCGTGGCCATCGCGTCAGTCCTCGGGGCGCGCGAACAGCACGTGGGCGCGGTTCACGAAATGGGCTTGGTCATCGGTGGTGATCGCGAAAAAGGGATCCGTTGAAGCATTGAGGTAATCGAGCACCCGCGAGTGATGCTCGGGCAGCTCGAGGGTCGCCCAGCCACTCAGACGGGTGCCGTCGGCGAACGTCAGCTCGATGCGTGCCTGCTTCGCCGCCGAGAGCCGGACGGGATCCTCGGGAGCGGTGGTGCGGAGAACCGACAGCGTCACCGTCCGCGCCTTCGTCACGAGCAACACAGCGCCGCCGTTGTCCGTGGGACGGAACGGATAGAAGCCCTCGGGGCGATTCAGCATGTCCAGCGGCGTCTCGGGGCCGGCATGCTGCGGGACACGCTCCATGACCCAGATCTGGCCGTCCCGGCGGCCACCCGCGGTCAGCAGGAGGCTCGCCGGGATCGCGACGCGCGGAATGGAGAACCCCGTCACGTCCTCGACCTCAGCGCGTCTTGCATTGCACCGACAATGGCTCCCGGTTGTCGCAGGCGATCGTCTCGTTCATGCCACGGACGAGTGGGCCACAGGCCGTGCGATGCGCCGTTTCGGTGGCCTCGGCGGGCGTGCTGCCGGCCGCGGTGGCGCAGTTCGAGCGGCCCTGGAACGCCATGCACACCGAGCATTCCTGGGTCGCGCGGGCCGTCGACATGTAGAAGAACAGCGCGACGATAGCGGCAACCACCGCCAGAGTGATCAGCGTCGAGCGTTTCATGGGCATTCTCCGGTGAGCGGGGAAGCTGTCGCCGTTGCGGTATTCGCGCCAGAGCCCCGCGCCCCTTAACGTAGGGTCCATGTCGGTGTTGACCGTCGCATTGCTGCTCTTCGCCGCGCTCGCGTTGGCGCTGGTCCTTTCCGCCATTGGGGCGTGGCGCAACCGCCGCCGGCTCGGCTCGCTGGTCGGATTTCTCGCCGCGGGATTGTTCCTCGCGCTCGCCGCGCTGTGCGGCACGATCGCCGTTGGCATCCGCGGCTATCGCGCGCTCACCCAGGAGGTCGTCGCGGCCACCATTCGCACCGAGCCGCTCGGTCCGCAGCGGTTTCGCGCGACGGTGGCGCTCGCGGACAGCAGCCTCCACACGTTCGATCTGGCGGGCGATGCCGTGTATGTAGACGCGCACGTGCTCAAATGGCGGCCGCTCGCCAATCTGTTGGGCCTGCACACCGCCTATGAACTGGACCGGATTGCCGGTCGCTACCAAATCCTGGCGGAAGAGCAGACCCGCGAGCGCACCGTGTACTCGCTCGCCGCGGCGAAGCCATTCGACGCGTTCGATCTGGCGCGGGCGACCTGGCTGCTCCGGCCGCTCGTGGACGCGGAGTACGGCTCGGCCACGTTCGTTCGCGCGACCCAGCCCGCCAGCTACGAGGTGCGCGTCTCCACCACGGGACTCCTGGTGAGGCCGGTCCAGGTTAGGTAAGCTTCTCGCCGTGGCTGAGCCGAAGAAGAAACCGAACTATTCGAACGCCTGGGTGGAAGCGCGGGCGCTGATCTGGCGCCATCGCCGCCGCCTCGGCGTCGGACTGCTGTTGATGCTGGTGAATCGCCTCGCCGGCCTGGTCTTGCCGGCATCCTCCAAGTACCTCATCGACCATGTGATCGGCCAGCGGCGGGTCGAGCTGCTCGGGGTCATCGCGGCCGCGGTGGGCGCCGCCACGGTCGTCCAGGCATTCACGTCCTTCGGGTTGTCACAGATTCTCGGCGTCGCGGCGCAGCGGGCCATTACGGACATGCGCAAGACGGTGCAGGCATACGTGTTGCGGCTGCCCATCGCCTACTTCGACTCCACAAAGACGGGCGTCCTAATCTCGCGGATCATGACCGATGCCGAGGGCATCAGGAACCTGGTCGGCACCGGGCTGGTGCAGCTCGTGGGCGGCCTCGTGACCGCCGGCATCGCGCTGGGCGTGCTGTTCTGGCTCAACTGGCAGCTGACAGCGATGGCGATCCTGGTGCTTGCGGTGTTCGGTGGCGGCATGGCGTACGCGTTCACCAAGCTGCGGCCGCTGTTTCGGGATCGCGGCAAGCTCAACGCCGAGGTGACCGGGCGGCTCGCCGAGACGCTGGGCGGGATCCGCATCGTGAAGGCGTATCACTCCGAGCGCAGTGAGCGGCTGGTGTTCGCGCGCGGCGCGCACCGGCTGTTCCGCAACATCGCGACGACGATGACCGGCATATCTGGGTTAGGCGCGTTCGCGAGCCTGGTCATCGGCGCGATCGGCGTCCTGATGGTCCTCGTGGGTGGCCGGGCGATCCTGGCGGGCGCGATGACCCTCGGCGATTTCGTGATGTACATCTTCTTCGTCGGCCTGGTGGCGGCGCCCCTCATCAGTATCGCGTCGATCGGGACACAGATCACCGAGGCGTTCGCCGGCCTCGACCGGATCTACGAGCTGCGGCGGATGATCACCGAGGACGCCGAGGACGCGACGCGGGCGCCGTTGCCCGGCATCCGCGGCGACGTGGCGTTCGAGAACGTCACGTTCGCCTACAAACCGGGCGTCCCGGTGCTGAAGCGTGTGTCCTTCCGTGCGGCCGCGGGCTCGACCACGGCGCTGGTCGGCTCCTCGGGATCGGGGAAGAGCACGCTGATGGGTCTGGTGCTGGCGTTCAACCGGCCCGAAGAGGGGCGGGTGCAGGTGGACGGCCGCGACCTGGCGACGGTACCGCTCGGGGATTATCGCACTCAGCTCGGCGTCGTGCTGCAGGACAACTTCTTGTTCGACGGAACGATCGCCGAGAACATCGCGTTCGCGCGGCCCCACGCCACGCGGGCCGAGATCGAGGCCGTCGCGCGCATCGCGCATTGCGAAGAGTTCGTGGAGCAGTTCGATCAGAAGTACGACACGGTGGTAGGGGAACGGGGCGTGAAGCTGTCGGGCGGGCAGCGCCAGCGCATCGCGATCGCCCGGGCGATCCTCGCCGACCCGCGGATCCTGGTGCTCGACGAGGCGACCTCGAGCCTCGACTCGGAGAGCGAAGGCAAAATCCAGGACGGTCTGCGCGCCCTACGCCGCGGGCGCACGACCTTCGTGATTGCACACCGTCTTTCGACGATCCGCAGCGCCGATCAGATCCTGGTGCTCGAGGCGGGGGAGATCGTGGAGCGGGGGACGCACGAGCAGCTGCTCGCCAAGCACGGCCGCTACCGCCAGCTCTACGACAAGCAGTACCACTTCGAGCGCGACCAGTTCATCAATCCGGGAGAGGACTTTACTCCCGAACCGGTGGATGAAGGAGTTGCAGTGCCGCCGGTGACGCCGCCGACGCGCCTCTAGCGGCTCTTGCTCCAGGTCGCCGTGTGGAAGTGCTCGGAGCGCGGCGCCAGCTTCCCCTTGCCCGCCGCATATTCCTTCCAGGTCACCGCCGGATAATCGTTCGGCACCTGCTCCATCGTGATGCAGTCCTGCACGGGGCAGACAAGCGCGCACAGGTTGCAGCCGACGCACGCCTCCTCGATGATCTCGACAACCGGACCGCCATTGTCACGGGGCAGGCGACGGATGGCCTGATGGGCCCCGTCCTCGCACGCCGTCCAGCACAGCTCGCATTTGATGCATTTGTCCTGGTCGATGTGCGCCAGTAGATGGTAGTTGAGGTCGAGCTCTTCCCACTTGGTCACGCGCGGCAGCGCCCGGCCCCGTACGTCCGCGAGAGTGCGATGCCCGCGTTCGTCCATCCAGTTCGACAGCCCATCGATCAGGTCTTCGACGATCCGGAACCCGTAGTGCATGACCGCCGTGCAGACCTGCAGCGAACCGGCGCCGAGCGCGATGAATTCCGCGGCGTCGCGCCAGGTGGCGATTCCGCCGATGCCCGAGATCGGGATCGTCACCTTGGGGTCCGCCGCGACGGCCGAGACCAGGTGCAGGGCGATCGGCTTCACGGCCGGGCCGCAATAGCCGCCGTGGCTCGATTTGCCTCCCACTGAAGGCTGCGGTTCGAAGGTCGCCAGGTCCACGCCCACGATTGAATTGATGGTGTTGATCAGTGACAACGCATCCGCGCCGCCCTTCACGGCGGCGCGCGCGATGTAGGTGATGTCGGTGACGTTGGGCGTGAGCTTCACGATGACCGGGATCGTCGCGGCCTCCTTGACCCACTCCACGATCTGGCAGGTGTAGTCGGGCACCTGGCCCACCGCGCTTCCCATGCCGCGCTCGCTCATGCCGTGCGGGCAGCCGAAATTCAGCTCGATGCCGTCGGCCCCGGTGTCCTGCGTTTGCTTCACGATCTCATGCCATGCTGCGCGCTTCGATTCGACCATGAGCGACGCGATGACGGCGTGCTTGGGGTAGTTCCGCTTGACCTCGGCAATCTCCTTCAGGTTGTCGGCCACCGGGCGGTCGCTGATCAGCTCGATGTTGTTGAAGCCCATCATCCGGGTGGATCCCAGATCGACCGAGCCGTAACGCGAGAAGACGTTGATGATCGGCTCCCCGATCGTCTTCCACACGGCGCCGCCCCAGCCGGCGTCGAATGCTTTTGCCACCTGGCCATAGGTGTTGGTCGGGGGGCCGGACGCCAGCCAGAAGGGGTTCGGGCTCTTGATGCCCGCGAAGTCAGTTCTCAGGTCAGCCATGTTTCCTCCCGCTCAACATCTCATGAATCTGCTTCGCCGCCGCGATGCCCTCCGCGGCGGCGTTCACGATCTCTGCGCCGCCGTTGGCACAATCGCCGCCGACGAACACTTTCGGGTTGTCGCGCGGCACCGCCACCTCAGCCCGCTCTCCCTGGCCGATCGCGATGATCACCATCTCGCAGGCAATCGTCTCGCCGCCCTGCGACGTCTTGATCTCGAGCCCTGCTACGCCGCCCTGGCCGCTTGCGATGATGCGCTGCGGAACGGCGTGAAACCGGAATCCACAGCCGTCGCGCTTGGCCAACTCGTACTCGTAGTGATAGCACGACATATCGGCTTCGCCACGGCGGTACACGATCGTCGCGGCTTCGGCGCCGAGCCGTTTCGCCTGGGTGACGGCATCGATGGCGGTGTTGCCGGCGCCGATGACGATCACGCGCCTGCCGACTTTCGTCTCCCGATACGGATGCGTTTTCAGGCGCTCGATGAAGGTCAGCGCATCCATGACGCCGGGCAAATCCTCTCCGGGGATGCCGAGCGACTTGGTGTGCCCAAGTCCGAACCCGACGAAGACCGCGTCGTAGTCGGCGAGCAGCTTCTCGAAGGCAACGTCGCGACCCACCGTGACACGGGTCTTGAGTTCGACGCCCAGGTCCAGAATGTCCTGGACTTCGGCGCGCGCGACGTCGTTCTTGAGCTTGTACTCGGCTATTCCGTAGGTGTTGAGGCCGCCGGGCTGGGGCTTCGCCTCGAAGACGGTGACGGCGTGTCCGAACCGTCGCAGATCGCGCGCGCACGAGAGTCCGGCGGGCCCCGCGCCCACGATCGCCACCTTCTTGCCGGTCGGCTTGCCGGGTTGGAAGAGCTGCACCTTGTGCGCGAGCACGTAGTCGGTCGCGTGGCGCTGTAGCAGAGCAATTTTGATCGGCTGCTCGTCACGCGCGTTCAGCACGCACGCTCCCTCGCACAGCACTTCCACCGGGCAGGCGCGGGCGCACGAATGACCGAACGGGTTTACCTCGAGAATGACGCGCGCCGAGCCCCGCAGGTTGCCGGTCGCGATCTTCTTGATGAATGCGGGCACGTCGATGTGCGTGGGGCACGCGATGGTGCAGGGCGCGTCGTGACAGAAGAGGCACTTGGTGGCCTCGAGCAGGGCGTAGTCGGGCGTGAGCGGCGGCGCGATGTCGGCGAAGTTCCGCTCGAGCTGCTGGTCGGAGAGGACCGGTGCCTGCTCACGCACCTGCACGTACCGCTCCCTGCTCCCTGCTCCCAATCATCATTCGCATCCCCACAACGTAGACGACCGCCGCCACCAGGAACCCAACAAACCACGCCCAGTTGTACAGCCCCGCGAAGATGCCCGGGGCGCTGGTTCCTCTGACCGCGGCGACGAACCCCGGCAGGCTCGGCGCCACACCGAGCGCGAAGGCTGCGATCGCCACCCAGTTGACCCCACCCGAGTACTCGTACGCGCCGTCGCGCCGATACAGGTCGTCCACGTTTAACACGCCGCGCCGCAGCAGGAAGTAATCGGCGATCATGATCCCCGCGATGGGGCCGAGCAATGCCCCGTAGCCGAGCAGCCAGGTGAAAATGTAGGCGGCGGCGTCGTTGTAGAGCCGCCACGGCATCATCACGATGCCGATCACGGCGGTGATCATCGCCCCCTGTTTGAACGAGATCTTGTGGGGCGCGAGGTTCGAGAACCCATTGGCAGGAGCAACAATGTTGGCGGCGATGTTCGTCGTCAGCGTGGCGACCGTGAGCCCCGCCATGGAGAGCATGATCATCAGCGGCCCGCCGATCCGCGCCAGCAGCGCCACGGGATCGGCGATGCGCGTGCCGAAGATCACAACAGTCGCGCTCGTCACGGCCGCGCCGATGAAGGCGAACAGCGCCATCGTCACGGGCAGTCCCACGGCCTGCCCCACGACCTGATCGCGCTGGCTCCTGGCAAAGCGGGAGAAGTCGGGGATGGAGAGCGCCATCGTTCCCCAGAAGGCGACGGCGGAGGTGAGGCCGGCGCCGAAGATCGAGCGCAAACCGCCATGTGCGTTGGGCGGGTTTTGCAGCATCGGGCCGATGCCGCCCGCTCGCAGCAACGCCCAAATGAACAGCGCGGCCCCGACCGCGAGCAGGAACGGCGAGCCCCACGTCTCGAGGAACTTGATCGAGTCCATCCCGCGCAGCACGATCCAGACATTCATGGCCCAGAACAGCATGAAACACAGGAACTCGCCCGTATTGAGGCCCACGAAGGACGGCAGGACATGCGGCAGCGTGGCGATGCCGGGCCACATCACCTCGACCAGCTTGTAGATCGCCCAGCCGCCGATCCACGTCTGGATTCCGAACCAGCCGCACGCCACCAGGCCGCGCAGCAGGGCGGGGACGTTGGCGCCGAGCACACCGAACGAGGCGCGTGCGAGCACGGGGAAGGGGATCCCATAGCGCGTGCCGGCGTGCGAGTTGAGGGCGATCGGCACGAGGACGACGAAGTTGCCCAGCACCACCGCGCCCACCGCCGCCTGCCAGGTCCAGCCTTGATCCACGAGTCCCGACGCCAGCGTGTAGGTCGGGATGCAGATCGCCATGCCGATCCACAGCGACGCGATGTGCCACCAATTCCAGGTGCGCCGCTCGGGCGCCACCGGCGCGAGATCGGGATTGATGAGGGACGCGTCGCTCATTTCACTTCGGCGAGTGCCCGCTCCAGACGCCGGCAGCCGTCGTCGATCTCGGCCTTGCTGATGAGCATCGAGGGCGCGATGCGGATCACGTTGCCGTACAGCCCGCCCTTGCCGATCAACAGACCCTGCCGCTTGGCCGCTTCCATCAGTGCCAGCGTCTTCTTGGGCGACGGCTCCTTGGTTTTGCGGTCTTCCACCAGCTCCAGTGCCTGCATCAGGCCCATGCCCCGCACGTCGCCGATGAACGGGAACCGCTTCTTGAACTCCTCGAGCGCGTCGCGCAGCTGGCGGCCGCGCTCGGCGGACCGTTTGGGCGTGTTCTCGCGCTCCATCACGTCGAGGGTCACGTCCACCGCGGCCATGGAAATCGGGTTCCCGCCGAACGTCGACAGGGAGAGCCCGGTGAAGGCGTTCGCCACCTCCTCGGTCGCGATCGTCGCGCCGACAGGGAAGCCGCTGGCGATCGACTTTGCGAACGTCATGATCTCCGGTTCGACGCCCCAGTGCTCGATCCCGCACCAATGGTCGCCGGTGCGGCCCCACCCCGTCTGCACTTCGTCGCAGATGAACACGCCGCCGTACTTGCGCACGATGCCCACGGCGATCCCAAAGTATTCCTTCGGTGGTGTGATGAATCCTCCCGCCCCCTGGATGGGCTCCGCGATGAACGCGGCGGGCCGGCCGGTGGTCTCGGTACGTATCAGATCCTCGATGTCTTCGGCGCAGCGGATGCCGCAATCGGGATACTCGAGGCCGAGCGGGCAGCGGTAGCAGTAGGGCGACAGGGCGTGCTTGATCCCGGCGATCTGGGTGGGGAGCACGCGCCAGGGCGACTGGCCCGTGATCGAGATCGCGGTCATGCTGCGGCCGGCGTAGGCGTGCCGCAGCGCGATGATCTCCTGCTGGCCCGTGTAGATCTTGGCGAGCATGATCGCCGTTTCGTCGGCCTCGGTGCCGCTCGTCGTAAAGAAGCTCTTCTTGAGCTTCCCCGGCGTGATCTGTGTCAGTCGCTCGGCGACCTTGACCTGCTCGCGTGTGGGATACACGCTGGCCGTGTGCGTGAGCCGGGCGACCTGGTCCTGGATCCGTTTGACGAAGTCGGGGTGCGAGTGCCCGATGCCGAGCGTGAGGATGCCGCCGAAGAAGTCGAGATAATCTCGGCCGTCCGCGTCCTTGACGTTGGCGCCGTGCGCCTCCGTAATGACGATCGGCTCGGCGTAGTAGTTCGCGACGCAGGGGAACAGGAATTCCTTGTGTTTCTGGCGGACGGTCTGAGAATCCATGAGCTCCTCTGTCAGAAATGCGTCGGTTCCCGTTTCAGAAACTGCCCTCGCCCGATCGTCCCCACGAATTCGCCGTCGCGCGCTTGCACCTGACCGCGCACTGTGACGACGCTGGGCCGGCCCTTCCGCTCCCACCCCTCGTAGGCGTTGTAATCCACGTTGGAATAGCTGCACTCCTGGGAGAAGGTCCCGCGGAACGCCGGGTCATAAACCACCAGGTCCGCGTCGCTGCCCACCTGAATCGCGCCCTTCTTGGGGTAGAGCCCGAACAGCCGCGCGGCCTGCGTGGAGCAGGCGTCCACCATCGCCTGCAGGCTGAGCCGGCCCGGGGCGACACCGTAGGTGTGCACCAGGTCCACCCGCTCTTGAATCGAGGGGATGCCGTTGGGGATCTTCGTGAACGCATCCTTCCCCATGTCCTTTTGTCCGCGAAAGCGAAATGGCGCATGGTCGGTCGCAATCGTGCTGATCGCCCGTGTCTTCACGCCATTCCAGAGCACCGCCTGGTTCGTCGTGTCGCGCAGCGGCGGTGACATCACGTACTTCGCTCCCTCGAAGTTGGGCCGCGCCGCGTAGCTCTCGTCCAAGAGAAAGTGGGGGATCACCGATTCGATCCAGACGTTGACCCCTCGGGTATGGGCCGCGAGCGCTTCGCTCACCGCGACGTCGCACGAGGTATGCACGATATAGACATGCGTGCCGAGCAGCTCGGCGAAGGAGCAGAGGTGATGCACGCCCGAGGCCTCGATCACGGGTGGGCGCGAGGGGCCGTGCCATTCCGGTCCCGTCTTGCCCGCCGCGAGCAGCCGCCGCTGCAAGACGTCGATCGCATCGGCGTTCTCGCAGTGGGCGGTAACGATCACCCCCAGCTGCTTTGCCAGTGTCATCGCCTCGAACAGGTGCTCGTCGGAGAGGTTCAGCGCGCCCTTATAGGCGAGGAACACTTTGAACGACGCGACGCCGGCCTTCACGATCTCGCGGAACTGGCCCCGCACCGCCTCGTCGAACCGGACGACGGACATGTGAAAGGTGTAGTCTACTGCCGCGAGCTGCTCGGCTTTCGAGCGCCACAGCTCGAACGCCGCCACCGGCTCATCCGTGGGGCCGGGGCAGATCATCTCGATCAGCGTGGTGGTGCCGCCCGCGAGCGCCGCCTTGCTCGCCGATTCGTAATCGTCCGCGGCGTACGTCCCCATGAACGGCAGGTAGATGTGGACGTGCGGGTCGATGAATCCGGGGAAGACGTACTTCCCGCGCGCGTCGATCACTTCGGTGCCGGGCGGCAGCGTGCCCGGCTCGATGCGCGGCTCGATCCGCGTGATTGTCTCCTGCTGGCAGTAGATGTCCGCGACGTGGTCGTCCGTCGCCGTGACGATGCGGCCGCCCCGGATCAGGAGCGCCATTTATGGCAGCTGCTTGACCATGTCGTCGTACGTCTCGGGCCGGCGGTCGCGGAAGAACTGCCACGTCCGCCGTACTTCCTCGATCATATCGAGGTTCATTTCGGCGACGACGAGCTCGTCTTTGTCCTCGCTGCCCTGCGCGAGGAAATTGCCACGCGGGTCCACGAAATAACTCGAGCCGTAGAACTGCCCGATGTTCCACGGCGCCTCGGTCCCCACGCGATTGCTGCAGCCCATGAAGTAGCCGTTCGCGACCGCGTGCGCCGGCTGCTCCAGCTTCCAGAGATATTGCGACAGCCCCTTCACCGTCGCCGAGGGATTGAACACGATCTCGGCGCCGTGCAGGCCCAGAAGCCGCGCGCCCTCGGGGAAGTGACGGTCGTAGCAGATGTACACGCCGATCGTGGCGTAGCGCGTTTTGAAGACGGGATAGCCGAGGTTGCCCGGCTTGAAGAAGAACTTCTCCCAGAAGCCGGCGGTCTGCGGAATGTGGTTCTTGCGGTACTTGCCGAGGTAGGTCCCATCGACGTCGATGACCGCGGCGGTGTTGTAGTACACGCCCGCAATCTCGCGCTCGTAGATCGGGACGATCATCACCATCTCGTGCTTCTTGGCGAGCTTCTGCATTCGCTCGATCGTCGGACCGGGAATCGGCTCCGCGATATCGCACCACTTCGCGTCCTGGCTGGGGCAGAAGTAGGGGCCGTTGAAGACCTCCTGCAGACACAGGATCTGCACGCCCTTCTTGCCCGCTTCCTCTATATAGGGGAGGTGCTTCTCGAGCATGGCGTCGCGCACCTTGGTCACCGGCGCGTTGGCGTCGTTCAGGGGGTTCGACATTTGGATCAGGCCGCCAACGACTTTTCTCATCACCACCTCGAAATGACAACCTTCTTGTCAGTGTAAAATTCGATGGCGTCGCTGCCGTGCGCCTTGAGATCGCCGAAGAACGACCCCTTTGTCCCGCCAAACGGGAACATGGCCATCGGTGCCGCAACGCCAATGTTGACGCCGATCATGCTGACCCCGACGCGATAGCGGAACTCGCGCGCCGCCCGGCCGCTGGTCGTGAAGATGGACGTCGCGTTAGCGAAGCCCGACCGCTTCACCAGCTCGATTCCTTCGTCCAGGGTACTCACGTGCGTGACGGCGGCGACGGGCCCGAAGATTTCCTCCTTGCCGATCGTCATGTCGGGCTGGACGCCGTCGAATACGGTGGGGCCGACGAAGTGGCCGCGTGGATGCTTGTCCACTCTCGTCCCGCGGCCGTCAAGGAGCAGCGTCGCGCCGTCCTTGCGGCCGGCCTCGACATACGACAGCACGCGCTCCTTGTGCTTCGCGGAGACGACCGGTCCCATACTCACACCGGGCTCGAGTCCGTACCCCAGCCGCAGGCTTTTCGCCGACTCGAGCAGCCGGTCCCGGAACGGCTCGTAGGCCTTCCCCGTAGCGACCACGACGCTCCCGGCGAGGCAGCGCTGGCCGGCACAGCCAAACAGCGATTCGCTGATATTCGCGACCGCGCGGTCCATATCGGCATCCGGCATTACGATCACGTGATTCTTCGCTCCGCCGAGCGCCTGGACACGCTTACCGTACTTGGCGGCTTCCTGGTACACGTGTTTCGCGACCGGCGAGGAGCCGACGAACGAAACGCCGGAGATCCCCGGGTGGGCGAGGATCGCATTGACCGCGTCCTTCCCTCCGTGGACCAGGTTGAGCACGCCGGCGGGAATCCCGGCCTCGTGCACCAGCTCCACGATGCGGGTCGGCGAGAACGGAACCTGCTCGCTCGGCTTCAGGATGAACGTGTTTCCGGTGGCGATGGCGTAGGGCCAGAACCAGCACGGCACCATCGCCGGGAAGTTAAACGGGGTGATGGCGGCGAAGACGCCGAGGGGTTGGCGGAAGTACTCGCAGTCGATACCGGTCGCCACGTCCTCGAGGGTCTTGCCCATCATGAGGGCGGGGATCCCGCAGGCATGCTCCACGTTCTCGATGCCGCGGCGTACCGAGCCTCGCGCCTCGTCCAACGTCTTGCCGTTCTCGCGCGTGACCGTCGTGGCGATGTCTTCGAAGTGCTGCTCGAGGAGGTACTTCAGCTTGAAGAGGTAGCGGGCTCGCACGACCGGCGGAACCTCCCGCCATTTGACGAAGGCCGCCTGCGCCGCCGCGACCGCCTCGTTGACTTCCCGTGCACCGGAGAGGGGCACCCGGCCAAGCGGCTCGCCGGTGGCCGGGTTCGTCAGGTCGAGTGTCTCGGCGTCGTGTGGCGCGAGCCACTCACCGCCGATGTAATTCCGGAGCGTTGTCGCCATGTCCCCTCTCCCAGCGGCCTAAAAGTGAAGAAACCGGCCGCGACGAGCGTCGGGAGGCCGGTTTCAACGTAACCTACGAACGGTCAGTGACTTGTCAACCGAGCGGCGAGTCAGGGCGAGCAGGAATCGGCGCCGCGTACCGGCGAACCTCCGCTCCCTGCCACCCCGTATGTCTGCTGCGACTCGCGAGAGAGAGGGAGGTTTCCGGGCGGGCGGTGCACCCCCCATCCGGCGACCGGCACGAGCCTGCACGACCACCCCCCAGGCCCGTCTTAGCGCGGCTTGAACCCCCCGACGGCCATTTACTGTCGCAAAATCAATGCCGGATTGAGAACTGCTCTTTCTCCGTCGAGCCTTCCATCGCTTTGGTGGAGCTGCGCCCGCCCGTGGCGATTTGGGTGATCTCGTCGAAGTAGCCCACACCCACGAATTCCTGATGTTTCACGGCCTCGTAGCCGTCGCGCTCGCCCGCAAACTCGCGCGACTGCAGGTCGGCGTAGGCGGCCATGCCGCGTTCCTTGTAGTCCCGGGCCAGCATGAACATGCTGTGGTTCAAGGCGTGGAAGCCCGACAAAGTGACGAACTGGAACTTGTAGCCCATCGCGCCCAGCTCCTGCTGGAATGACGCGAGCTGCGGCTCCCCCAGATGCCGCTTCCAGTTGAACGATGGCGAGCAGTTATACGCGAGCAGCTTGCCGGGGTATTCCTTGTGAATCGCTTCGGCAAACTGCTTCGCTTCGCCGAGATCGGGCCTGGCAGTCTCGAACCAGAGCATGTCGGCGTAGGGGGCGTAGGCCCGGGCCCGCGCGATCGCGGCGGTGACGCCGTCATTGATCACGAAGAAGCCTTCCGGCGAGCGCTCGCCGGTACACCAGCGCCGGTCGTATTCGTCCACGTCGCTCGTCAGCAGGCTCGCGCTGTTGGCGTCGGTACGCGCGATGAGCACGGTGTCCACGCCGCAGACATCGGCCGCGAGGCGAGCGGCGATGAGCTTGGTGATGAACTCGCTGGTGGGCACGAGCACCTTGCCGCCCAGATGCCCGCATTTCTTGACCGCCGAGAGCTGGTCCTCGAAGTGCACGCCGGCCGCTCCCTCCATGATCATCAGCTTCATCAGCTCGTAGGCGTTGAGCACGCCACCGAATCCCGCCTCGGCGTCAGCGATCAACGGCACGTACCACTCGATGGAGTGATCGCCGTTCATATGGTGGATCTCGTCGGCGCGACGCAGGGCGTTCTGGATGCGCCGCAGCAGGTAGGGCACGCTGTCCGACGGGTACAGGCTCTGATCGGGGTACATCGTCATGGCGTTGTTCGCGTCGGCCGCGACCTGCCAGCCGCTCACGTACACCGCCTTGAGCCCCGCCCGCACTTCCTGGACGGCCTGATTGCCGGTGACGGCGGACAGCGCCGCAACGTACGGCTCCTCGCGCATCAGCTTCCAGAGTCGCGCCGCCCCGTGGCTGGCGAGCGTGTAGTGTATCTGCAGTGTACCGCGCAGCCGGTACACGTCCTCGGGCGTGTAGGATCGGGTGATCCCCTCCCAACGCCGATCGCTCCGCCAGCGCCGATCCAGCTCAGTGACAAACGCCTGTTTGGTCATGCCGTTACTCCAAGTGGTCGTAGGCGACGAGTGTCAGAAACTCCGGGAATTCCGAGCCGGTCATCAGCTGCGCGAACAGCTCGGCGGCCAGATCGAATTTGCCGCCGGTCAGCTTGTTCTTTTTCCGCTCTTCGGCCGTGATCGTCTCGACCAGGTCCTGAGTCACGACCCGGCCGTCGGTCAGCCGGGCGCCGTGGCGCACCCACTGCCACACCTGAGAACGCGAAATCTCCGCCGTGGCGGCGTCTTCCATCAGGTTGTAGATCGGGACGCAGCCGACTCCGCGCAGCCACGATTCGAGATACTGGATCCCGATGTCCACGTTGGTCCGCAGTCCCGCCTCGGTGATGTCGCCGTCGGGGACCGTCAGAAGGTCGTGCGCGGTGACGCGAACGTCCTCACGCGATACCGCAAGTTGGTGGGAAGCGGCCACAGAGGCGAATGCCTCCCTGGCGACCGGCACGAGGCCTGGATGTGCGACCCAGGTGCCATCGTGACCGGCATGCACCTCCCGTAGTTTGTCCTGCCGCACCTTGTCGAGCGCCGCGGCGTTCGCGGCGGCGTCGTCCTTGATCGGGATCTGTGCCGCCATACCGCCCATCGCGTGGATGCCGCGGCGGTGGCAGGTCCGGATCAGGAGGTCGACGTACGATTTGAGAAAGTGGCGGTCCATCGTCACCCGCGCGCGGTCCGGCAGCACAAAGTCGGGCCAGCTGCGGAATTTCTTGATGAAGCTGAAGATGTAATCCCAGCGGCCGCAGTTGAGCCCCGCCGAATGATCGCGCAGCTCGTACAGAATCTCGTCCATCTCGAACGCGGCGGGGATCGTCTCGATCAGCACTGTCGCGCGGATCGTCCCGCGCGGGATCTGCAGCGCTTCCTGCGCGGCGACGAAGACGTCGTTCCAGAGCCGCGCCTCGAGATGGCTCTCCATCTTCGGCAAGTAGAAATACGGACCGGACCCCTTCGCTATCAACGCCCGCGCGTTGTGGAAGAAGAACAGCCCGAAATCGAACAGGGAGGCCGAGATGACCTGGCCGTCCACGGTCACGTGCCGCTCGACGAGGTGCCAGCCGCGAGGCCGCACCATCAGCGTGGCCGTGCGCGGATGCAACGCGTACTGCTTGCCCTCGGGACTCCGGAACTCGATCGTGCCCGCGACCGCGTCGCGCAGATTGATCTGCCCTTCGAGCGTGCCGCGCCAGGTGGGCGAGTGCGAGTCCTCGAAGTCCGCCATGTACACCTGCGCGCCCGAGTTGAGCGCGTTGATCACCATCTTCCGATCCACCGGGCCGGTGATCTCGACGCGGCGGTCGAGCAGGTCGGGCGGGATGGCCGCGACGCGCCAATCGGCTGCGCGCACGTCGGCGGTGCTCTCGAGGAAATCTGGGGTGCGGCCCGCGTCAAACTCCCGCTGCCGCGCGGCGCGGCGCGCGAGCAACTCCCGGCGCCGGGGCTCGAAACGACGGGCAAGGTCGGCAATGAAACCCAGCGCGGGCGCGGTCAGAATCTCCGCGAACGCTCGGGTAACCGGGGTGAGAGTCTCGATCCCGGTGCCGGTGTCGATCAAGGTGGCAGGCATCGTCCTGGGAGAACGGTTGGGCAAGTGTCGTGCCTCCGCCTCGGACCCGTCGAACCCTCAACCCGTCGCTACCCTAAAGTATATGGTGGCCGGGGGTTGTCAGCCCCCGCCTGAGCGCCGCTATCTTGATCAACGATGCCCCGCCCCCCGTCTACCACCGTCGGCCGCTCCGTCCCCCGCCGGGAGGGTGTCGCCAAGGTCACCGGCGAGGCGCTCTACACCGACGATCTCGTCGTTCCCGGGGCCTGGTACGGCAAGACGATCCGCTCGACGATAGCCCGGGGCACGATCCGAGCCATCACGTTCGATCCGAGCTTCGACTGGTCCCCCTCCCGGGTGGCGGTAGTCACGGCCGAGGACATCCCCGGCGAGAACGTGGTCCAGCTCATCCGTGACGACCAGCCGGCGCTGGCCGAGCGCGAGATCCGCCACCGGGAAGAGCCGGTCCTGCTGATTGCCGCCCCCGATCGGGCCACACTCGAGGAAGCCGCGCGGCATGTCCGGATCACCTACGATCAGACCGAGCCGGTGCTGACGCTCGAGGACGCCACGGAGGCCTTCACCCAGATCGAGATCACGAAGGGCGACGTGGCCGCCGCGGAGCTGGACGCTGACCTCGTGACCGAGCGGACGTTCCGCGTCGGCCTCCAGGAGCAGCTGTACATCGAGCCGCAGGGAGCCATCGCGATCCCTGATGGACAGGCGATGAAGGTGATCGGGTCGCTCCAGTGTCCCTACTACGTGCACCGGGCGCTGAAGCGGGCCCTGAATCTGACCGACGAACAGGCCATTGTCGTCCAGGCGGAGACGGGTGGGGGTTTTGGGGGCAAGGAAGAGTATCCCTCGCTGGTCGCGATCCACGCCGCACTGCTGGCCCGCAAGGCGGGGCGCCCAGTACGGCTCATTTATGACCGCCACGAGGATTTGGCCGCTACGACCAAGCGCCACCCTGGCGTCATCAAACACCGAACCGCCGTGCGGTGGGACGGCACCCTCGTGTCCCAGGATATCGAGATCGTGCTGGACGGGGGGGCGTATTGCACGCTGACGCCGGTCGTCCTGTCTCGCGCCGCAATCCACGCCACCGGGCCCTATGTCTGCCCGAACGTGCGGATTCGCGCCCGTGCCATGGTCACCAACACGCCGCCCAACGGCGCCTTCCGCGGCTTTGGGGCCCCCCAGTCGCTGTTCGCGGCGGAGTTGATGGTCGAGCACGTGGCGGAGCAGCTGCAGCGCGGCGTGACGAGCGTGGACCTGCGCCGACAATGGATGCTGCACCTCGGCGACACGACCGCCACGGGGCAGAAGCTCACGGAGAGCGTCGGCTCAGAGCTCGTGCTCGATGCCGCCCTCAAGGCCGCACCGCCCGTCCGCCCGTCCGGGCGGCCGGCCGTCCGGCGGGGAAGGGGATTGTCGCTGGTGTTTCACGGATCGGGGTTCACTGGCAGCGGCGAGAAGAAGCTGAGCGGCAAGGTGGCGATCGAGGCGCTTGCCGACGGGGGAGGGGGGGGGACATTCCAGATCCTCACCGCGTCAACCGAGATCGGTCAGGGCACGAAGACGATCTTTTGCCAGCTCGCCGCTGACGCCCTCGGCGTTCCCATCGAACGCATTGTGTTGGCGCCCCAGGACACGTCGCTGGTGCCCGATTCCGGGCCGACCGTCGCCTCCCGCACGGCGATGATCGTGGGCGGTCTGATTCAGGACGCCGCCACGGAGCTCCGCAATCGGCTCCAACGGGAAAAGGCACCACTCCGCGTCGAGAAGACGTACGTCCAGCCCGACTCGATTCATTGGGACGAGGCCACGTACCAGGGCGACGCCTATCCCGTGTATGCGTGGGCCTGCACGATCGTCGATGTGGACGTCGATATGACGACGGGGGAAGTCCGCGTCACGGACCTCGTGACGGCCGTCGACTGCGGCAAGGCGCTCCATCCCGTCATGGCCGAGGGGCAAATCGAGGGGGGCGCGCTGCAGGCAGTGGGGTGGGCAACGATCGAGGAGATCAAGATGAAGGACGGGGGCTATCAAAACGATCGGCTGGCGACCTACCTGATTCCCACGGCGCTCGACGCGCCCAACATCCGCACGATTCTGGTCGAGAACCCCTATTCGCGCGGCCCCTACGGCGCCAAGGGGATCGGCGAGCTGCCGATGGACGGCCCCGCACCGGCGATCATCGCGGCTATTCACGACGCCACAGGAGTCTGGCTGGACGAAGTCCCCGCTACCCCCGAAAAAGTGCTCGCGGCATGCGCTTCACGCTGAACGGACGCCCAGTGTCGGTCGACAGTCCAGGCTCGCGGCGTCTCTTGGACGTACTGCGCGAGGACCTTGGCGCCACGGGCACGAAAGAAGGCTGCGGGGAAGGGGAATGCGGCGCCTGCTCCGTATTGATCGACGGCGAGGTCGTCGATAGCTGCCTGGTAGCGGCGGGTCAGGTGGAGGGATGCGAGGTCACGACGGTCGAAGGCCTCGCGCAGGGCGGCGAGCTGTCGGCCCTGCAGCGTTCGTTCATCGAGCATGGAGCGGCGCAGTGCGGCATCTGTACACCGGGCATGTTGCTCGCGGCGCACGTGCTGCTCACGCAGCAGCGGCGGCCGACGGCCGCCGAGGTGCGCGTCGCCCTGGCCGGCAATCTCTGCCGCTGCACCGGATACACGAAGATCATCGACGCGGTGCTCGCATGCGCGAAGTGACATATCTGCGCCCCCGTGACCTGGCCGATGCGGTGCGCCTGTACCGCGACACGCCGCATTGCCGGCCGCTCGCCGGCGGCACGGACTTGATGGTCATGCTGCACGCCGGCACGCTGCGTCCCGCGCCGCGCGCCCTCCTCGATCTCTGGTCCCTTGGCGAGCTCAAGGGCATTCGCCGCGTCGACGGTGCGCTCGAGATTGGCGCGGCGGAGCCGTACACCGGCATCATCGCGTCCGCTCTGGTCCGCGGGCATCTCCCGGCGTTGGTCGCGGCCGCGCGCACGATCGGCGCCGCGCAGATCCAGAATCGCGGGACATTGGGCGGCAACCTCGCGAACGCTTCGCCTGCCGGTGACACCCTGCCCGTCCTGCTCGCGTTTGACGCGGTCGTGGTGACCGACCGGCGCACGATCCCGATCGGTGAGTTCTTCACGGACTACCGCAAGACTGCGTTAGCACCCGATGAGCTGATCACCGCCGTGCGGTTTCCACTCGACCAGCGTGTGGTGCGCTTCCGCAAAGTGGGCACCCGTGCCGCACAGGCGATCTCGAAAGTGGTCATCGCGGTAAGCCTCGCCCCGGCGCGAATTGCCGTGGGGTCGGTCGCCGAAGTGCCCCTGCGGGCCTCCAAGGCCGAAGCGGCGCTCGCGCACGGAGACCTCGAGGGGGCCGTGGCGGCGGTCGCCGAGGACATCCGGCCCGTAGACGATGTGCGCTCGACGGCTGCCTATCGGCGCACCGTGACTCAGAACGTGCTGCGGGAGCTCATCGGAACCTGATGCATTCCCGGGCTGCGGAGCTGATCCGCATTCTCGGACTCCGTCCTCATCCCGAGGGCGGTCATTACGCCGAGATGTACCGGTCGTCGCGCCGCGTGCGGCCGCTCGAGCGGGATACTGAGCGCCCTTCACTCACCACGATCTACTTCCTGTTGGCGGCGGGCGAGCACAGTCGCTGGCACCGCGTACTATCGGATGAAGTGTGGCACTACTACGAGGGCGATCCGCTCGAGCTGCTGCGGTTCGATGACAAAGGTCTGCACCGCGTACGCCTCGGCCCGGTCGCCCACGAGACGCGGCCCGTGGCCGTCATACCCGCCGGGTCGTGGCAGGCCGCGCGTCCGATCGGAGGCGGAGCCTACACGCTGGGAGGCTGTACCGTCGGGCCCGGGTTCGACTTCGCCGACTTCAGCCTCGCCGTGGATGTGCCCGATGTGGCTGCGCGGATTGCCGGTGCGGGCCCCGATCTCGCGCGGTTGATCTAGTAAGCCAGTAACTCCAGGGCGCGGGCCAACACTCCAGCTCCAAGTTCCAAGTGCGCGGGATCAGTTGCCTCCTCAGGGCAGTGCGACCGCCCCCCAATGCTCGGCACAAACAGCATCCCCACGCGGCAGCGGGCCGCGAGAACCTGGGCATCGTGGCCCGCGCCGCTCATGAGGTTAAGCGGGGGAGGGCTGACGCCGCCGTCGGCCGCCGCGCGCTCGAGCAACGCCCGCACATCCGGGTGCATCGACACAGGAGGGCGCTCCTGTAGTGTTCGCATCGCGAGCCCCAAGCTGCGCTCTGCCGCAATCGTCCCGCATAGCGAGCGAATGCGTTCCTCGAGTGCCCGTCGCGCTCCCAGGTCGGCGTGGCGGAGGTCCACGGTGAAGAC
>DATNMO010000005.1:0-12303 GCA_035602245.1 Gemmatimonadales bacterium
CGCGTCCCGGAGAATGCGCAGCGCGGCGAGCCGGCCGGACGCGCCCATGATCCCGCCGCCCGGGTGCGTGCCCGCGCCGCATTGATAGAAGCCGCGCACGGGGGTCGCGAACTTGGCCCACCCCGGCGCCGGTCGCAGGAAGAACAACTGGTCCAGCGACAGCTCGCCCGCGAAGATGTTCCCCTCGCTGAGCCCCGTGATGCGCTCGATGTCCGCGGGCGTGAGCACCTGGCGGTGCCGAATGAGCGACTTGAATCCCGGCGCGAAGACTTCGACGGCATTCACCACCGCGTCGCCGAATGCCTCGCGCTTTGCATCCGTCCAGCCGCCGTTCAAATGATAGGGCGCGTACTGCACGAAGATGGACATGACATGCTTCCCGGGCGGCGCCATACCGGGATCGATCATCGACGGAAACACGATGTCCATGTAGGGCCGGCGGGAGAACTCGCCGTACTTCGCGTCGTCGTAGGCGCGCTCGACATAGGCGAGGCTCGGACTGATGGAAAACGCGCCGCGATGCTGGCGGCCCACGCCGGGCATGCAGGTGAAGCTCGGCAGCGCGTCGAGCGCCAGGTTCACCTTGCCGGACGAGCCGCGGAACTTGAAGCGCCGGATGTCGGCGACGAAGTCGGTCGGGAGGTGGTCGGGCTCGAGCAGCTCCAGGAACGTGCGCCGCGGGTCGAGGCTCGACACCACTATGCGCGCCTGGACCTCGTCCCCGTTTTCGAGCACCACCCCCGTAGCGTGTTGGTTGCGAACGAAGACTTTAGACACACCAGCATTGCAACGGATCTCGGCGCCGAAGCCCCGCGCCGCCGCGGCGATCGACTCGCTCACCGCCCCCGTGCCGCCCTTCGCGAACCCCCAGGCGCGGAACACCCCGTCCAGCTCTCCCATGTAATGATGAAGCAGCACGTAGGCAGTCCCCGGCGACCGGGGGCCGAGGAACGTGCCGATGATCCCGCTGGCGGCCTTCGTCGCCTTCAGCACGTCGGTCTCGAACCACTCGTCGAGGAAGTCTGCCGAGCTCATCGTCATCAGCTTGACGAGCGCGTGCAGGCGCTCGCCGCCCAAGCCGCGGAAGTGTTTGCCGAGACGGAGCAAGCTCGCCAGATCGCCCGGCGCGAACGACGTCGGATCGGGCGGTACCATGCCGAGGATCGGCTGCACCGCCTGCGCCATGAAGTGCATCAGCCGCCCGTACTCGTCGTACGCCTCGGCATCGCGCGGTGAGTGGCGGTACAGCTCGCGCCGGGTTTCGTCGTGATCGCCCCAGGCGGCGAGGTAGTCGCCGTTCTCCATCGGCGTGACGGTGCTCTCGAGCGGCAGGATATGGAGCCCGTGCCGCGGCAGGTCGAGATCGCGGATGATCTCGGGCCGGAGCAGGCTCACGACGTAGGAGAACATCGTGAACTTGAAGCCGGGGAAGATCTCTTCGGTGACCGCGGCGCCGCCCACGCGCGGCCGCCGCTCGAGCACGAGCACCTGCTTCCCGGCGCGCGCTAGGTACGCGGCCGTCACGAGCCCGTTGTGGCCGCCGCCGATCACGATCGCGTCGTACGACTTCGCCCCCCCCATCAGGCGCGCTTCCGATCGGGGTTGAAGAACGGCAGCGTCGTGACGTGAGCGGTGGCCTGCTGGCGGCGATGTTCGACCGTGATCTCCATGCGGACCGCGGTGCCCGGCTTGGCAAAGGCCGACTCGAGATGCGCGAGCGCCATATAACGCTTGAGCAGCGGCGACCAGCCGCCGCTCGTCGCGTAGCCGATCTGCCGGTTACTCCGCTGATCGTAGATCGGAACGCTCGTCCGCCACGCCTGGGTGGGCAGCCGGGGGGGAAGGCCGACCTCGGCGTAGAGCCGCTCGAGCGAGTCCCAGTCCACCGTGAGCCCGGTGAACTGCCATGCCGGTCCGCGCTCGCGCTCGGCGGCGAGCGCGTCGTGCCCGTTGTAGCGGTCCTTGTCGGTCGCGACCGTCCACCCGAGCCCCAGCTCGAGCGGCGAGGACTTCTGCGCCTCGATCAGCGCGTGGCGCGACGAGAAGTAGTCCACCTCGATGAGCAGCAGGCCGGCTTCGATGCGCGCGACATCCAACGCCAACATTCCGGCGGCGGTGATGCCATACGGCGTGCCCGCCGCGATCAGCGCGTCCCACAAGGGCAGCGCCTGGTCCGCATCCACCCACACCTCGTAGCCCAAATCGCCGGTGTAGCCGGTCCGGGAGATCGTCACGGGAATGTTGCGGATGCGGCCTTGTGTGAGGCGGAAGTACTTGAGCCCGGAGAGATCGCGTTCGCCTGCCGCCTCGAGAATCGCCCGCGCGTTGGGACCCTGCAGCGACAGCGCGGCGGTGCGTTCCGACACCTCCGCGATCGCGACGCTCAATCCGGCGGCGTTCAGGTGCAGCCAGCGGAGGCTCGGGTCGGCGGCGGTCATCCGGTACGTCTGCTCGTCGAGGACGGCAATGGTGCCGTCGTCTATCTGTTTGCCGTCGGCGTCGCACCAGGGCGTGTAGAGCACCTGGCCCACCTTCGCCTTGGCCACATTGCGCGTCACGACCCGGTCGAGCAGGCGCGCCGCGTCGCGTCCCGTAATCAGGTACTTGTAGAGCGGCGAGACATCGAACAGCGCCGCGGCATTGCGAATGGCGTGATACTCGCGGTCGTGCGACAGCTCGTAGGAGCTCGCGACCACGTAGCCGGCCCAGCGGCGCCACGCCTGGCCTTCCGAGAGCGCCGCGGTGCGCGGATGAAACGGCGTCGTGCGCAGCGTCACGACGGGGCCGCCGTCTCGGCGGGCGCGAACACGACGAGTACCTGCAGCTCCTCGGTGATCGAATGGAAGCCGTGCTGCACGCCCCCGGGCACGTAAACGACGGTCCCCGGCATGACCAGCCGCTCCTCGGCCCCGACGCGGATGGTCGCGCGGCCGCTCAGGACGTAGTACAACTCGTCCTCGCGATGTGGCAGTTGACGATCCGGCTCGTCGGCCTGAAGCACGTAGAGTCCCGCCGACATGGCAGGAATCCGGATCAGCTCGAAGTAGTTGTGGCCGGCCGGCCGCTGCGCTAACAGCGCGTGGAGCTCGAAGTGTTCCATGGTTTGGGCGCGAAATCTCACGCCACGCGCCGTTTCGTGCAATTATCAAGACATGGGCCGCCTCCATCTGGTCGAGTTGCATGACCTCGCCTGGTGCCCGCGCTCGTTGCGCGACGCGCTCACCGACTTCCTGGCGTTCGCGCTGCACCTGGGCGGGAGCTACGTCCCCGCCGGGGCGCTGATTCGCCAGGCAGTGGCAGGGGCGGGCGCGCGCCGTGTGGTGGACCTCTGTTCAGGCGCCGGGGGCCCGTGGTCCAGACTGGCGGCGGAAGTCGGCGTGCCCGTCCTGCTCACGGACCTGTATCCCAATCGCGATGCGGCGGCCGGCCCCATCCCTTTTTATCCAACCCCCGTGGATGCGCGGGCGGTGCCGCCGGAGCTCGACGGCTTCCGCACCCTGTTCACCTCGTTCCACCATTTCCGGCCGGCTGAGGCGCGGGCGATCCTCGCAGACGCGGTGCGGCGGCGCCAAGGGATCGGCGTGTTCGAGGTGGCCCGGCGGGCGCCGCTCGACATCGGCCTGATCGCCCTGACGTGGCTTGCCGTCCTCGCCGCCACGCCGTTCGTGCGCCCGTTCCGATGGTCCCGGCTGTTCTGGACGTACCTACCTCCCGTGCTGCCGCTGGTGGGCACGTTCGACGGGGTTGTCTCCTGCCTGCGCTGCTATTCGCCCGCCGAGCTGCGCGAGATGGTGCGCGACTTTGGCACGTTCGAGTGGGAGATCGGCGTGAGGCGGAGCGGTGGGTCGCCCCTGCACATGACGTACCTGATCGGGGTTCCCAAGACGGGACTGGCCGACTGAGCGAAGGCGAGTTCTCTTAGTCCGCTCACCGTCACCCTCGCAACCACTGGAGCCCGTCGTGATGCGCCTGCTCGTGCCGCTCTGTTTTCCTGTGTTGCTCGCTGCCCAAGTCGTTCCTCCATCCGCCCCCCCGGTAGTCCCGAAGCTCCCGCCACCCGCGGGGTTCCGCATCCTGATCATCCCGGACATGGAGGGGATGGGCAGCGCGGTGGACATCCACGAGGTCATCGCGGGGAACGAAGGAGAGCAGTACCGGACCCTCACGAGCGACGACTACTGGCAGCGCTTCCGCGGCCTGCTCACGCAGGAGGTGAATGCCGTGATCGCGGGAGCGCGCGGCGCGGGAGCAGGATCGTTCGTCGTGAACGAGGGGCACGGCGGCAACCTGTTCGCCAACGTGCTGCCCTGGGACCTCGACACCGCGGCGATTTTGGTACGCGGCTTCCCTAAGCCGCTGATCATGGTCACTGGGATCGATTCGACCGTCGGCACGCTCATCTTCACCGGCGCGCACGCCGGCGCCGGCAGTCCGGGCGTACTCGCGCACAACTTCGCGTTCGACGCCTTTACGGTGAACGGCACGACGCTCAACGAGGTCGGCATCAACGCCCTGATCGCGGCGGAGTTTGGCGTGGCGGTCTCGATGGTCAGCGGGGACGACGTGCTGATCCGCGAAACACGCCAGATCCTCGGCAACGATTTCGTCGGGATCGTGACCAAGTACGCCGTGGGGCGAATGGCGGCGATCACGTTCAGCCCGGCCAAGGTCCGCCGGATGCTCCAGGATTCCTCCGCCGTCGCCGTGCGGCGAGCGATGCGCGGCAGCTTCCGGCCCTATCGCTTGCCGAAGCCGTACCGGGTTGAGTTCACGCTGCGCCGGTCGTACCCGGAGATGGTGGTGCAGGGGGTGGATTCGCTGCGCTGGGAAGGACTGGAGAAGACCGGTGACCGATCCTACCGTCTGGTCACATCGGACGCCCGTCAGATGGGGTACCTGCTCGACGCCATCGAGCGGGTAGTCCTGCATTGAGCGCCCGCGTCCGGCGCCTGCTGCTCGCGTCGCTCGCGCCGGCGGCGCTCGCGGCGCAGCAGCCGCAGCAGGCTCCCCCCGCACCGCCGCCGCCACCGCGCGATTCGACGCCGCCCGAAGCGTACTACGGCGTGACCGAGTGGCGCGAAGCGCGCGCCAAGCTCACGCCGCTGATGGACGCCCGCGGCTTCACGGTCTACATCATCGGCGATATGGAAGGGCTCGCCGCCGCGGTGCGGAACGCCACGGAGATGCGCCCGCCCACGCGCGGCGGCGGGACCGACCATGAGCGTTTCCGGGTCGAGCTCACCGACGAGATCAACGCGGTAATCGCGGGCGCGCGCGAGGCGGGGGCGACCCAGTTCGTCGTCAACGATGGCCACGGCGGGACGCTGTTCCGGAACACGCTGCCCGACCGCCTGGATTCCGAAGCGATCCTCATTCGCGGCTACCCCAAGCCGATCGTGATGTCCACGGGACTCAATCCCGAAGTGGACGTGATCTTCATCGTAGGCGCGCACGCGAATGCGGGGACGCCGGGGATCATCTCCCATTCCTTCGCGTTCGATTCGTTCACCGTGAACGGTCGCATGCTGAACGAGGCGGGGATCGCGGCGTTCATCGGCGGGGAGATGGGGGTGCCCTTGGCGCTCGCGTCCGGCGACCAGGTGCTGACCGCGGAGACGCGCGAAATGCTGGGGCCGATCGAGACCGTGACCACGAAGCTGGCGATGAGCCGCAGCGCTGGGGCCGGATACTCACCCGCGCACGTGCACGCCGAGCTGCGCGCCGCCGCCGCGCGCGCCGTGCGCCGGGTCAGAACGGGCGAGCTCAAGCCGCTGCGGCTGGCGCGGCCCTACCAGGTGCGCTTCTGCATGCGCGCGAGCTACGATCCCTGGTTCGTCGGCCAGGTGCGCGCGCTGAAAGGCCTCCGTCAGGATGGTGGAGAACGGTGCTTTGCCTACACGAGCCAGTCGGCCGAAGACGTCGGCGACTTGCTGAACCGGATTGAGTGGATCGTACTGAAGCCCTAGGAAGGGGGGGACCATGCGACGCGTGATGCTGCTGCTTGCTGCCTTCCTGACACCCGCGCTGGCGCGGGCGCAGGAGACGGCGTCCGATACGTTGCTCACGGTGAATCACTACCTCGACTGGGAGCAGGTGAGCGACCCCCAGATCTCCCCCGACGGGTCGCAGATCGTCTACACCCGCCGCTGGGTGAACAAGATCGAGGATCGCTGGGACTCGGGGCTCTGGATCATGAACGCCGACGGCTCGAAGAACCGCTCCCTCGTGAAGGGCTCCAACGCCCGCTGGTCGCCCGACGGGACGCGCATCGCGTACTTGGCCGACGGCGACCCCAAGGGCACGCAGATCTTCGTCCGCTGGATGGACGCTGAAGGCGCCAACTCGCAGATCACGCGGGTGAGCGAGACTCCCGATCGCCTGGCCTGGGCGCCGGACGGCCGCTCGCTCGCCTTCACGATGCTCGTGAGGAGCGAAACGCCGTGGCGCATCAGCATGCCGGCGGCGCCCGAGGGCGCGAAGTGGACAGCGGCGCCGAGGATCGTGGACCGGCTGCACTACCGCCGCGACCGAACGGGCTACATCGAGCAGGGCACGACGCAGCTATTCCTCGTGCCGGCCGAAGGCGGCACGCCGCGCCAGCTCACGAGCGGCGACTTCGGCGCGAGCGAGCTCGGGGCCGGGCTCAACTACGACTGGACCCCAGACGGTCGCACGATCGTGTTCGACGGCCTGCGCGAGGCCGACGCCGACTACCGCTACCGTGAGTCGTACCTGTATGCCGTGGATGTCGTGAGCGGCGCGGTCCGCCCGATCGTTTCGAAGAAGGGTTCGTGGAGCGGACCGGTCGTATCGCCCGACGGCCGCACCGTGGCGTTCACCGGGCACGAGTACGGCACGCAGTCGTATCGCGCCAATGAAGTGTGGGTGGTCGCGATTGACGGTAGCGGGATCCGGGCCCTCACGACCTACGATCGTGACCCCGGCTCCGTGCTCTGGAGCCCAGACGGTAGTGGTGTCTTTTTCTCGCTGGCGGAGCAGGGGACGAGCAACGTGTATTTCGCCGGTCTGCGCGGTGGCCCGCGTCGCGTGACCGAAGGCGTCCACATGCTGTCGCTCGGGTCGTTGGCGCGCGATCTCACGGCGGTGGGCACGCGCACGGATCCTGACGAGCCCCCGGATGTGGTGCGCTTCAGTCTGCGGCGTCCCCAGCCCATCACGCGCCTGACCAGCGTCAATGCCGACGTGCTCGCGGGGATCCGGCTAGGGACGCTCGAGGAGGTGTGGTACACGTCGTCCAGCGGCGCGCGCGTGCAGGGTTGGATCGTCAAGCCGCCCGGCTTCGACGCCACGAAGAAATATCCGCTGATCATGGAGATTCACGGCGGGCCGCACGGGATGTACAACGTCGGATTCAGTTACCAACTCCAAAACTTCGCCGCCAACGGTTACGTGGTGCTGTACACCAACCCGCGCGGCAGCACCGGGTACGGCAGCGCCTTCGGCAACGCCATCGAGCGCGCGTACCCGAGCGTGGACTACGACGACCTGATGGCGGGCGTGGATACCGTGGTCGGGCGCGGTTATGTGGACACGCAGCGGATGTATGTGGGCGGCTGCTCAGGCGGCGGCGTCTTGTCGAGCTGGGTCATTGGTCATACGACGCGGTTTGCCGCGGCGGCGGTGCGCTGTCCGGTGATCAACTGGCTCAGCATGGCGGGACAGACCGACATCCCGCTGTTCACCTATGGCTTCTTCGACGCGCCGTTCTGGGAGAAGCCCGATCAGTGGATCAAGCAGTCATCCCTGTCATACGTCGGGAACGTCAAGACGCCGACGCTGCTGATGACGGGCGAGCTGGACCTGCGCACGCCCATGCCGCAGACCGAGGAATACTACTCGGCGCTGAAGATGCTCAAGGTTCCGGTGGTGATGCTGCGCTTCAACGGCGAGTACCACGGCACGAGCTCGAAGCCGTCGAACTTCCTGCGCACGCAGCTCTACATGATGAGCTGGTACCAGAAGCATCGGCTGGGAGGAGAAGCGGCGGCGAGCGGAGGCGAGACCCGGTAAGGCAATTCAGGGCGTCACGTCCACCGGCTTGATGTCGGTGCCCACCGCGATGTCCGCGCGGACGTAGCCGATCGCGTTCGGATACTTGCGGATGTACTCCAGGACCTCCAGGTCGGAGGGGCGCTCGGGCGGCGCCACGCCGATTCCGGCAAACGTCTGCTGCTGCCACCAGGTCTGGACCGACGCGATGGTGCGGCCGTGGATCCGCTTCGTGAACGTGCGTCGCACCGGCGTATCGGTCGCTTGATCGATCGGTAGCACCGGTTGACGGTTATCCCACAGCGTCACTTTCCGCAGGAAGATCCGCGACACCTGGTCGCGCGTGAGCCGCGCGATCGGGTTCGCCGCGTTCACGACGACCTGATAGGGGACGTCTTGCGCGCCCAGCCTGGCGGGGGCGGAGGCGGCCAGCAGGAGCAGAGCCAGGCACGAGCCGGGCGTATGGCGTTGCAGCATGAGACGTAATATAAGGCCGCCGGTCGAACGGGGGTGTGATCCAGAACAATGCGATATTGGGCGGCATGCGACTGCGCAGGGCGGTGATGCCTGATTGGGCATTGCTCGTCTCGGATGACAAGGCGGGGGTGATCTACCGTATCTCGTATGGAGGCCAATGACTCCCGAGCTTGAGACGATGCTGGAGCAACTCGAGGCCATCAAGACAGACGGTCAAGCGGTGACGGCCGGCCTAGACGACGCACGGTCCAACTGGCGGCCCGGGCCGGAGCGCTGGTCCATCGCCGAATGTCTGCAGCACCTGAACGTGGCCGTGACGCGTACACTCCCCGCGTTCGACCGCGCGATTGCCGAGGGACGGTCCAAACAGAGGACGGCGCCGGGACCGTTCCGGTACGGGTGGTTCTCGCGCTGGATGGTCCGATCGATGGAGCCGCCGCCCAAGCGCCGCATGGGGACGTTCCCGATTTTCGCGCTTCCCGCGGGCGCGACCTATGCGGCGGCGCAGGTATTGCCCGAGTTCCTTGCAGTGCGCGATCGGCTTGCCGACCGCGTCCGTCAGGCGGACGGATTGGACCTGGGACGCATCAAGGTGGTCTCCCCGGTCAATCGCCTGCTGCGGCTTCCCTTGGGCGCGTACTTCCAGTTCGTTATTGCGCACGATCGCCGCCACCTGTGGCAGGCGCGCGAGCTGCGCAACGCCCCGGGGTTTGGGCAGGCTGCCTAGCGTCAGCAATCGGTCAAGAAATGACACCGCCCCTGTTTTCCAACCGTATGGGGCCGCATGGTGTCCCAATCTGTGATCGCGTACCTGTGAGGGTCGCCGTGAGCCGTTGGCCGTTTGTATTGGTGGCGCTTGCTGCGCCCCTCCTTCCCGCCGCCGCACAAACCCCCGATTCGACCGTCGCCGTCTTCCACAAACAGCTGCGCGCGGTGCGCCTGCAGGGTGGAGCGATCAACGTCGACGGGCGGCTCGACGAGCCGGCGTGGGCGCGCGCCGAGTGGATCCGCGACTTCGTACAGAAGATGCCGAAGGAAGGCGCGCTCCCTACGGACAGCATGCGCATCGCCATCCTTTACGATGATGACGCGCTCTACGTCGGCGCGCGCATGTACAGCAAGGATCCCTCCAAGCTCCAGGCGCCGCTCTCCCGGCGTGACAACACCGCGCAGTCCGATCACCTGTGGGTGTCGTTCGACAGCTACCACGATCGCCGCACGGCGTACTCGTTCGGCGTGACCGCCTCGGGTGTGCGGATGGACTGGTACCACCCCACCGACAACGAGTACGACCTGGACATGGGGTTCGACCCGGTCTGGCAGGCGAAGGCGAGCATCGACTCACTGGGATGGACCGCGGAAATGCGGATTCCATTCTCGCAGCTGCGGTTCACCGACCAGCCGGTGCAGGTGTGGGGCTTCAACGCCGACCACTGGAATCCCGCGACCAGCGAGGACGTGTTCTGGATCCCAGTGCCGACGAATCGCACGGGCTGGTCGTCGTTTATGGGTGAGCTGGTGGGGATCGAGGGGATCAAGCCGTCGCGGCGGCTGGAAGTGATGCCGTATGGTGCGGCGGAGGCACACGTTACGAGCGCGACCGACCCGCGGGATCCGTTCAACAGCGGTGCCAACCTCGGGGGCCGCGCCGGCGCCGACCTCAAAATGGGACTCGGCCCCAACATCACGCTCGATGGCACGGTCAACCCGGACTTCGGGCAGGTCGAGGCCGATCCCGCCGTCGTCAACCTCTCGGCGTTCGAGGTCTTCTTCGACGAAAAGCGGCCCTTCTTCACCGAGGGGAGTCAGCTGCTGCGCGGCAACGGCCCCAGTTACTTCTACTCCCGCCGCATCGGTGCCCGCCCGTCGTGCTTCGCTCGTGGCGACTTCGTGGAGTGTCCGCAGAACGCCACGATCCTGAGCGCCGCCAAGGTGACGGGCCGTCTCGCGTCGGGAATGTCGCTGGGCGGTCTCGCGGCGGTGACCGGGCGCGAGAGCGCCCGCACGTTTGACACCGCCACCGCCACGTACGGCCGGGTCGAGGTGGCGCCGCCCGCCGGCTACGGCGTGACGCGTCTCCAACAGGAGTTCGGCGCGTCCAAGTCGGTCGTCGGCGTGACGCTTACTACCGTGCAACGCGACGTGGATGCGCTCCTGGCCCCGCGCTACACCAAGCACGCGTACACGGGCGGTGCGGATTGGGTACTGCGCTGGGACCGGGGCGCGTACTTTTTGCGCGGCTGGCTCGGGTTCAGTCACATCCGCGGCGACACGGCGGCGATCGACCGCGTCCAGCGCTCCGGCGTGCATTTCTTTCAGCGCCCCGACGCCGGGTATGCCCATTACGACCCGAAGCGCACGGAGTTGACGGGCTCCGTCGGGACCCTCTGGTTCAGCAAGACCAAGGGGAACTGGCTCTACGACGTGCAGCTGGGATGGGAGTCGCCGGCGTACGATCCCAATGACGCGGGCCGGCTCGGCAACGCGGACGGGCGCTTCGGGTTCGGGGGCCTGCGCTACCGGCAGACGAAACCGCGCGGCAAGGTCCAGAACTTCAATGCGGCCTTCAGCACGGGCACGGAGTTCGACTTCGGGGGCGACCGGCAGTATCTGTATCTCGAGCTCGCCAGCGACGTCACCTTCAAAAACTTCTGGAATCTGAGCTCGTACTTCGACTTCTATCCGCGGTCCTTCGATCATTCATTGACGCGCGGCGGGCCCACGATGGCCACAGCGCAGTCATGGAATTACGTTGTGCGCTTGGGCAACAGTTTCGGCGCCAAGACGTCATGGAACGGACGGGTCTACTACGGCGAGGATGAGCTCGGGGGGCAGACGTACCGGCTGAGTGGCGGGCTCTCGATCCGCCCGTCCACGCGTTTTCAACTATCGGCGACGCCGAACTACTTGCGCGCCATCGGCCCCCGCCAGTACGTGGCGACGTTCGCGGGCAGCGGGCCGCCGGCCACTTACGGCTCTCGCTATGTCTTCGCCCGCATCGACCAGAGTACGTTTGTCCTGCAGCTACGCGCCAACTACACGATCGGGCCCGACCTGTCGCTCGAGCTGTACGGCGAGCCGTTCGCCGCGAGCGGGCGATACTACGGCTTCGGCGACCTCGCCGCGGCGCGCACGTTCGACGTCGCCGAGTACTCCACGGACACCACCGCGACGCACAGCGTCATTCGGTGGGGGAGGGATTCCGTCACGTTCAAAGACAGCGCGTTCCGCAGGACGATCGGCAATCCCGACTTCAACGTGCTGTCGTTCCGCAGCAACGCCGTGCTCCGCTGGGAGTGGCGGCCGGGCAGCACGCTGTTCCTGGTGTGGGCGCAGAATCGGGAGGCGGATGATCAGCGGGGACGGCTCGTCGGATTCCGAGAGCTGCTGGACTCGTTCGGAGCAGCGGGGCAAAACTTCTTGGCAGTGAAGATCAGCTACTGGATCCCCGTCAAATAATAGGCGCGGACCTGCAGCGACTAGACGCACAGCGTCTAGCTTTTGCCGGTCCGCGCCTTTTCTTGACGGAGCAGCAGTTTTTTCCGTTCCAGCCCCCATCTATAGCCACCCAGGTCCCCGTCTTCTCTTACAACTCGATGGCAAGGGATGATCAAGGCGGTGGGGTTGGTTGCGCATGCTCTCGCCACCGCGCGCGTCGCTTTGGGTTCCCCGATGCGCCGCGCCACCTCCGTGTACGATAGCGTCTGTCCGTAGGGAATGCGCTGTAGCTCCTGCCACACACGGCGCTGAAACGCGGTCGCGCGGATGTCGAGCGGCAAGTCGAGGTGCGGCTCACGGCCATCCAGGTACTCGAGA
>DATNMO010000006.1:0-46600 GCA_035602245.1 Gemmatimonadales bacterium
CACCCCCACCCCCACCCCCGCCTCCCGCGCAGTGAAGCCGCTGCTGCTCCGCGGCGGCCGCGTGGTCACGATGGACGAGACGCGTCGCGTCCTCGACGGCGACGTGCTCGTGGAGGCTGGCCGAATCAAGGCGGTCGGCCGCGTAAGCAAACGTCCGCCGACTGTCCTCGACTGCACGGGCCTCATCATTCTCCCGGGGCTGATCCAGGCGCACATCCATCTCTGTCAGACGCTGTTCCGCGGGCTCGCCGACGACCTCGCGCTCGAAGCGTGGCTCGCCAAGCGGATCTGGCCGCTGGAAGCGGCGCACACCGAAGAGTCGATCTACTGGTCCGCGATGCTGGGCGCGGCCGAGCTGCTGCTCGGCGGCACCACCGCGATCCTCGACATGGAGACGGTGCGGTACACGGGGGCTGCCTTCGAGGCGCTCGAGACCATCGGGATGCGCGCGACGGCAGGAAAGTGCCTGATGGACGCCCCGTCGGCTCCGGCCTCGCTGCGCGAGCCGACCGACAGGGCGTTACGGGAGAGCGCTGACCTGTGCGCGCAGTGGCATGGCGCGGCGGGCGGACGACTGCGCTACAGCTTTGCGCCCCGCTTCGCGCCGAGCTGCACCGGCCCGCTGCTGCGCGCCGTGAGCGATCTGGCGGAGCGGACGGGGGCGGGCATTCACACGCATGCCGCCGAGACGCCGCTCGAGCTGCAGATGGTGAAGCGGGCGACGGGCCACGATGAAGTCGCTTATCTCGATTCCGTGGGCATCTCCGGTCCGCGCGCGACGCTCGCTCATTGCGTGTGGGTGGACAAGGAAGCCATCCGGCGGCTGGCGCGACAGGGGACGAACGTCGTCCACTGTCCCAGCTCGAACCTGAAGCTGGGCAGCGGCGTGGCGCCGATCCCCGAGATGCTGGCCGCGGGCTGTCGGGTGGGCATCGGCGCCGACGGCGCACCGTGCAACAACCGGCTCGATGCGTTCACCGAGATGCGGCTCGCGGCCCTCATTCAGAAGCCGCGGCTCGGGCCTGAGGCGCTGCCCGCCGCGCAGGCGCTGGAGCTCGCGACGTTGGGAGGGGCGCGTGCGTTGGGGCTCGAATCGGAGATCGGGTCGATCGAGGTCGGGAAACGGGCGGATCTCGTCGTGCTCGATCTCGACGGGCCGCACGCCCAGCCCGCCGCAGCCGAGCTCGTTTCCCGAATCGTGTATAGCGCGCGCGCCGCCGATGTCCGCCACGTCGTGGTGGACGGCCGGCTCGTCGTGCGGGACGGGGCACTCAAGACCGCCGATCTCGGGGAGATCTGCCGTGCGGCGAACGCTCAGAGTCGTCGCCTGCGCCGCGCTGTGGGCTGCTAGCTACCCGCCGTTGCCGTTCACGCGGAACCGCCGAATCGTTTCGCCCAGCTTCGCCGCGGCCTCGGAGAGATGCTGTGACGTCGAGGTGAGCGCGCCCAATGAGACGATCTGATTGGCGGTGGCGGCGGACGTCTGCTGCGCGCCCTGCGCCGCGCCGTCGGCGATGGCGGCGATCTCTTCCATGCGCCGCAGCACCTCGCGCATCCGGCGCGTCTGATTCTCCGTCTCGGCGGCGAACGTCGTTGCGAAGTGGACGGTCGCGTTCAGGTCGGCGAAGATGGCGTCGAGCGCGCCTTGCACCGTCGTGGCGACCGTGCCGACCCCCTGCGCCGCTGCGCGGCCCTGGCTCATCGCGTCTACCACGCGGGTGATCTGCTCCTGCGTCTCGCGCACGCGGACACGTACTTCCTCGGCGGAGCGCGCGCTCTGCTCCGCGAGCTTGCGGACTTCGCCCGCGACGACGCGGAAGCCGAGGCCGTGTTGGCCCGCGCGCGCTGCCTCGATCGCGGCGTTGAGGGCGAGGAGATCGGTCTGGCTCGCGATGCGCGTGATCCCGTCCACGAGCTTGCCGATCTCGCGGGACTCGCTGTCGAGCGCGGCCGCCACTTCGGCCGCGTGGTCCATGTGCACCAGCAGGTTCATGAGCAACGTGCTGGCCCGTGAGACTTCTTCACCCCGGCGGCGGGCCTGCTGGGCGATCTCGGTGATATGCCGCTCCGCCTCCTGCGCGCGAGTGTGGAGCGTCGCGGCGAGCCCGGCCGCCGCCTCCGAGTCCTGGCGGCCGTAACCGATGAGCTGGCGCTGGCGCTCGGTCCCCTCGGAGAGGTGCTGGGTGGTCGTCGAGATTGCCTGCGACGCACCCTGCAGATCCACGGCGGACGTCGCGACTTCCCGGGCCATCGTCGCCAGCGCGTGGCCCTGGTGCTGGATCTCCCGGACGATCTCGGCGATGGCAGCGGTCGTGCGATTGACGCTCACGCCCAGATAGCCGAGGTCGTCGCGCGCCGTGTCGGTACCACTCCCGCCCTCGTTGCCCTCCATTTGGCGCGTCAGATCGCCGCGCTCGATCTCGCCCAGGACACCGCGCGCGCTCCGCAACCGCGCGACGATCTGGACGAGCATCGGCATGAGCGCCGCGCACGCGAACACGAGCACCAGCGCTTCCTGCACGTAGATCGACCACCCCCACCCGAGTCCCCCAAAGGCCGGCCGCAGCGCGGTGACGAGTGCGAATCCACCCAGATTAGTCGCGAGCGCACCCCATGCCTCGCGCCGTCCCAGATACAGAGCGGACTGAAGCGGGGCAATCAGGTACGCGGCGTACAGCACGTGTCCGGTTGGGCCCATCGCATATAGGACGGCCGAAATCAGCAGGGAGCCGACGATGAGATTGAGCTGCGCGTGCCACGGCTGGAAGGGCGCATGCTGCGCGAGCCGGCGGACAGCGGCATTCGCGGCCGCGAAGCTTGCGGCGAACGCGAGGATGAACCACGGTGAGATGGTCGCGATCCCCGCAATCTTGACGATCACGAGCAGCACCGTTCCGAACCCCACGACGCCCCAGCGGGTGCGCGTGTTCGCGAGCACGTACTGGCGGTGCTTCGCGTGCCGCTCCGCGAGGAGTTGCTGCGCGAGGCTGTCGGTCACAACCGGAACAGGTAACTGGCCTTCAGGAAGAATCCGTCACCCGTGCGCGCGAGTTGCCGAAAGCTAAAAGGCTCGGGCTCGCTGAGCGACGACCCGTAGCCGAAGAAGAACACCGTGCCGGGCATCGGCCTGTAGGAGAACAGCAAGTCGTTCCGGAAGTCGGTAGACGTCACCCGCGGTTGCGGGATGCTGTCGATGACAATGGGTCTTCCGCTGCCCGGATCGCGGAGCGCGTCGCGCTTCTGGGCGAAGTACTGGCCCACGTACCGGAAGAAGATGGCGCGCGTGAGCTGGTATTCGACCTTGAGGCGGGGGATGTTCGCGGTCGAGAACCAGCTGCCGTCGGCAGCGCGCTGCAGATGCTGGTGCACCCAACGGCCGTCGATACGCAGCGCGGACGTGGGCTTCCAGGTCACGCCCAGGAACGCGTTGAGCCCCCGCGCTTCGGCCGCCTCGGCGAAGATGACGCCCGCGCCGGCGCCGACGTTCGCGCTCAGCGTCAAGGCCCGGTTCGGCGCATTGAAGCCCGCGTTTCCTCCCCATAGGTTGTAGCGACCGTGCGGAACCACGAACGGAATCAACGTACCGTTCGAGTCCAGTTGGTGGCGGGCGTAGTCGGGGGGATCGAACACTTGGTGACTGTTCTGCCAGTTGGCGTTTATGCCCCAACCGCCGCGCAGCGTAAACAGCCACCGGTCGGAAAGGCGGCCCTCGAGCGTGCTCCCCAGGTTGAAGAAGTCGCGGTAGCGCCAAGTCGGCTCCACGCCGATGAACGTGGTCGCGTTCTCGAGCAGGGCGCCGGGCTTCCCGTACCACGTGAACCGGTTGAAGAACCGGCCCTGCACGACGTTTACACGATTGACGAACCCGCTCAGAGCCGCGAAGTCGGGGCTGATGCCCACGAGCTCGCCATGGTTGCCGTAAGAGTAACCGGTGCGGTCGTAGAACGTCACGTCCCACAGCTCGCCGGAGCGAATCCCCGCGCCTGTGCCGTCCCTGGTCCACGACCCGACGATCTGGGCGT
Source organism: Gemmatimonadales bacterium (assembly GCA_035602245.1). GTDB lineage: Bacteria > Gemmatimonadota > Gemmatimonadetes > Gemmatimonadales > GWC2-71-9 > 20CM-2-65-7. The sequence continues at coordinate 4,023 of DATNMO010000006.1, forward strand.
CGGAGAACCAGATCTTCTTCCAGATGACACGCGCGTCCGTACCCAGCACACGGTTCGACGCTCCGCCGACGATTCGATCCGTGTAGGCGAGTCCGAGGGTCGAGCTGGCCCCGAGGTCGCGGCGCAAGCGCAGCAGGTTCACGATCGGGTGATCGCGTGTCGCCGAAAGCGCATTGTCATCTACGGCCCCGATGTACGCCACGGCAGTCCCGCCCACTTTGCCGGTGAGCTTTGCGCCCACGATCGGCGAGCTGATGCGGCGGGTGTAAATGAGTGCGTTCGGCGTGTCGAACTGTTCGAGGCCCTCGAGAAAGAACGGCCGCTTTTCGGGGAAGAACAGCGCGAATCGCTCGTTCACCGTGACCTGGCCCACATCCGCTTCGACCGTCGAGAAGTCCGGGTTGACGGTGCCGGTCATGCTCAGGTTCTGCGTGATGCCCCAGCGAAGGTTCGCGCCGACCTCGGGATGGACCGCGCCGTAGCGATAGTTGGGCGTGGCGGGAGCGCCCTCCACCCGCGACGTGAACTCGGGGCTGATATCCATGACGAGACCGCGGCGCAGGCCGGTGAGGTCTTTCAGGGTCCCCGACTGGATGAGGAAGCTGGCGCTGGCCCGCACCACCGGCGTCCACGTGTCCTCGTAGCCGGTGTGCTGGGTGGTGCGGACGAACTGGACGCCCCAGTCCTGCGTGGCGCCGCTCTGGTAGCGGAGGCTCTTGAATGGAATGCGGACCTCGACCTCATAGCCCCACGGCGTCACGTGCCCGGCCGACTGATACACGTAATCGGGGTTCAGGTCGATGACGCCGTCGAAGCGGAACCCCGCGTTCTGTCCGCCCGCGGCACCCGCGAGCCCCTCGCTGCGTACGCCGTCCTTCTGCGCGCCCAGTGGATTGACCGCGAACAGCAACGCCCGGCGGCGGTCGTTGAATGTGTCGAGTAGAATCTGGACGTTGTCGTCGGCGTCGATGTTGTCGCGGTCGGCGAGCGTCGCCCGCACGACGTTGCCGTGGGCCTCGTACGCGCGAATGCCGAAATACATCGCGTCGGGCGCGTACCAGGCCAACACTTCCGTCGAGTCCTCGGCGGGACGGCTGTCCACCGGGCGGTACTGTGTGAATCCCGTGAGCCGCGCAGCCCGGCGCCATACGTCTTCGTCGAGGACGCCGTCGATGCGGACCGCCGCCTCGAGGCGGGGAAGATGAACTTGGATCTGCCGCAGCCGGCCGTCGTAGACGGGCTGGGCATCGCCGGCGGATTGGAGGAGCGCGAGGAGCAGGGGAAGCATGAAGCACTAAACTACAATGCGGAGCGCGAAATGCGGAATGCGGAATGTCAGGGGCGAGTTGACGTTTCGAAGGCGCGCTCGAGCTCTCCCCTCAATTCCGCATTCCGCATTGGATCTATTCGTAGCGCAGCGCCGTAATCGGATCGAGCTTCGCGGCCCGGCGCGCGGGCCAGATGCCGAAGAACAGTCCCACCACGGCGCTGAACACGAATGCGAGCAGGACGGCGAAAACATTGATCGCCGTGTTCCAATGGGCCAGCTTGGAAAGCCCGACCGCGCCGATGGTGCCGAACACAATCCCGAGCAGGCCACCCACCGCACACAACACGAGCGCCTCGACGAGGAACTGGAACATGATGTTGAAGCGTGTGGCGCCGAGCGCCTTGCGCACGCCGATCTCGCGCGTCCGTTCCGTGACCGACACCAGCATGATGTTCATGATCCCGATCCCGCCCACGAGCAGGCTCACGGCGGCGATGCCGGCGAGCAGGTAGGTGAACGTCTTCGTCGTGTCCTGAAAGGTCGAGAGGATGTCCGCCTGGTTGCGAATCTGGAAGTCGTTTTCGGCGCCCGGGCGGATCTTGTGCTGGCGCCGCAGCACCCGCTCGATCTCGATCATCGAGAGCGTCATCTGGTTCACTTCAGCCGCGTCCACCGTGATCGAGCGCACCCGGTCGGTGCCCAGGATGCGATACCGCGCCGTTTGGAGCGGAATGAGAATCTGCTCGTCGGGATTGCCGAAACCACCGGCCGAGCCCTTCTGTGACAGTACGCCGATGATCTCGAAGGGGATGCCACGGATCTGGATCTCTTGCCCAACCATCGCCCCCGGGTTCGCGCTGAACATTTCGGGGATCGCCGCACCGAGCACCGCGTAACGCCGTCGCGACTCCGCCTCGCCGGCCGTGAACATCCGGCCGGCCGTGATCGTGTAGTTCTTCACGGCGACGTAGTTCGGAGTCGTGCCGACGATGCTCACATTCGCGTTCTGGCCGGCCCGTTTGATCTGGAGGTTCCGCGTCATTTCGGGAACGACGGCCTTGACGTAGCGCGCGTCACGCGCCAGGGCGTCGGCGTCATCGACAGTGAGGCTGGCGCGCTGGTCGAACATGATCGCGATGCCGCCGCGGAACGATTGGCCCGGATAGATGGAGAGCAGCGTGGGTCCGAGCGCCTGAATGCGTGCTTGCACCGCTTTCTGGGCGCCGCTCCCCAACGCGACCATCGTGATCACGGCGCCCACGCCGATGATGATGCCCAGCATCGTGAGGAACGACCGCAGCTTGTTGGCGCGGATCGCCTGGAGCGCGACCTGGAAGATTTCGCCGAGCAGCATCGCTAGGGCTTCGTCTGGGCCGGCGTGCGCGTCGGCGCCGCGGGCTGTTGCTGCAGGCCGGGCAGGCCGCCGCCCGTCACCGTCCGCATCCGCTCGCGCATGTCGCGCTGTGCGTTGAGAAGCGATGCGCTGGGGAGCACCAGCACCGTGTCCTGCTCGGTTAGGCCGTTGACGACCTCGACGTAGTCGAGATCGGTGAGCCCGGTGCGGATCTGCACCGGCGTGGGCTTCCCCTTTCGCAGGACGAATACGATGTAGCTCACTTCTCCGGTCGCACGACGGACGCCGCCGCCGCCCCCGCCGCCCGCCCCGCCGCCGCCACCCCCGCCGCCGCGCTGGAAAGCGGCCCGCATGGCGCGCATCGCGTTCTCTTCCTCGGGCGAGAGCGGCTGGCCGGACATCCGCTTTTGGAATGCCGCGCGGACCTGTGCTTCGGTGACGCCCGCGGGCAGCTGGATCGTGCGGCCGTCGGGGGTCGTCATCGTACTGCCTCCCCCAGCGGCTGGCGCCGAGTCTCGCCGTGCCTGGGTGCCGCCGAGCGAGGCGCTGTCACGGCTCGCGGTGACGGCAGCGAGCTGCTGCTGGACTTGCGCCGGATCGAGTCCCAGCACCTGGGCCGCCGAAGCGACGTCGCGCTGCGTGCGCAGTGCCGCGTTCGGAATGGCGATCACGTTCTCGCGCCGGCCGACGTGGATTTCGACTTCGGTGTTCATCCCCGGCTTGAGGAGGTGGTTGGGGTTCGCGATCCGCACCAGCACCGGGAACATCGTCACGTTCTGCTGCACCGTGGCCTGCGGCTCGATCTTCAGTACCGCACCCTCGAACGGCCGGTTGGGATAGGCGTCCACGGTGATCGTGGCCACAAGGCCCGGCTGCACCTTCCCGATGTCCGTCTCGTCTACGAGCGTCCGGACCTGGACCGTATCGAGGTTCGCCATCTTGAACAGCACCGTCCCGCCACCAACGTCCGTCGTGGGGGACGAAATCACGGTGCCGAGCTCAACGTTCTTCGCAATGATCGTCCCGGCGAGCGGCGCCCGCAGGCGCGTGTCGTTCATGCGGTCGCGCGCGTTCTCGAGGTCGGTGCGCGCGCGAATCACCGCGGCATTGGCGTTGGCGTACCCCAGCTTGGCGGTCTCGTACTCGCTCTCCGTGATCGCCTGGGTCTTGAAGAGGGTATCCGCGCGGTCGAGCTGAGCTTTGGCGTTGGCCAGCTGGGCCTCGGCCACGGCCAGGTTCGCCTGCGCCTGCGCCAGGTTATTGCGGGGGATGCGCGGGTCGATCGTCGCGAGCGGCTGTCCCGCCTTCACGTCGTCGCCCGTCTGGACGTTCATCTCGATGATCTCGCCCGAGGCCTTGGACTTGACGTCCACGGTGAGTACGGGCTCGATGGCGCCCGAGGCCGACGCCGAGACCACCACGGTCCGGCGCTCCACGGGAATGGCTTCGTACATCGGCGGCGCCTGCGTCTTGCCGCAGGCGCTCACGCCGATGAGCAGCAGCACGGCTGCCCGCATGGATGTGTTCACAGCTACCGTTCCGTCCTCTCGTCGCGCTCGATCTTGCCGTCGAGCAGATGTATCTGGCGGCGCGCATGCGCCGCAATGTCTTGTTCGTGCGTCACCAGCACGATGGTCTGGCCGGAGTCGTGGAGCTTTTGAAAGAGCGCCATGATCTCGGCGCCCGTCGCCGAGTCGAGGTTCCCCGTCGGCTCGTCGGCGAGCAGGATGCTCGGCTCGTTGACGAGCGCACGCGCGATGGCGACGCGCTGGCGCTGCCCGCCCGACAGCTCGTTGGGGCGATGGTCCATGCGGTCGCCCAGGCCCACCTGTTCGAGGGCACGGGCGGCGCGCTGGCGGCGCTCCTTGGAGGCCATGCCCGCGTAGATGAGCGGCAGCTCGACGTTGTGCAGTGCGTCGGCGCGGGGCAGCAGGTTGAACGTCTGAAAGACGAAGCCGATCTCCTTGTTGCGGATGCGCGCCAGTTGGTCGTCGCTCAAGTCGCTCACCTGCTGGCCGTTGAGCCAGTACTCGCCGCTCGTGGGCGTGTCGAGGCAGCCGATCAGGTTCATGAGCGTGGACTTGCCCGATCCGGACGGGCCCATGCAGGCCACGAACTCGTTCTTCTTGATCTGGATGTCCACGCCGCGCAGCGCATGCACGACTTCCGCGCCCATCACGTATTCGCGCGTCAGCTTGTGCGTCAGGATGACGGTATCGGGGGTCGGCGTGTCGCCCGTATGGAAGCTCATCGCCTGGGCCTGCGTCATAGGGTCCGTCCCACGACCGCCTCGACCTGCGCGCGGGTGATCAGATAGTTGAAGCGCGTCTGCACCACGTTCACTTCGGCCTGCGTGAGCGCCGTCTGCGACGTGAGCAGGTCGAGGATCGTCGCGGCGCCGACGCGATAGCGCTCGTTCTGCACGCGCAGGTCCTCCGTTGCCGCGGCCAGGTTGTCCTGAGCGATCGAGATCTGCTCGTACGCGGTGGACAAGGTGGCGAGCTGCTGGGTGAGTTGCGCATTCACTTGGCGGCGTGTGTCGGCTGCCTGCGCCTCGGCGTTGTCCCGGTTGACGCTGGCCGTGACTTGCTGCTGCTCCCTCACGAACCCGTTGAACAACGGCCACGTCAACCCGAACCGCCACGAGTAACTGTCCGGCAGATTGTCGAACAGCGGGAACTGGGGCGTCTTAATTCCTTGGCGGTTGTCGCTGTACGAGACCGTGAGGGTCGGCCAATACTGTGAGCGCGCGCTCCACACCTGCGCACGGGCGGCGCTCGCCTGCGACTCCGCCTGCAGCACCTGAGGCGCCGTCTCCAGCGCGCGGTTACGCAAGGCGGCCGTGTCCGGCAGCGCGGGGAACACGGTATCGGGAACGGCGCGGACAGGTGTGTCCATTCCGATCTGGCGTCCGAGGTTCGCCTGGGCCGTCGCCAGGTTTGCTTGCGCCTGGAGCAGGGCAATCCGCGCGTTGCCGTACTCGACCCTCGAGCGGAGTGAGTCGGAGCGCGTTGCCGAGCCGGCGCGGAGTTTCTCGACGGAGATCTGGAGTTGCTGTTGGGCACGGCGCACCTGCGCCTGCGCGACACGGAGGAGCTCCTCAGTGGCAAGCGCGTTGTAGAACGCCTGTTTGGTCGACAGCATCACCTGGAATCGCTGATTCACGACCCCGGCACCCGCTGCATCGAGCGTGGCGCCTGCCGACCGCAGGTTCGCGACGCGGCGGAAGCCGTCGAATAACTCCAGGCTGGCGGAGATCCCTCCGGTGTAAGACCGAACGGGCGGAATGAACAAGCCGGTGGCGTTGTCCGTCCGGCCGGTGTTACCCTTGGACGTGGAGGCATTGACACTCAAGGTGGGCAGGTAAGCACCGTAGGCGGAGAGCCGGCTCGCGCCGGCGTTCCGTTCGGTCCCCAGAGCCTGTACCATTGTCGGCTGTACGTCCTGCGCACGCCGGATCGCTTCCTGGAGGGTCACTTCCACCTGCTGCGCCGCCAGGGGCGCCGCCACCGCGATCGCGAGTATGCCGCTCCCCGTGAGCCAGCGCATCAGTTCCGCCCCCCCCCAGTCTTGCCCTTGGTGGAGTCTTCCCTCTCTCTCCGGTGATGCTCAGCCTTCTCGATCAGTCGCTGGTGGCGCGCCCGCTGCTCCGGCGTGAGCTGGGCATCGATCTCGGCGCGCATGCGGGTCTTGATCGAGTCAAACTGCGGCCGCACGCGCGCCCACAAGGCGTCGGTCTCGGGCCGGTGGCGCGTGAAGATCGCCCGCACGGAATCCCGCTGCGCGGGGGTGAGGTCCAGCTCGCGGCCGAGGTAAGCGACCATTGCATCGGGTCCACGATGTCCCCGGCCTCCACGCTCGTCCCGGTCGGCGGCTTCGTGCCCGCCCCATCCGGCAAGCCCGCCCGCGAGGAAGACGGCGGCGAGTAGCGCGACAGCGGCCAACTTGGATCTATTCAGCATTGGATCGCTTTCTGTTTTGAGAGTGTCTGAGTGACAAGGTTCACTGCGGCTCCACGAGCGACGTGAATACCACGCTCGCGTCGGGCGGGTCGGCAGCAGTCACGAGCGCCGCGAGCCCAGGCCCACTGGCGGGCGCCATGGCGGCGTCGATCGTTTCCGGCGCTGCCGGCGACTGCAGGGCGCGTCCCAGCAGCAACCCGGCGAGCACCGCGGCGGCCGCTGCCGCGGTGATGCCGCGGCGCGACCACGATGCCAGCACCTCCCACGTGGGTACAGCGGCCCGCTCGAGCGCTGCGTCGTAGCGCGCCATGACGCGCGCCACGAATCGGGCCTGATCGTCCTTCGGCGGTTCGAGCGCCGCCCGCAGGGCGGCACCGAGCTCCGGATCCGGACGGTGGTCGAACATCCGCTCATCAGTCATGCTTCATGCTCCCTTCCAATCAGCCAACAGCGCGCGCAGACTGCGGCGCCCATGGAACACTTCGGATCGCACCGTTCCTTCCGGGATTCCCAGAATCCCGGCGATCTCTGCATGCGAATAACCCTCGACATCGAACAGCACCACCGCTGTGCGACGCCGCTCCGGCAGCTCGGCCAGCGCGGCCCGGAGCCGTTCGCCGAGCTCGCTCCGCACCGCTTCCGTGTCGGGCCGGGGGCCGCCGCCCACGAGCGCGGGATCCAGTGGCTCGGCCCGCCGCACATGACGGCGGCGGCGCCGGTCGGTCGCCGCGTTGGCGACGATCCGCATCAGCCAGGGGCCGAACGGGCGCCGCGCGTCGTATTGGGCGAGCTTCACGAGGGCGGAGAGAAAGCCGTCCTGCGCGGCATCGTCGGCCTCATCGGCGTCGCCCAGGACCGCGTGCGCCACGCGCCGGGCTTGGCCCGCATACCGCTCAACGAGGTGTCCAAAAGCCGTCCGATCGCCGGCCAGTGTCTGGGCGACGAGGCTGGCCTCATCCCCGCTTCCCATACGCGCTGCCCCGCCCGGAGGTTGGGGGGGGGAAGGCGCCGGGGGCGGCGAGGAGGACTTAGGGGGCATCGCCCTCACGCCTGCGCCGGCGCCGCGCCAAGGCGTAGCCGGCGAGCCCGAGCGACGTCGCGAACGCTCCGACCGCTATGACGGCGCTCGTGACGGTCGGCAAGAGAATGAGCAGCACGCTCACGATGGCCAAGACCGCCGCGGCCGCGCCCGCGAGCATGCGGCGCGCCCCGCTCGCGGCCTGCATGATGGCGACCGCCGCGGCCGCCTGCCGCTCGCGGAGCGAGCGTTTGTAGGGTGAAGGAGGCGGCGGAGATGTGATCGGGGCCGTGGACGAGAGGACGGCCGCCGTGTCCACCAACCGGGGTGGCAGGCGACGGCGCGCTTGCAGCACGATCTCGCGACTCTGTGCCATGTCATGCAGAAACTGGGTGGCGAGCGTGGTGGTCAGGCCATCCTGCTCGGCGATGAGATCGAGCTCGTAGTTGCCGAGCAAGCTGGACACGTTGAGGTTGCTGGACCCGACCCGCGCCCAGTCGTGGTCGGCGAGGAGCGTTTTCGCGTGCAGCATCGGGCCGCGGTACTCGAAGATGCGCGCGCCCGAGTGCAGCAGCTCGCGGTACCCGCCGCGGGTGAACGTGCGCACGAGCGGGATGTCGCTCGTGCCGGGGAGGAGCAGCCGCACGTCTACGCCGCTGCGCGCCGCATCCACGAAGGCGGCGTACAAGGCCGGCGGCGCGACCAGATAGGCGTCGGTGATCCAAAGCCGTTCGGTCACAGCGGCCGCGAGCAGCTGGACCGCGCGATAAATGCGCGATTGGCCCGGCAATCCTTCCACGACTCGCACGGCCGAGGGGCCGCACTCTTCCGGCGGCGGGTGGGCTTCGTCTTCGGGAAGGGGAGGGCCGGTGCGCGACCACATGCGCGCGAATGCTCCCTCGAGCGCAGCCACGGCGGGCCCGCACACGACGACCATCGTGTCGCGCCAGGGAAGCTGGCCGGCCGTCGCGTCACCGGCCCACTCGTCGCCAATACAGAGCCCACCCGTCATCGCCTTGTTCCCATCCACGACGAGCAGCTTGCGGTGGTCGCGGCTGAAGACGTCGATGGGACCGCTCGTCCAGATCGGCCGGAATGGGCGCACGTCCGCGCCGGCCCGCCGCAGCTCGCGCCAGAAACCGTTGGTGGTGCTGCGGCAGCCGAAGGCATCGTAGAGCAGGCGCACGCGCACGCCGGCGCGCGCGCGCTCGGCCAAGGCCGCGCCGAAGCGGCGGCCGGTGCGGTCGTCGTGGATGATGTAGTTCTCGAAGTGGAGGGTGCGGCGCGCGCCGGCGATCATCTCGATCATCGCGTCCAGCGCGTCGGCGCTACCCGCGATATGGCGGAGGATGTTACCGGGAATGGGGCGCGCGCCAGTGGCGCGATCCAGCGCGCGCGAGAACGGGTGGGCGGTCACCCGCCGAGGCCCAACGCCGGCTCCACGGGCCGCAGCGCCTGAATGCAGAACGCGATGTGCTCGTCGAGCGGCACGCCGAGCTCCTCGGCGCCCTGCCGCACCTCGTCGCGATTTACGCCGCGCGCGAATGCTTTATCCTTCAACTTCTTCTTGACCGACGACACCTCGAGATCGCCAAAGCTCTTCGACGGCCGCACCAGCGCGCACGCCACGAGAAAACCGCACAGCTCATCCACCGCGAACAGCGCTCTTGCCATCGGCGTGTCCCGCGGCACGCCGGAATACGTGGCGTGCCCGAGGATGGCCCGGCACAGCGGCTCGGGCACGCCCCGCTGGCGGAGCTGCTCCACGCCCCACGCGGGATGCCCTTCGGTCGCCGAGTGCTCCGGGTTCGGAAACTTCTCGTAGTCGAAGTCGTGCAGCAGCCCGACCAGCTCCCACGCCTCCGGATCCTCGCCGTGCTTCCCGGCGTAGGCACGCATCGCCGCCTCGACGGCCAGCATGTGTTGGCGCAGCGAGGGGGACTGGGTGTGCTCGTGCATCAACGCCAGCGCTTCGTCGCGGGTCATGCCAGCTCCACTCCCCACTGTTCGGCCCACAGCGCAAGCATCAACTGCGGCCAGAGCTTGCGGGCGTGATTGACCTTCTGCGACCGGTGCTCGGCCAGGAGCGGCGTATCGAGCAAGCGGTCAGCGAGCGGCGCGAGACCGGTGTTGAGCCAGCGGGCCACGGGCACCGACAGGCCGCGCTTGCGGCGATGGATCGCCGCGTCAGGAACGAGCCCGCGCGCCGCTTCCTTTAATATCGCCTTGGTGGTAAAGCCCCGCACCTTGAGCCGCGACGGAGCCGGGAGGATCAACTCCATCACTTCCCGGTCGAGGAATGGCGCGCGGGCCTCGATCGACGCGAGCATCGTCGCCCGATCCACCTTTACCAGCAAGTCGTCCGGCAGGTACGTCAGGAAATCGAACCACATGACTCGATTCAGTGGATCGTCGTGCGGGAACCCCTGGAGCTTACAGGCGAGCTCCGCGATCACGCCCTCGTCGATCGCGAGTGCGCCCAACCACGCAAGATGCCGCTCGAGCCAGGGACGCTCGGCCGCTGCGACGAACTGCTTGAGCATGAACTCGAGCGTCACCTTGCCGGCGGACGCCGGCCACCGGTCAATCGCCCCGCGCACGACCCGACGCACGGGCGCGGGAAGCCGTTGCCACCACGCGGCGAACATGTGACCGAGATAGGTGGGATACCCGCCGAACAGCTCGTCGGCTCCCTCGCCGGAAAGGACGACCTTCACGTCGGCGCGGGCCGCTTCGGCGAGCAGCCAGGTGGGGAGGACGGCGGGGTCGCCCAGCGGCTCCGCAAGCGATCGCGACACGACGTCGAGCGCCCGGCCCAGCGATTCGTCGTCCGCGGTGACCACGTGATGGACGGTGGCGATATGATGCGTGACCGCCTCCGCGTAGGCGCTCTCGTCATAACTCGGCTCGACGAACCGCATGGCGTACGTGTGGATCCGCTCTCCCGGCATGGCGCGGGCGGCCGCGGCGACGAGCAGAGACGAGTCGAGCCCGCCGCTGGTGAATACGCCGAGCGGCACGTCCGACATCAACTCCCGCTCCACAGCCCGGAGCAGGGTCTCCCGCAGCTCGACGCCGGACGACAACCGGGACGGCTTGCTGGCGGCGGCAGCGGCGCTCCAAAACGGGCGGGTCTCCACCTGTCCGGCCTCGGCGACCAGCAGTGACGCGGGGGGGAGCTTGTGAATTCCCGCGAACATCGTGTGCGGCGCGGGGACGTAGCCGAGCGCCCGATACAGCGACAGCGCCCTGCGATTCACCTGCCGCGATTGATCGGGGAATTCGAGCAACGCCTGGATCTCGGAGGCGAAGCGGAGCTCGCCGTCCACTTGCGTCCAGAAGAGCGGCTTTTCGCCGGCGCGATCGCGCGCGAGCAGCAACCGGCTGCGGCGCTCGTCCCAGACCGCGAGCCCGAACATCCCTTCCAACCGGGACACGGCGTCGGCGCCGTAGCGCTCGTAGAACGGGACGATCGTCTCGATGTCGCCGCGGGAGCGGAAGGGATACCCCCACCCCGATGCTTCGCGGCGTAAGGCGGGGGCGTTATAGATCTCGCCGTTGCAGATCATCCAGATCGCGCCGTCAGGACTCTGGAACGGTTGGTCACCCGTCGTCAGGTCCATGATGGCGAGACGCCGCGCACCGATTCGCACCCGCTCGTGGCCGACGATGCGCTCGCCATCCGGCCCGCGGTGGCGCAGCGACGCGGCCATGCGCGCGAGACACTCGGGGTGGCGCAAGACGCCCCCCCCGAGACTTACCGCGCCGAAGATGCCGCACATGGTCCATAGGCCGCGTAGACGCCCTCGACGGCGAGCAGCGGAACGACGGTCTCGAGCTCGGCGCGGGTCCGGGCGTCGCCGGTGCGCGTGACGAAAACGGTCGGCACCGGACAGCGGGCCAGCCGCTCGTGCCAATAGTCGGCCGGCTTGAGCGGCGAGCCTGGAAGCGCGCGGAACCGCTCATGGTAGTCGGCGATGAAGTTGCTGGTAAGCTCGCGTCCGGTGGCGGTGGCGACGGGGATCGTCCGCCGCAAGTAGAACGGTAGCGACGGCGGATACGCCGAGATGCCGAGGACCTCCGTCGCCGGCCCGGTGTTCTGAACGACCCGCGCCAGCGTCGCCGCCGAGCGGTCCTCGCCAACGGCGGCGAGTAGTTGTCCGGAGACGATCGGAATAGTCATCACGACGAGAGCATAACCCATGACGGCAAGGCTGGGACCGGGGCGGCTGGAACGGCCCGCGAGCCAGACCAGCGTTGCGGAGACGAGCAGCGCGACGCCCAGCGCGAGCGCGGTCGGCGGGATCGCCGCGCGCTCGGCGGGCGTGAGCGAGATGGGCGCCGGCAGCCACAACGTCAGCGATGCCAGGGCGAGGCCGAGCGTCGCAGCAATGGCCGTGTAGGTGCGCCGCGCTATACCCGTCCCCTCCCGCGCGAGCAGGCGCGCGGCGGCCAGCGCGAACGGCGGCATCAGCGGCAGCATGTACTGGGGCAGCTTCGACCGGTTCAACGTGAAGAAGATCAGCGGGCCAACCACCCAGCAGGCGAGCAGCACGGCTTCTTGCGCGTGCGGATTGACGCGCCGCGCGAGCCAGGCCCAGTGCCAGCCCCTCAGGCGGGCCAGTGCCGGTACGATCCACGGAAACGCCGCGACGGGAAGGATCGGCAGGTAGTACCACACCGGCGCGGTGCGGTGGAACCGGGTCGTCGTCACGCGCTCGAACGTCTCGCGCACGAAGACGTAGTGCGGGAATTCGGGAATCCGAATCGAGACGGCGAGGAACCAGGGAAGCGCTACGAGCGCGAACACCGCGAGGCCCGCCGCCGGAAACAGCCGGCGCAGCGGGCGGCCGGTGAGGAGCGCGTACGGCACGAGCGTGGCGAGCGGAATGAGAATCGCGACCGGGCCCTTGGTAATGGCGCCCAAGCCGATGGCGGCCCATGCCAGGACCGGCCGCTCGTCCCAGAACGCGAGCATGGCGACCGTCGTGCAGAAGGCGAGCGCGCTATCGAAGATCGTGGTGCGCGCGTAGACCAACACCAGCGGCATGGTGGCAAGCGCTAGCCCCGCGAGCCAGCCCGTGTCGGATCCCCAGCGGCGTCGCGCGAAGCGAACGACCACCACGATCGTCGCCAGTGTGAAGAGATACGCGGGGAAGCGGGCCGCGGTCTCCGTTGCTCCCAACACTTCCATCACGGCGGCGGCGGCCGCGAAATAGACGACCGGTTTGTCGAGGTAGGGCAGGCCGTCCAGATGCGGCAGCAGGTAGTCGTTCGAGGCGGCCATCTCGCGGGCCACCTCGGCGTTACGCCCTTCGTCGGGATCGAACAGCGGGTAGCCGCCGAGGTTGAAGCCGAGCGCCAGCGCCGCCGCCAGAACGAGCAGCGGCAGTCGCACGTAGTCGCTCAACTTCGGGGATGCGTGATCCAAGTCGGGCGCTAAGCTATGCGCGCGCGCCGACGGCGGCCAGCGGGAAGGCCGGAACTGCTAGGGAGCAGGCTCCCACGATGGGGTGGCGAGTCCGAAGATCGCGCCGACTCCGGCGCCGAGTGCGAGTCCGGCGGCCGTCGTGACTAGGGCAGAGGGCGACCGTGCGCGCGGGCGCAGTGCACAGCCAGTGTGAGGACAGGGCGCGGCGAGGTACTGGGGGTCCCCGGCAGCGGTGCGGAATACGAACCCCAGCACGCCGCCGATCAGTGCGCCGCGGCTGGCGCGCTTCAGGAGGACGCGGGCGGTCCGGGGGTGGTGGGGGGTTGGGTGGGCATTTGCGACACCGTAATTGGCACCGTTGCCTTGCGCTCGCCGTCCACAGTGATCTCGAAGCGGTACTGACCGGCCCGGGGAAACGGGACGTCGAACACCAGCACGGCCGCCGCTTCGATCTCCGTGATGCCGGCGGGCGGCTCGGCGAAGTTCACTGTGCCTGAGCCGCCCAGGAGCTCCGTGTCCTCCTCGTCCATAAACCGGATCTGCACTTGGTGCTCTCCCACTTCGGTCCGCTTTCCCTTCAACCGGAGCACCAGATGCAGCCGCGGATGCATCGCCGGGAACTGCGGCACCCAGATGTGCTGGAAGATGCCGAGGACCGACATCTTTCCCGACTGATCCACCAGCGCATAATCGGCGACAACTGCGAAGTCGAGGTGCACTATTTCTTTGCCACCGGTACCGAGACCCGCGTCTTGTCCCACGTGAACGTGATTGCCGCCGGCGCGAACGCGATCACGAACTGCTCGACCGGCGTGGGCAGCGTCTCGACGTTTGCATCTACGCGCACCAGGTCCTGCTCCGGATGATACTCGGTGCCCCACTGCCCGGTTTGCTTGTTGATGATGAGCTTCCAGCCGGTCGGGGTGGGCAGCGTCCACAGCGTGTACTTGCCCGCGGGAACCATGGCGCCACCGATAACGAGATCGACGGGTGTATTGAGCTGCGTGGCGGCGTTGGCCCCCGTGCGCCACACCGTGTTCCAGGGCACAACGTTGCCGAAGATCTCTCTCCCGCGCTTCATCGGCCGGCCATAGTCCACCCACACCTCCGAGCCGCCGAGCATAGCTCGCGCGGTGTCACGGACCGACAACGGTCCCAGCGGACGGGTGGCGAATGCGGCGGTCGCGGCGGACATGGGGACCCACGCCACGCGCTCCACATCCACCTGTATGGTGCTGCCTTTGCCGGTCAGCCACACCAGCCGGCCTTGGGGATCGAGCCGAAACGTGAACGGCCCGACGCCGGCGAGGGGGCCCTGGGTGATCGCGAACGTAAGTGTGTCGGCGCCACGTTTCCGCACCAACACACCGCTCGTGCCGCTGGACGTGGTCAAGGCCGTCATCGGGACGCTGTCCTTACCTGTGCTGCGCGCCTGGCGGCCGATCTGCTCCAAGAGGCCGTAGATGTGCAGAGTGTAGGGAACCGTGCCCCTTGGCGCGGCGAGGCGCGTCGTGACGGCGCTATCCCCGCGGGGAGTGGTCAGGACGGCCGTATCTCCGACGAACTCGACCGTTGTCTTGCTCTCCATCGGTCCGGGAGCGCCGCTGATGTTGTGCGTCACCAGCTCGAAGCGGCGAATCGAGCCGTCGGGATTCAAATCCGCGGTATAGATGCGGTGCACGCTGCGCGGCGCGCGGATCACGTATTCGCCCCGCAGCTGGGTCGGCGTGCGGCTGTACTGCTCGAGCGACAGCGTGTCGGTGCCGAGCCGGACGACGAACGCGCCGCTCTCTTGCGCGGCGAGCGCCGGGCTGAGCGCGGCGAGCAGGACGGCACCGACCAAAACGGTACGCATGAGTATTCCTCCGATCAGGAGACGCGAATCGATTTGATTTCGTCGTTGCCCTTGATGGCATTGACGACGTCCATTCCCTTGGTCACTTGGCCGAACACCGTGTGGACCCCGTCCAAGTGCCGCTGCGGCGTGTGGCAGATGAAGAACTGACTGCCGCCCGTGTCCTTCCCGGCGTGGGCCATGGACAGCGTGCCCCCGACGTGCTTGTGCACGTTCTTCTGGGTTTCGCACTTGATGGTGTAGCCCGGTCCCCCGGTGCCGACCGGTCCCTTGCCGGTCTTCGAGTACGGGTCTCCACCCTGGACCATGAAGTTCGGGATCACGCGATGGAATTTGGTTCCATCGTAGAAGCTCGAGTTGGCGAGCTTCTCGAAATTCGCCACGGTGTTGGGTACTTCGTCGGCGAACAGCTCGACCTCGATCGCGCCCTTCGCCGTCTCGATGACCGCCTTCTTGTTAGCCATCTACGTCCCCGCGTTGAGGTTCTCTTCCACGTGCTGCACGGTTTTCATCCCGACGATTGCGCAGGCGATGTCGTTGCGGTCCAGCACGAACTTGAGCGCTAGCTGGGCCGCCGTCAGGCCTGACTTCTCCGCCAGCTCCCTGACCCGCTGCCCCAGGGCGGCGAGCTGGGCGACGTGCGGGTGGGGCATGCGACTGCGGATGTCGCCTGGTTCCCACACGCTGTCGGCGCTATAGCGCCCCGCCAAAAAGCCATTGGCGAGCGGCTCGCGCGCGATCACGCCGACATTCGCGGTGCGCGCCGTGGCAAGGAATGTGTCCTCCACTTCGCGCCGCGCCAAGCTGTACACGATCTGCACCGTGTCGGGCATGGTGGCGTTGACCGCCGCGATCCCCTCCTCGGGCGGGTGCACCGACACGCCGTAGAAGCGGATCAGGCCCTCCCGTTTCATCTGCTCCAGGGCCTCATAGGTCTCCATCGCCGCAATGAGGTTGATCGGCGGGTTGTGCAGCTGCAACAGGTCGATCCAGCTGGTGCGCAAGCGCTCGAGCGACCGCTCCACGGCGAAGCGCAGGTAGGCGGGGGTAAAAGTCGCGTCGTGTGTCACGGGCAGCGGCGCCCCCGCCGCGATTTGGTCCAGCGGCCGCCCCACCGCCTGTCCGATGCGGTCGCGCAGCAAGGGATGGATGTCCCGGTTGTAAAAATTGCCGCCCACTTTGGTCGCGATGATCACCTGGTCGCGGACGTCCTGGAGCGCCTTGCCGAGCAGGGCCTCCGAGTGCCCGTGCCCGTACACGTCCGCCGTGTCGAAGAAGTTGCATCCCAGCTCGTAGGCCCTGCGAATTGCGCGCTCTGACTCGGCGTCGTCGGTCGGCCCGTATGAGTTGCCGTACGCGTTGCCGCCGATTGCCCAGGCGCCGAAGCCGATCTCGCTGACTGCGAGCCCCGTACGCCCGAGAATCCGGCGATTCACGCGAGCAGCTCCGCGAGCTTCTCCGGAGTGGCGACGGGGAGCGAGCAGCTGGTGCCGACGCACACGGTGGCCGCGGGCGCGGGCCCGATCTTCCGTATCACGACCTTGCGGGGCCGGTAGGTTTGCAGCGCGAGCAGGTGCATGGCGCATGCCGGTCCCTCGCCGCGCGGCCCGGAGACCTCGATGCGCGTCACCGGGTGCACGGCCCAATCCACGGCGCGCAGCAGCGTGGATCCGTAGAGCGACAGCTCGCGCGCGCCGCCTGCGAACGCCGCGAGCTGGCGGTCGAGCTGGGCGCGCCACTCGGGCCGGTCGGTAAGCGCCCATAGGCGCGCGAGCACCAATGCCGCGACGGCATTCGCCGAGGGCGTGGGCGCGTCCTGCACCGGCTTGGCGCGTGTCGCCAGGTAGGCAGCGCCTCCTTCGCGGCCATCGGCCAGGTCGAAAAACCCGCCGGCGCCCGCATCCCAGTGGGCGGTGCCGCAGTACGTCATCACATGCGACGCGCGCTCGAGCCAGGCGGGCTCGCCCGTCGCTTCGAAAGCGTCGAGGAATGCCGCGGCGGCCTGCACGTTGTCGTCGAGCATACCCCCGGGCTCCGGCCGGCCGATGACGTGCGACATCCCACCACTCACGTCCCACGCATCTGTCCAGATCCGTTCGAGAACCCTGAGTGCCATCGTGTTGCACTCGGGCCGGTCGAGCACCGCGCCGGCCTGCAGGAATGCTCCCGCCATCATCGCGTTCCAGTTGACGTACGGCGTCCGGTCCACGAACGGTGCGGGCCGGCGGTCGCGCGCGGCCTTGAGCTTGCGCATTGCCGCCTTGAGCACCGGCCACTCATCGTCGCCGCCCGGGTCCGTTTTCCACCAGAGGACGTTCTTCCGGGCATTGTGGTGCATCTCCCCCGTCTCCTGGATGTCGAAGACCCGGGCGGCGACGGCGTACTCCTGCTCGGTGAGCGCGGCGCGCGCTTCGTCGGGCGTCCAGGTCCAGTAGTCGCCATCGTCACCGGACGCGACGTCGGCGTCCTGCGAGGTGGCAAACGCGCCGCCTTCCTCCGCCATGACCTCCAGCACCCAGTCCACGATCCCCGTCGTTACGTCGCGAAACAGCGGTGTGCCGAACCCTTGGTACGCCGAGAGATACGCGCGGAGCAGCTCGGAGTTGTCATACGCCATCTTCTCGAAGTGCGGCACGATCCAGCGCTCGTCCACGGAATACCGGTGGAACCCGCCGCCGAGGTGATCGCGGATGCCGCCGCGCGCCATCCCCGTGAGCGTCTTTTCCACCATCTCGCGTTGCCACTCCAGCCCTCCCCGGCTGTCGCGCCAGCGCGCGAGCAGGAATTCGGCGGCGGCGGGATGGGGAAACTTGGGGGCGGTACCGAAGCCGCCGTAGCGAACGTCGAAGAGCCGCGCCATCTGGTCGGCGGCGCCGGTGACGAGGTCGGGGCTCACGGCTCCCGCCTTGGCCTCGTTCAGTGTTTGCGTCACGTGCTCGCGAATCGCGCGCGCATTGGTCGCGATCCGCTCGCCCTCCTCGCGGAAGGCGCGCGCGATCTCCATCAGCACGCTGCGGAATCCCGGGCGGCCGTACTGATTATCGTCGGGCGGGAAGTAGGTGCCCCCGAAAAACACCTCGCCGGCCGGCGTGAGGAACGCGGTGAGCGGCCAGCCCCCCTGTCCGCTGAGGGCCTGGACCGCGCGCTGGTAGCGGGTGTCCACATCGGGGCGCTCGTCGCGGTCCACCTTGATGCAGACGAAATCGCGGTTCAGGATTTCGGCGATCGCCGGATCTTCGTAGGACTCTCCGTCCATCACGTGGCACCAGTGGCACCACACCGCGCCGATGTCGAGGAGGATAGGCTTGCGCTCCCCGCGTGCCTGGGCGAACGCGGCGTCGCTCCAGGGGAGCCAATGCACCGGTTGGTGCGCGGCGGACTTGAGGTAGGCGGAGGGCTCGGACGCGAGGAGGTTCAATCAGCTTTCCAGATAGTGCAGCGCCGTTCTCGTCAACAGTTCTGCGCCGATGACGAGCGATTCCTCGTCGATGTCGAAGGTGGGGCTGTGGTGGGGGGAGGCCGTGCCGTTCGGGGGAGCCGATCCCACGAACGCGAAGCATCCCGGCACTTTGTTGAGGAAGAATGACATGTCCTCGCCGCCCATGGTACGCACGCCGTGCTTCACGTTGGCGGCGCCGAGCAGCTCGGCCGCGACGTCATGCATCAGGGTGGTCAAGCGCTCGTCGTTGACCAGCGGCGCGCTCAGCCGGCGGTAGTGCACTTCCGCCCGCGCGCCGAATGCCGCGGCGATTCCCTGTGCGGTCTCCTGGATCAGCCGCGGCGCGTCCTCCCAGAATCCGCCGCCGAACGTGCGCACGGTTCCCCGCAAGTCCGCCCGCGCCGGAATCACGTTAAACGCGCGGCCCGCGTGCATTTCGGTTACGGACACGACGCCCGCTTCGAGCGGGCTGCGCCGCCGCGACACGAGGCTCTGCAGTCCGGTGACTACGTGCGCCGCGATGAGCACGGAATCGATGGTCTGGTGCGGCGCGGCCGCGTGCCCGCCGCGCCCGTGGATCTCGATCTCGAACTGATCCACCGAGGCCATGATCGCTCCGGACATGATGCCCACGGTGCCGACGGGCAGGTCGTTCCAGAGATGGAGGCCGAATGCCGCATCGACCGTGGGCGCATCGAGCACGCCGTCGGCGATCATGGCCTGCGCGCCGTTCGAGGCTTCCTCGGCCGGCTGGAACGCGAATTTCACGGTCCCGGCGAGACGCAGCGCCGCGAGGCGTCGCGCCACCTCGAGGCCGATCGCGACGTGCCCGTCGTGGCCGCAGGCGTGCATCTTGCCCGCGTGCTGCGAGCGATAGGGTACGGCATTCGCCTCCTCGACGGGCAGCGCGTCCATGTCTGCTCGCAGCAGCACGCAATGGCCCCCCCCGCCCCCCGCCTTCAGTGCCACGACCCCCGTCCTCCCGACGCCCGTCGTCACCGCGTAGCCCAGCGCGCGCAGTCGGTCCGCTGCGAGGGTGGCGGTGCGGGTCTCCTCGAAGCCCAGCTCGGGGTGCGCGTGCAGGTCGCGACGCGTCGCGACGAGCTGCGCGCGATCCACCGGGGGGAGCGCGGCGGGGGGGGTCATACGCGCGAGCTGGGGCACAGCCGGTTCAGCACGCACTCCTCGCAACGGGGCCTCCGCGCGATGCACACCTGCCGGCCGTGTTGGATCAGGGTGTGCGAAAACCAAGTCCACTGATCCTGCGGCACCAGCTCCATCAGCTCCCGCTCGATCTTCACGGGATCGTCCTGCTTTGTGAGCTTGAGCAACCGAGTGAGGCGGTGGACGTGGGTGTCCACCACGACTCCTTCATTCTTCTTGAACCAGGTGCCGAGGATCACGTTCGCCGTCTTGCGGCCGACGCCGGGCAGCGCCGTCAGCGCATCCATCGTGTCGGGAACTTCGCCGCCGTGCCGCTCCACGAGTGCCTGCGCCATCCCGATGATGGACTTGGTCTTGTTGCGAAAGAAGCCCGTCGACTGAATCTCGCGCTCCAGGACGCGCGGATCCGCTGCCGCGTAGTCGGCGGCGGTCCGATACTTCGCGAACAGGACCGGCGTCACCATGTTGACGCGCGCGTCTGTGCACTGCGCGGACAGAATCGTCGCTGCCACGAGCTCGAGGGCGCTCGCGTGCTGCAGCGCGCATGTAGCATCCGGGTACTCGCGTTGGAGGCGCGCGACGATCTTGCGCGCCCGCGCCTTGCGCTCGATGGCCGCGGTCTTGGTGCTCATGCGTACACCGGGGGAGGGCGGCGCCGCCGCGCGAGCGCGAGGAATCCTTCGGCGTCGCGCGTGTTGAGTACGTCGTCCGCCTCGAGCCATCCCTTGCGCGCGATCGCGACGCCCAGCGCAACGTTCGTCATCCCCGCCACCGAGTGCGCATCGGCGCCGAGCGAGATCGGCACGGCCCCCCCGAGCTCCCGCGCCCGGCGCACCATGCGCCAGTCGAGGTCGAGCCGGTGCGGGTCCGCGTTGACTTCGACGGCGACGCCGCGCAGCGCCGCCCGTTCGAGCACCTGCTCCATATCGATGGCATAGGGATCGCGCGACAACAGCAGCCGCCCGGTGGGATGGCCGAGGATCGTTGTGTGAGGGTCGTCGAGCGCGCGCAGCACTCGCGTGGTCATCTCGGCCTCGCTCATGCCGAACCGCGTGTGAATCGAAGCAATGACGAAGTCGAAGCGGTCGAGCACGGCCGGCCCGTAGTCGAGCGAGCCATCGGCGAGGATGTCGGCCTCCACCCCCTTGAGGATCCGGAAATCGTCGTGGCGGCGGTTGGCGGCATCGATCTCGGCGTGCTGGCGCGCCACGTGCTCCGCGCGCAACCCGCCGGCGTACGCCGACGACTCGCTGTGATCAGTGATCCCCATCCACTCGTAGCCTGCGGCGCGGCAGGCCTCCGCCCACTCGGCGACGGTCGTCGTGCCGTCGGAGTAGTTCGTGTGGCAGTGCAGGAAGCCTTTCAAGTCCCGCTGCTCGAGGAGCCGTGGCAGACGGCCCGCCGCGGCAGCCCCGATCTCCCCCATGCCCTCGCGCACCTCGGGCGCGATCCAGGGCAGACCCACGGCGCGATAGACACTCTCCTCGTCGGGCCAGGCGCTCCCCGGCTCGAGCGCAACTCCGCGGGTACGGGCGTAGGCTTCGAGCTGCGCCACGTGCTCGAGGGAGCCCGTGGCGCGGAGCAGCGACAGGCCGGCCTCGCTCTCCGGCGTGAGAAAGACGTCCACCACGGTCCCGGACGCGAAGCGCAGCGTGAGGCCGCCTTGTTTCCCGGCCAGCTCGATCACTCCCGGTGCGTCGTCCAGCCGCTTGATCAGCGCGTCCCGGGTGCCCCCCGCCTCCCCGGCATAAACCACGACAAAGTCGAGATCCCGGATGATCTCCCGCCGCCGCCGTACGCTCCCCGCGATATCGACGCGGCGCACGCCGTCGAGCGCCGCGAGACCGCGCGCGATGCTCTCCGCCTCGGCGAGGGCATGGTGCAGCAACCGGAAGGCGCTGCCTTCGCGCAGCGCGGCGATGCCCTTGCGCACGTTCTCGGCGGCCTTGGGCCCGAACCGGGGCAGGGCCGCGAGCCGGCCGTCCACCGCTGCGTCCTCGAGCTCGGCGAGCGATTCGATGTGCAGCTGCTCATTGATCTGGCGCACTTTGGCGACGCCGAGCCCGGGAATGCGCAGCATCTCCCCCAGCCCCGGGGGGATCTGCTCGCGCAGCTCGTCGAGCGTGGTCGAGCGTCCGGTAGCCGCGAGCTCCGCGCGGGCTGCGTCTTGATAGGCGCGGATCCGGGCCGCGCTCTCTTCTCCTTTGAGGGCGAGAAACGCAGCGACGTGCTCGAGGACCGAGCGAACGGCGTCTTTGTCCATAGGAATCGGGAACGTAACACCTTAGGGAACCTCCGCGAAGGCTTCGATCGAGTGTTCGCTGGGCAGCAATGCCAGCAGGCGGCACGTCAGCAGGAGGAGCTCGCCGGCATTCGCGAGTGAGTACAGTCCGGCCTTTGTGCCGCCCGCAAGCATCGGATCGAACGGTGCGCTGCCGTCGGCACGGGCGGCGGCGACTTCCATTTCTCCGCCGCCGGGGTCGTCGGCATCGGCGCGGCCCTCGAGGCCCACCGCGCTGAATCCCGGACGGTCAGGACGCATGCCAAAGATGCCGAGCACCGCGATGCCTCCGGGCTGAATCGCGGCGCTCACGAACATCCCATCGAGCGGCTCCGGTGCGCCCTCCGGTGTCGGCGTCCCCCACACCCGCAGCTCGGGGAGCTGGAGATAGAGCGCAGGGCGCGGGGGAGGGAGCAGCGACGCGATCTGCTTGCCCGCAGTCGCCCGCTCGATGGCCGCGTCGTCGATGCGATAGACCCAACCTCCTCCCACCCAATGTTGGTAGGCGTGATGCAACAGCAACACGTGGGCCTCGAGCGCGTCGGCGTCCGCCTCCTCCGGCACGATCTCGCGCAGCAGCCGGCCGACCGGCTCGAGCAGCACAAAGTGGTCGCGGTCGGCTGCCATGATTGCATCGCGCGCCAGCACGTCCGCGATCGCCGGAAATCGTTCGACGGCAACGTCGGCGAACACGAGCCCGAACGGCGTGGCTCTCATCGCTTGGGAAGGAACTCGTCCAACGCGCGCACGAATTCGTCGGTGGCCTCGACGTGCGGGCAATGCCCGACGGGCAGCTCGACCAACTTGGCGCCGAGCAGAGCCGCCAGCTCGCGCGAGCCGGCAATAGGAATTGGATCGAACGTGCCGTGCATCACGAACGAGGGAAGCAGCGGAAGCAGCGAGGAGTACTGGCGCAGCCGCGGGCGGAGGTCGTATTCCCCCAGGCTGTCCCACACTTCCTGTTGGGTGCGCGCGGTGACGCGGAACGGCGTCAGGTTTTTCGCGTCGCGGAAGTCACGGAAGTAGCCGGCGACCGAGAGCTCGAACGCGCGCCGCTGGTATGCCTGCGGGTCCTGCTCGCGCAGCCCGCTTGCGCGCAGGGCCTCGCGCTCGCGCTGGATCGTCGGGGCCGCCATCCGCCGTGCGAATTCGACCTCGAACTGGCGCCGGTACTCGACCGTGATCGAGGCGGGAGAAACGAGAGCCAGGCGCTCGACGCTCCCTGGGTGCTCGAGCAGGTAGAGCAGGGCGAGCAGCCCGCCCCAGGAGTATCCGCACAGCGCCAGCCGGTCGAGTCCCAGGTGTGTGCGCAGCGCATCCAGGTCGGCGACATGCTCGCGCCAGCCGACGGGCGTATCCCGCGGGACCGGCGACTGCCCGCCCCCGCGTTGGTCGTAATAGAAGAGCGCACGCCCGTGCGCGAGCCGGTCATACTGCGGCAGGAGGTAATCGTGGTGGGCGCCGGGGCCGCCATGGAGCACGACCACCAGTGGCCCGGTCCCGACCCGGTGCGTGAACAGCCGGACGCCGTTGACCTCGACGAACATGGGGAAGGCGCGCTAGAGCAGCACGGCGAGCGCGTCCGCGATTTCCTTCACGTCGGCGTGCTCGCGCGCTCCGAACCCTGCGGGGACGTCGGAGTCGATGTCGATCTGGCCGAGGATATGGTCGCCGCGGCGGATCAGTACCACGAGCTCCGACTTGGTGAAGGCGTTGCACGCGAGATAATTGGGGGCCGCGGTGACGTCGGGAACGTTCTGATCCTGTTTCGTCGCGGCCGCCGTCCCGCACACGCCGGCGCCGACGGGAATGCGCGTATGCTCGGTGTCGCGGCCGGCGTGCGCCTCGAGCACGAGCTCGCCGCCGTGCAGCATGTACGCGTACGCCGAGGTGTACGGCGGTCCCAGGGCGCGAATCCGCTCGCACGCCATTTGGAGCAGCGCCTGGCGGCCGACGTCGTGCAGATGAGCGGCCCGCAGTGCGCGCACGATCTTCGCCGTTTCGGAAACCGCCCCCCCCGTCACTAGCTGCGCTTACCCAGGACGGCGGTCACGCGCCGTTCCGCGCCGTCGCGCTTGGTCACGATGACCACGGTATCGCCGGCCTGATGACTGCGGAGCGCTTCGGTCATGTCGAACAGGTTGGCCACCTGCTTGGTGCCGATCGAGGTGATGACGTCTCCCGCCTTGAGGCCCGCCTGCTCGGCCGGGCTTCCGGCGCGCACGCCGTTGATGCGCACACCGCCGGGCGAGCCGGTCATGTCGGGGATCGTGCCGAGATACGCCCCGTATCCCGAGCCGCCCGTCGTCGCCTGCGGGCGGGGCGCGTCCACGAACGTCAGCGTGCCGGGGCGGTTCGCCAGCGCCCACGCGAGGTCGGCGACGAACTGCGCCACCTGGGCGATGCCGGTGACGTTGAGCTTCTCCCAATCGTCCGTGGAGCGGTGGTAATCGTCATGCAGGTCGGTGAAGAAATGCAGCACCGGCCGGCGGGTCGCGAAGAAAACGGCGTGATCGCTGGGTCCCCACCCGTCGCCCGAAGCGCGCAGGTCGAAGCGTGGCGGTGTGTTGAGGGAGTCGAGCAGGGCCGGGAACTCGCGGGCGGTGGCCGCGCCGAGGGCGAGCAGCCGCGCGCCCCGCAGCCGACCGACCATATCCATGTTCAGCATCGCGTACAGCGAATCGATGGGCTGCGGCACCGGGTGTTGCACGAAGAAACTCGAACCGAGGGTGCCGAGCTCTTCCCCGCTGAAAGCGATGAGCACGATCGTGCGCGCCGGCCGACGGCCCGCCAGGAGCCGGCCGATCTCGAGCAGCGCCGCGGTGCCGGAAGCGTTGTCGTCGGCGCCGTTGTGCACGCGGCCGGTGGAGTCGGGATCGAGCGCGCCGAAGCCGCCCAGCCCGAGGTGATCGTAGTGCGCGCCAATGACGACGACCTCCCCGTGCAGCGTGGGGGAGGAGCCAGGAAGGATGGCGAGCACGTTCCGGGTCGCCGTGCCACCGAGGGTCGTGTGCATCACCGCCGGAGCGTCGGGCGGAATCGTGAAGTCCTGGAACGATGTCTGGAGGCCGGCGCGCGCGAACCCGTCCCGGATGTAGGCGCCCGCGCGCTCCAATCCGGCCGTGCCGACCCCGCGTCCCTCTTGCCTGTCATCGGCGAGAAAGCGGACATCGGCAAGCACCCGGTGCGCGCCGGGCGAAAGCGTGTCCTGTTGGGGAGCGAGCAGGTTCGCGGTGACGAGCAGCACAGTGGCGATCATTCGGTAACTCTAGTGGCGGCGTCGTGCGACCGGAAGCGTGTTAAATTGAGCCTCCCCATGATCTCTCCGCAGGAGTTCGCCGCACTGTTTGCGCGCACCCTGGACCTGTTTCGCGAACCGACCGCGAAAGAGGACCAGAAGGTGCAATTCCGGACGTTGGTCGGGCTGCTGAAACGCGAGGGCGCGACTGTCGCCACCCAGGGTGGGCGCCTGGTCATCAACGGCACGACGCTCGCAGCGGGCGGCCCGTACGACTCGCTGGCCCGGCGGCTCGAGTTCCACGCCGTAAGCGAAATCGCGATTCCGCCCGATCCGCCCTTGAACGAGACGTTCGAGCTGCTCAGAGTGCTCGCCGAACAACCGGGGACCGAGGACATCGCCACCCGGCTGCGGGTGAGCGGCACTTCGCGAATCACCGTGGCCATGCAGTCCTTCGCGTCGGTTCCGCCGGCGGACGTCCCTGTCGTGTCGCACGACGTTCCCCCGCCATCGCCGTCTGCCCCAGCGGCCTCGCGGCCGCCCCTCGAATTGCTCGCTGAGCTGCAAGCCAGGCCGGCCGGCCCCCAGGTGGGCGAGCTCCTGGCCGTGCTCGGCCGCCAGCTCGAGAGCGCCTTGAAGACCAACCGGATCGCGCAGGCGCTCACGATCATCGTGGGAATCGTGCGGGCCGAACACCAGGTGAGTGATGCGACTCGGCGGCGTCAATACTCGATCGCCCTCAAGCGGATGTACTCGAAGCCGTTGCTCGAGGCGATCGCGGAGCTGACGGGCGCCCCCGGCCACCGCGACGACGCCCTGCTGGCGTTGCGACGGGCGGGGGAGGACGGCGTGGAGGTCCTGCTCGATCTGCTCGTGGCGGCCCCGACCATCGAGGAGCGGCGTGGCATCTTCGTCGCCCTGACGGGCATGAAGGAAGGCACGGACCAGCTGGTGCACATGCTGGGGCACCATGAGTGGTTCGTCGCGCGTAACGTGGCGGAGCTCGTGGGCGAGCTGGCGCTCGAGGATGCCGTGCCGGCCCTCGCGCAGCAGTTGGATCACGACGACGAGCGGGTGCGGAAGGCGGTGGCCCTGGCGCTCGCGAAGATCGGGTCGCGCACCGCCGCGGAGCCGTTGCGCCGTGCCCTCCGGGACAAGTCCCCCGAAGTCCGGGTTCAGGCAGCGCTGGGCGTCGGTGGGCGCAAGTCCAGCGCGCTGGCGATGCCGCTGGTGGTCGCGATGGAGGAGGAAGAGGACGAGACCGTGCTGCGGGAGCTGATACTGGCGCTGGGGCGCATCGGCAGCGCGGCCGCCGTGCAGGCCCTCATCAAGTTTGCCCAGCCGGGCGGCAAGGTGTTCGGCCGCCGGCCTGCGGGTCTGCGCGCGACGGCGGTGGAGGCCCTGCGGCTCGCTGCGACACCCGCGGCCATCGGAACGCTCGAAGGCCTCACCGATGACGGCGACAAGCAGGTGCGGGTGGCGGCGCTGGCGGCGCTCGCCGACCTCAAGCGGAAGTAGTCAGCGGGGGACGAAGTCAATGCCGGGTTCGAGCCGCCGCGCGAATGCCGCGAGCAGATCAGCCGCCCGGTCCAGATCTTCCAGCGCCACCATCTCGTTGGGGCTGTGCATGTAGCGGTTGGGGACGCTGATCAGTCCCGTCGGAATGCCGCGCAGCGCATTGTAAATCGCGTCCGCGTCGGTGCCCGTATCGCGCGGCGCGGCTTGGATGGTGTACGGGATCTTCTGCTGCTCCGCACAGTCCGCCAGCAGGTCGAAGACGACGGGACTCACCGAAGAGCCGCGCGACAGGACCACGCCGCCCCCCAGCTTGTGATCGCCCGTGTGCTTCTTTTCCGCGCCGGGATAATCGGTCGCGTGGGTCACGTCCACCACGAGTGCCACGTCCGGCTCGATCCGCGTAGCGCTGGTCCGCGCACCGCTCATCGTCCAGGCGATTTCCTCGCGCGTCGATGCCACGGCGAATACCGCCGCGTGCTTGGGACGCTTGGCGCCGAGGCGGCGGAGCGCCTCGGCCACGACGTAGGAGCCGATGCGGTTGTCGATGCTGCGCGACACGATTCGCCCGTGCGGGTACTCCTCCACGCGGCAGTCCAGCACGCCGGGATCGCCGACGCGCAGCCGCTCGAGGGCCTCCGCCTTGGTGGCCGCGCCGATGTCGATCCATAGGTCGGCGACCTTGGACACCCGGTCCAGGTCTTCCTTCTTGATCTGATGCACGGCCTTCTTCCCGATCACCCCGCGCACTGGTCCCTCGCGCGCGAGCAGCAACACGCGCTGGCCGACGAGCACCTGGGAGTCCCATCCCCCGATCCCGCTGAAGTACAGGAATCCGTCGTCATCGATGTGCGTGATCTGCAGGCCGATCTCGTCGATGTGTCCCGCCAGCATCAGCCGCGGCTTGCCCTTGGGGTTCACGGCGGCCACCGAGTTGCCGTGCACGTCGGCTTGCACGTCGTCGGCGAACGCTTTCACCTCGTCGCGCCACACGCGGGCCGGCGCCTGCTCGAAGCCGGAGGGGCCGGGCGTGTCGAGCAGCTTCTTCAGGAATTCCAGTGGCGGAATCGGCATCGCGCTACTGCTTCCGGAGCCCGGTCCGATACAGCAGCGTCCCCAAGACGGCAAACAGCACCAGGCCCACGATGCTCGACGTGGCGAAGGCGCCCAATGCGTGGTGCAGTCCCACCGCGTTGGCCAGCCAATCGGCCGCCTTGCCACGCGTGCTGCCCCAGCCGGCGATGGCCGCCACGGCGATCCCGCAGATCGCGCCGCCGGCGATGAGGCCGCTCGCGAACAGGACGCCCGGCCCCGATTCGATCTCGGCCAGCGAGCGGCTATCCGAGCGGACCTTGCGTTCGACCAGCCAGCGGATGATGCCGCCCGCGAACATGCCGGCCGACGTCGTGAGTGGCAGATAGACGCCCACGGCGACGGGGAGCGATTGCACGCCCATCAGCTCGATGGCGATCGTGAGGAACACGCCGATCAGCACCAGGGCCCAGGGCAGCCGGTGGGTGAGGATGCCGTCCGTGATCAGTGCCATCAGCGTCGCCTTGGGCGAGTCCAGGCGTTTGAGTTCGCGCCCGCCGTACTCGTGAATGCGGCCGCCGATGCCCGGATCCACGACGTAACGGATCGCGTGGGATGCGGGATCGACGAGGTACTTCCCGGCGGGGACCCCCTGCGTCTGCACGTAGACGCGAATCACTTGGTAGGTGTTGTTGTCGATCGAGTCACTGCCCCCGATGCCGAAATGCGACATCGTTTCCGAGTGGACGACGACGTTGCCGTCCGGACTGCTGCCGGTCGCCGGAGCGACGAAGCCGGGCCGCGTCTCCGGGACCTGGTAGCGGTAGGCGTTGTTGAGGAACGTCAGCGTCCACCCCACGGCCAGCGCGGAGCCGATCGCGCCAATCAGGATCGCGATCTGCTGGTACTTGGGCGTCGCGCCCACCAGGAATCCGGTCTTCAGATCCTGAGACGTATTGCCACCGTTCGCGACCGCGACGGCGATCACGCAGGCGATCGAGATCGCGCGCACCCGGTCGTCGATCTGGGTCCAGCCCAGCAACAGGAAAATGAAGGAGATCGCGATGAGCGCGGCGATCGTCATGCCGGAGATCGGGTTCGCCGAGCTGCCGATCTGGCCACAAATGCGGGATGACACCGTCGTAAAGAAGAAGCCGAAGATAATGATCAGTACGGCGCCGAGCAGGTTCACGCCGATCTGCGGCAGGAACGCGAGTACCACGGCGAGTATCACGGAGCCGACCACCGTCACGGTGATCGGCAGGTCGTCGTCGGTGCGGAGCCGGGCCACCGCCTGGCCCACCCGGCTCGCTTTCATGTCGGCGAGGCCGGCGCGGAACGAGGAGCCGATCGTCGGCAGCGAGCGCGCCAGGGCGATGATCCCGGCGGTCGCCACGGCGCCAGCCCCGATGTAGAACACGAACGCCGCCCGGATCTCGCTGGCGCTCATGTCCCGGATCAGCTTCGTCGTCCCGAACATCGGCTCAGTCATGGAGCTGCCGAACAGCTTGATGGTCGGCATCAGGACGACCCACGCCAGGCAGCCACCGGCAAAGAGATAGCCGGCGATGCGCGGGCCGATGATGTAACCGACGCCCATGAGCTCCGGACTCACCTCGACGCGCACTTCGGCGCTCTGATACGACCGGATCAGTTTGCCCGGGTACTCCTGCCACACCTGCAGCGCCGTCATCAGGAACTTGTAGAGGAAGGCGATCCCGAACGCCTGGAACACGGTCTTGGCGTGGATGCCTCCCCGTTCGCCCGCGATGAGGACTTCGGCGCAGGCGGTGCCTTCAGGGTAGGGGAGGTTGCCGTGCTCCTTCACGATCAACGCACGGCGCAGCGGGATCATCATCAGGACGCCCATCAACCCGCCCGCGATCGCGAGAATCGTGACGCGCGAGATGTCGAGGTCGTACCCCATCAGCAGGATCGCAGGGATCGTGAATACGACGCCAGCTGAGACCGAGTCCGCCGCCGAACCGGTGGTCTGGACGATGTTGTTTTCGAGGATCGTCGAGCGGCCCAGGGCGCGGAAGATCGTGATCGAGAGCACCGCGATGGGAATCGACGCGCTGACGGTGAGGCCGATCTTGAGCGCGAGATAGACGTTCGAGGCGCCGAAGATGAGGCCGAGGAGCACGCCCAGCGTGATCGCGCGCGGCGTCAGCTCCGCGGGCGATTGCGAGGCCGGGATGTACGGCTGGTGGACGGCGGCAGGGCTCGTCATAGGCGGCAGAATCTGCGCCCGGAATGGCGCCGGTGTCCAGGCTGGCTACTATACGAGACATGAGTCAAGCCGGCGCGCCCCCCCCGGATCGCCTGTTTCTCGATTTCCAGTCCGCCATTGCGGGCCGCTACTCGCTCGAGCGGGAGCTGGGCCGGGGTGGCATGGGAGTGGTCTATCTAGCGCGCGAGGTGCGGCTGGACCGGCCCGTTGCGATCAAGCTGCTGCCGCCGTCGAAGGCGGCGGATCCCAAGCTCCGGGAGCGGTTCCTGCGCGAAGCACGCACCGCGGCGAAGCTGTCCCATCCCAACGTCATTCCGATTCATGCGGTCGAGGAGATCGGCGAATTCGTGTTCTTTGCCATGGCGTACGTGGACGGGGAGACCCTCACCGAGCGGGTGCGCCGCCGCGGTCCGATGGCTCCGTCGGAAGGCGCCCGCGTGTTGCGCGACGTCGCGTGGGCACTCGCCTACGCGCACGGCCAAGGCGTGATCCACCGGGACGTGAAGCCCGACAACATCCTGCTCGAGCAGGCGACGGGCCGCGTGCTGGTCGCCGATTTCGGGATCGCCGGCGTCGTCGCCGGTGCCGGTGGCCTCGTCGCGGGCGAGGTCGTCGGGACACCCGAGTTCATGAGCCCGGAGCAGGCACTGGGCGAGGCCGTCGATGCCCGGAGCGATCTCTATTCGCTCGGTATCGTCGGTTATTTCGCGTTTTCGGGGACCCTCCCGTTTGAGGCGGAAAAGGCGACCGAAGTCCTGGCGAAGCAGGTCACCGAGCCGGCGCCGCCCCTCTCCTCGGCGGCCCCCGGAGTGCCGCGGCGGCTCGCACAGGCCATCGACCGCTGTCTCGCCAAGGATCCCGCCGATCGCCCGGATGGCACCGCGGCGCTCGCCGAGCAGCTCAGTCACGCGCTGGAGCAGCGACGCGAGCTGCCTGTGGCACTGCGCGCGTTCGTGAAACACGACGCGCGGCTCGACGGCGGCGGTGTGCTGATCTATCCGTTCGCCATGCTGCTCGCGGCTCCCCTCGCGGGGATGCTCGCCGGCTCCGTCGCGGTCGGATTCGCGACGCTCGTCGCGGGCTACACCGTGGTACCGCTCGGCGTGCTCCTGAACCGCGCGCGCCACTTGCTCAAGGCCGGGTTCGGCCACAGCGACCTGGGCGTCGCCTTCAAGGCCGAGATCGAACGCGGCCGCGAGGAGCGCGCGTTCGGCGTCGGCCACGGGCCGTCGCTGTTCGAACGGATTCTGCAGCGGATCGCGGCCGTCTCCCTCAGCGTCACGGCGTTGAGCATCTTCGCGGGGGGCCCGGATGCAGGGTTAGCGTTGTTCGCCATCAGCCTCGGCGCTAGTGTCGGGTCGGGCTTCGGCGTGCTGGTGTTGTTGCAACGGCGGCGCGATGTCGACTCGGAGTTCTGGGGCAAGTTGTGGACGGGTCGCCTCGGCCGCTGGCTCTTCGGCATCGCGCGCCCGTTCGCGGGTGCGAAGGCGATTCCCGCGCCGCTCACCCACCGGCCGACGGAGCTGTCCATCGGCATGGCCGCGGAGCAGCTGTACGAAAGCCTGCCGAAAGAGACGCGGCGAGAGTTGCGCGACCTCCCCGACGTGGTGCACCGCCTCGAAAACGACGCGCAGCGCATGCGCCGGCGGCTCGAGGAGCTGCAGGAGGCGCTGGGCGACGTCGGCCGGGGTCGCGGGGACGGGCGCACTCCCGATCCCGCGATCGGCGCCCGGCACGACCGCATCGTCACCGACTTGAGCGCGGAGCGTGAGCTCGTGCAGCAACGCCTCAAGGACGCGGTCGCGGCGCTCGAGACGATCAGGCTCAATCTCCTGCGCCTGCATGCAGGGACGGGGACGGTGCACAGCCTGACTACCGACTTGGGGCTGGCACGCGAGCTCGCGCGGGAGATCGGCGCGCAGATCGAAGGACAGCGCGAGGTCGAACGGGAGCTGCAAGGGTGATTCCCGGTGCCGACCCGCTCTTCCTCGACTTCCAGGCGGCACTGGCGGGTCGCTACGCGTTGGAGCGTGAGCTGGGCCGCGGCGGCATGGGAATCGTGTACCGTGCGCGCGATCTGCGCCTCGAGCGGGTCGTCGCGATCAAGCTGCTGCCACCCCAGCTCGCAGAAGTCGCGGACCGGCGCGAGCGGTTCGTGCGCGAGGCCCGCATGGCGGCGCAGCTCTCCCACCCCCACGTCATCCCCATTCACGCCGTCGAAGAGGTCGGCGCGTTCGTGTTCTTCGTGATGTCGTACGTCGACGGCGAAACACTCGGGGGGCGGCTGCGCCGGGAAGGTCGGCTCAAGCCCGGCGCCGTCGCGCGCATCCTCCGCGAGGTGGCCTGGGCGCTTGCCTACGCCCACCGGCAAAACGTGGTGCACCGCGACATCAAGCCTGACAATGTCCTGCTCGAGCGCGACAGCGGCCGCGCGCTCGTCGCCGATTTCGGGATCGCCGGCGCGTCGGGTCAGGGGACGGGCAAGCTGGTCGGCACGCCCGAATACATGAGCCCGGAACAGGCGCTTGGGGAGGCAGTCGACGGCCGCAGCGATCTCTATTCGTTGGGCGTCGTGGGATACTATGCCCTCTCTGGCCGCCTGCCGTTCGCGAGCACCACGGTGGCCGCGCTGGTGGTCCAGCACATCAGCAAGACTCCGCCGCCGCTCGAGGCAAGCGGGGCACCCCGACCGCTGCTAGCCGCCGTCGAGCGCTGTCTCGCGAAAGATCCCGCACAGCGCTTCCAGACCGGGGAGGAGCTGGCCGACGCGCTCGCCGAGACCCTGGAGGGGCGTCGCGAGCTGCCGGTCCCGATCCGCGCGTTTCTGTCGGAGAGTCGCGCCCAGGTCCGCGCGCAGTACATCGGCCCGTTCATCGCGGCCGCGGTCCTGGTGCCGATGGGCCTCAACCTCCTACTCGATAGCGTGTTCACAGGCCATCCGCCCACAGTGTTCCGTGGCGGGCTTGTCGTGATCGCCGCGGTGCTGTTTACGGCCGCCGTGGCATCACCGATCGCGCTGGCGGTGCGCAGCGTGCGTCGCCTCCTGAACGCAGGCTACCGTCACGAGGACCTGGTGCACGGGCTCGGACTCGAGCTGGCCCGCCGGCGCGAGGAGCAGGAATTCGGAGGCGGAGGCGGGGGCGCAACGTGGTGGGAGCGGTGGATGCGCACGAAGATGTACGCCTCGCTCGGCCTGGCGGCCCTGAGCGGTGCCGCGGCGTTCCTGCTCCCCTATCCCGCGGTTCTCTTCGCGTTCGGTCTGTTCGGCTTGTCGTGCGCGACGGCTGTTGCGACGGGGTTCGCTGCTCTCGCGGCGAGCCGCAGCCGGTTGGACGACGCTGAAGGCCGTCGTTTCAGGTTCTGGAAGGGCCGAATCGGACGGTGGCTCTTCAAACTGGCGAGGCTCGGCTTCACCGGGCACCCGGGCCTCCCGCCCGTCGCGGACCGACCCACGGAGATCGCGCTCGGTCTCGCGGCGCTCGAGCTGTTCGAGGCGTTGCCCGCCGACGCGCGGCAGGTGCTGGGTGACCTGCCGGCTGTCGTGCGCGCGTTGGAGGATCGGGTGCGGCGTCTGCGAGGGAACGGCCAAGACCCTGCGCTCGGGGAAGCGCTCGGGGCGCTGGAGACAATCCGGCTTGACCTGTTACGCCTGCATGGCGGCATTGGCTCCCTGGACGGGCTGACGGCCGACCTTGGCGCTGCGCGGGAAATCGGCGCGCAGGTGGACGCGCTGCTCGACCGAGGCGCTGACTAGTCCCGCACGCGCTGCAGCCGCGCCGCGGCGTCCCGCAGCATCGTGTCGGTCTTACAGAACGCAAACCGCACCAGCGTGCGCCCCAGCTCCGGCCGCGAGTAGAAGCTCGATCCCGGCACCGGCGTCACGCCGTGCTCCGTCGTCAGCCACTTGGCGAACTGGTCGTCGGGCAGGTCTGAGAGGTCCGAGAAGTCCGCCATGACGTAGTACGCGCCCTGAGGCGGCTGACACTTGAAGCCCGCGGTGGCGAGCCCGTCACAAAGGAGGTCGCGGCGTTTTCGGTAGTCCCGCGCGAGTCCTTCATAGTAGTCGTCTCCCAGCGTCTCGATTCCCACCGCCACCGCTTCCTGGAGCGGCGCCGGCGCTCCCACGGTCAGGAAGTCGTGCACCTTGCGAATCGCGTCGGTCAGGTCTGGCGGCGCCACGATCGTGCCGATGCGCCACCCAGTGATGCTGAACGTTTTGGACGCACCGCTGATCGTGATGGTGCGCTCAGCCATCCCCGGCAGCGTCGCGATGGGGATGTGTTGCCCCTCGTAATAGATGTGCTCGTAGATCTCGTCCGTGACGGCGAACGCGTCGTGGCGCCGGCACAATTCTGCAATCGCCTCGAGCTCCGCGCGGGACAGGACCCGCCCGGTGGGGTTGTTCGGCGTGCAGACGATGATCGCGCGCGTCTGGGGGCCGAACGCGGCCGCCAGCCGATCGAGGTCGAGCGGTTTGGCCGCCTCCATCGGGACGAACACGGGACGGGCGTCGCACAGGATCGCGTCCGGCCCGTAGTTCTCGTAGAACGGCTCGAACACCACGACTTCGTCGCCGGGATTCACGACGCCGAGCAGCGCGGAGGCCATCGCTTCCGTCGCGCCGCACGTGACGGTGAGGTCGGTCTCGGGATTCACGGCCATGCCGTACCACTCGTGGTATTTGCGGGCGAGCGCGTCGCGGAGGTGCTTCGCGCCCCAGGTGATGGCGTACTGGTTGACGTTATCCCGGATCGCGCGGGCCGCCGCTTCCTTCAGGACGTCGGGGCAGGGGAAGTTGGGGAAGCCCTGCGCGAGATTGATGGCCTTGTGCTCGTTGGCGAGCCGGGTCATCCCCCGGATCACCGACTCTGTGAAGCCGTGCGTGCGGCGCGCGGTGCGCATGCGTGTCTATTTCAGCAGCAACTTGGCGATCGTGTTGAGCTGCATGTTGCTCGTGCCTTCGTAAATGGTGCCGATCTTCGCGTCGCGGTAGAACTTCTCGACCGGATACTCTTTGGTGTACCCGTAGCCGCCGAACAGCTCTACGGCAAGCGACGTCACCCGCTCGGCGACCTGGGAGGAGAAGAGCTTCGCCATCGCCGCTTCCTTCGTGTAGGGCTCGTGCGCGTCCTCGAGCCGGGCGGCGTTGTAGACGATCAGCCGCGCCGCCTCGAGCTCCGTCGCCGCCTGGGCGAGCTGGAACTGTACGCCCTGGAAGTCGGCGACCGGCTTGCCGAACTGGTGGCGTTCCTTGACGTATTTGAGTGTCGCGTCGAGCGCGCCGCGCGCGACGCCGATCATCTGGGCGCCGATCCCGATCCGGCCGGTGTTCAGCGTCTCAATCGCCACTTTGTAACCGACCCCCACGTCCCCGATCACGTTGGCCGTGGGCACCTCGCAGTGGTCGAGGATCAGCTCCGTGGTAGAGGACGCCCGGATGCCGAGCTTGTCCTCTTTTTTGCCGACGCTGAACCCCGGGAAGCCCCGCTCCACGGCGAAGGCCGTGATGCCTTTATAACCCTTACTTGGATCCACATTGGCAAACACAAGAAAGAGGTGAGCCTCGGCCCCGTTTGTGATCCAGAGCTTGCGGCCGTCGAGGATCCAGCGGTCACCCTGCCGTGTGGCTTTCGTCGCGAGCCCGAATGCGTCCGATCCCGATCCGGGCTCGGAGAGGGCGTAGGCGCCGACGAGGTCGGTCGCCAGGCGCGGGAGGTAGCGGCCCTTCACCTCGTCACTGGCCCACTTCAGGAGCAGCGCGTTGACGAGCGTGTTCTGGACATCCACGAATATCGCGGCCGACGCGTCGACGGCCGAGAGCTCCTCCACGGCGAGTACGGTCATGAACAGGCTGCCCCCGGCGCCGCCGTGCGCTTCGGGAATCTCGACCCCCATGAGCCCCAGCTCGAAAAACTTGGGGAGCAGGTCGGCGTCGAGCTGGGCGGCCTGCTCCATCGCGTGAACCCGGGGGCGCACCTCCCGCTCGGCGAAGTCGCGTACCGCGCTTTGGAACATCTGCTCTTCTTCGGACAGGCGGGTGAGCGGTGCGGCCGTGGAGGTCGTCATGCCATGCATCAAGCTTTCTTGTCGCTGCCCCCCACCAGCATCTCCCGGATGCCGCCGAGCGCTCCGAGCACGCCCGTCGCCTCGTAGGGCATGTAAACGATCTTATTGCCCTGGCCGGACACCATTTCCTTGAGCGTCTCGATGTAGCGGATCGCGATCAGGTAGCGTGCTGGATCGCCCCCTGTGCCTTTGATCGCCGCCGTGATGCGCTCAATGGCCTGCGCCTCGGCCTCCGCCACCTTGAGCCGCGCCGCCGCCTCCGCCTCGGCGTGCAGGATCCTCGCCTGCTTGTCGCCCTCCGCTGTGTTGATCTCCGACTGCCGGATTCCCTCTGCCGCGAGGATGCGCGACTGCCGTTCTGCGTCGGCCGTGATGATCGTCGCACGGCGTTCGCGCTCGGCGCGCATTTGCTTTTCCATTGCGTCGCGGATGTCGCGCGGCGGGTTGATGTCCTTGAGCTCCACGCGGCTGACCTTGGAGCCCCACTTGTGCGTCGCCTCGTCCAGAATCGCCCGCAGCTTCGCGTTGATCGTATCGCGCGAAGACAGCACGTGGTCCAGCTCCATTTCACCGATCACATTGCGCAGCGTCGTCTGGGTCAGCTTCTCGATGGCGTCGGGCAGATTGGCGATCTCGTAGGTCGCTCGCACCGGATCGGTGATCTGGGAGTAGATGAGCGCGTCGATCTCGACGACCACGTTGTCCTTGGTGATCACGTTTTGGCGCGGGAACACATAAACGGTCTCGCGCAGGTCGATCCGTTCGGTGCGGAAGCGGCGTGAGTAGCTGTCCCCCGCCGGCGTGACGATCGTCTGGTGCCAATCGACGGAGCGGGGCCGGTCGATCATCGGCAGAACGAAGTTGATGCCCGAACCGAGCGTCTTGTGATAGCGTCCCAGGCGCTCGATGATCATCGTCTGCGCCTGTTGCACCACCCGGATGCTCTTCGAGATCAG
The DNA here is from genome assembly GCA_035602245.1 of Gemmatimonadales bacterium. Taxonomy (GTDB): domain Bacteria; phylum Gemmatimonadota; class Gemmatimonadetes; order Gemmatimonadales; family GWC2-71-9; genus 20CM-2-65-7. Next base: position 40,837 of record DATNMO010000006.1, read on the forward strand.
GATGATCACGCCAAACGCGATCGCGCCGACCAGTATCGTGCCAGGACCCATTGCTCAGAGCTCCTTTTCGACCATCAGAGTCGTGCCGTCCACCTGGATGATGGTCACGGGTGTACCCGGCTCGATGACCGTGGCGTCGGCGGACGCGCCGCGCCAATCCTCCCCATCGACTTTCACCCGGCCCAGCCCCGACCGCGGCTCGATCCGTTCCGTGACGATTGCGGTCTTGCCCAGCAGGGCGTCGACACCCGTACGCACGCCCTGGCCGGGCCCAAGCTGGAAGTACTGCATCAGTCGGGGCCGGAGACCCGCCATGCTGAGCAGGCTGGAAACCGCGAATGTGATGCCCTGCGTGGCGAGCCCGAGCCCGGGAACCAGCGCTACTATCCCTGCCACCAGGGCACCCACGGACAAACACGCCAGCCAGAAACCGGCCGTGAACATCTCGGCCACCATGAGGGCGATCGCGGCTAGAAACCAGATCAGCCAGTCTTCCATGACCGAAAGGTGCAACCCTGGCGGGCGTTACGCTATCCAACAGGAGGCTTCCCTGAAACGGGCGCGCCGGCCGTCTCGTAACGCCCTCAGTCCTTTCACTCGCGGAGACTCTTATGATCGTGCGTGCGCTTCTTCTCATGATGATCGTTACGCTCCCCGCCGCCGCGCAAACCACCCGTCAGGCACTGAAAGGTGACTCGGTCGCCGTATACAACCTCGTGGGCGAGCTGCGCCTCGAGCCCGGGTCCGAAAGCGACGTCATGGTCGAGATCCGCCGTGGCGGCGCCGATGCTGCGAAGCTCGAAGTGCAGACGGGGCCGCTCCGCGGCCGTGAGACGCTGCGCATCATCTACCCCGACGACGTGATCGTCCTTCCTGACTGGGGCCGCGGCTCGAGTACGTCGCTCCGCGTTCGCGACGACGGCACGTTTGGCGGTTGGGACGGACATGGCCACAGGGGATTCCACGAGGGCCGCGAAGTGCGCATCACGGGGCGCGGCCGCAGCGGACTGGAGGCGTTCGCCGATGTGCGCGTCCTCGTGCCCGCGGGCAAGAACGTCGCGGTCTACCTGGGCGTCGGGAAAGCCTTCGTGACGAACGTGGACGGTGTGATCCGCGTGCAAGTCGCCTCGGCGGATGTGTCGGCCGAACGCACGCGCGGCACGCTGCGCATCGAGAGCGGCTCGGGCAACGTGGACCTGCGCGACGCCGCGGGCGATGTGAGCTTGGGGACCGGCTCCGGTGACGTCACGGCAACGGCCGTGTGGGGTACGCGTCTCCGGATGGAAACGGGCTCTGGAAACGTCACGCTGACCGACGGCAAGGCCGGCGAGCTCCGCATCGAGACGGGCTCGGGAGACGTGCGGGCGACGGGCGCCGAGGGGGACGACCTGTCGTTCGAAACGGGAAGCGGGAACGTGGATGTCGCGCTGACCGCGACGTTCCGCTCGGTGCGGATCGAAACCGGCTCAGGCGACGTGACGCTCAAAGTCCCGCCGGCGGCCGGGGCCGAGGTGGCCCTCGACACGGGAAGCGGCGACATCGATCTGGGTGGATTGACACTGCAGGTGCGGCGCATCGAGCACGATCATGTGACGGGCACGTTGGGCGATGGGCGGGGGCGGCTGTCGGTCGAAACGGGATCGGGCAACGTGCGGCTCGTGAAAATCTAGTCTTCTCCCTCTTGCAGCCGCTCCATATCGCGGCGCTCCTTCTTGGTCGGCCGGCCCTTGCCTTGGTAGGTGGGGGCCGGCGCGATTTTGTGCTGCTCGGCGAGCCGCTCGCGCGCCGCCCGGCCCTCGAGCGATTCTTCGTACAATGCATGTGCCGCCGCGGGCGGCCCGCGTCGCTCGGACAGCGCCCGCACGGTCACGAGCCACTCGTACGGGCCGATCCGCATTCGTAATGCGTCGCCGACGCGGAGCTGCTTACCGGGTTTGGCGCGCGTGCTGTTGACCTGGACCTTGCCGCCCGCCACGGCTGCTGCAGCAAGGCCGCGCGTCTTGAAAAAACGCGCGGCCCAAAGCCAGCGATCGAGACGGACGGAGCCCGCTACCGGCTTCGCAGCTTGCTCAGAAGGCGTAGAATCTCGAGATAGAGCCAAATGAGTGTGACCATCAACCCGAACGCGCCGTACCACTCCATGAATTTTGGCGCGCCGTGCTCTGCGCCCTTCTCGATGAAATCGAAGTCGAGCACCAGGTTCAGCGCCGCGATCACGACCACAAACAGGCTGAAACCGATGCCGAGCCAGCTGCCTTCGTGCAGGAACGGGATCCGAATCCCGAAGAAGCTCAGGGCGATCGCCACCATGTAGAAGACCGCGATCCCGCCCGTTGCAGCAACGACGCCCAGCTTGAAGTTCTCCGTCACCGGGATGAGACCGGAGCGGTAGGCGATCAACAGGGCGACGAGCGTGCCGAACGTGAGCGCGACGGCCTGGATCACGATCCCGTGATAGGTGGCCTCGAAGTATGCGGAGATTGCGCCGAGGGCGAGTCCCTCCAGCGCGGCGTAGATCGGCGCTGTCACCGGCGACCAGGCGGGCTTGAAGATCGTGACGAGCGCGACGGCGAATCCGCCCAGCAGACCGCCCCACAGATATCCTTGGATCGGCGTCCCACTGAACGTCTGTACCCACGTCCAGGTGGCGGTCGCCATCAGGACGAGGAGCAGGAATGCCGCGCGATGGACGGTCCCCTCGATAGTCATCCCTTCGCCGGCGGCGATGGGGCCGAACCGCTCGAAGGTCTTGGCGTTCAAAGCAGGGTTACTGGTGCGCATCGGTCCCCCGTTGAGAGGCTCTAACCTAGTGCCGCGCCCCCAAGTAATCCACAACGACGTGCGCCAGCGCTCTCCGAGATGGGGTTACACACCGATGTCTTCGTTCCACAGGGCGGGGTGCGCCCGGATGAAGTCTGTCATGAGACGGATGCAGGTGGAGTCCTGGCGCACGTCCAGCGCGACCCCGCGGGCGGTGAGCAGATCTTCTTCGCCCCGGAACGTCCGATTCTCGCCAATCACCACGCGGGGAATGCCGTAGAGCAAGATCGCCCCGCTGCACATGGCGCAGGGCGAGAGCGTTGTGTAGAGCGTCGCGGCGCGATACACCGCGGCCGGCAGCCGGCCGGCGTTCTCGAGGGCGTCCATCTCGCCGTGCAGCACCACACTGCCTTTCTGGACCCGGCGGTTGTGGCCGCGGCCCACGATCTTCCCGTCCGCCACGAGGACCGATCCGATGGGGATCCCGCCCTCGCGCAGTCCCTGCTCGGCTTCCGTGATCGCGGCGGCAAGAAACGGATCGGGGGCACTCACGACGCGGCCGCGGCGACCATCGCGTCGTACTCGAACACGTTCGGGCCGCGCGGTTCTTCCTTCGCGATCTGCGCCATGGCGCGCGCCACTGTGGCGGCCTGGATCGGGCGGTAGCGCCGCCAGCGTCCGACGAGCGCCTGCGTCAGGACGGGAGACGAGAGCGCCATCGCGACCCGCTCGCCCAATCGGAACTCGGACCGCTCGCCGAGCAGGAGCGACGGGCGGAAAACCTGGATGCCCGGATAGGGCAGCGCGCGTACCGTCGCTTCCACTTCGCCCTTCACCCGGCCGTAAAAGACGCGCGAGAAGGGGTCCGCCCCGATGGCGCTCACGAGCAGGAACTGGGTAGCGCCGGCGCGCAAGCCCGCTCGCGCAAACCCCACGACATAGTCGAAGTCCACGCGGCGAAATGCTTCCTGCGACCCCGCCCGCTTGATCGTCGTGCCCAGGCAACAGAAGACGTCGTCCCCGGGGGGCAAATCGGCTAGCGTCTCGAGCGCGTCGAAATCGACAATGCGCTGCTCCAGCTTTTCCTGCTGCTCGGGTGTGGGGCGGCGGCTGAATGTTACGATGCGAGTCCAGGCTCGGTCTGCAAGGAGCACTCGCAGAACGTGACTGCCGACGAGTCCGGTCGCGCCGGCGAGAAGTGCGGTGCGGCTCATGTGCGCTAAAGTAGTTATTATCCCGCCCGTGGCCACCCTGCTCGTCGTCGTGGCGCAGATCTCCGATGCGTTGCAGCATCGTCCCCTGGTGGCGGTCCCGTTGCTCTTCGGCGCCGGGCTCGTGACGAGCCTCAACCCCTGCATCTATCCCATGATCCCGATCACGGCGGGGACGCTTGCCGGCGTGAACACCGCAGGACACTCGCGACGGCGTACCGTAGGGCTGACGCTCACGTACGTCAGCGGACTTGCGCTCTTTTACGCGATCCTGGGACTGATCGCGGGACTCAGCGGCTCGCTGTTCGGGACGATCGCCTCGAGCCCGTGGGCCCGGCTCGCGATCGGCAACCTGCTGCTCGTGTTCGGGCTCGCGATGCTGGATGTCATTCCGGTGCGCCTGCCGGTGCGGCTCGCCGCCTGGGCCGGGAGCCTGGGTGGTGGTTCGTACCCGGCGGTATTCCTGCTGGGCGCGACATCGGGACTCGTCGCCGCGCCTTGCGGGGCGCCGGCGTTCGCGGCGGTGCTGACGTGGGTGGCGACCACGCAGAGCGCGGTGCTCGGCTTCGTTTATCTGTTCGTATTCTCGCTGGGCATGACCGCGGTGCTCGTGGTGGTGGGAGTGTTCTCGGGCGCGATCGCCGCCCTCCCGCGGGCCGCCGCGTGGACGGCATGGATCAAAAAGGTCGCGGGTGTGGTTCTACTGCTCATGGCGGAATACTACTTCGTGCAAGCTGGGAAAGTCCTGTGAAAGGCAACGGCGTGAAAGGGCGTATAAAGGCGTGGTGGGTGATGGCCGCCCTCGTGCTCGCGATGCCGACATTGGTCGAGGCCCAGGACGACGTCGTGGGAATCCCGGTTGGGGCCACGCCCCCCGCCGTGACGATCGAAGATCTCGACGGGCATCCCGTCGCACTGTCGCGTTGGGTAGGCAAGAAACCGGTGATCGTCGAGTTCTGGGCGACCTGGTGCCCGATCTGCGCCGAGCTGTTACCGCGGATGGAGGCCGCCCGCAAGAAGTACGGTGACCGCGCCGAATTCCTGGTGATCGCGGTGGCGGTCAATCAGAGCACGAGCACGGTGCGCCGGCATCTCGCGCGACACCCGATGCCCTTCACGTTTCTGTGGGATGGCAACGGTGCCGCCGTAAGGGCTTTTCAGGCCCCCGCCACGTCCTACGTCGCGGTGCTCGATGCGAAAGGCAACGTCGTCTACACCGGGATCGGGGCGGACCAGGACCTCGACACTGCTCTCGCCCGCGCCCTAGTGCCCGCCCGTCGAATCCGGAGGAATTAGCTTCTCGATCGCCGCGCGTAGCTCCGTGTAGGCGGTCGGATCGATCTCCCGGAACGGCGTCGCGCGGTAGGCGATGCGCCCGTCCGGGCCCACCACGAAGAGGTTGCGGTTGGTCATGTTCGGATACTTGGCGATGGCGCCGTACATCTTCCCCACCGCGATCCCCGTGTCGCTCGCGAACACGAACGGATATTCAGCGTCCCGCGCCCATGAAGCGAGCGCCGTGTCGGGATCGGCGCTGATGGCGATGAGCACTACTCCGCGGCCGTTTTTGAAGAGCTGTGCGTACTGATCACGGTACGCATTCATTTGCACCGTTCAGCCACGCGTTCGCGCTTTGAAGAAGAACGCGAGGACGACGGTCTTCCCCTTGTAGTCGCTCAATCGCACCGGGTTACGGAGCGGGCCGTAGCGCGTCGCGCCCGGCATCGCGAAATCGGGTGCGAGCGCGCCGACTTCGAGCGCCGGCGCCGCGGGTGGAGGGGGAGGAGGGGGAG
>DATNMO010000007.1:0-104577 GCA_035602245.1 Gemmatimonadales bacterium
CGAACACGGTCGTTAAGCCTGTCAGCGCCGATGGTACTGCGATCGCGAGGTCGTGGGAGAGTAGGCCGCCGCCAGCCTCTCCATAGAAGCCCGCTCCCGAGCATCGGAGCGGGCTTTTGGTTTGCGCGATCGAACGTACTGCTCGGTACGCCACGAGACACGTAGGGCTTGGCTTGTCGTAACCCGCCCCTCGACTAGAACGTCGATGTTAGCGCCGCCAGCACCCGCCGCCCGATCACCGAGCCGCCGTAGACCTCGAAGTGCTGCTGATCGAACAGGTTCGTTGCATTGGCGAACACGCGGAGGTGGGGATTGATGCGGTAGCCGGCGCTCAGGTTCACCATCTGGCTTGCCGGAATATCCCCGTCCCAGAGCCCCGTCGTCCAGTGGTACCCGGACACGATGCGCGCATCGACGCCCACATCGATGCCCTGACGACCCGCGTACGTCAGTGAGATGACGCCCTTGTTGCGCGGGGTGTTCGGGGACAGCACGTTCCCCGCGACGTTGTCCCGGATGGCGGAGTTGTACCAGGCGTAACTCGCGCTGGTGGTCAGCACCCGGCTGAGCGAGATGCTGCTGCCGAACTCGACGCCCCATTCGTCGACGGTCCCCACGTTGGCGAACGATAGGACGACGGCGGTCGTTGCGTCAGGAAGGCGCGTAAGGCCGTTCTGGACGGCGCTGCCGCGAGGGGCGAGAGCGTTCCGCACGGCCGACTCTACCGTAGCCCGGTCTGCAGCGGGGACCTCGGGTGGCGCGGTCCACCGCGGGTACATCGGGTTCACTCCCGGCAACATGCTGGTCGTGAAGTTCTCAATTCGGGCGGCATACGCGTCCAGCGTGATGAATGCGCGCCAGCCGATTTGACCCTTGTAGCCCGCCTCGTAACTCGTCACCGTTTGCGGTGCGAGCACAGGGTTGCCCAACGAGGACTCGGGGACCGCGGCGGAATTGGTGAACAGCATTCCGTTCGGGACGGCGGCGAGGGCCGGACCCACCGAGGGGTCAGCGCGCAGTTGGGCCTCGATCGCGCTCAAGTTCTGAACGCCCGTGCCGGCGGCCGATGCAGCAAACAGGGTGGGCAGACTCGGAGTGAGAAAGGCGCGGTTCACGCTCACGCGCAGCGCGTGGTTCTTGGTGGGCGTGAAGACGAACGCGGCCTTGGGCGACAGCTGCGACGCGTAGAGGTTCGCGTCGTCCCATCGCACCGCACCGATCACCCGCACGAGCCCGACGCGGTACTCGAGCTGTGCGAACGCGCCGTAGTACTGATCGCTGCGGTCGTCGTACGCCAGGCCCAAGATCGTTCCTTTCGAGTTGACCTCGTTGTCCTGGACTGAGGCTCCCACCACCAGGCGGCCTGCCTCTCGAGCGAAACTCTGGCTCGTGCGTCCCTCCAGGTGGAATGCGGCTTCGGAGGTGTAGACTGGCTCCCCTGAGGCCAGCCTGACCATCTCCGGCAACGAGAAACCCGAATACCAGGCGGAAACGCCGCTCCCCCCTGCGTCCCACGCGAGGCGCGCCCAGGGGCGCACGAGCCTGCGGGCCTGGTTGCGTCCGCTCCCGATCGTGAAGACCGGGTTTTCTTCTTGCGCCGCGCCGCCCTCGAGCGTGACTATGGAGCGATTGGCCGCGTAGTAGTCCACCCGCGCGGACCCATAGACGGTGACCAAGGGATCGGGCGTGCCGAGAGCCCGGCCGGTCGCGGCATCCGTCGTCTGCCCATTCAGGGCCACGCGCTCTGGCCCCGGACTCGTCGGCGGCGTCGCCGCGGTGGGTGCATACTCCTCTTTCCAGTCCGATCCATCCTTGGCGGTGCGGGACCGCGTCCAGTCGTCACTGCGGGTGTAGCCGAGGTTCACCCTAACCCCCAGCCTGCCGTTGAGAGAGACACCCGCGTGTCGCAGGTCGGCCCGCGCCGTGCCGAGCTCGCCGCCCCCAAGGGTGAGCTTCGTCCCCACGACGTCGCGGGCGGGCGGCGTGGTGATGTTGATGACCCCGTTATACGCGTTCGCGCCATACAACGCCGACCCCGGACCGCGGATCACCTCGATGTGCCCGAGGTCCTCGAGTGGCTCCGCCAGGGCCCCCCAGGTCTGGCGGATCACGAGGGCAGTTGCAAGGTCGCGCCCGTCCTGCAAGACCAGCATCTTGCGGGTGAGCATGGTATTGAAGCCGCGCGCGTTGACGTTGAAGTCGTTCATCCCGCTCTGCGTGACGTCGAGCCCCGGCACCCGGGCCAGCGCGAGAGGGACTTGGCCGGTGATCGACAGGGGCTCGGCTGTGGCGGGCCGCACCACGTCCACCGCCGCCGGGGCGTCGATCATCCGTTCCGGCGCCCGCGACACCCCTTCCACGACCACGGTGCCCAAATCGATCGGCTGAGGATCCAGCACGGCGTCGGCCGTGGCGGGCGTACCCGCGGTGACGATGACGGTCACCTCGCGCGCAGCAAAACCGATCCGGCGGAACTGTAGCAGCTGCTGACCCGCGGGAACGCGGGACAGGACGTACCGCCCCGTGGCATCCGTCGCGACCGAGAGGCCGAGGCCCTGAACCGCGACCACGACCCCGCTGAGCGGCCGGCCGTCCGGTTCGGTCACCGTGCCGGTGACGGGCGCGCCGCTCTGGGCGTGGCCGCACGACGGCAGCGCGCAGACCAGAGCGGCGATGAGCGAGCACGGAACCGCGATGCTACAAGGCGGAGTCAGCGCGACAGTCCCAGACGCTTGCGCACTCGCTCGAACCGCGGATCGCGGCGCAAGTCCCGAAACGCGGGCCCCATGATTTCCTCGAGCAGGGGGGTTGTGGCGAGCGCCGGACCCTCGTCCGCCGCCCGGTTGAGCCAGGTGAAGGCCCCGTCGAAGTCGCCCAGTCCGGCGTGCACGATGGCAACATCCGAGGCCAGGTTGCCGCTGCGCTGCTGTCGCGCGAGCAACTCTGCAAGAATCTGACGGGCTTCCTGCCGCTGCCCCGACTGCGCCAGCACGAACCCGAGCATCGTGCGCCCGTGCACACCGCCGGTCTCTCCCCCCTGGCGCAGCGCCGCGATGGCCTCGGGCCACCTCCTCTGTTCTGCGAAGCATAGGCCGGCGGTGAGCACGGCCCAGCGTACCGGCGGCCGGAGTCCCGCGACCGGCTGGAGCTGCGCGAGCGCCTCGTCGCAGCGACCGTTGCGATAGAGCGCCCTCGCAACCATGGTGATCGCGGTAGGCGAGAGGGGATCGGCCTCGAGTCCCAGCCGGGCCTCTACCAACACATCGGTGGGCCGTCCCGTGAGCAGAGCGATGTGGGCCAGCTGCTCGTGGACTCTGGGCTCGGCTGGATTGAGCGCGAGCGCGCGGCGCGCTTCGGCCTCGGCGGACGTCGGGTCGCCCCGCCACAGCATCAGAATGACTCCGAGCGCGGCGTGGGCTTCGGCCAGCGAGTCATCCAGGGCGAGGGCCTTCCGCACCGCCGCTTCGGCCCGTGTGCGAAGTTCGCCGAGCGAGAAGCCCGGATTACCGCTCCAGCCGAGGAGAGCGTACCCGCGCGCCGCAGCGGCGTATGCCGCGGCGAATGTCGAGTCTAGCGCGATGGCCTGGTTGAAATACTCGAGACCCGCGCGGAGGCCGCTGTCGGTAAAGTGGAGGGTCAGATCGTGGCCGCGCAGGTACAGCTCATACGCCTCGATGTTCCGGGTCCGGTGGCGCAGCAGGTTGCTGCCGGTGCGTCCCTCCAGCCGCACCTCCAGCTCGCGGGCGACCGCGCCGGCCAGCTCGTCCTGCGTCGCGAAAACGTCCTTCATCTCCCGATCGTAGATTGCCGACCAGCGGGTCGAGCCGTCGCGCGCGTCGACCAGTCGGACCTGGAGGCGAAGCCGAGAGCCGACCCTCTGGAATCCGCCCTCGAGGATGTGGGACACGCGCAAGCTGTCGGCGATACGCCGCACGTCGATGGGTCGCCCCTTGAACCCGAAGACGGAGGTGCCGGCGATCACGCGCACCTGGCCGAGCCTGGCGAGAATCCCGATCAACTCCTCGGTCATGCCATCAGCCAAAGCGGCGTCGCTGGCGTCGGTGCCGAGATTCGTGAGCGGGAGTACGGCGATCGAGGGCGGGGTGGCCGATGGCGGACGTCCCCGCAGCCGATCGTGGAGTCCCCCATGGTCCAGCGCGAGCAAGAGCGCAGCCGCGACAGCGAGGCCCCCCGCCCACACGAGAACCTTCCGCTTGGGCGGGGACTCCTCCAAGGGTTGCGCGACCCCGTCCACGGCTGCAATGAACCGGTAGCCGCGACGCGGCAGCGTCTCCACGAACCGTGGGCTCTCGGCCGAATCGTCCAGGGCAGCACGGAGCTTGTGGATTGCTGCGTCGAGGCCTACGTCGAATTCGACAAACGTGCCGGCGGGCCAAATCGCCTGGCGCAGGTCCTCACGCGTCACCACTTCGCCGGCGTGCTCCAAGAGCAGGGCCAAGACCCGAAGGGGTTGCTGCTGCAGCCCGATCTTGATCCCGCGCTTGCGCAGCTCGCGTGCGTGAAGATCAACCTCGAACACTCCGAACCGCATCACTCGTCTGGCGGCTCGCTGTGGGGCCTGCATGAAGTCTCCTACCGACACCCAGGCCAAAGATATGGCCAGCCAGCCTCCGCGCCATAGGTCAGATGCGCCCGTAATCATGCATCCTCCAACTAGTTGCCTGGTCAGCCAGAGTTTTGTCACGAGTCAGGTGCGCGCCATGGATTCGGTGCGAGACCTGCGCAACAGTAGGTCGGCGACTGGGTGGAGAGTGTCACACCAGGTTTCAGCGAACGTCGCACCATCGTGGGGCGTGGCCGCCATCGCTCTCAGGGGAGGCATTGATGTCCCGGACCGGGAAAACGTGGTTGGTATGGATCGGGATCGCTTTAGTCGCCTGCACAGATCCTACCCAGCCCTCGACTGCGGTGCAGCTCGCCTTTGCGGTACAACCAAGCAACGCCACTGCCGGCGTCTTCATCAATCCTGGCGTTGCCGTGGCGATTCAGGACGCGTCCGGGAACCTGGTGACTAACGCAACCAACGTGGTGACGGTGACGATCGCATCGACCGCCAGCGGTGGCAGCCTGGCGGGCACCGTGAGTGTGCCGGCAGTGAATGGAGTCGCGACATTCTCGAATGTGCGCATCGTCACGGCGGGCAGGGGCTACACGCTGAAGGCAGCGAGTACCGGGCTCGCCGCGGCGACCAGTACTCAGTTCGCAATCGCCGCGGCCGCCGCATCACACCTCGCCTTCACGGTGCAGCCGAGTCAGACGGTGCAGGGCGCTGCGATCACGCCGCCGGTCCAAGTCGCCGCGCAAGACTCCTTCGGCAACCTGGCGACCGAGTTCCAGGACAGTGTGACCGTTGCGCTCCCGGGCAACCCGCCGATCGCGTCCCTTTCGGGGACCACCGTCGTGCGCGCCGTCAACGGCGTGGCAACCTTCAACGATCTCTCGATCGCCGCGACGAGCGCCTCGGACATGCTCACTGCCAGCGCCGGCGGCCTCGCGAGCGTCAGCAGCATCCCCTTTGCGATCACACCGCCACCAGGGTCGCTGCACGTCACCACTGCGACCACGGGGGTTTCCTTCCCCGCCGGATACGGCCTGTGCGTTGATCCCTTTGGGAACGATGGCGACTGCACCACGTCTGTGGCAGTCGGTGTGAACAGCGGGGTATCTCTGTCGGTTGCGCGCGGCACCCACGTCGTGGACCTGACCGCGGCCGCCAATTGCACGGTGAGCGACGGCAGCTCGCGCACGGTCGATGTCGGAGCCGCCACCGATGTGTCGTTTGCGATCACATGCGTCGCGGCCGGAGCCGTGCGCGTTGGGATGGCGAGTACCGGGATCGATGTCCCGGATGCCTATGTGGTCTGCTTCGACCAATCCGGGAACTCGTGTAACGGTTCCGTTGTTCGCGCGAACGGTACCGAGACCTTCCCCGTCGTGATCGCGGGCGCCCACACCGTGACGCTCACCAGTGTGGCCCGGAACTGCACGGTCAGCGGCGCGACAACCCGCGCCCTGATCGTCCCGCAAGACGGCACCGTGGACGTCAGTTTCAGTGTCGGCTGCGTGGAGGTCGAGCGGATCGCATACTCGTATAACGGAACGATTGTCGTCGGCCGCGTGGACGGTGCGTACTCCCCTGGGATTACCGCGGGATTCGCTCCGGCGTGGTCGCCCAACGGCATCAGGCTCGCCTACGAGTGCGGCCAGGACATCTGCGCGATCAACGCCGACGGCACAGGGTTCGCGCGGCTCACTGTGGACGGGGCAGGCAATCACCACCCCGCCTGGTCGCCCGACCGCTCGAAGATCGCCTACGCGGCGACGCATGCCAGCGTGACTGAGCTCTACGTGATGACGGCGAACGGTGCTGGGGCCGCTCGACGGACCCAGGGCGTGGGATTCGTCGGAAGTCCGGCGTGGTCCCCGGACGGAACGATGATTGCCTTCGACTGCCGCGTGGACGCCGGCAATGACGACCTATGCTCTGTGAACGCGGACGGGACCGGATTCGCACGCCTCACGAACGATCCGGCGCGCGACTATGGTGCGGCCTGGAAGCCGGACGGCTCGACGCTGGCGTTCGCGACGACGCGCTATGGGTCCGACGAGATCGCGCTGCTGAACGCGACGAGCGGCACCGTGACGCGCATCGGTGCCGGGCTGCCCGGATTCGCACCCAGTTGGTCGCCCGATGGCACCCAGCTCGCGTTCGTGCAATTGGTCCAAAGGGACTACGACGGCGATTGGTACACCACCTCGGTAATCTCGACGGCGAAAGCGGATGGCTCGATCGTCCGCTATCTGACCGACGGCGACCAGCCGGCGTGGAAGCCACATCTATGAGCGGTCGCGCGGTGACGCGCGGGCTGCATGCGTCTGATCCACCTTCTCATTGAGGCAGGCACCATGTTCAACCGAATGTTGTTGCTCGGCCCCGCCGTGCTCGTTGCGGCGGCCTGCAGTATCGACCGCCCACACCCTACCGACGCGTCCGTGGCTGCCAACACGGGCGTGGCCTTCTCCGCGGTCAAGTTCTGGGAGGCTGGTGCAACGGTAAGTTGGAACCAGCTGGCGACCGACCTGGCGACGGCCGCGCCAGCGCCCGGGGTCAACACGATTCGCCTGTACACCTATCTCTCGCTCGCTCAGCTGCGTGCTGCCGAGGCGGCACAGGCAGCCCCGGGGCCACATCCCCCGATCGCCGCGGCTATCGGTGGCGCTTCGGTCGTTGTGCTGAGCTCGTTCTTCCCCGGCAGCGTCGCCCAGCTCGAAGCCGCGCTCGACGCGCAAGATGCGTCCGACCCGTGGCCGGGCGCGAAGCACGCGGATTTCGCCGCAGGTGAAGCGATCGGGCGGGCGGCCGGCGCGCGCGTGCTCAGCTTCGCGCAGGGCGACCTCGTGGGGCTCACGAGTCCACTGCTCCCGCCCATCGGACCGCCCCCCGTCGGACCGGGCTACTGGATCTACGCCCCTCCTCCCGTAATCGCACTCGGCAACCTCGGCGCGCGGCCCTTCTTTCTCACGTCCCGGGATCAGCTGCGGTCGGCTCCGCCACCCGCATTTGGAAGCGATGCCTTCAATGCGGCGCTGGCCGAGGTTCGTCAGATCTCGGACACCCGGACCCAAGAGCAGATCGACATCGCGAACTACTGGAACGTGAACCAGTCGCCGCGGTCGCAAGCTGCTTTCATGGGAATCGCGCGCGAGCTGATCGTGTCGCACCACCGCTCCGACGCGGAGGCCGCACGGATTTTGTTCGTTATGAGCGCGGCAGGCTTCGATGCGCTCATCGGATGCTTCGATGCCAAGTACCACTACTGGTTCATCCGGCCCCCGCAGGCAGACGGCGGTATCCATACCGTATTCCCGACGCCGCAGCACCCGTCGTACCCGTCCGCTCACTCCTGTTTCTCGGGCGCGTTTAGTGTCGTTCTCGCTGATGAATTCCCGAGCGAGGGTGCTCGAATGGAAGCCGTCGCCCAAGAGGCGAGCCTGTCGCGCCTCTACGCAGGAATTCACTATCGATTCGACATGGTGGCGGGGCTCGAGCTGGGCCGTCGCGCTGCGGCGCTCGCGTTGGCGGCGGACCTCGACCAGGTCGCCCCGGGCACCAAGGAAAGGACGCCTCGCCACCGCCATCACTCACACGATCGCGACCGCTGACCTTTCAGGGAGAAGATCAAGCTCCACAGCGACCGCTGCTGTGGGGCTTTTCTTTGTCTCACCGGCAGCAAACGGTGGCGTGCCTGGCGGGCAGTCCATGTCTGAATCACCCGGCGATGATCGATGCCTCACGTATCGGCGGCCCCGCCAGCGCCCCAGCGTTCTCGCATAGCCACACCCTCAAAGGTCCCAAGGGTCCGGCTGTTCGCCGGTTAAAGTGGCACATGAGCTGGGTTCAGAACGTCGTGAGACAGTTCGGTCTGTATCCGGTGTGGGCGTTGGAGTGTTGAGGGATGTCGTCCGTAGTACGAGAGGACCCGGACGAAGCGACCTCTCGTGTCCCGGCTGTCCTGCCAAGGGCAACGCCGGTTAGCGATGTCGCGCGGGGATAACCGCTGAATGCATCTAAGTGGGAAACCCTCCCCAAGATGAACACTCCCGAGCCGTAAGGCTCCTGAAGGGCCCTGGGAGACTACCAGGTTGATAGGCGGCAGGTGTAAGGCGCGCGAGCGCTTCAGCCGAGCCGTACTAATTGCCCGTGAGGCTTGATCTCTCCGCTGTTTTCCATCGGAGTGATTCCTCGGACCATCAAACCACGCACGCATCGGTTTTCGCCTTTGGCTGGCGACTAGCGCGACAGGGCCACACCCGTTCCCATCCCGAACACGGTCGTTAAGCCTGTCAGCGCCGATGGTACTGCGATCGCGAGGTCGTGGGAGAGTAGGCCGCCGCCAGCCTCTCCATAGAAGCCCGCTCCCGAGCATCGGAGCGGGCTTCGATGTTTCTCGCTAGCTTCGCTCCATGACCCGCTGCGGCACCGTCGCCCTCGCCGGCCGGCCCAACGTCGGCAAATCCACGCTCCTCAACGCGCTCGTGGGCGAGCACCTCGCCATCGTGTCGCCCAAGCCGCAATCGACCCGCATGCCCGTCGTCGGCCTGCTCACCAAAGACGACGCGCAGTTCATCTTCACCGACTCCCCGGGACTGCTGGAGCCCGAGTACCAGCTGCACGAAGCGATGCGCGCCGCCGCGCTGCGCGCGATCGACGATGCCGAGGTGATCGCCTACCTGCATCCGCTCTCCGAATACCCCGCGCCGCCCCTCGCCCAGGTCGCGCGCCTCGAGCGGCCGCCGCGCGCCCCGATCCTGACCGTGTACACGAAGTCCGACCTCGCCGCATCGCGGCCGGACGTCCTCGCTGTTTCGGCGGTAACCGGAGCGGGAGTCGAAGCGTTCCTGGCCGCCCTGCGCGCCCAGATCCCCGAGGGCCCGTTCCACTACGACCCCGACGAGCTCGCGACCCAGCCGATGCGGTTCTTCGCCGCGGAGTTCATCCGCGAGGCGGCGTTCGAGCAGCTGCATGAAGAGCTGCCGTACAGCGTCGCCTGCGAGATCGACGAGTTCCGGGAGGGCGCCGAGCCGGTGTATATTCGGGCCGTGCTGTACGTCGAGCGGGACAGTCAGAAGGGGATCGTCATCGGCGAGGGGGGACGCACTATCAAGACGCTCGGCGCCGCCGCCCGCGCCAAGATCGAGACGCTGCTGGGCCAGCGCGTATTCCTCGACCTGCACGTCAAAGTGCTCCCCAAATGGCGCCGCCACAAACCCTCTCTCAAGCGGCTGGGGTACGCTACGTCATGAGCCTCGCTCCCGACCTCCTCGAAATCCTCGTCTGCCCCAAGTGCAAAGGGCCGCTCGAGTACCGCGCTGCGCCCGCCGAGGGGCTCGTTTGCCACGCCTGCCGGCTCGTGTACGCGATCGAGGACGACATCCCCATCATGCTCATCGATGAGGCAACGCCCTTCTGAAAGGCAGACGGTTGGCCGGTTAGGCGGTCAGGCACTTCCACTCGCCCTGCTGCTACTAGCCGTCCATCCGTCGAACCGTCTAACCGCCCAAGAGCCGCCGCTCAACGCCGGCGCGCTATTTCTCGTCTTTCCCGTCGGCGCTCAGGCCGTGGGCATGGGCCAGACCGCGACGGCGATGGCGGGGCGGGGAGAGGCGGCGTTCTGGAACCCGGCGGGACTCGCCACCCTCACGGATGCTGAGTTCGCCTTGCACAGCGCGACGCTCGTCGCCGCGCGCAGCCACGTGTTGGGCGCCTACTTTCCCTCGCGCGGCATCGGCGTGATCGGCGGCGCCGTATACCTCGTTGACTACGGCGACCTGGAGCGCACCGACGGGAACGGCAACACCATTGCCCGGATCGCGCCGCGCAATTTCGAGTTCGTCGCCTCGTACGCGACGAACCTCACCGGCTCGTTCGTGTTCGGGTTGAGCTACAAGCTCGTGCAGTTTCGGGTGGACTGCAGCGGCGACTGCACCGATTTCCCCGCGGGCACCGGGACGACGCACGCGCTCGACCTGGGCGGACAATTCGAGCTCGGCGCCGGCGGCCCGCTGCGCGTGGGCGTGGCGCTGCGGAACGTCGGCTTCAAGCTGCAGGTGCAGAATCAAGCCCAGGCCGATCCGCTCCCCACCCGCCTCGCCGTCGGCGCGCTCTACGAGGTGCGGCTCCGGCCCAGGAACCGCGCCGCCCCCGACGAGCGCTTCGACGTGAAGCTCGCGGCCGATGTGGACAGTCCCTGGGGCGAGGCGGGACGGTCGGAGACGCGCCTCGGCGTGGACCTCGGATACCAGCGGCTACTGCGCGTGCGCGCCGGCTATGCCTTCGTGCAGGATGGGTTGAGCGGGCCAAGCGTCGGACTCGGAGTTGAAGCCGGCTCCGTTGGCGTGGATCTGGCCCGCACGTTTCTCAGCGGTTCTGATCTGCAGGTGGACAGCCCGACGTTCTTTTCGTTCCGGGTGACGTTCTGATGATCCGTGCGGGCATCCGGTTTGTGTGGTTGGCCGCGCTCGTCGCGGCGAGCCCCGCGCTGGCGCAGGACTCAACTCCCCCCCCCTCCCCCCCGGCACCGCGACGCCCCGCCGGCGTGTTGCTGCGGCCGCTGGCCTCGCTGATCGTGCCCGGGACCGGCCAGCTGCTCGCGCATCAGGATCGCGGTGCCGTGTACCTCGCCGCGGAAATCTATCTCGTCTCGCGCCTCTTGCAGCTCAGTCGGGAAGCGGCGCGCGAAGCCGAGCGCTTCGAGTCCCTCGCATACGACGTCCCCCGGCGCTCGTTCGCGCCCACCCGCCGCGATACGATATTCGAGTACTACGAGCAGATGGAGCGGTTCGTCGAGAGCGGGCGCTACGACACCGATCCGGGCGCGGCGTTCGTCCCCGAGAGCGATCCCCGCACGTACAACGGCTCGGTATGGCTGCTCGCGCGGTTGACGTTCTGGAGGGATCCGGCCGTCCCGCCCGACCCGACGTCGCCGGCGTACTGGCGTGCCCTGCAGTTCTATCAGGCGCGCGCGGTGGGACCGGCGTACCAGTGGAGCTGGCGCGACCACTCGCTCGAGCACGAGGTGTTTCGGCAATCGATTCGGCGCAGCGACAACGCCTTCCGGCACGCGCAGAATCAAGTCGGCCTCCTCCTGGCCAATCACGTCATGAGTGCGGTGGATGCCCTCATCTCCACGCGGCTCGCCGCGGTCGCGGGCCGCCCCGCCGCGCTCCACACCACTGTGGGTCCGGGCGGCGTCACGCAGGTGCGGTTCACCCTGACCTTCTAGCGAGCCTCTCCAATTCGCCATGGGATTCTCAGTCTTCGTGGAGATCTTGAACACTCGGCTGCGCGCCCGCAGCGCGCCGGTTCGTCTGCGAGAGGCGTATACACCCGACTGAGGGCGAAAAAACGCGTTCATTTGACACGGGAGGCGAAGTGGCCTAAGTTTAGGCGCTTTCTACCCTTACGAGAGGAGTAAGGTGCGGTCGCGCCAAGCCATTCTCTTCTTTTCGCCGGCTGGTCGTCCCGTACCTGACTTCGTGACCACCTGGGTCAACGGAAAGGGTCTGCCTGTGATTACCGTTCCCCAAGCGGCGGGGATCGAGGAACGGGTGCTGCGCGCCCTTCCCACGCTGGTCGTCGTGGATGCTGACAGCGCGGGGGGGGAAGGCTTGGAGCTGTGCGCCCGCCTCAAGGGCGATGCGTATACGGCGATCGTGCCGCTCGCCGTGGTGACCAACCGTCATGCGACCGACGTGGTGCGGCGCTGGTTTGGCGCAGGCGCGGACGAGGTCATCACCCCGCTCTTCGAGCCGGGGGAGCAGGCGGGCCGGCTCGATGCGCTGGTCACGCGCGCCGAGCGGGACGTGGCGGTCCACCCCTCGACCCGCCTTCCGGGCACGACCGAGATCGAGCGGGAGTTCCGGCGCCGGATGGACCTCGGCGAGCTGTTCGCCGTGTGTTACGCCGATCTGGATCACTTCAAGGAATTCAACGATCGCTACAGTTACTACGACGGCGATCGGGTGATCTATCTCCTCTCGCGCATCCTGCACGACGTCGTGAGAGGTTTGCTGGGGAAGCAAGGCTTCGTCGGGCACATTGGCGGTGATGACTTCATCTTCGTCATCCCGATCGAAAGCATCGGCGAAGTATGCGGAGAAGTGCTCGACGTGTTCGACACGCTCGTGCCATATCAGTACAACGAGCAGGACCGCCGGGCTGGGTATTATTTCGGGAAGGATCGACGCGGCCAGCTGCACCGGGTGCCCCTGATGACGCTGTCGATTGGCGTCGTGACGAACCAACACCGGCGGTTCGCCCATCCGGCGCAAGTGAGCGAACTCGCGACCGAGATGAAGAGTTATGCAAAGACCCAAGCGGGGTCGGTGTTCGTGGTAGACCGCCGTCATGATCCCGAGCCCGGAGAGGCCGGGAGCGGGGATATCGAGGCCTAGCGCGTGAACGTCACGTGTCCGTCGTGCGAAACCGTTTATCGGGTGGACCCAGCCAAGGTCCCCGCCGGGGGCGTGCGCGCGCGCTGCAGCGTCTGCAGTAGCGTCTTTGCCGTCAGCGCGGACGGGGCCGGGGGAGGAGCGGAGAGGGGGGCTGCGGTGGGGAGCGACCGTTCCACCCTGCCGCGCGCCGCGCCGGCACCGGCGCCTCGAGCGGGACCGCCGCCGCCGGCTGCGCCGCCGCCGCCGCCCGCGCCCACAGCTCCGGCGCCGCCAGCGCGCCCGGCGATGCCGGCCGCTCCGACGATTGCCCGGCCTGCGGCACCCCCGGCCTCGCCCATCGCGCGCCCGCCCATGGCTGGTCCTGCAGTTCCTGCGGCTCCACCTAGACCTGCAGCGCCGCCGCCGCCGCCCGCGCCCGCTGCCGCGCCGGTCCGGCCAGCGGCCCCTGCGCCGGCTGCGCCGTCTCCTTTCCGGCCTGCTCCCCCCCCTCAGGCGCCCGTCGCGCCGGCCGCCGCTGTGCCTGCTCCCGCCGCGCCACCGAAGCCTGCCGCCCCAGCGGCTGGGGGCGCGGGAGTGGGGGCGGGAGTCAGCGCGCCGGGGAAGCGGCTCACCGGACCGCTGCGGCCGGTGAACCCGTTCATGGTGCAGGATCCGAAACAGAAGGCGCGTCGGCTCGCGCGGGCCCTGATCTCCGACATGCTAGTGTATCATCCGGAGAAGCGGCAGCAGGGGATCCGCGACGGCACGTTGCCGCAGCTCTTCAAGGACGAGATCGAAAAGAGCTGGCAGGAATACGTGGAGCAGGTGGGGCTCGAAATGGCCCAGAGTACGCCGTTCTGGACCGAGGCGCTGAACGAGATCCTCGGCGGCGGGAAAAAGCTCTTTTAGAGGAGTCAGCATGGTGGCGCTCGCAGAACGCTTTGCGGATTTCGATCGCCGGCTCGTCGAGCTCAGGAGATTTCTTTGACGTCGACGGGAAGGCCGCGCGCCTGGCAGAGCTGGAGCACAAGATGGCGGACGGCTCCCTCTGGGCTGACGCCGAGCGCGCCCGCCAGACGGTCGCCGAAGTCAAAGCGCTGAAGGGCTGGCTCGAGCCCTATCACGCGCTGCGCAAGCGCGTGGACGAGGGCCGCGAGCTGAACGAGCTGCTCGAAGCCGAATCCCACGTCGATCTCCAGCTGCAGCGGTCCCTCGAAACGGATGCGGAGCAGATCTCTGGGCGGCTCGAGGCCCTCGAGCTCCAGAACATGCTGCAGGGTCCCGACGACGCGCGCGATGCGCTGCTCACCATCCATCCCGGGGCGGGCGGCACCGAATCGCAGGACTGGGCGGAGATGCTCGTCCGGATGTACACGCGCTGGGCCGAGCGGCACGGCTTCACCGTCGAGTTGCTCGATGTCCTCCAGGGGGAAGAAGCCGGCATCAAATCGGCCGAGATCGAGATCCGCGGTCAGTACGCCTACGGCTTATTGAAGGCGGAGAAGGGCGTCCATCGGCTGGTTCGCATCTCGCCCTTCGATTCGCAGTCGCGCCGGCACACGTCGTTCGCGTCGGTGTTCGTCTATCCCGTTGTGGAGGACGAGATCGAAATCGAGATCAATGACGACGACCTGCGCATCGACGTGTTTCGCGCGTCGGGCAAGGGTGGACAGCACGTGAACAAGACCTCGTCGGCGGTACGGATCACGCACCTGCCTACGAACATCGTGGTGTCCTGCCAGCAGGAACGGAGCCAGGGGAAGAACAAGGCGACGGCGATGAAGATGTTGAAGGCGCGGCTGTACGAGCGCGCGGTCGCTGAGCGCGAGGCGAAGAAAGCCGAAGTGGACAAACAGAAGACCGACATTGCCTGGGGGAATCAAATTCGCTCGTACGTGTTTCAGCCCTACACCATGGTGAACGACCATCGCACCGAGCTCAAGGTCAGCGACGTGCACAAAGTGATGGACGGTGACCTCGATCCGTTCATCGAGGCATTCCTGAAGCGCTCCGGGGGCAAGGCGGCGTAATGACCGGCTTTGTGGAGGCCGCCCGGCGCGAGAAGCTGAAGGAGCTGGTGGAGCGGGGCGTCGCGCCGTTCGCCTACCGATTCGAGCGGAGCGCCACGGCAAAGGACGCGCTCGCCGCGTATCGCAGCGACGAGGACCCGACATCGTACCGGCTGGCGGGGCGGCTCGTGGCGCTGCGCCCGCACGGCAAGACGACGTTCGCGCACCTCGAGGATCCCACCGGCAGGATCCAGCTCTACTTCAAACTGGATGACCTGGGGGCGGAGGCGTACGCGCTCGTCGAGCTGCTCGATTTGGGCGATCACGTCGGCATCGAGGGCCCGCTCTTCAAGACGCGGAGCGGCGAGATCACGATTCGCGTCCAGCGCCTTACGCTGCTCGCCAAGGCGCTGCGCCCGCTGCCCCTGGGGAAAGAGGACGCAAGCGGCGTCAAGCACGGCGAGCTGTCCGATCCCGAGCTGCGCTACCGGCAGCGCTACGCCGATCTCGCGGTGCACCCGGAGGTCCGCGAGGTGTTCCGCCTGCGCACGCGCATCCTCCAGGGCATTCGGGCTTTCCTCGACGCGAAGGGGTATTTGGAGGTGGAGACGCCCGTGTTGCAGCCGCTCTATGGCGGCGCCACGGCGCGGCCGTTCAAAACCCATTACGACGCGCTGGACGCGACGTTCTATCTGCGGATCGCAGACGAGCTGTACCTGAAGCGCTGTCTCGTGGGCGGCTTCGAGAAGGTGTACGAGATCGGCCACGATTTTCGCAACGAGGGACTGTCGCGCTTCCACAATCCGGAATTCACGATGGCCGAATGGTACCAGGCGTACGCGGACTACAACGACATGGCGGCGTTGACCGAGGATCTCGTCGCGGGACTCGTGCTCGAGCTGTTCGGCACGAGTGTGCTCGAGCGCCATGGCGCCACGCTCTCGTTCGCCCGGCCGTTCGCGCGGAAGGACTATTACGCGCTCGTGCAGGAGCATGCCGGCGTGGACCTGAGCCGGAGCGGGGACGCTGAGCTCCGGGCGATCCTCAAACGCCATAACGTTCCCCCCGCCGAGGTAGACGCGCTCCGCGGACCCAAGCTCGTGGACGAAGTCTTCAAGGCTTGCGTCGAGCCCAAACTCGTGCAGCCGACGTTCGTCTTCGACTATCCGCTGGCGCTGTCGCCGCTGGCGAAGCCCAAGCGCGGCGATGCGACCAAGGTCGAGCGCTGGGAGCTGTTCGTGCAGCAGCGGGAGCTCGCCAATGCGTTCAGCGAGCTGAACGACCCCGATGAGCAGCGCCGCCGCTTCGAGCAACAGGCCGTGCTGCGTGCGGCGGGCGACACCGAGGCGCAGCAGGTGGACGAGGATTACCTGCGGGCGCTCGAATACGGCATGCCGCCGGCGGGGGGCGTGGGCATGGGCGTGGACCGGCTCACAATGATCCTCGCCGACCAGACGAACATTCGTGACGTGATCCTGTTTCCTATGCTACGGCCCGAATGATGCCGATTCTCCTCGCCGTCCTGCGCGCCTTGCTCGGGGCAGCTGCGGTCGCCGCCGTCGTGGTGATCGTGACCAACTGGCCCTCCCGCTTCGATCTGCGGATTGCCATGCGCTACATGAAGAGCCGCCGCTCCTCGCGCCTCCTGTCGCTGATCACGGTGATCGCGGTCGGCGGCGTGACGATCGGCGTGATGGCCCTCGTGATCGTGCTGGGCGTCATGAATGGCTTGCAGAACGACCTGCGCGAGAAAATTCTCGTCGTAAACCCGCACTTGCGCGTGCTGACCTACGGCGAGGGACTGCGGCTCGACGACTGGCGGGACGTCCTCGCCAAGGTGCGGCGCACCAAAGGCGTGGTTGCGGCGGCGCCGTTCGTTCTCACGCAGGGGCTCATCTCGGCGGGGCACGACTACGCCGAAGGCGTGGCCGTGATCGGCGTCGAGACCGATACGGGCTCGCGTGCGGTGACCAGCTTGCCGCGCCACTTCACGAAGGGCGATCTGTCGTTCCGGACCACACAGCCGGGGGTCGACGGCGGCATTGCGATCGGCACACGGCTGGCGAGCAAGCTCTCGGCGTATCCCGGAGACATCGTCACCATGGTCGCGCCGGCCGGCTCCTCGTTCAACCGTAGCCTCGGTGCGTTCGTCCCCAAATACCGCCGCTACGAGGTGACGGGCCTGTTCGAGACCGGGATGTACGACTACGACAACAGCTACGTGGTGATGCGCCGCGAGGCGGCGCAAGACTTCGCCGGGCTCGGCGGCGCGGTCACCGGCCTCGAGGTGCGGCTCGTGCAACCGGAGCAGGCCAACGCGTTCGCCGCGACGCTGGAAACCCAGCTCGGCTATCCGTACCGGGCGCTCGACTGGCAGCTCCAGAACCGGTCGCTGTTCTCGGCCCTGGAGCTCGAGAAGCTCGCGATGGGCCTCGTCGTGTTTCTCATATGCATCGTCGCCGCGTTCAACGTCGTGGGCACCCTCACGATGGTCGTGCGGGACAAGACACGCGAGATCGGCATCCTGCTGGCGATGGGGATGCCGCGCGGCGCGATCCGCCGCGTCTTCCTCGTCCAGGGTGTCTTCATCGGCCTCGTGGGCACTGTCTTGGGCGCGGCCCTGGGACTGATCGTCGGCGCGAGCGTGAACCGCGGCCAATTGATCCCGATCGATCCGTCGATCTACTTCATCGATCACCTGCCAGTGCTGACCCAGCCGCTCGACGCCCTTGCGGTCGTGGCGGCGAGTCTGCTGATCGCCACGCTGGCCCCCCTGTACCCCAGCCTGCAGGCTGGGCGGCTCGATCCGGTCCGGGCGATCCGCTACGAATGAACGCGCTGCTCGTGGCCCGGGGCATCCGCAAGGTGTACGCGGGCGGTGACGGCCAGCCGCTCGAGGTGCTGCGGGGCGTCGATATCGAAGTGCGCCGCGGCGAGTTTGTCGCGATCGTGGGGTCCTCGGGGGCGGGCAAGAGTACGCTTCTGCACCTGCTCGGCGCCCTCGATACGGCCAGCGGCGGCGATATCTGGCTCGACGGCTCCCGCTACGCGGACCTCGATGCGCGCGGCGCGGCTGAGCTCCGGAACCGGAAGTTGGGGTTCGTGTTCCAGTTTCATCACCTGCTGCGCGAGTTTTCGGCGCTCGAGAACGTGATGATGCCGCTGCTGATCGGCGGCGCGTCGCCCCGGCAAGCGCGGTCGCGCGCCGAAGAGGTCCTCTCCGAGGTGGGTTTGGCCGGACGCATGACCCACCGGCCGGCCGAGTTGTCCGGCGGCGAGCAGCAGCGCTGCGCGGTGGCGCGCGCCTTGGTGCACGATCCCAACGTCGTGCTCGCGGACGAACCGTCGGGCAACCTCGATCACGCCAACGCCGAACGGCTGCACGAGATGTTCTTCCGCCTGGCGCGCGAGTACGAGACGGCGGTCGTGGTGGTCACGCACAACCGCCAGCTCGCCGCCCGGGCGGACCGGGTTCTGTGGCTGGAGGACGGCCGGCTCACCACGGTGAGCTCGGTCGACGCGATACCCTGATGCTCTGCGACAACTGCAAAGAACGGGACGCCATCATCAACCTCACCCACGTGGAGCATGATTCCAAGGTGACGCTCCACTTGTGCGAGCAATGCGCCCAACAAAAGGGCGTCGAGACCGGCGGGGCGGTGCTCAAAACCCCGCTGGGCGGCTTCCTCACGGCGCTGGGGAAGGGCGGCACCGTGCTGCCGACGCCGAGCGATGGCCTCCGCTGTTCCTCCTGCGGGAGCACGCTGCGGGACTTTCGCGATGCGGGGCGGCTCGGGTGCGACCAATGCTACCTGGCGTTCGAGCTGCACCTGCGCGACCTGCTGCGCCGCCTCCACGGCTCGAGCCAGCACGTCGGTGAGCGCTACGACGCACCGGGCGAGGCCGCCGCGGATCCCCGCGGCCGGCTGCTCGACCTCAAAGCGCAGCTGCGGCGAGCGGTAGAGGGGGAGAACTTCGAGCTGGCTGCCGAGTTGCGGGATCGGATCCGGGTGCTGGAATGATCGACCTATCGCTGTTGCCTGATGGAGGGATGAATTGGCTCGACGCATCGGGGCCCAAATCCACGATCGTCCTGTCCACCCGCATCCGCCTCGCCCGCAACGTCCGGGGCATCCCGTTCAGCCAGCGCGCCAAGGACGCTGACCGCACGGCGGTGCTGGAACGGATCACGGAAGCAGCCGGCTCTTCCGATCGGTTGTCCCGGGCGGTCACGTTCCATCTTGACCAGATGGAACGGCCCGACCGGCAGCTGCTGCACGAGCGGCACCTGGTCAGTAAGGAGCTGGCGGGGCTGGAGCGCGAGTCGCGGCCGCGGCCGGGAGCCGCACTGCTCGTCCAGGATCAGGTCGGCGTGATGGTAAATGAAGAGGACCACTTCCGGATACATGGAATGCGGTCCGGGTTCGATTTGGAAGACGCGTATGCTGCTGTCGAAGCGGCAGATGCGGACTTAGGGCGCCTCGTTCCTTTCGCGTTTCACCCCGAGTTTGGCTATCTTACATCCTGCCCCACAAATGCGGGAACGGGACTCCGGGCCAGCGTGCTTATCCATTTGCCGGGGCTTGTTTTGACCAAGGAAATCAACAAGGTTCTCCAAGGTCTCTCCCAGGTGGGATTAACCTTTCGGGGCCTGTACGGTGAGGGCAGTGAAGTCGTCGGTAACTTCTTCCAGTTGTCCAATCAAACGACCCTGGGGAAGACCGAAGACGAGTTGATCGACCATCTCGGCAAGATCGTCCGCCAGGTGGTGGAGTACGAGGAGCAGGCACGGGACGTGCTATTAAAGACGGCGCCCGAAGAAGTCGAGGACAAGACGTGGCGCGCCTATGGTCTGCTCAAGCACGCGCGCCGGCTGTCGTTTGAAGAAACGATGAACCTGTTGAGCGGCGTGCGGTTGGGCGTCGGGCTGAATCTGCTCTCCGGGCCGGGGGTATATACGCTCAACAAGTTGCTGATCTACACTCAACCCGCGCACCTGGCCGCAATGGATGGCCGGTCGACCGGCGACCGCGAACTCCCGATGGTGCGCGCTGCGTTTGTGCGGCGCCTCCTCGAAGCAGAACCTCGCTGAACGGCTGAATATGGAGTCTCGATGAACGGCTACAATTTCACGGATCGTGTCCGGAAAGTCCTGCAGATGGCGCGGGAGGAAGCGGCGCGTCTGCATCACGAGTACGTCGGCACCGAGCACATCCTGCTCGGCTTGATCCGCGAGGGCGAGGGCGTCGCCGCGGCGGTCCTGACCAATCTCAACGTCGATCTCGAAGAGATTCAGCAGAAGATCGAGGAGACGGTCAAGAAGGGAAAAGCGGCCGCCGCCGCCGGGCCCGACCTGCCCTATACGTCGCGCGCCAAGAAAGTGCTGGAGCTGGCGATGAGCGAGGCGCGGGAGTTGAACCACTCCTACGTCGGCACCGAGCACCTGCTGCTCGGGCTGTTGCGCGAAGAGAAGGGCATCGCCGCGCAGGTGCTGACCGACGCGGGCGTAAATCTCGAGCAGGCGCGCGCCGAGACGCTGCGGCTGCTGGGCAGCGAAATGCCGGCGACGCCCGCCGGCGGGGGTACGGGCGCGCAGCCCACGCCGCCCAAGAGCGAGAAGAAGTCCAAGACGCCCGCGCTCGATCATTTCTGCCGTGATCTGACGCAGCTCGCGGCCGAAGGCGCGCTCGATCCCACGATCGGGCGGCAGAAGGAAATCGAGCGCGTCATGGAGATCCTGTCGCGTCGCAAGAAGAACAACCCGGTGCTGATCGGCGAGCCCGGCGTGGGGAAGACGGCGATCGTCGAAGGCCTGGCCCAGCTGATCGCGAGCGGGCAATGCCCCGACGCGCTCAAGGACCACCGTGTGCTGTCACTGGACATGGCGGCCGTGATCGCGGGGACCAAGTACCGTGGCCAGTTCGAGGAGCGCCTCAAGGCGGTCATCAACGAGATCGCCCAGAACAAGAACATCATTCTCTTCATCGACGAGCTGCACACGCTGGTCGGCGCGGGCGCGGCCGAGGGCGCCGTGGACGCCTCCAACATGCTGAAGCCCGCGCTGGCGCGCGGCGAGCTGCAGTGCGTGGGCGCCTCGACCCTGAACGAGTACCGCAAGTACATCGAGAAAGACGGCGCGCTCGAGCGGCGGTTCCAGACGGTGATCGTCGATCCGCCGACCGTCGACGAGACGATCGAGATCTTGAAGGGCCTGCGCAAGCGCTACGAGGATCACCACCGCGTGATCATCCCCGACGAGACGCTGACCGACGCGGCCAAGCTGTCGGAGCGCTACATCACCGACCGGTTCCTGCCCGACAAGGCGATCGACGTGATCGACGAGGCGGGCGCCCGGGCGCGGCTCGCGGCGCAGGTGCCGCCCCCGGAGGTCGCGGAGCTGAAGGAAAAGCTCGAGGCGATCAACGGCGACAAAGAAGCCGCTGTGCGCGACCAGAACTTCGAGCGCGCCGCCTCGCTGCGCGACGCGGAGCGCGAGCTCCAGGCCGAGATTCGGCGCAAGCAGGAAGAATGGGAGCGCGAGCGCCAGACCCGCCGGCCCACGATCAGCGAAGAAGCAGTGGCGTTCATCGTGTCGCGGTGGACGGGCATCCCCGTCACCCGCCTTCAGGAAGCCGAGACGGCCCGCCTGCTCCGGATGGAAGACGAGCTGCATGAGAGCGTCGTCGGCCAGAACGAGGCGATCCAGGTCATCTCGCGGGCCATTCGCCGCAGCCGCGCGGGCCTCAAGGATCCCAAGCGGCCCATCGGCTCGTTCATCTTCAGCGGCCCCACGGGCGTCGGCAAGACGGAGCTGGCGCGAGCGCTGGCGCGATTCCTGTTCGCGGACGCCACCGCGCTGATTCGCGTGGACATGTCCGAGTACATGGAGAAGTTCTCCGTGAGCCGGTTGATCGGCGCGCCTCCGGGCTATGTCGGCTACGAGGACTCGGGGACGCTCACCAAGGCGGTGCGGCGCAAGCCGTACTCGGTGGTGCTGCTCGACGAGATCGAGAAGGCGCATCCGGACGTGTTCAACATCCTGCTGCAGGTGCTCGATGAAGGCCACCTGACGGACAACTACGGCCGGGTGATCGACTTCAAGAACACCGTCGTGATCATGACGTCGAACGTGGGCGCCCGCGACATGGTCAAGGGCAAGACCCTCGGCTTTGGGCAGCCCGACGCGCGCAGCGAATTCCAGAAGATGGCCGAGAAGGTAAAGGAAGAGGTCAACAAGGTCTTCAATCCGGAGTTCCTGAACCGGTTGGACGACGTGATCGTGTTCCACCCGCTCACGCGGGAGCACATCTCCGCGATCGTGGCGATCCTGGCGCGGGACGTGCAAAAACGCCTGGGCGAAGAGGAGCTCACGCTGCGGCTCACGCCGGCGGCGAGCGACTTCCTCGTCGATCACGGCTACGACGAGCACTACGGCGCGCGCCCCTTGAAGCGCGCGATCCAGAAGTACGTCGAGGATCCGCTGTCGGAGAAGATTCTGGTCGGTGAGTTCGCGAAGGGCGACGAGATCGAGGTGGACGTCGCCCCCGACAAGGAGCGCTTGGCGTTCCGGGCGCTCTCCGGCTCGAAGGCGTGATTCGCCGGCTCACCCTTCTATTCTCGTTGAGTTTCGCCGTACTCGCCCCGCGCCTGTGCGACGCACAGGTGGGAGGCGAGCGCGGCGTTGCGCCGGTAGCGCCCCCCGTGCCGGACTCGATCGCGGTGGTGGGGCAGCGCCGCAACAGTCCCGCCACGGTCATCCAGGTCAGCGGCCTCCTCGCCGGCCGTCCCCTCAACTACCGCGACATCCAGCGCGCGATCCAGGCCCTGTACGCCACCGGCCAGTTCGACGACGTCGCGATCGACCAGACGCAGACGCCGGCCGGCAAGAACGTGCTGGTGATCCGCGTGCGCGAGCGGCCGCAGCTGGTGAAATGGGCGGTCCGGGGCGTGCAGCGGCTCCCCGAGCGCAGCGTACGGGATAAAGTCACGCTCACGGAAGGGCGCCCCATCGATCCCGCCGCGGTCGCGCGCGCGCGCGCGCGTATCGATTCGATGTATCGGGCGCAGGGCTTCTACCTCGCCCGCACGCGGCCCCTGTACGTCTACGAGCGCGACTCGACGGCCGTGCGCGTGGTGTTCGATGTGGAGGAAGGGCGCCGCGTCGCGATCGCCCTCGTGCAGATCGAGGGCAACACGCACTTCACGGCCAAGCAGATCGTCGGCCAGATGAAGACGCATCCCGAGGGATTCTGGTGGTTCCGGTCCGGCGAGTACGACGAGGACCGGCTGACCGAGGACATGCGCCAGCGGCTCCCCGCCTTCTACGGCCAGCGGGGTTTCGTCGACTTTCAGGTCCTGGACGATACGCTCCTCGTGCATGAGGTGAGCGGCAAGGCCACGCTGGTCGTGCGCGTGAGCGAGGGCGAGCCCTATCGGGTGGGGACGTTCGAAATCGTCGGCAACCGGCGCTTCTCCACCGAAGAGCTCGATGCGTTCTATCCGTTCGGCGAGGAGCAGCGCTCCGGTCCGCTGGGTCTCGGGCGGAAGCGCCGCAGCGCCTACTTCGACGAGCAGCAGTGGCAGGACGCGACCCGCAAGCTGCAGACCCTGTACTACAACAACGGCTACATCTACGTCAACGTCCGGCCCGACGTCATCAGGCGCACGGACCCCGACGGGAAGCCGGTCGTGGATCTGCGGTGGGTGATCACCGAAGGACAGCCGGCGATCGTGAGCCACGTGGAAATCCGGGGCAACGACGTCACCCACGAGCGCGTGATCCGCGAGGCGATCGTCATCATTCCCGGCGATGTCTTCCGGCAGGACGCGCTGCTCGCGTCCTACCAGCGCATCTCGAACCTCGGATTCTTCAATCAGCCGCTGCCGTTCCCCGACACGCGCCCGGCGAACGAACAGGGTGACATCGACGTCATATTCCGCGTCTCCGAGAAGCGCACCGGGAACGTGAACTTCGGCGCTTCAGTGGGCCAGGGAACGGGCGTGGGCGGCTTCCTCGGGCTCGACGAGCCCAACCTGTTCGGCCAGGGCAAGCGCGGGCGCTTCCAGTGGCAGTTCGGCAAGAACATCAACGATTTCGACGTCTCGTTCACCGATCCGGCGATCCGCGAGTCCCGCATCTCGGGAACCGTCAGCGTGCACAACACTCGGGTCCGCTACGTGATCGCCGATCTCGGGCGGCTGCGGCGCCGCGGCGCGAGTGTGCAGTTCGGCTTCCCGGTGCTCGGCGATAACTACTCGCGGCTGTTCCTGTCCTATGGCCTCGATCAGCAGACCTTCTCCGGCTCGTCCACGAACCTCAGCTTCGCCAACCGCTTCGGATGCAACGACTGCGTCCGCTCGACCGTGGGGGCATCGTTGATGCGCGATACGCGCATCGACCTGCCGTTCCCGACGGCCGGCACGATGGTGCAGTTTGGCCTGTCGCAGAGCGGCGGCCTCCTGGGCGGGACCGGCAACTTCCAACGGATCGACGCCGAGGGCAAGTTCTACGCGCCGCTGGGTGGGCTCGGACCGGCCGCCTCATCGTCGGTGAAGTTCGTGCTCGGTCTCTCCACGCGGTCGGGGTTCGTGTTCGGGAATTCGCCGTTCTTCGAGCAGCTGTTCACGCTGGGGGGCACCCAGTTCTTCATCCCGCTGCGCGGTTACGACGAGGCCTCGATCACGCCATTCGGCTACGATCCCAACGCCAATGCCCGCGGCGCGAGTCCCAACGCGTTCGGCAAGGCGTTCTTCACGATGACGGGCGAGCTGGGGATGCGCGTCTCCCAGATGCTCTACCTCTCGGCGTTCTTCGACGCCGGCAACGTGTGGGCCCGGGCCGCGCAATTCGACCCGACCCGCCTGTTCCGCGGCGCGGGAGTCGGGGCTGCCATCATCTCGCCGCTCGGCCCCCTCGGCATCGACTACGCCTATGGGTTCGACCGGGTCGACGTCAACGGCCGGCCCAATCCAGGCTGGAAACTGCACTTCAAGCTCGGCAACTTCTTCTAAGCCGGAACCACGCCCTTCCCTGGAGCTTCGCGTTATGCAGCGTCTCGTTCTCGTTTCTCTCGCCGCCCTCGCAGCGGCGCCTTGTGTCGCCGTTGGACAAGCGGCGTCACCGCCGTCGGCACCCGTCAGGATCGCGATCATCAACTCCCGGGAGATCCTGCAGCGGACCCCCGGCTACGCCAGGGCAGAGTCCACGTATCTGAAAGAGGTGGAGGGATTCCGGACCGAGGTGCAGAAGCTGCAGCAGCAGCTCGACTCCGCCGTCCAGGCGCTCGATCAACAGTCGATCGCCCTGTCGCCCGCGGCGCGGCAGGCCAAGCAGCGCGAGCTGCAGGCCATGCAACAGCGGATGGAACAGCGCACGACCGAGCTGCAGGACCGCGCGCGGCAGCGCGAGCAGGAGCTGCTGCAACCGATGCAAACGCGGGTCAACTCGATCATTCAGGGACTCAGAGCCGAGCTGAACTACGCGCTCATTCTCGACGCTGACGCCGCGGGCGGGTTGATCGCCGCGGCCGATCCGGCCCTGAACATCACGGCTCGCGTGCTGCAGCGCCTTCAGCAGGCCCAGTAGCCGCGCTGCCCACTGACCCTCCGTGAACTCGGCGGGCACGCGGCCGATCTCCGCGAGTGAGATCGCGGCACTCACCGGCGGACGCCTGGTGGGGCCGGGCACGGTGACGGTCGCCGGGATCGCGCCCCTCGAGCGGGCCGGTCCCGGCGATCTGTCATTTCTTGCCTCGCCTCGCTATCTCCCGTACTTTCAACGCACTAGCGCTTCGGTGGTGCTCGTCGCCCCGGCCTTCGACGGGGCCGAGGGCGGCCCCGAAACGCGGATCGTGGTGCCCGAGCCGTATGCGGCGCTGCTGGTCGTGCTCCCGGTGCTCTATCCCCAAGAGGTGTGGGAGCCGGGCGTGCATCCGACCGCGGTCGTCGGACGGGGCGCCACCTGGCAGGAGCCGGTGGAAATCGGCGCGCATGTGGTGCTGGGCCGGGAAGTACAGCTTGGCCGCAACGTGCGCATCGGTGCGGGCTGTGTGCTCGGCGACGGCGTCGCGGTCGGTGACGACACGCAGCTGTTCCCGGGCGTCACGGCCTACGCCGGGACGGCGCTGGGAAAGCGCGTGATCGTGCACGCCGGCGCGGTGCTGGGGAGCGACGGGTTCGGCTACATCCCCGGCAAGGGCGGGGAAGCGCACCGCAAGATTCCGCACGTGGGGCGCTGCCTGATCGGCGACGACGTCGAGATTGGGGCGAACACCTGCGTCGACCGCGGCAGCGTGGACGACACCGTCATCGGCTCGGGGACGAAGATCGATAATCTCGTCCACATCGCGCACAACGTGCGCCTTGGCGCCCGCTGTTTGTTGATGGCCCAGTCGGGCGTCGCCGGCAGCACCCACGTGGAGGACGACGTGATCATCGGGGGACAGGCGGGCATTGCAGATCACATCACGATCGGCCGGGGTGCGCGCCTGCTCGTCCAGTCGGGCACGATCGCGGACATCCCCGCTGACGCGACCGTGTCGGGGTATCCCGCCCGCTCCCACCGCGAGTATCTGCGCGCCCAGGCAGCCCTGTATCGGCTCGCGAAGATCGTGGACGAGCTCGAACGCCTGGTGGAACCCGAGCCTGGCGTCGTCCCCGCTCCCTCCCCTCCCGCCGCTCCCTCTATCTCTGCCGCCGTCCCCGACGTCCCCCAGCGCTAGGCGCTCCGTCACGCGCCCCGCGGCCGTGAGCGGCGTCGGGCTGCACACCGGCGCCGCGACGGAGGCGACGTTCTTGCCCGCACCCGCGGGCCAGGGCATCGTGTTTCGGCGGATGGATCTCCCCGGCAGGCCGGAGGTGCCCGCTCGCCTCACGGAGGTCGAGGCGGTTGAACGCCGCACGGCGATCGGCCGGGGCGAGGCGACGATTCACACGGTCGAGCACGTGCTCGCGGCGGTGGCCGCGCATGTGATCGACGACCTGACGATCGAGCTCACGGGGCCCGAACCGCCGATCCTCGACGGCAGCGTCCAGCCGTACTTCGACGCGTTGACCAAGGCGGAGCCGGCTGCCGTGGGTGGCGAGGCGGCGGTGCTGACGGTGCAGGCGCCGTTCACCGTCACCGACAAGGACGCCGGCTATGTCGTCGCGCCTGCCAAAGCGTTTCGGCTCACAGTCTCGATCGAGTGGGCGCATCCGCTCATCGGCCGCCAGACGGGCAACTACGACGTGACACCCGAGAGCTTCGCCGCGGAGCTGGCGCCCGCCCGGACGTTCGGATTCACGCACGAGGTGGCCGATCTCCAGGCCAAGGGGCTGATCAAGGGAGCGTCCGCGGCGAATGCGATCGTGCTCGACGAGCGCGGCATCGTGCACGGCGGGAAGCTGCGCTGGCCGGACGAGTTCGTGCGGCACAAGGCGGCGGATATCGTGGGCGACCTGGCGCTGACCGGCGCGCGGATTCAAGCGCACGTGGTGGCGACGCGGCCGAGCCACGGCGGGAACATCGCACTCGCGCGGGCACTCGCCCGCGCAGGGAGGCGCACGGGAATGCCGGCCATGGACATCAGCAAGATCATGGACTATCTGCCGCACCGATATCCGTTCCTGCTCGTGGATCGGATCATCGAGATCGAGGGGCAGAAACGGATCGTGGGCATCAAGAACGTCACGATCAACGAGCCGTTCTTCCAGGGGCACTTCCCCGGGCATCCCATCATGCCGGGCGTGCTGATCATCGAGGCGATGGCCCAGGTCGGCGGCATGCTCCTGATGAGCCACTTTGAGGGCCAGGAAATCGCGGACAAGGTCGTCTACTTCATGTCGCTCGACCACGTGAAGTTCCGCCGCCCCGTGGTCCCGGGCGATCAGATCCGCTTCGAGCTGGAAATGGTGCAGTTCCGGGGCAAAACGTGCCGCATGAAGGGCGCAGGCTACGTCGACGGGCAGGTCGTGGCCGAGGCGGAGATGATGGCGATGGTCGTGGATAAATGATCCATCGCACGGCGCTGATCGATCCGACCGCCGAGCTGGGCAGCGACGTCTCGGTGGGGCCTTACGCCATCGTCGGGCCGCACGTGACGGTGGGGGAGGGGTCCACCATCGCGGCGCACGCGGTCATCGAGCGCAACACGCGGATCGGGACGGGCGTCACGATCGGCTACGGCACCATCATCGGCAACGATCCGCAGGACCTCAAATACAAGGGCGAAGAGACCTGGGTCGAGATCGGCGACGACACGATTATCCGCGAGTACTGCACCATCAACCGCGGCAGCACCGCCACCGGGAAGACGACGGTAGGCGAGCGCTGCTTCCTGATGACGTACGTGCACGTGGCGCACGACTGCGTCGTCGGAAACGACGTGATCATCGCCAACTCCGTCCAGATGGCGGGCCACGTCACGGTCGAGGACCGTGCGATCATCAGCGGCGTCGTTCCCATTCATCAATTTGTGCGGATCGGCACGTACTCGTTCGTGGGCGGGGCGTCGCGCGTCAATCAGGACGTGCCGCCGTACACGAAGGCGGCCGGCAATCCGGTGCACCTGTACGGTCTTAACTCCGTCGGACTGTCGCGGGCCGGGTTTTCCCCCGAAGTGAAGCTGGCGCTGAAGCGCGCCTACCGCCTGGTGTTCAATTCGGATCTCACGGTGAGTCAGGGTATCGCGAAGGCACGGATCGAGCTTCCCCAGGTGCCGGAGGTCGAGACATTCCTGCGGTTCATCGAGGTGTCGCAGCGCGGGGTGATGGTGTGACGTTGCGCCGCGTTCCCGTCGGCGTCGTGGGGACCGGCGCGCTGGGCTACCACCACGCGCGGCTGCTCCGCAAAATGGACGGCGCGGAGCTGGTGGGGATTTACGAACTGAACCCGGCACGCGCGGCTCAGGTCGCGCGCGAGCTCGATACGGTCGCTTATCCGTCGCTCGACGCCCTGCTCGACCGCGTGCAGGCGGCCACTGTGGTCGTGCCGACGTCCGCACACGTCGAAGTGGGCCTCGCGGTGCTCGCGCGCGGCATTCCTGTCCTGATCGAGAAGCCCCTTGCCGACACGCTCCCCGGCGCCGAGAGCCTCGTGCGCGCGGCGACGGAGGGCGGCGTGGCGCTGCAGGTGGGCCACGTGGAGCGCTTCAACCGGGCGGTGCGCGCGGCGACGCCGTACCTCGACGAGCCCCGCTTCCTCCAGACCGAGCGCCTAGCGCCCTTCCAGCCCCGGGGCACCGACGTCGCGGTGATCCTCGACCTCATGATCCACGATCTCGACCTCGTGCTCGAGCTCGTGCGCGCGGACGTCGCGGAAGTGCGCGCGACGGGTGTGCCGATTCTGACGCCCCACGTGGACATTGCCAATGCCCGCGTGGAATTCGCCAACGGGGCGGTCGCGGTGATCACCGCGAGCCGGGTGTCCCGCGAGCGCACCCGCAAGCTGCGCATCTTCCAACCCACTGGGTATTTCTCGCTCGATCTCGCGCAGGGGAACGGCCATTTCTACAAGTTGAAGTCGGGCTGGCAGGGATTCGGCGCGACCAAGATCGAGGAGATCGTCGAGCATGTGCGGCTCGAGGCGCCGGAGGCGGAGCCACTCAAGCTCGAGCTGGAGAGTTTCCTACGCGCGGTGCGCGGCGACGGCGAGGTCGTTGTCACCGGCGCCGCCGGACTGCAAGCGCTGGCGCTGGCCTACCGCGTCGCGGACGCCATCGAAGCTTCGCCGCTCGCCTCCGCGCGACCGTGAGCCCGGTCCCGCGCGTCTATATCTCGGCGGGCGAACCGTCGGGGGACGCGCACGCGGCTGCTGTCGCGACAGCGCTGCAGCGCCGCCTGCCGGGCGTCGAGCTCGAGGCCCTAGGGGGGCCGCTGCTCGAGCGGGCCGGCGCGCGGGTGCTCGACCGCATGGAAGACTTTTCGGTCGTCGGCTTCGTCGAGGCCATCGCCAAGATTCCGGCGCATTACCGGTTGTTGGGTCGGGTGAAAAAGGCCTTTCAAGCAAGGCGTTACGATCTAGTCATCCTGGTGGACTATCCGGGCTATCACTTGCGGGCGGCGGCCGCCGCCGCCGCGGCGGGGATTCCCGTGCTCTACTACATCGCCCCGCAGATGTGGGCATGGGGATCGTGGCGCGTGCGCCGGTTGGCGTCGGTGCGGCGGCTGGCCGTGATTCTGCCGTTCGAGGAGGCGTTTTTCCGTGAACGCGGGGTGGCGGCGACGTTCGTCGGGCATCCGCTCAAGGATCGCCCGCCGCCGCCGGGGCGCGCTGAAGCGCGGCGGCTCCTGGGACTCGATCCGGCGCGTCCCACACTGGGTCTGTTCCCCGGGAGCCGGGCGCAGGAAGTGACGCGCCATTGGGCGGTCTTCCGGGCGGCCGCGGCGCGCGTCGCGACCGCGCGTCCCGACGTGCAGATCGTAGCGGCCGGGGCACCGGGGGCGAGCTATCCCGAGCCGGGCGCGATCATGGTGCACGCGGGAGATCCGCTGCCGGTGTTCGCGGCCGCCGACGCCGGCATCTGCAAGTCGGGCACGACGACGCTCGAGGCCGCGATGGCCGACCTGCCGATGGTGATCACGTATCGTGTCCATCCGGTCTCGTCCTTCATCGCGTTCCGCGTGCTGCGGGTGCCGTGGGTGGGACTCGTGAATCTCGTCGCGGGCTACGAGGTCGCTCCCGAGCTGCTGCAGGGGCGCGCCACGCCTGCCGCGCTCGCGGCCGCCGTGCTGCCGCTGCTCGATCCCGGCGCCCCCGCGACCCGCCGCCAACGCGAGGGGCTGCGGTTGGTGCGCGAACGGCTGGGTGCGCCCGGCGCCGCCGATCGCGTAGCCGACATCGCCGCGGGATTGCTGAAATGAAATTGCGCTGGGCGGAGCCGATCGCCGCGGCTGTCGGGCCCACGCTCGCGCACGCGCTCGCCGCGACGTGGCGGTATCGCGTGACCGGAGACGAGCACATACGGGCGCTGCGCGCGGAGCGGCGCCCGTTCGTCTTCGTGCTGTGGCACAACAGCATCTTGCCGTTGCTGTATCTCCACCGGCGGGAAGACGTCGTCATGCTGATCAGCCGCCACCGTGACGGGGGCTACCTCGCGGACCTGGGCGAGCGATGGGGCTACCGCTCGGTCCGAGGCTCCACCCAGCGCGGCGGCGAAGTGGGGCTGCTGGGTGTCGTCCGCGCGCTGGAGGCGGGCGCCGTGGTGGCGATCACGCCGGACGGGCCGCGCGGCCCTGCGGAGCGGGTGCAGCCGGGCGCCGTGGCGGCGGCCCAGCACGCCGGGGTGCCGCTGATTCCCGTCGGCGCGCGGCCGCGGGCAGCCTGGCGCTTGAAGAGCTGGGATCGCATGCGAATCCCCAAGCCGTTCACGATGATCGACGTCGCCTACGGGCAGCCGATCCATGTCGATCCGGGGAAGGACGGCCTGCGGCGCGGCATGGACGCGGTGGCCAGCGCCCTCCGCGCGGTCACCGACGCGGCGTGAACGTCCCCCTGGTGAACTGGCTGTGGTGGAGCCGCCGGCCGTCGGCGCGGATCGCGCGCGGACTGCTGTTGCCATTCGCCTTTCTCTACCGCGCTGTCATGGTCGCGCGGGCGGCAGCGTACCGGCGCGGGTGGCTGCGCCAGCACCGCCTGCCGCTGCCGGCCGTCGCCGTCGGTAACCTCGCGGTGGGCGGAGCGGGGAAGACGCCGTTCGCCGCCTGGGTCGCGGCGTTCTACGCGCGGCGTGGTTTGAGACCCGGGATTCTGCTGCGGGGCTACGGGGGCGACGAGCACCGCGTCCACGAACGTTTGGTGCCGACCGCCATCGTCGTTCCCGATCCCGATCGGGTCGCCGGCGCCGAGCGCGCCCGCGCGGCGGGAGCCCAGATTCTCGTGCTCGACGACGCGTACCAACGGCTCGACGTGGCGCGCGACGTGAATGTGGCCCTGGTCAGCGCGGAGAACGCCCGCGCGGTCGCCTGGCCGCTTCCCGCGGGCCCGTGGCGCGAGGACTGGGGGGCGCTGGCGCGCGCGGACGTGATCGTGGTGACGCGCCGTCGGGCCGCCCCCGACGACGCCCGCCGTCTCGCCACCCGGCTCGCGGCGCAGTGGCCCCGCGCGCTGGTGGCGAGCGTGCATCTCGCGGTGGACGGACTGGCGGGCCTCCAGTCGGGGCGGCGCAAAGAGCTGTCGGGCCTCACCGGCAAGCGGGTCATAGTGGCGGCCGGGATCGCCGATCCCGCCAGCTTTGCCGTGCAGGTGCGCGCGTCCGGGGCGATCGTGCAACTCTTGGCGTATCAAGACCATCACCCCTATTCGCCGGGTGACGTCGCCCGGCTCGCGCAGGCCGCCAAAGACGCCGATTATGTTGTAGTCACCGAAAAGGACGCGGTGAAGCTCCGCGACCGGTGGCCGGCGGATGCGCCGGAACCCCTCGTGGCCGAGCTGGCACTGCGCTGGGAACTGAACGGCGACGCGGTAGAACGCGTCCTGGAAGGGATGCTGCGACGACCCCTATGAGCGAACCAGCAATCATCCGCCCGGACAAACAGACGTTCCTGGCGGAAGAGAACCCATTCGAAGCCATGATG
The DNA here is from genome assembly GCA_035602245.1 of Gemmatimonadales bacterium. Taxonomy (GTDB): domain Bacteria; phylum Gemmatimonadota; class Gemmatimonadetes; order Gemmatimonadales; family GWC2-71-9; genus 20CM-2-65-7. The sequence goes on from DATNMO010000007.1 coordinate 32,517, forward strand.
GAGCGCTTCGACCACGCGGCGAAGCTCCTGAACCTGGACCGCGGGCTCTACAAGGTGCTGCGCAATCCCGAAAAGCAGATCATCGTGTCGGTGCCCATCGTCCGCGACAACGGCGAAGTCGAGGTCTACACGGGCTACCGCGTGCTCTACAACACGTCCCGGGGGCCCGCGAAGGGCGGCATCCGGTTCGATCTGAACGTCACCCTCGAAGAGGTGAAGGCCCTCGCCGCTTGGATGACCTGGAAGTGCGCGCTCGTGAACATCCCGTTCGGCGGCTCCAAGGGCGGGGTCGTCTGCGACCCGAGCAACATGTCCATGGCCGAGCTCGAGCGGGTCACCCGGCGCTATACGTCGAGCATCATCGAGACGCTCGGCCCGGATTCCGACGTCCCGGCGCCGGATGTGAACACGAACGAGCGCGTGATGGCCTGGATCATGGACACCTACTCCATGCACAAGCGTCACACCGTCACGGCGGTCGTGACGGGCAAGCCGGTCGAGATGGGTGGCTCCCTGGGACGGCGCGAGGCGACGGGTCGGGGCTGCATGATCGTGACGCGCGAGGCGCTCGCGAAGCTGGGCATGTCGCTCAAGGGCGCGCGCATCGCCGTGCAGGGTTTTGGCAACGTCGGCTCGGTTTCGGGTGACCTGATGGCCAAGGCCGGAGCTACGATCGTCGCGGTGTCGGACAAGTCGACCGCCCTGCACAATCCCCAGGGTCTCGATGTGCAAGACCTGCTCAGGTGGGTGAAGGAGCGGCGCCAGCTCGCGGGCTACCCCAAGGCCGACACGATCCCGCACGACCAGCTGCTGGTCGTCGACTGCGATGTCCTCGTGCCCGCCGCGACTGAAAACGTCATCACCCGCAAGAACGCTCCCCACATCAAAGCCAAGATCATCTGCGAAGGCGCGAACGGCCCCACCAGCGCCGCCGCCGACAAGATCCTCGAAGACAAGGGGGTCTTCGTCATCCCGGACATCCTGGCAAATGCCGGCGGCGTGACGGTGAGTTACTTCGAATGGGTGCAGGATCGCGGCGGGTACTTCTGGGACGAGGACACCGTCAACCGGCGGCTCGAAGCGATCTTGGTCCGCTCGTTCACCGAAGTGATGGCGATGGCCAGCAAGCACAAGGTGGCCAATCGCATCGCATCATACATGCTCGCCGTGGACCGGGTCGCGGCGATGCACCGGCTGCGCGGGATGTATGCCTGATGCGCTATCGCGTCGTCGCGCTGGGCGGGGGCCGCATGAAGAACGCGGCGCTCCGGGCGGCGTGTGACGAGTACCTGGGCCGTCTCCAGCACTACGCGAAAATCGAAGAACGGGAAGTGAAGGAGGCGCGGATCCCAGAGGACTCGCGCCTCATCGCGTTGTCGCGGCAGGGAGAATCGTGGACATCCCAGCAGCTCGCCGAGATCGTCGGCCGCTGGGAGATGGACGGTCGGGACGTCACGTTCGCGATTGGCGGCGCGGACGGGTTGCCTGAGGAGATGTTGCGGCGCGCCGAGCGGACATGGAGCCTGGGCCCACTCACGCTGCCGCACGAGCTGGCCCGGGTCGTCGTGTATGAGCAGCTCTATCGCGCGCATACGATCCGCCGGGGAGAGCCGTATCATCGCGGGCCCTGAAGGAGACCTCACCGCGGCGGATCGCGCCGCGCTGCTCGGATTGGCACGCCGCGCCATCGAGGCGGCGCTCGCGGGACGGGCGCCACCGGAGCTGCCCGAGGTGCCGGGAGCGGCGCTGCACCACGGCGCGTTCGTGACCCTGGAGGAAGAGGTAGGCCACGTGCTGCGGGGATGCGTGGGACACGTACTCGGCGACCGGCCGGTGGGGGAGATCGTGCGGCAAGTGGCGGTATCGGCTGCGCGCGCGGACCCGCGGTTCCCGCCCGTGTTGCCGGATGAGTTGCCGGCGCTGCGGATCGAGATTTCCGTCCTCGAGGAGCCGGTGCGGGTCGCACCGGTTGAGCCTGGATCCCTGGTGATCGGGCGCGATGGCCTCCTGGTGCGGCGCGGACGCGCGCAGGGCATACTCCTGCCACAGGTGGCGACAGAGCACGGATTCGGCCCAGAGGCATTCCTGCGTGCGGCCTGTAGCAAAGCGGGCCTGGCGGCCGGAAGCTGGCGGGAACAGGGAACGCAGGTGTTCACGTTTACGGCGGACATCTTCGGCGAATGACCGAGTGGTTCGAGCAATGGTTCGGGGAGGAGTATCACGCCCTGTACCCGCACCGCGACGAGGAGGACGCGCGCCGCGCGGTCGCACTGATCCAGCGGGTGGCGCCGTGGCAGCCCGGTGATCGGGTTCTGGATCTCGCCTGTGGCCCGGGGCGGCACGCGGCGGAGCTGGAGCAGTTGAGCGCCCGCGTGGTGGGATTCGACCTCTCACGCGCCATGCTACGGCGCGCCCGCGAGCGGACACGCGCGGCCTTGGTGCGGGGCGACATGCGGGCACTGCCCTTCCGGGCGGGGAGTTTCCGGCTCGCTGTCAACCTGTTCACCTCATTCGGCTACTTTCGAGACGACGCCGAGCACCGTTTGGTGTTGCGGCAAGTGGCGGCGGCGCTGGTGCGGGGAGGGCACTTCGTCCTCGATTACCTGAACGCCGAGCAGGTCCGCCGCTCGCTCGAGTCCGCGAATGTGTCGGGATCGACTGGAGAGGAAAGCGGCGAGGACGTGCGCATCACGCGCCGGATCGGACCCGACGGCCGGTTCGTCATCAAGGAGATCGAATTGCAGGACGAGGGTCGCAGCTTTCAAGAACGCGTGCGCCTGTACGGGCCGGATGAGTTAGAGGCGCTGCTCGCCGAAGCGGGACTCCCCGTCGCGGCCAGGTTCGGCGACTATGACGGAGGCCCGCCCGGACCTGACGCTCCGCGCGTCATTCTCGTGGGCGTGCGGACATGATGCGCCGCATCGTGGCGACGCCACTCCCCAAGACGGACGCCAAGCCGCCCGCGGGCAAGCCCAGGCGGGTGAGCGCCGACGTGCTCGCGGGCGTGTTGGCAGGGCCGGGGCGCGATCGGCTGGCCGGCGGCGACGTGCTCGCCGTGACGACGGGACAACAGCCCGGGCTTTTCACCGGCCCGCTCTACACCGTATACAAAGCCCTATCAGTGATCGCGCTGGCCCAGCGGCTCGAGCGCGAGCGGGGTGTGCCCGTCGTGCCCGTGTTCTGGGTGGCGGGCGACGATCATGACTTCGCCGAAGCAAATCACGCGTGGGTGCTCAACCGCGCCGGGGAACCGGTGAAGATCGTGCTGCGCGAGCGCGCCGCTGACGCGCCGCTCCTGCCGCTGTTCCGCGAGCCCTGCGGAGCGGAGATCCGTGCTGCGTTCGACGCGCTCGGCGCTGCACTCCCCGATTCGGAGTTCAAGGCGGATGTCGTGGCCTGGCTCGAGTCGGCCTACCAACCAGACACGAACCTGGCGGACGCGGGTGCCGAGGCAGTGAATCGCCTGCTGAGCAAGCGCGGCCTCGCTGTGTTCAGGGCCCACGATGGCACGGCCAAGCGGGCGGCGGCACCCTGGATCTTGCGCGGCTTGGACGTGACCCTGCCCGACGGGCTCACGCCGGTGTTGGTCGAGGGCCGGGCCGGGCGGGACCGGCTCCGGGCCGAAGGAACGGCGTTTGTGACGCGGCGGAGCGGGGAACGGTTCACGCGCGCGGACTTGGAACGCGTGGCGGCCGAGACGCCCGAGCGGCTCTCGCCCAACGTGCTATTGCGGCCGGTCGTCGAGGCGGCGCTGTTTCCGACGGTCGCCTACCTCGGCGGCCCCGGGGAGATGGCGTATCTCCCCGATGCCGCCCCGGTGTTCGCCCGGCTCGACGTCACGCAGCCGGCGCCCGTGCCGCGCTGGTCGGGACTGATCGTCGAGGCCCGAGTGGAGAAGGTGCTGGAGCGCCACGGCCTGGCTCCGGGCGACTTCGACGGCAAGCCCGGCGCGCTCGAAGCGCGGGTGGCGCGCGAAGCGCTGCCGGCAGACGTGGCGGACATGCTCACGCAGCTGCGTGGCGACGTGGAGGCGCGCTTCGCCCAAATCGGCGACGCGGTCAAACGGCTCGACCCCACACTCGAACGGACTGTGCAGTCAGCGCGCAACGCCGCCCTGGCGGGCGCCCAGGAGGTCGAGAAGAAACTCGTGGCGAGTCTCAAGCGCACCAACGAAACGGTCGTGAGCCAGCTCGCGCGGGCGCGCGCCGCGCTCGCGCCGGGTGGGAAGCCGCAGGAACGCGTGCTCACCGTGGCGTCGTTTCTGGCGCGCTACGGGCCAGGCCTGGTGGACGCCATCGACGTCGAGGTGGCGCGGTGGGCCAGCGCTCCATAGAATCCGTTCTTATATGTGGGTGCTCGCGATCATTCTCATCGTCGCCTTGCTGATCCCGGTCGCTGCGATCCTGGTGGACTCGCCGCTCGGGAAATCGGTCGCGCGCCGCATGGAAGGGCGCGCGGAAGGGCCTGCCCCGGAGCTGCGTGACATGCAGCGCAAGGTCGAGCTGCTCGAGACCGAGCTCGAAGATCTGAGCCGTTCCGTGGCGGGCATGCGGGATGAGATTCAGTTCGTGCAGCGCCTGCTGGAAGATCCCCGCAGGAAGAAACCAACGCCTCCGACATCCCACTCCTGACCGTGGCGGATAGCGCGCGCGGGGGAAGTGGGCGCCACGCGGCACGCGTGGCGGCCGGCATCATGGTCACCCGCGTCCTGGGCTTCGTCCGCGAGCGGGTATTCGCACACTACTTCGGCAACGGCGCAGCGGCGGACGCCTTCCGCGCGGCCCTCCGCATCCCCAACGCGCTCCGCAACCTGCTCGGCGAAGGGACGCTTTCGGCTTCGTTCATTCCGGTCTATGCGGGACTGAATGAACGGAATAAGCCGGCGGCTCGCGCCCTCGCCGGTGCAGTGCTGGGGCTGCTGCTGCTCGCCAGCGGCGTGCTGGCCCTGGTGGGCATCGCATTCGCGCCGGCAATCACCGCCGTCGTCGCGCAGGGCTTCGACGGACCCCGGCGTGAGCTCACCACGGTCCTGGTGCGCATCCTCTTCCCGATGACCGGGCTGATGGTCGTCTCCGCCTGGTGCCTCGGGATCCTCAACACCCACCGCCGCTTCTTCCTGCCGTATGCGGCGCCGGCTTTGTGGAACGTCGCGGGGATCGTGGCGATGGTGGGCGCGGCCAGCTGGCTGACGGGGCAGAATCTCCCGCCCGCGGAGCAGCTGTACCGCCTGGCGCTGGCGCTCGCGTGGGGCACCGTCGCCGGGAGCCTGCTGCAGATCGCCGTACAGCTCCCCGCCTGCTGGCGGCTGCTGCAGGGCATTCCGATCCGCGCCAGCCTCGCGCCCGAGGGTGTGCGGCAGGTGATCATCGCCTGGGCCCCCTTGGTGATCGGCGCGGGCGTGGCGCAGTTGTCGGGCCTCGTGGACACCTTCCTCGGCTCCTTCACGGGGGAGGGTGGTCTCGCCAGCCTCGGCTATGCCCAGCTCATTCAGGTACTGCCGATCAGCCTGTTCGGGGTCGCGGTCGCCGCCGTCTCACTCCCGGATCTCGCCCGCGATGCCGCAGGGGCTGCGCCAAACGATCAGATCCGGGCGCGCATCGCTGTCGGCTTTCGGCGGATCGCCTTCTTCGTCGTGCCGTCCGCCTTCGCGTTCGCCGCCCTCGGTCCCGCGATCGTGGGCGCGCTGTTCCAGACCGGGCGGTTCGATGCCGACGATACGATGCTCGTTGGGGGCGTCCTGGCCGCCTACGGGGTGGGACTGCTGGGCCAGGCGACGGTAAAACTGTTCGCCTCCGGTTTCTACGCCCTGCGCGACACCCGCACACCGGTGCGGATCGGCATCGTGTCGCTCGTCGTGTCGGGAGTGCTCTCCTGGTTCCTGATGCGCCGCTTGGGGCCCGCGGGGATCGCACTGGGTTCGTCGATCGGCGGCATGCTCAACACGGTGCTCCACCTGCGCGATCTGGACCGCCGTGTGGGCACCGTCCTTCAGGCAGCCGACTGGCGGACATTTTGTCTCGTGGTCGTGGCTGGATTGCTCGCCGCCGCGCTCGCCATGGGAGCGGACCACTTCGTCGCCGCCTGGCGGCCCATCCCGCGAGGCATTGCCGTGCTGGGTATCTTTGGGGTGGTTTACGGCACGCTCACCCTGGCGTTCCGCCACCCCGACGCACTACGCGCATGGCAATCTCTGACCGGCTCGCCCGCCAACTGACAGCGCTTCCCGCCCGGCCCGGCGTCTACCTCTGGAAAGACGCGGCCGGGGAGATTCTGTACGTCGGCAAGGCCAGCAGCCTCCGGTCGCGCGTGCCCAGCTATTTCGCCGACGACCAGATCAGCCCCGAGCGCGAGGCGCTGGCTCGGCTGATCGCCGATCTCGAAACAATCGTCGTGCCGAGCGAGGCGCAGGCGTTGCTCCTCGAGAACACACTGATCAAGGAGCATCAACCCCGGTTCAACATCCGGCTGCGGGACGACAAGAGTTATCCGCAGATCGCCGTGACGTTGGCCGAGCCGTTCCCGCGCGTGCTCGTGGTCCGCCGCGTGACGATTCCGGGCGCGCGCTACTTCGGGCCGTACACCGACGTGGCGACGCTGCGCCAGACTCTCAAGATCATCCGCCGGATCTTCACGGTTCGCTCGTGCCACTGGAATCTTCCCGGCGATGCGCCCGACCGGCCCTGTCTCGATTTCCATATCGATCGGTGCAAGGCTCCGTGCGTCGGCTACCAGAGCGTCGAAGAGTACCGCCGCATGATCGACGACGTGGTGCTGTTCCTTTCGGGGAAGACGCTCGACGTGCGGGCGCGATTGCGCGAGCGGATGCACGACGCCAGCGTCGCGCTCGACTTCGAGCGGGCCGCGCAGCTGCGGGACGCGTTGAAGTGGCTCGATCAGCTGGAGCAGCCGCAGACAGTAGAGGTGGTCGGCGGCGGCGATGCCGACGCGATCGGGATCGCGCGGGACGGCGACGATGCGTGCGGGGTGATTCTGCGGATCCGCGACGGGCGGCTGATCGCCCGCGAGCACCGGTTTCTCGAGCATGTGGAGCACGCGCCGGAGGGAGAGGTGCTCAGCGCGTTTCTGGTCGGGTATTACCTGCCGCTCGAGCAGCGCGCCGCGCGCGTAGTGCTGCCCTACGCGCCGGCCGACCTCGAGGCGTTGCGCGAGCTCACTCCCGGCGTGGACCTCGTCGTGCCGCAGCGGGGCACGGCCGCCAAGCTCGCCGAGCTCGCCGATCAGAATGCGCGCCATCTGCTTGACAGCCTCAAGATCGAGACGTTCGATATCGACGAGCGCTCCGCCGATCCGGTATTCGCATTGGGCCGCGATCTGGGCCTGGCGGTGGTCCCGCGGGCGATGGTATGCATCGACATCTCCACGAATCAAGGACGCGACACCGTCGGTTCGCTCGTGTGGTTCGAAGGGGGCCGCCCCCGGAAAGCGGAGTACCGCCGGTATCGGATCAAAAGCGTCTCCGGAATTGACGACTTTGCCGCGGTGCAGGAGGTCGTGACGCGATTCCTCACTCGGCGCGTCGCGGAAGAGAAGCCTCTGCCTGATCTGATCGTTATCGATGGCGGGAAGGGACAACTCAGCGCGGCCGTCGGAGCGGCGCGGGCGGCGGGGCAGGAGGGACTGCCGTTCATAAGCCTGGCGAAGCGTGAGGAGGAAGTGTTCCTGCCCGCGCAGACTGAGCCGCTCCGTCTCTCGCGGCGCAGTCCGTCCTTGAAGCTGCTGCAGCGCGCCCGCGACGAGGCGCACCGTTTCGCGGTCAGCTACAGCCGCAAGCGACGCACGCAGCGCACGATCACCTCTGAGCTGCTCCGTATTCCCGGCATCGGCCCGGCGCGCCGTCGCCTGCTGCTGGAGCGCTTCGGGTCGCTCGCGGGCGTGCGCACGGCCACGCCCGCCGAGATCGCCGACCTTCCCGGCTTTTCGACGAAACTGGCCGACCGCGTCCTCGACCGGCTGCACCAGCGCGCATGAGCACCTGGAGCCTGGAGTGCTCGGAATGCGTGCCCGTCCGCACGCGCGATCCCGACGGCTTGCCCGGCGTGTGTGATGTCTGTGGATCGCCGTACCTAGTCCGGTACGGTTGGCTGCCCAAGCCGGAAGGGAAATCGCTCCTGCGACGCGAGCGCTGGACTATGTGGCGCTACGGTTCCTGGCTGCCCCTTGCCTGGGGTGAGCGTCCCATCACCCTCGGCGAGGGGGGGACGCCGCTCCTTGGAGTAAAGCGACTCGGCGCCCGGCACGGATTTGAGCAACTCTGGGTCAAGGAAGAGGGAAAGAATCCGACCGGATCGTTCAAGGCGCGGGGACTCTCCGCGGCAGTCACCCGTGCGGTGCTGGCAAGGGCGAGCAAGTTCGTCATCCCTACCGCGGGAAATGCGGGCGTCGCGCTCGCCGCGTACGCGGCTCGAGCGGGTGCCGAGGCCCGCGTGTACGCGCCCGCCACCACCCCCCGTCTGATTCTCGATCAGATTCGTGCGTTCAAAGCCGATCTCGTCCTGCTCGAGGGTCATATCGGCGATTGCGGCAAGGCAGCCCGACAGTTCGCCGCCGACACCGGTGCGGTGGACGTCTCGACGCTGCGGGAGCCCTATCGTATCGAAGGCAAAAAGACGTTGGGCCTCGAGCTGGCCGAGCAACTCAGCTGGACGTTACCGGACGCGATTGTGTACCCGACGGGTGGGGGTACGGGGCTGATTGGCATGTGGAAGGCCTTCCAGGAGTTACGGGATAGTGGCTGGGTGCGCGGAACGCTGCCCCGCATGTTCACTGTACAAGCGAGCGGGTGCGCGCCCGTCGTCCGGGCGTTCGAGGCGGGCGCTGATCGCTGCACGCCCTGGCCAGACCCGACGACGGTCGCCGCGGGTCTGCGCGTGCCGGCCCCGCTGGGGGACCGGTTGATGCTCCGCGCACTGCGGGAGAGCAGCGGCGGTGCCGTGGCCGTGAGCGACGAGGCCCTGCAGACCGCCGCAGTCGAGCTGCGGACGGTGGAGGGGATCGATGCCTCGCCCGAGGGCGGGGCGGCCTTGGCGGGCGCCGTGGAGCTGAGGCGCAGGGGTCTCCTCCACGCTGACGAACGGGTGGTGCTGTTCAATACCGGTGCCGGGTGGCTCTACCGAGCCTAACCCGTTTATATTCCGGGACTTCGCCACATGCGCATCGCCATTATTGACCCGGCCGCCGGCATCAGCGGCGACATGACCTTGGGCGCCCTGTTATCGCTCGGGCTTCCGGTGGCCTGGCTCGAGGAGCTACCGGCCCGGCTTGGGGTAGGTGGTGTGGGCGTTGCGGTTCGGGACGTGCGGCGCGCGGGCATCACCTGTAAGCAGGTCGAGTTCACGATACCAGATCAGCCCCACGGCCGTCACGTCGGCGAGTTGGTCCGTCTCGTGGAGCGCGCTCCGATCTCTGATTGGGTGAAGGAACGGGCGGTCCGCGCGTTCCAGCTCGTGGGCGAGGCCGAGGGCAAGGTGCACGGTGTCGCGCCGGAGAAAGTGCACCTGCATGAAGTTGGCGCGGTGGACGCCGTGCTCGACATCGTCGGCGCGATCGAGGGATTTGAGCGGCTCGGTGCTGAAGCGGTGTACCACCTGCCCGTAGCGGTGGGCCAGGGATGGATCGAGGCGGCGCATGGGCGCCTTCCCGTTCCGGCTCCCGCGACGGCGATCTTGCTCGAGGGCCTCGAGATCGCCGCGGGCGGTCCGGTGGAGGGCGAAGCCACGACGCCCACGGGTGCAGCGCTGTTGCGTGTGCTGTCCGCTGGTGCTCCACCGGAGAAGTGGCGGATGGGTGCGAGCGGGTGGGGAGCCGGGCAGCGCGATTCCAAGCACTATCCCAACGCGCTGCGTATTCTCGTCGCGGAAGCGGCGGCGGAGGCGGCCCGGGTGGTGCTGCTCGCGACCGACGTAGATGACATGAGTCCCGAGTACGTCGAGCCGCTACGGCAGGCGCTCGTGGCCGCGGGAGCGCTGGACGTGCAGACGTGGCCCGTCCAGATGAAGAAGGGGCGCCAGGGGTTTCGCGTGGAAGTGATGGCGCCGGAGTCGTTGGCCGACGCGGTCACGGCCGAGTTGTTCCGCCACAGCACGACGGCCGGGGTGCGTCGTTGGATGGCGGAGCGGGCGACGCTGCCGCGCCGCCAGGTGACGGTGCGGGTGGACGGCGTGGCGGTACGCGTGAAAGTGTTGGAGCAGACGGGTGAAGGGGGAAGGGTGCGGGTGAAGCCGGAGTATGAGGATGTGTTGGCGGCGGCCCAAGCGTTGGGCCGCCCACCGATCGATGTGGCGCGCGCTGTCGAGCGCGACGCCGAGGCCCTAGTCGCGAAATCCAAGGAGTGATACGTGCGCATGTTCAGGATTCAAGCCGCCTTAGTGGTTACCGGTATGCTGGCGCTCGCGGGGCCGGCCGCTGCGCAGTCGAGCCGCTGGATTGGCCCCAAGTGTGATCTCAAACCGGGCCACTTCCTCGTGAACAGCGGGGCGCTCTACCTCAAGAGTGCGAGCGAGACGCGTTTCGATGATCAGAAGCAGAAGGATCTGCGCGATGCCTACCGCGTGCTGAACCAGGCCCTCACGACGGGTAGCCAGGAAAAGAACCCCGCGGCGTGGTATTACCTCGGTCGCTATTACCTCCTGGTGCAGGACCTGCCCGGCGCGGACAGCGCGTTCACTCGCGCGGAAGCCCTGAAGCCCGAGTGCAAACAGGACATCACCACGTGGCGCCAGGCGATGTGGGTGCCGACATTCAACGCCGGTGTCGCCGCGTGGCAGGCGAACAATCCAGACTCGGCGATCAAGGCCTTCAGGAACGCCGCCGCGATGGACCAGAGCGACCCGCGCGCCTTCAAGTATCTCGCCACGTTGCTGTTCAACAGCGGCCATCCCGACTCCGCGATCGTTTACTTCCGGCGCGCTGCCGATATCGCGGCCAAGGATCCGAAGTACGCCCAGGATCGCAAGGACGCGCTCTACAATCTGGCCCGCATCCAGCACAGCCAGCAGCACTGGCCCGAATCGGAAGCGACGTATCGGGAGTATCTGACGCTATACCCGAACGATGCCGAAGTGCTGGCGAGTCTCGGCAGCGTGTACATGCAGACCGGCAAGCGCGACAGCGCCTTTGCGATCTACCGGCGGATCATCGGGCAGGCGGACTCGGTGGGGGCGGTGCCGCTGTTCCGCGCCGGCGTCGAGATCTTCCAAAGCGCGCCGCCCGAGCCGGACACCGCGGCGGCGGCGGCGAGCTGCCGGACCGAAGCGCGGGCGAATCGCCTGACCCCCGCTCGCATCCGCGCCCGCTGCGACTCGGTGACGACACGCATGGTGCGGGAGCACGCCGCCGCCGCGAACGACGCATACCGGCTTTCGGCGCAAGCCTTCGAGGCGGGTGTGAAGCTGAATCCCTACTACCGGGATGGGCTCTTCAACCTGGTCAACGCGTATTTGGTCGTGAACGATTCGGCCAAGATGCTCGCGCCGGCGCAGCGGCTCGTCAGCGTCGATCCGATGAATCGGCAGTCGCTGCGGCTCCTGGCCTTCGCGCATCAGCGGGTGGGACACGTGGACTCGACGTTGCACTACCTGCGGATGGCCGACTCGACCCTGCTCGCGGACGTCACGGTCACGCAGTTCGATACGGACGAGCAGGGCGCCACACTCAAGGGTGTCGTGGCGAATCTACGGACCACGCCCGCGCCGCTGTTCAAGCTGGTGTTCGAGTTCGTGAACCTCAAAGGCGACGTGGTCACGACCCAGTCCGTGGACGTGCCGGCCATCGCGCCGACGCAGAGTCACGCATTCGAGATCAAGGCGACCGGACCCGGCATCGCGGCGTGGCGCTATCGAAAGGGGTAGGCGATTGACAGCGGGCGGGATGTGGGAGCACATTCCGCCCAGTTTGCGGGCGTAATTCAGGGGTAGAATGCCAGCTTCCCAAGCTGGACGTCACGGGTTCGAATCCCGTCGCCCGCTCTCGCTTCATCACACGATGCCGTCGCGTCCACGCGTATTCGCCCTCGCCGCCTGCATCATCGCCGCGGCACCTCCCCCTCCCCCCCTCGTGGCTCAGGGCCAGGGCTGGGAGCCGCCGCAGCCTCCCTGCGACGTCAAGGCCGGGCATTTCCGGGTGACGTCAGCCATCGTGAACCTCAAGACGGCCGCCGAGAAGCCGATCACCCGCGACCGCATGCTGCAACAGACCAACGACGTGCTGACGCGCGCCATCACCAACGACGGGCAGGGCCAAAACCCCGGGGCCTGGTACTACCTCGGCCGCTACTACGTGGAAATGGGGGATGGGGCGGGCGCGGACAGCGCGTTTCGCCGGGCCGTGGCCCTGGCGCCGCAATGCCAGCAGGACATCGACCGCTACCGCGAGCGGCTGTGGGTGGACGTGATCAACGCCGGGATGCGGAACTGGCAGGAGAGCAGGCCCGACTCCGCGAAGCTGCTGCTGCGGCAGGCGGCCGCGCTGCGTCCCGGGCACCCACGTGCGTTTCTGACGCTCGGCCAGATCTACGCGTCGGAGAATAAGCTCGACTCGTCCGCGGTGTTCCTGGGGCGGGCGGCGGCCGCCGCGGGGAACGACACTGCGTTCGCCGAGCAAAAGAAGGACGCCCTCGGCACGGTGGCACGGCTGTCCGCGCGCCGTCTGCAGGCTGATTCGGCGGCCCAGCGCTGGCAACGCACGCGCTTCAGCCGCGACTCCATCCAGCGGCTGCTCGCGACGGACTCGGTCATCCTCACGCGCATCGAGGCATCGTCCGCGTCGCGGCGCGGCCGCGGGGCCCGCCTGGCCCCCGCCGACCAGCAGGCGTTCAGCCGGGATTCGAGTGGGCGGGCGCGCGCCGCTGCGGACCGGCGCGCCGCGCTGGCGGCTCGCGCGTCGGCCGTGGCCGCCGACAGCGCCGCGGCCCAAGCAGCCTTCGATCCGGCGATCCGTGCGTTCCAGTCCTATCTCGAGGCCTATCCCGAGGCGACAGACGCCGTCCCCGGCCTTGCCAGCCTGTACTATCAGAGCGGCCGTGCTGGCGACGCGGTGGCCGCGTTTGAGAAGATCTATCCATCCAGCCGCCGGCTCGCCCCCGAAGTGGCTTTCGAAGCGGGGAGGAGTGCGCTGCGAGCGAACGTCTTTGCCGTCGGAACCAAGCTGCTCGCCCGGGGGATCGAGCAGCTGCCGTACGACCGCGATGCGCTCGTAGACCTCGCCAACGGCTACCTGGCCCTGCGCGACAGCGCGCATCTGCTGCCCGTCGCCCAGCGCCTCGCCAACATCGATCCGATGAATCGCACGACCCTGCGCCTGCTGGCGGCGGGATGGGACCTCCGGGGCCGGCGCGACTCCGCCCAGAAGTACAAAGACCTCGCGGACGGGGCCCTGCAGGTCGAGATCGCGATCAACGGGCTACAGCGCGACTCGGCCGGCTACACGCTCACCGGCGCAGCCAGCAACGCCGGGACCACGCCCTCGATCGTCCAACGGCTTACCTTCGAGTTTCTCGACGCGATGGGCAATGTCCAAGTCTCTCAAACCATCGAACTCCCGCCCTTGCCGCCCCAAGGCTCACGGCCCATCGAGATCCGCGTTCCCGGGACTGCGCTCGTCGCCTGGCGTTACCGCCCCTCCTAAGCGATATTAGCTGTTGAAGTTGCGTCGTTAGCTTCAGAAACTCCTTGAACCTCTAGGTGGCCAGCAGTGATTCGCGTACAGTCGGTGGCTCCCGACAGCTTGGGTGCCGCCCTCGATCTCACCCCCGGAACCGAGCTGCTCGCGGTCAACGACCGCGACCTCGAGGACTTTCTCGACTGGGAGTTCCTCACCGCAGACGAGCGGTTCGTCCTGCGGGCGCGGCTGCCTTCGGGGCAGGAGGTGGAGTACGACGTGGAGCGCCCGGAAGGGCTCCCGATGGGCATCACACTTGAAGCCCCGCGCATCCGTCGCTGCGCCAACCACTGTGACTTCTGCTTCGTGGACGGCAACCCGCAGGGAATGCGGCAGGCCCTCTACATCCGCGACGATGATTACCGGCTCTCGTTCCGCTACGGCAACTTCGCGACCCTCACGAACCTGAAACCCTGGGACCTCGAGCGCATCGTCGAATACCGCTTGTCGCCGCTCTACGTCTCCGTGCACGCGACCGATCCGGTCGTGCGCCGCTGGCTGCTACGCAACCCCGAGGCGCCGGAGGTCATTCCGCAGCTCCGCTGGTTCGGAGAGCGGGGCATCGCGTTCCACACGCAGGTCGTGCTGGTTCCCGGTATCAACGACGGGCCGCAGCTCGAGCGCACGCTCACGGACCTCAACGGGTTAGGCGCGCCAGTCCTGTCCGTCTCCGTCGTGCCTGTCGCGCTGACCGAGTTCAGCAAGCACGCGCTCGTGCGGCAGCCGACGTGGGATGAGTGCCGGGCTGCTCTCGCCACGGTAGATGCATTCGCCACCCGCGCGGTGGCGGAGCGCGGGATGCCGTGGTGCTACGGAGCCGACGACCTCTATTTGCAGGCCGATATCCCGCTGCCGCCGGCAGCATGGTACGGCGACTTCGAGCAGCGCGAGAACGGCGTGGGGGCGGTGCGCTACCTGCAGACTCGCATCGCAGCGGCGCGAGGGCACCTGACCGACACCGATTGGCGCGGCAAGCGGATCGGCGTGGTGACCGGGACCGCGATGGGAGCGCTGCTGCCGCAGGTAGTCGCCGACCTGACCAGCGCAACGGGTGCCCACTTCGAGATCGTGGCGCTCGAGAACACGCTCTTCGGATCATCGGTCACGACCGCCGGCCTACTGCCGGGGAAGGACGTGATCGTCGCATTGCGGGGGCGGTCCGACTTGGATTTCGCGCTGCTGCCCGCCGAGGCCGTGAATGACGATCTGCTCTTCATGGACGACGTGAACGCCCATGACGTCGCGTCGCAGCTGCCCATGCCGGTGAAGCTGTCGTACGATTTCGCAGACGCGCTGGTCAATGAAGAGGTGGGAGTGTGAGCGTACCGACCGTCGCGATCATCGGCCGGCCCAACGTCGGCAAGTCGACGTTGTTCAACCGGATCATCGGCCGGCGGGAAGCGATCGTGGACGCCCAGCCGGGCGTCACCCGCGACCGTCACTTTGCGCCCGCCGAGTGGAACGGGCGCCGGTTCTGGCTGGTGGATACGGGGGGACTGATCCCGGGCTCCACCGACCCGCTGAACCGCGCGATCCGCTCCCAGGTGGAGCAGGCGGTGGCCGAGAGTGATGTGCTCTTGTTCGTGGTGGACGTCCAGGCAGGCGTGCACCCGATGGATCTCGAGATCGCGCAGTATCTGCGCAAGGCGAAGCGGCCGCTGGTGTTGGTCGCCAACAAATGCGATGACCTTCCCCTAGAGACTCGACAGCTGGGATTCTATGAGCTCGGGCTGGGGGAGCCATTCCCGGTCTCGGCCGCCATCGGCAAGAACAGCGGCGATCTCCTGGACCGCGTCGCGGGCATGCTTCCCGCGGCCGAGGAAGCCACGGACGACGAGGCCATCCGCGTGGCGGTCGTGGGCCGCCCGAACGTGGGCAAGTCGAGTCTGGTAAACCGGCTGCTCGGCCAGGACCGCCTGGTCGTGGCCGACGAGCCGGGGACCACGCGCGACGCGATCGACACGTCGTTCGAGTATGGCGGGCGGACGCTCGTCTTCGTCGATACCGCCGGACTCCGTAAGCGCAGCAGGGTCGAGGAGGATCTCGAGTTCTACTCCGTCCTGCGCACCAGCCGCGCGATGGAGCGGGCCGACGTGTGCATGCTGGTCGTGGACGCCAAGGACGGCATGCACGTGCAGGATCTCAAGATCGCGAACGACGCCTGGGACAGAGGGGCGGGCGTCCTTATCGCGGTGAACAAATGGGATCTGATCGAGGAGAAGGAGACCAACACCGCGGTGTACGGCGAGCGGGACATCAAGGCGCGCGCGCCCTTCCTCGAGTTTATCCCGTTCTACTACGTGTCCGCCAAGACCGGCCAGCGTGTCCCGAAACTGCTCGACGCGATCCTGACGGTGGCCGAGGAGCGCAAAAAGCGGGTGCCCACCGCGGAGGTCAACCGGGTGCTCGAGGAGTTGATCGCCCGCCAACAGCCCCCGCAACCCGTGGGCGAATCGGTCAGGCTGTTCTACGCGACACAGGTGGGCACCGCGCCGCCGCGCTTCGCCGTCATCGCGAACCGGCCGGACGCGATCCCGGAATCGTACACGCGCTATCTGCACAACGGCTTTCGGGAAGCATGGGAATTCACCGGGGCGCCGCTGACCATCAAGTTTCGACGCAAGAAAGGCCGCCGCTGAGCGTCGTCCTGTGGATCCTCGCCGCCTACCTGCTGGGCGCCACACCCACCAGCTATCTCGCCGGCAAGCTGGGGCGGGGGATCGACTTGCGCGAGCACGGCTCGAAGAACCTGGGTGCGACCAACGTCTACCGTATCCTGGGGTGGAAGTACGCCATCCCGGTTGCGCTGTTCGACATCGCGAAGGGGGCGATCCCCGTGCTCTTGTTCGCCCGCTGGGGGGGGGGCGCCGAGCAGCGCCCGTGGTTGCCGGTCGTCGTCGGCGTCGCGGCGGTGCTGGGCCACATGTTCTCGCCCTACGTGCGGTTCAGGGGTGGGAAGGGCGTGGCCACGGCGGCCGGCATGTTCCTCGCTCTCGCGCCACTCGCGCTGGTCCTCGCGTTTCCCGTTTGGGCGTTGTGCCTGTGGCTCACAGGATTCGTCTCGTTGAGCTCGATCATTGCCGCGCTCAGCGTCCCCGCGTGGGTGTGGCTCACGGCTCCCGACTCGCCCTACGTCTTCTGGGCCGGCGTCGCGCTCGCCCTCCTGATCGTCTTCGCGCACCGGCGCAACATCGCGCGACTGGTTGCCGGGACCGAGAGTCGGTTCCGTACGCGAGGGGTCGCCCCGTCAGAGCGTCCGACGGTCCGACCGTCCGACCGATGAAGATCGCGGTCGTGGGTGGCGGTGCTTGGGGAACGGCGCTCGCGGATCTGCTCGTGCGCAAGGGCGACACGGTCACGCTGTGGGCGCGCGAGCCCGAGGTGGTCGAGGGCGTGAACCGCCGACACGTGAACGTGATGTTCCTGCCGGGCGCGTCCCTTGCGCCGGCGCTGCGCGCCGAGGGCGACCTCGCCAAGGCCGTGCGGGGCGCGGAGGTCATCGTCTCCGCGGCGCCGTCGCACGCCGTGCGGCCGGTGATGGCGCAGGCGGCAGCAGCACTGCAGAGTCCCGCGCCGCTCGTCGTGAGCGTCTCCAAGGGACTCGATCCGGAGAAGCTGGAGCGCCCATCCTGCGTGCTGGGCGAGGTGCTGCCGCGAGGCGTGCCGGTCGCCGTGCTGTCGGGTCCGTCGTTCGCGATGGAAGTGTTCCAAGGGCAGCCGACCGCCGTGGTCGCCGCGGCGCTCGATCACACGGTCGCGCAGCGGGCGCAGCGCGTGTTTTCAACTGGCTACTTCCGCGTCTACTCGCACACCGACGTGGTAGGCGTCGAGCTGGGCGGCGCCCTCAAGAACGTGATCGCGCTCGCTGCCGGGATCCTCGAGGGGTTGGGACTGGGCTACAACACACGCGCGGCGCTGATCACGCGGGGCCTCGCGGAGATCACGCGCCTGGGCGTGGAGCTCGGCGCGCAGCCGATGACGTTCGCCGGCCTAGCAGGAATGGGCGATCTGATTCTGACAGCGACAGGCGCCCTGTCGCGCAATCGCGCCCTCGGAGTCGCCCTGGGGCAGGGGCAGACGCTGGAGCAGGCGCTCGCGGGAAAGCCGGCCGTCGTGGAAGGCGTGAACACGGCCCGCACGGCGGTGGCGCTGGGCGAGCGGCACGGCGTCGAGCTGCCGATCGCGCGCGAAGTGGCCAACGTCCTCTTCGAGAACAAGGCGCCGCGGCAAGCGATCACGGATCTGATGGAGCGGGAGCTCAAAGCAGAGCTATGAGCACCGGGTCCCCGACGCAACCCGTGCAGGAGTTCTTCTCGATCGGCGAGGTCTGCCAGCTCACCGATCTCAAGCCGCACGTGCTGCGGTATTGGGAGAGCCAGTTTCGCTTCCTGAATCCCGCCAAGAATCGCTCGGGCAATCGCGTGTATCAGCGCCGTGAGATCGAGCTGATCATGCTGGTGAAGCACCTCCTGTACACGGAGAAGTACACGATTGAAGGTGCGCGCCAGAAGATCGAGCAGTACCGGCGCTCAGGCGAGCTCAAGCCCGAGGCGCGCCGCGCCCTCGCCACCGAAACGGTGAAGGAGCTCCGTGCGGAGCTCAAGTCGGTCCTGGGCATCCTCGAAGGGCACACACCGCCGAATGCCTCCCCTGGTGCGCGCTGAGCTCCGGGTCGCGGTCGTCATACCCGCGTACGAAGCGGCGGCCACTATCACGGATGTGGTCGCACGCGTCCAGGCTGCATGGCCGTCAGCCTATGTCATCGTCGTCGACGATGGTTCGCGCGATGGCACCGTCTCCGCCGCCGCGAGCGGAGACGTCGTGGTGGGCCACGATTCGAACCTCGGCAAGGGAGCCGCCCTGCGCGACGGCATTCACGCAGCGATCACCCACGGGGCCGCCGTCGTCATCACGCTCGATGCCGATGGTCAGCATCCTCCGGAGGAGATCCCCCGTCTGGTCGCGCCGATCGCCGAGGGTCGGGCGGATCTGGTGCTGGGCGCGCGCCGCCGCGCGCCGCCGATGCCCTTCGGGCGGCGGTGCACCAATTGGCTTTCGGCCCGCCTGGCCACGCGCATTGGCGGGCAGGTCGTGAGCGACGCGCAGACGGGGTTTCGCGCCTTCACCCGGGAGGTCGCGCTCCGCGTGGCGCCTCGGGAAGAGCGCTACGCCTTCGAGACGGCTTTTCTGTTGGACGCACTCGCGGCAGGCACCCGCGTGACGTGCGTACCGATCCCCACCGTTTACGACGGCGCGCGCAGCCACTTCCGCCCCTGGGCGGACACGTGGCGCCTGGCGCGGGTGTTCGCGCGCCATGCAGGGCGGATCGTGGCAGGAGCGGCATGAGCGACGACAGCCGCCTGCGCATTCTCGTGTCGAACGACGACGGGGTGCTCGCACCGGGGATCGCCTTGCTCGCGGACGTCTGCGCGGCGGTGGGGCAGGTCACCGTGGTCGCTCCGGATCGGGAACAGAGCGGCACGTCCCACTCGCTCACGCTGCATCGCCCGCTGCGGGCGCACCGGCGGTCCGATGGCACCTTCCAGGTGGACGGCACGCCCACCGATTGCGTCATGCTCGCCCTGGGCGTGCTCATGCCCGACGGGCCCAACTGGGTCATCTCCGGCGTAAATCATGGGCCCAACATGGGGGAAGACGTCCTCTACTCGGGCACGGTGGCCGCGGCGATGGAAGGGCTCGCCGCCGGCATCCCCAGCGTCGCCGTATCGTACGGCAGTTCGGACATCGAGCATCTGGAGAGCCATCGCCCGGGCCTGCAGCGGATCATCGAGCGGCTCGTCAAGGTCGAGAACTTTCCGGGGGAGACGCTGCTGAATATCAATCTGCCGCCGATCCCCGGCGATCAGGTCAAAGGCGTGAAGGTCACGAACCTGGGCAGCCGCGTGTTTCATGAAGAAATCGCCAAGATGAAAGATCCCTGGGGTCGCGAGATACACTGGATCGGCGGGGGTCACGTGACCTGGTCGGGCGGCTCGGATTCCGACTTCCAGGCGGTGAGCGACGGATACATCTCCGTGACGCCGCTGCACGTGGACATGACCAATTACAAGCTGCTGGAGGTGGTGCGGAAGTGGAATCTGGGCAAATGAGTGGGAGCCACGACGGCTACGGCGGGTACCGCGCGCGGCTTGTCGAGCAGCTGCGCGCCCAGGGCATTCGCGATCTCGCCGTACTGCGGGCGTTCGCTGCCACGCCGCGACATCTGTTTGTGCCCCAGGCGGTGCGCCACCGGGCGTATGAGGACGCCGCGCTGCCGATCGGGACGGGCCAGACGATTTCCCAACCGTTTACCCAGGCTCGCTACCTCGAAACGCTCGCCCTCAAGGGGAAGGAACGTGTCCTCGAGATCGGCACCGGCTCCGGTTATCAGACCGCGCTACTCGCCGCGCTCGCCGAGCAAGTCTTCAGCATCGAGCGCATGCGCGGCTTGGCCGAAACCGCCCAGGCGGCCCTCAAAGCCGCCGGCGTGCCGAATGTTTCCCTGCTCGTTGGAGACGGGACATTGGGCTGGAGCGCGTACGCCCCGTACGATGCGATCCTCGTCGCGGCTGGGGGCCCGGAGGTTCCGCCGCCACTCGTCGAGCAGCTGGCGCCGCAGGGACGGATGATCATTCCGCTGGGCGCAAAAGGCGCCCAGACCCTGACCCTGGTCCGGCGTGACGAGAACGGCATCCGAGCGACGCCGTTGGGCGAGGCGCGGTTCGTCCCCCTGGTGGGGGAGCACGGCTTCGATGGTTGAACGCTTCATCGACTGGCTGCTACACACGCTGCTCGCGCTCGGCTATCCCGGAATCGTCGGGTTGATGGCGATGGAATCGTCAATCCTGCCGGTGCCGAGCGAGCTGGTGATGCCCCCGGCGGGGTACTGGGCGGCCAAAGGCGAGATGAACTTCTTCGTGGTGCTGGCGTGCGGGGTGCTGGGCAGCGTCATTGGGGCGTTGGCCAACTATTACGGCGCCCAATGGATCGGGCGGCCGCTGATCCAGCGCTACGGCAAGTACGTGCTTCTCAGCGAGAAGAACTTGCAGCGTTCGGAACGGTTCTTCGCGCAGCATGGAGAGATCAGCACGCTCATTGGGCGTTTATTCCCCGTCATCCGGCACCTCATCTCGATCCCGGCAGGCCTGCATCGCTTGCCGCTGCCCAAGTTCATCACGTATACGGCCATCGGCGCGCTGGTTTGGTGTGCGATTCTCACCTGGATTGGCTATTTCCTCGGTCAGCATGAGGGCGTTTTGCGCAACGAGGAGATCCACCGCTATGTCACGTGGGCCCTCCTGGCCCTGATTCCGCTCGCCGCCGTCGTGGTGCTCGTGTACGTTCTGCGCCGGCGCCGTAAGGCCCTGTGACCGCGCGCCGCTGGATCGTGCGCGGCCTGGTGCAGGGGGTGGGGTTCAGGTGGTTTGTCGGGCGTGAAGCCGATCGGTTGGGCCTGCGGGGATTTGTACGCAACCTTTCCGACGGAACGGTTGAAGTGGTTTCGCAGGGTGCCGAGGCGGCGCTCGATGCGCTGGAGCGACACATCAGCCGCGGCCCGTCGCATGCGCGAGTGGATGCCGTGGAGCGCCTTCACGTTCCAGTTGAACTGGATGTTCCTACGTCGTTCGATATCAGGTGACTCCGAGACTTGAGCCCCCGGCCGGTGCCTACACTCGACGACCTGAAGCGCGCCATTCGCGACGTGCGCAATTTCCCCAAGCCCGGGATCATTTTCCGGGACGTCACGCCGGTGCTGCTCGACGTGGAATTGTTCGCGCGCGCTGTCACCCTGATGGCAGAGCCGTACCGGGACGCGCGGATCTCGCGGGTCGTGTCCATCGAGTCGCGCGGATTCCTGTTCGGAGCGCCGATCGCGCTGGCGCTCAGGGCAGGGCTGGTCCCGATCCGGAAACCGGGGAAACTGCCGGCGGCCACCGAGAGGGTCGAGTACGCCCTCGAGTACGGGACCGATGCGCTGGAGATGCACCACGACGCCGTGCAGCCCGGGGATCGTGTGCTCATCGTGGACGACGTACTGGCTACGGGAGGCACGGCAAACGCCGCGGCGCAGCTCGTGGGCGGCACCGGTGGCGCCGTCGTGGGGTTCAGCTTCCTCATCGAGCTCGACAACTTGAAGGGCCGCCAGCGCCTGCAAGGGAGGCGCGTCGAGGCCTTGCTGCACTACACGTAACTCGCGTACATTTCGCGGCTTACGCCCCTGTAGCTCAGGTGGATAGAGCAGCGGTTTCCTAAACCGTTGGCCGGGTGTTCGAGTCACCCCAGGGGCACTGGGGATTCGGACCGCGGACGAGCACGATTTCAGAGGAAACTCACACGCATGGCGACGCAGACGGCAACACCAGTGGGCGGGAGCAACCCGGCGAGGCTCCAGGTTGAGCCGGCCTCCGAGCGGCTGTTGGCGTGGATCAAGGCCCACAAGCAAGCCGCAACGTGGATAGGTGCGGTCCTCGTGGTGGCGCTCGTGTTGTTCGTGTGGACGCTGTCGTCCAATCGCCGCAGCGAGGAGATCGCGAGCCGGGAGCTTCAGGGGGCGCGCTTCGCATTCGAGAACAAGAATCTGCCGCTCGCCGCCAGCGAGTTGGCCCGCATCGTCGAGAACTATTCCGGTACCAATGCAGCCCAGGAGGGGCGACTGCTGCTGGCGCAGGTGCGGCTGCTGCAGGGGCAACCCCAGCAGGCGGTCGAGGTGCTGCGGGACTTCGCCCCAGGCGCGGGAAAGGCGTTCCGCGCGCAGGCGTACGGCCTCCTGGGTGCTGCCTATGAGAACATGGCCCGACCCAGAGAAGCCGCGGAGGCCTATGAAAAGGGGGCCGAGGAGGCCCGTATGGACTTCCTGAAGGTGCAGTTGCTGTCGGATGCCGGACGGGCGTGGACGATCGCTAGCGAGAGCACGAAGGCGATTGCAACCTACCGGCGGATCGTGAAGGACTTCCCGAAAGAGGGGACGGCGACCGAGGCGAAGGTGCGCCTGGGTGAGCTCACCAAAGGTGCACTATGACGGCAGTCAACTTCGTATAATAGATGTTATGTTAAGTTGAGCGGTGTGTGAATGTGGACAAGCCCCTCAAGTAATCACACCCCTGAACACAATCCGCCCCTCCCCAGCAAGCCAGACATCGTCATAGCGGCCGCTCCCAGCCTTGGCCGCCTTGATCCCAAGCAAGCGCCCGCTGCGGGTCTGGATGTTGATGGGTAGGCGTCCCAATCCCCATTCCTGGATCGCACACGCCGCGGCGACCGCGCCCGTCCCGCAGGCTAGCGTCTCGGCCTCGACGCCACGCTCGTACGTCCGCATCCGCCATACCCCCTGTTCGCCGGGAGAGATAAAGTTGATGTTCGCGCCATCCGGCGCGAGCGCCGGGTCGAACCGCAGCGCGGCACCGCGCCGCATGAGGTTCACGGCGTCTACCTCGTCGAGCAGCACCACGAGATGGGGCACGCCCACCTGCCCCAGGGCTGCCTGCAGCTCCCCTGGGACCAATGCCAGGCCCCCGACCGGTGCGGGCGGCTCTACCGCAGCGAGATGGAGCTCGGCCCGGCCCGGCTCCGTCACCCGGCTACGATAGGTGCCGGCGTCAGTCTCGAGATCCATGCCATCCGGCGATGCCAGGCTCAAGTGCACGGCGAGGGTGGTGCTGCACAGGGCCGCGTTTCCGCACATGGCGGCGTGGGAACCGTCGGCATTGTAGTAGATCATGCGGGCCGTGCCGGGCCGAGAGCCCGGGCCGACGAACACGACGCCATCCGCGCCCACTCCGGTGCCGCGGGCGCAGACGATCTGCATGTCTTCGGGCGACCAGTCGGCCGGCGCGGACACGCGCGCGTCCACCATGACGAAATCGTTCCCCGATCCCGTCATCTTGTAGACGTGCAGGCCGGTTAGATGCGGCCGAACCAGGCCATGAGCCGGAGGCGCGGCACCTTCCACACCGCCTCGCGGACGATGGCCCGATTCATCTTGCTCTGCCCCTCGGTCCGGTCGACGAACACGATCGGAATTTCCCGGAGCTTGAACCCTTTTCGCCATGCGCGAACGCTCATCTCGATTTGGAAAGCGTACCCGTTGGAGACGACCTGGGACAGGTCAATCGCTTCGAGCACGCGCCTGCGAAAGCACTTGAACCCACCTGTCAGGTCCCAGATCCTGAGGCCGGTCACCCAACGGGCGTAGATGTTGGCTAAGTACGATAGCACGAGACGGCCCATCGGCCAATTGACGACCGTCACCCTCCCCTGCAGGTAGCGCGACCCCAGGACGAGGTCGGCATCCGTAATGGCCTTGAGAAAGTCGGTGAGGTGCGCCGGGTCGTGCGAGAAGTCGGCATCCATCTCGAAGACGTAGTCGTATCCCCGCTCGAGCGCCCACTTGAAGCCGGTGATGTAGGCGGTGCCCAGCCCCAGCTTTCCCTCTCGATGGATCGTGTGGACCCGGGGATTGGTGCGGGCGAGCTCGTCGGCAATCACGCCCGTGCCGTCAGGTGAATTGTCGTCCACGACGAGTATCTCGAGCCGCGGATCCTGCGCCAGCACCTGGGGCGCGATCTGGGGGAGATTCACCGCCTCGTTGTAGGTCGGGATGACCACCAGCGCGCGCTCAGGCACGCCGGCGTCTCCGGGCGATCGCGGGCGCCACCCAGACGGCAACGACCAGGAGCAACGAAACGAGCGTGACGATCTTGCCGCGCCCATATGCCCCGCTGCTGAAGGCAAGCTCCACGCGATTCGCTCCCGCCTGCAGCGGCACCGTGATGAGTGTCCAGTCTCCTCGCAGGACCGGTGCCGGCGCCCCGTTTACAGTGGCGCGCCAATCAGGATACCAGTTCTCGGCTACGAGCAGGTACGACGGCGTCGTCGGAGACGGATCGAGCGTAATGGTCATGCGGCCCGGTTCCCATTGCGTCACCGTGGCGCGCGCGGCACTCGGAGCCGGCAGCTGCTCGAGCGGAGGGACGGTGTTGCCTACGCGCGCGTCGAGCAGCACCACGCGGTCGTACGCCATGCGGGGATCCACCAGCGTCGTCACGATCTGCGCCGAATCGAGCGTCACCGCGGCCGGCACGACCCGCGCGTACGGCGCAGGCGTGCTCCGCTCAAAGAGGTGTGCCGGCGTGCCCGAGGAAGTCATCGCGTCCCGCAGCACCCGGGTAAAGCCCGGGATGGAGTCGAGACCTTGTGCGAGCGCGGGAACGATCACCCACCGCACGGCGAACAGGTCCCAGAGGTGCAGGTTCGCCAGATTGCGCCACTCCCCGCGCCCGCCCATCACGTCGTCGAAGTAGCGGATCTCGACACCGTGCTCGCCTAGGAGCTGAGGTACGTCCAGCGCCATCAAGACTGCGCCCGGATACACGGCATGGTGTGAGCCGAGGAATGGGCCGAGGTCGAGGGCTCGAGTAGGCGCCGCGGGCGCAGCCGCTCTGATGTGCTCGGTGACGGGATCGGGGCGAAAGAGATCGCGATCGGTCGTGCTGTACGTCCAAAACGGTTTTGCGTTGAGCCAGAGATCGGCGCCGACCACGAGGGCCAGTAGGACGGTCCAGCGCGCGGGCGTCAGCCGGCCCCGCAGCCCGGCCCAGGCCAGGGCCGCGACGGCCGCGAGTGCCGCGGCGCTCGTGACCGCGCCGAAGGTGATGTCGGCTTTCGCGACCGACTGGGCGTGACTGATGGCGACCGCCATGTTGCCGAAGACGCCGGCGGCGGCCAGCAGGGCCAGCACCGCGGCGGCGATGAACCAGACGCGGACGTGCATGTTGCACTTGGCCTCGTCGCTGCGCCGTTCCAGCCGCTCCACACCAAAGGCGGCGAAACACGAGACGATGAACGCGACGACGAAGAATGCCATCCCGGGTGCGCGCATCTGCTTGACGTACGGCATGACCGTCCACCAAAGACGGTAGAACGGCGTGCCACTGCCCAGGCCGATCAGGAGGAACAGCAGCCCGATGCCGCCGAGCCAGAGCCGCAGCCTCGCGTCCTTCCCTGCCCCGGCGCCCAGCACCGCCAGCGCGACGACGGGCAGTCCAAGGTATTCGGAGTGCAGCTTGATCGGGTTCGATCCCCAGTACGCCGTGCCCTGGCCCACGAAGTTCTTGAGGAAGAACTCGGGGAGGTGCATCCAGGGAATCGCGTAGCTCGTCGCCCCGGCGAAGCCGCCTTGATACCCGCCCGCGCGCGATGACAGCGGGATATGGACGAACGCCGGGAAGAGCTGCACCGCCGCGATCCCAAACCCGAGCGCGACCGCGGCCAGCGCCAGCCCCAAGCGACTGAAGCGATCCGCGGGCGCGGCCGTCGAAGCTGTGCCGAAGGCGAGAAACAGGGCGAACAGTCCCGCCGCAATCAGCATGTAGTAGGTGACCTGGACGTGCTGGCTGAGTATGCTGAGGCCCACGCCGAGCGCGGTCAGGCCGTACCCGGAGAGGCGGCGATCGCGCATCCCCATCACGAGCCCGAGCAGCACGAGCGGTAGCAGCGCCGTGACGACGAGCTTGCCGTCGTGTCCCGGCTGGACATACGAAGCGACGACGCCCGAGAGTTGATACGCGATCCCGCCGACGACCGCGCCGGCCCATGACACCTGGAGCCGCCGCAGCAGCAGGTAGGTGAACAGACCGGCCAGAACGTAGTGAACGAAGAAACCGATGTTGATGACTGTGGCGGTCGGCAGCACGAGGCGGAGAAACGCCGTCGGGTAAAGGACGTCGCCGGTGCCGAGCGCGCCCACGTAGGGCATGCCTGCAAAGATCTCGGGATTCCACAGCGGAACGTGTCCCAGACGGCGCCACCACTCGGCGCCCCAGCCCCGGAAGGGCAGCCCGGCTGTGACCTGGTCGCTCCACGGTCCGGCCAGCCATTTCCCCTGCAGCATGGGCAAGCTGAGGATCGCGATCCAGAGCGTCAGCAACCCCGTCGCGGCGAGCGTGGGATGGGCCGGGACGTACGGTGTGTAGGGCGTTACCGCGGGAGCGTTGTTAGGGCGACTCAGAAGGCCTCTCCGGTGGCGAGTGGCGCACTAGCACGATGGCGAGCAGCGCCGCGCCGGCTTCTGTGACCGTGAGCAATACGCGCGAGCCCACACTCACCGCCACCGCCCCACCGCTGCCGAGGGCCGGCGTGAGCAGGCTGATCATGACGAGCTCGCGGACGCCGATGCCCCCGGGTGCGAACAGCGCTAAAGTGCCCAGAATGTAGCTGAGAGTGAAGGCGCCGGCTGCAGCGGCATAGGTGAGGTGCGTGTCCGGGAGCAAGCCGCGGACGAACAGCCAGAACGCGACGCCGTAGGTCAACCATCCCAGGAACATCAGTGCTCCCGCGAGTGCCACCGCCGACAGCGGCAGCGGCGTGAGGGGGCTCGCCGTGCTCATCAACCGGCCCAGCCACCGGGCCGTGGGTCCCCACACCAGGACGCCGAGCGATGCCAGCGCGAGCCCGAAGCCGGCGACGAGCCGCAACGCCGACGTTGCCTGCGGCGTGGCAGCCGCGACGACCGCCACTCCGGTGCCGAGGACGAGTGCTTGGAAAGCGACGGCGGAGGCGGCAGCGGCGCCGCCGCGCACGCCCGCACGCTGCGCCAGTACGACCAGCCCCGTGACGCTCCAGATCTTGCCGGGAACGTAGCGTCCGAGATTCGACAGGCTCCAGACGCGTGCCGCGACGCCGAACGGGATTCGTTGCGCCCACCCGGCCAGGAGCCGCCGCCATGACTCGATATAGAACGCGTACGTGAGGAACACCGCAAGCGTGGCCAGCGCCAGCCAGCCGGGTTGCACGTCGAGATTCACGTGCAGCGAGCGGAACTCCGTCCAGTTCCGCTGCACCGTCCGTGCGACGAGCACAACAACGACCAGGGCGACGGCCCCCTGGATTGCCCAGAGCCACCGCCGCGTGTTGGTCACCCGATGCGGGGGGTTAGTCCTTGACGAACTTGTAGGCGACGGAGCGCGCGAGCATCCACCACGGCGCGGGAATTGGCGGATAGAAGTACGTGCCGCCCCAATCCACCAGCCGGAGGCCGTTCATCTCTCCCAGCCGGCTGATCGTCTGCCGGGTCCAGCTGTAGATGTGCCCCTGCTTGTCCGCGACGTGGAAGAGATTCCAGATGACCTCCTTCACGTGATAGGGATTAGGCACGGAGACCATCCACACGCCCCCGGGCCGCAGAACTCGATGGATTTCGCCCGCCGTATTGTACGCGGTGGGCGTGTGTTCGAGGACCTCTACCATGAAGACGTAATCGAACGAGGCGTCGGGAAACGGGAGCCCCGACGTGATATCGTGAATCATGATATCCGGAGCGGCGAACTCAGGGGCGATGTCGAGTCCCTGATACTTCACGTCCCGCGGCAGGTACTTGCGGAGGTCGCCGTTGCGCGAGCCGATGTCGAGCACCGCGCTGCCAGGGCGTACCTGTGCCAGCTGCATGTGCTTGCGGAAGCGCATCCGCTCCTCGCCCGAATTCCGCCAATTGGCCCGTTCGCTGTAGAACTTGGTGAGCGCGGGAGACGACGTCGCAATCCGTTCAGCCATCTTTCGAAGTCCTTATGAGTCGCGTAGTTGTGGTCGACGCGGACGGAAAGATAGTTGCCCCGGCAGGCATGGAGAAGGGTTATAGTATCACCCCCATGCGCATTCTTCACGTGGTGACGGCGTTCCCTCGCACTCCCGACGACGTCATCACCCCGTGGCTGGTGGAGCTGCTGCAGCGCCTGCGGGCCGCGGGCCACGAGGTCGAGGTGTTCACCTCGGCGTACAAGGGTGCTGGCGACCAGGTCTTCGCGGGAATCCCCGTCCATCGCTTCCGGTACTTCTTCCGCCGCTGGGAAAACCTGACCCACGAGGAGACGGCGCCGGACCGGATGCGGCGGTCCCTGCTCTATCGCCTGATGCCGTTCTGGTTCGTCAGCGCCGGGATGATCGCGATCTGGCGTCTGGCCCGCCGCCGGTCGTACGACGTGATCCACGTGCACTGGCCGCTGCCCCTGGCGCTTTTCGGGTGGGCGGCCCAGCGCGCGCGCCGTGCGCGCCCCACACCGATCGTCACGACGTTTTACGGCGTCGAGCTGCGCTGGGTAAAGAGCGCGCTCAAACCGCTCAAGCGGTTCATCGCGTGGGCCGCGCGCCGGTCCGCTCGCGTCGTGGCGATCTCGTCGTACACGGCTGCGGAGCTGCAGGAGCTGGTGGACGTGCCGGTCGATGTCATTCCCTACACCGCCGCCCTGCCCGCTCCGGAATCACGGACCCGAACGGCGGGGGGGGGGGGCGTGCCCACGGTGCTCTTCGTCGGCCGGCTGGTGGAGCGCAAGGGCGTCACGCACCTCATCGAAGCGGTGGCACGTCTGCGCGAGCGGTCCCTGCGGCTGGAGGTGGTCGGCGACGGCCCCGAGCGCCCGCGACTGGAAGCCCTCGCGCACAGCCGCGGCGTCGCCGACCGCGTCGTGTTTCGGGGGAAGATCTCCGATGCCGAGCTGCGCCGCGCGTACGCGGCCGCGGACGTCTTCGTATTGCCGTCGGTGCTGGATGCGCGCGGCGATACGGAAGGCTTGGGGGTCGTGCTACTCGAGGCGATGAATTACGCGGTCCCCGTGATTGCGAGCCGGATCGGCGGCATCGTGGACATCGTCGCGGATGGGGAAACGGGTCTGCTCGTACCACCGGGGGATGAGACGGCGCTCGCGTCCGCGCTGGAGCGAGTGCTGAGCGATCCGGCCCTGGCTCGACGGCTCGGCGAAGCGGGCCGCGAGCGTCTCGCCGAGCGGTTCAACTGGGACGCGATAACCGCTCGATGGGATGCGGTGTATCGCAGTCTTGCCCGATCGCGGGAGGGCTAGCGCCCGTTCTTCTCTCTCAACCGCTCCACCTCCCGCTCCAACGTCCGCAGCTCTTCCCTCATCCCCGCCAGCATTTCGCCCACGAAGCCGAAGCCGAACAGCACCACGCCGGAAATCACCAGGACCATGATCAGGTCGAGGAGGGGCCGGAAGCCCACGTGTGGCGGACCGAATCGCAGGTAGAGCGACACGGCGCCGACGAGCACTCCCAGCAGAAATAGCAGCGCGCCCGCGAAGCCGAAGAACATCATCGGCTTGCGGCCGAAGCGCAGCTGGAACCAGACCGACAGGAGATCGAGAACCCCCACCGGGATCCGCCCGATCCCGAACTTCGAGGTCCCCGCACGCCGCGGGTGGAGCGGTACCGGGCGCTCGGCGAGGCGGAATCCCTGCGCCGCGGCGATCACGACCATGAAGCGGTGCCAATCCGGGCGGGTGGGCAGCGCCTCCATCACCTCGCGGCGGTAGGCTTTTACGGAGTTCAGGTCGGTGACGCGCACCCCGAAGAGCCAGCGGCACAGGGCGTTGTACACGCTGGAGACGAACCGCTTTTCGTATTGGCCCTGCTTGGCCCCGGTAACGATGTCCGCCTGCCCTGCCAGAATGGGCGCGACGAGACCGGGGATCTCGGCCGGCAGATACTGCAGGTCCGCGGGATAGAAGACTAGCACGCGGCCGCGCGCTGCGTCGGCGGCCGACTTGAGCGCGTCCGCGATGCCCCGCTGGGTCCGGTGGGTGACGATGCGAACGAAGGCGTGCTTGGCAGCGAGCTCCTCGAGTACCCGCGCCGTCCCGTCGTGGCTGCCGTCGTTGACGATCACCACCTCGCACGCGTAGGGCAGCGGCAGCAGCGCCTCACGGGTCAAGCGCACGAACTCGGGGAGGTTCTCCGCCTCGTCCTTCGCGGGCACGAGCACGCTGACCTCGGGGACCGAAGACGGGCTGGCGAGGCTCACAGGCGCTTGCGCATCCGGGCCGGCAAAATGCCGAGCTGATCGCGGTATTTGGCGACGGTGCGCCGGGCGATCTTCACCCCTTTGCGCTCGAACATCTCCACGATCTGCTGGTCCGTGAGCGGCGCCTTCTCGGGCTCGTCGTCCACGAGCTTCTGAATCTGCGATTTGATCGACCGGGCACTGGCGTCCTCTCCGGTCGTGGTCGAGAGGCCGCTCGAGAAGAAGAATTTCAGCGGCAGCAGGCCGCGGGGCGTCTGCACGTACTTCTCGTTCGTGACCCGGCTCACGGTGCTCTCGTGCATGCTGATGACGTCCGCCACCTCGCGCAGCGTGAGCGGCTTCAGGTGATCGATGCCCTTCTCGAAAAAGTCCCGCTGCCGGTCCACGATGAAGTTCATCACCTTGAGCATCGTCTGGCGGCGCTGCTCGATCGCCTGAATCATCCAATGGGCGCTGTTCAGCCGCTGATTGATGAACTCCTTGCTTTCGGTGTCGTATTTCTTCTTGTCGCGGGCGATCTCCTGGTACGTCTTGGAAATGCGCAGCCGCGGCAGCCCGCTGTCGTTCAAGAAGACGTGGTACTTATCGTCGATTTTCTCGACGATCAAGTCGGGAATGATGTACGCGTCATTGCTGGCCGAGTGCTGCAAGCCGGGCTTGGGATCCAGCCGGGCGAGCTCGTCGGCGGCGCGCTGCACCTCGTCGGGGGCGAGGCCAAAGCGCTTGCCCAGGTCGCTCCAGCGGTGGGCGATGAGATCGTCGAACGCATCCTTCACGAGGCGGTACACCAGCGAGTCGGTCCGCTTCAGATTCTCGAGCTGCACCAGCAGGCACTCGCGCAGGTTGCGCGCCCCCGTTCCCGGGGGATCGAGCTGCTGGATGACGCGGAGCATCTCCTCCGTCTCGGCCATCGTGAAGGGCACGACGTTCAGGTCGCTCTCCGACTCGGCCTCGTACTCTTCGAGCAGCTGGTTGGCGCCCTTGGTGATGCGCTCGAGATCCGCCTGCAGGTAGCCGTCCTCCCCGATGTTACCGAGGAATTCTTCCGCCAACAGCTGTTGCCGCGGCGTCAAGTCGAGCATCTGGGTCTGCTCGCGCAGGTAATCGATCAGGTCCTTGCTCTCGACCGTCACCGGCTCGACGTATTCCCGCGCGTCGCTGTACGTGCCGCTGGGCACGCTGTGCTCGGTGCGGTCGGCAAGCAGGATGTTCTCCCAATCGGGCTCGTCCTCGGCGGGCTTGTCTTTCTCGGGCTTGTTCTGCTGCTGCTCGGCGGCGGTCGCTTGGACTTCTTCCTCGGGCTCGATCAGCTCGAGGAACGGGTTGCCCAACAGCTCTTGCTTGAGGTGCTGCTCCAGGTCGAGCAGCGGCATATACAGGAGGTCCATCGCCTGATAGAGGCGTGGATTGATCCGCAGGTCCTGGCGGAGGGCCGCGTGCTGGTGCAGGCCGGTCTTCATGCCGCGGGTGACAAGCGCGAGCGCAGCCGCGCGGTGAGGGTGGGGCCGAGGTAGAGGTCGGCCACGCGGTCGTCGAACACGAGCTGGCGGACCGTGCCGGCGACCTGTACCCGGCCTTCGAACATGATGTAGGCCCGATCAACGATATCCAGCGTCTGCTCCACGTTGTGGTCGGTGATGAGGACGCCGATGCCGCGATGCCGCAGGCCGGCGACGATGGTCTGGATGTCGTGTACGGCGATCGGATCGACGCCCGCAAACGGCTCGTCGAGGAGCAGGAACTTGGGTTCGGTCACGAGCGCGCGCGTGATCTCGAGCCGCCGCCGCTCGCCGCCGGAGAGCTGATACGCCTTCTGTTGGCGCAGGTGTTTGATCGCCAGTTCGTCGAGCAGAGACTCCAGGCGCCGCTTCCGCTCCTCCTCGTCGATGTTCTGCGTCTCGAGAATGGCCAGCACATTCTCCTCGACGCTGAGCTTGCGAAACACCGAGGGTTCCTGCGCCAGGTAGCCGATGCCGGCGCGTGCGCGCTGGTACATCGGGAGCGTCGTGATCTCCCGGCCATCGAGCCGGATCTTGCCCTCTTCGGGCCGGATCAGCCCGGTGATCATGTAAAACGTCGTGGTCTTCCCCGCCCCGTTCGGCCCCAGCAGGCCCACGATCTCGCCCTGGGCGAGTTCGACGGAGACGTTGTTGACGACCCGGCGGCCTTTATACGCCTTGACCAGGTTCTGCGCCTCGAGCCGGCTTCCCCCCCGCACCACCGGGTGCTCCCCGCTCACTGCTTCGCTGCGGGAGACGGTCTGCTCGGCGAGCTCCAGGAAGCGGCGCGCGGCCGCGTCACGCGCGGGGGGCATGCTCGCCCACACGTCTGGCGCGAAGGCGACCGGCGCCTCGCCCCACAGGGAACCGATCGGCAGCACGAGCACCTTGAGCATGGCCAGCCGCGGCAGCACCGATGTTGCGAGATACGCGCGCGCATCGTCCACCGAGAGGTGGCCGGCGTCGGGCAGCTTCGCGCCCTTGGTGTCCGCGCGCAGCTTGAGGAATTCCTCCCGGTACGCGACGGCAAGGTCGCCAAACGTGGCGCGGCCCTGGTCGTCAGCGATGCGCGCGAGCGCGGCTGCCGCGAGCGCGAGCGACGAGTCGCGCGTGGCGAACAGCTCGGTAAACCGCTCGGGAGGAGAGGCCGTCATGGGATCGGCGGAGGGGGTGGGGCCACGGGGGGGGGCGTCGCCGTACGGGTGCTGTCGGCCGCCACGGCGGGCCGGGGCTCGAGATTGACGCCGTCCGCCTTGCCGGCCACCACGACACGCTCGATCCGGTCGCGCTTCATCGCGACCGCGATCTGTGCGCCGCGGGAGTAGTTGATCGCCGGCCCGGCAGTGGAATCGCGGGTGTTGTAATTGTGCGTCAGCGCGCGCGCCGAGCCGCGAGCGAGGACCTGCCGCAGGCGGGATTGCTCGTGGCCGGCGGAGTCCTGTTCCTGCGCGAAGTGCGCCGTGAGGGTATCGCCGCTGATCCAGTCGGTGTCGGCCGCGTGGCTGGTCGAGTCCCGCTTGGCGGTGGAGAGCGCGTGGCCGAATGCCCGCGTTTCCGTCAGCACCTCGCCCGGCGAGTCGATCGCCAGCGAATCCGCCTGAATGGTGTTGAGCGTGGACACGGCGTTGGGGCGTGTGGAATCTCCCCACGCAAACGTCTGCTGCAGCATCCGGTCTGCGACGACCAGATGAATGGTGTCAGCGGTCAGGACCCAGTCGGCGCCGGTGGCCTTCCCGTGTCCCAGGGCCTTCACGAGGCGCACCTCGCGCTGCTCCAGTGCCAGCTCGATCCGCGTGCCCACGAGCCTGTAACCTTTCGCGCCTGTTCCCGGACGCCCTCTCCCCTCGACGCTGGGGCTGCCGACGAGGACGCCGAACCCCTGGATCTGATCGAGGAGCATCGAATCGGAGCGCGACACAAAGTCGCTGCGGTCCACGGTGACTTTCCCGCCCCCCCACATGCGGTCGTCCCCTTTGAAGCGGATCCGGTCGGCGACGATGATGTAGGGCTCGGCCGAGTCGCCGCCCTCCGCACGATACTCGACCGTGGGACGGGACGTGGCGTACATCTCGACCGTATCGCGAATGCCCTTGGCGGCGCGCCAATACCGGAGATTCGGTCCGCGCAGCACGGAGCCTGTGCGCCGGTTCACGGCCACGACTCTGTTGTGCGCCTCGAGCCGCTCGTCGCGGAGAAAGTAGGATGCGTAGTTCGCGTCTAGTGCGAGCCCGGTATCGCGGATCCGCACGCGGCCGATGAGGTCGAGCCGCCCCAGCGCCGTGTAGTGCGCGAAGCTATCGGCCGAGATCGTGCTGTTCGTTCCATCACAATGCGCCAGCACGCCGCCGCCGCCGTGCAACGTCTTCAGCCCGGCCGCATCCGTGATTTCGTGGTAGTGTCCCATCGAATCGATGGCGACTCGGCAGGGCCGCCCCCCGGCCGTATCGGGCGGGGCTCCCTGCTGCAGTAGCAGCGCAACGACGAGGAGGGACGCGGTCGGCATCATTGATTCGGAAGGATGAACTGTCCGCCCGTGCCCCGTGGATGCTTGGCGGTGACGTTTTTG
This sequence comes from Gemmatimonadales bacterium, assembly GCA_035602245.1. Classification (GTDB taxonomy): domain Bacteria; phylum Gemmatimonadota; class Gemmatimonadetes; order Gemmatimonadales; family GWC2-71-9; genus 20CM-2-65-7. The sequence goes on from DATNMO010000007.1 coordinate 67,060, forward strand.
AACTCGGGGTCCGACGTGAACCCTTCACCTTCGATGTGCCGGTCCGGCGCGTCGAACACGAAGGCCTTGTCGGAGGTCACTTCATTGCGCGCCTGGTTGTAATTCATCGCCTCGGTCCGCATCGTGCCGCCGTCCTTGTTGCGAACGACGACCACGTTGCCGCGCGCCTCCATGTCGCCCGTGCGCCAGTGATGCGTCCCCTCCCGGGCGGTGAGCGTCGAGGTCGCGATGCCGATCGCGTCGTAGAACGTCACGTGGAGATTGCGGAGCTCGGCCCGCTGCGTGCCGGAAAAAAAATACGCGGTGTCCGCGCGGACCCGGGCACGCTGCACGCCCGCTTCCGTCACATAGTGGGTCATGCCGATCAGCACCTGGTCGGCGCTGTCCAGGGCAGCCTGGGTCGCCGTCACGGGCGTGCCGCTCTTGCAGGCAGCGACGAGGAGCAGCAGGAGACCGCGGCTGACCCCGGGGCGGCGCCCCGGGGTTAGCCGAGACCCGAATCTGTTCGAGCTCACACGGCACCCGCTTTCATCAAGTCATGCAGATGCACGATCCCCACCACCTGCTTTCCCCCGTCGAGCACCGGCAGCGCCATGATACCGTGGCGTTCCATGACACTCACCGCCGCGCCGGCGAGGTCCTCGGGTGTCGCAACCTTCGGTGTCTTCGTCATGACATCGCCGACGGGTATGTCGAGAAAGTTGTCCGTGCGCTCCATCAGGCGCGTGAGATCTCCAGCCGTGACGACGCCCGCGAGCGTACCCTTGCCATTCCGATCCACGACGACCACGGTGCCGCGCTTCTCGGCAAGCAGCACCACGCACTCACGCATCGGGCGGTCGGGCGTGAGGGTGGGAAGGTCCTGGGTGAGCATCACGTCCGCGACGCGCAGCAGCAGCTTGCGGCCCAACGCACCGCCCGGGTGGAGGGCGGCGAAGTCTTCGCGGCGGAACCCTTTCACCTCGAGCAACGTCACGGCGAGGGCGTCGCCGAGGGCGAGCGCGACGGTGGTGCTGGCCGTGGGCGCCAGGGTTTCGGGACAAGCTTCATCGACTACGGACGCGTCGAGGACGACGGTCGCCTGGCGGCCGAGCGGCGAGTCGGCTTCGCCGGTGAGGGCGATGAGCGGTACGCCCAGGCGCTTGAGCTGGTTGACGAGGCCGAACAGCTCGTCGGACGCGCCGCTCTTCGAGAGCACGATCGCCACGTCGTCCCGGCTCACGATCCCGAGGTCGCCGTGCAGCGAGTCCACCGGATGCAGGAACGTGGCCGGTGTGCCCGTCGACGTGAAGGTCGCCGCGATCTTGCGGGCGATCAGTCCCGATTTGCCGACGCCCGAGACGATGACGCGGCCCTTGGCCTGGGCGAGGATGTCGATCGCGCGGCCGAACGCCGGCCCCAACGTGTCGGCGAGGCGCTGCACGGCAGCGGCCTCCAGGGCGAGCACGCGTTTGCCGCGATCGACGAGCTGCTGGGCAGCAGAAGCGACTTCACGCACGGACGGTCTCCCCCCCTCGGGCGCGCTGCCAGATGTCGACGGCGAGGCCCACGATCCCGGCGAGCTGATCGAGCGGCACCATGTTGGGGCCGTCGGAGGGTGCGCGGGATGGGTCGGGGTGCGTCTCGATGAAGAAGCCGTCAGCCCCGGCGGCCGCGGCGGCATACAGGAGCGGCGGAATGAACGCACGCTGGCCGCCACTCGAGCCGTCGGCGCCCTGCCCCGGCTGCTGGACCGAATGCGTGGCATCGAAGATCACGGGCGCGTTGCAGGCCGCGCGCAACCGTGGGAAGCTGCGCATGTCCACCACCAGGTCGCCGTAGCCGAAGAACGTGCCCCGCTCCGTCACCGCGACTTCCGGCGCTCCGCCGGCGCGGACTTTCTCGACGGCGCCCCGCATATCCTCGGGGGCCATCCACTGGCCCTTCTTGATGTTCACAGGCCGGCCAGCCTTCCCCGCGGCCACGAGCAGGTCGGTCTGGCGACAGAGGAATGCGGGGATCTGCAGCACATCCGCGACGCGCGCAGCGGCGGTGACCTGGTCTGGCTGGTGGACGTCGGTGAGGATCGGAAGCCCGGTGGCGGCGCGGACCTTCTCGAGCGCGCGCAGGCCGGCTTCGAGGCCGGGCCCGCGCGGCGCCTTCAGCCGCGAGCGGTTGGCCTTGTCGTACGAGGCCTTGTAGATGACGACGATGCCGAGCTTGACCGCAACCTCGGCCAGCGCCTCACCGACGCGCACGTTGAGGTCGTCGGTTTCGACGACGCACGGCCCCGCGATGAGAAACGGGGCGGCCCCCCCGCCGAACCGCTGGGCCATGTCAGTCGGTGAGCTCGGCGAGCGCGCGCGAGGTCCCGGCGGCGCTGTCGGCGCGGGGCTGCCGCTTCCGGTGATCCAACGCGGCGCCCACGAACCCGGCGAACAGCGGGTGCGGGCGCATGGGCCGCGATTTGAGCTCGGGGTGGAACTGGCAGCCGATGAACCAGGGATGATCCGGGAGCTCGATCATCTCGACCAGCGAGCCGTCGGGCGACAGTCCCGAGCAGCGCATGCCATACTCGGCGAGCACGTCGCGGTAGGCGTTCGACACCTCGTAGCGGTGCCGGTGGCGTTCGCTCACCTCGGCGGCGTTGTACGCCTGCGCCACGCGCGACCCGGGCCGCAGCCGGCAAGGGTAAGCGCCGAGCCGCATCGTCCCGCCCATCTCTTGAATCCCTTCCTGGGATCGCATCAGGGCGATCACCGGGTTCTCGCACTCGGGCTCGAACTCGCTCGAGTTCGTGTCCGGAATCTTGCAGACGTTACGGGCGAATTCGATGATCGCCGTCTGCAGGCCGAGGCAGATGCCGAAGAACGGCACCTTGTGCTCGCGCACCCAACGGATGGCCTCGAGCATGCCTTCGACGCCCCGCACGCCAAAGCCGCCCGGCACGAGCAGCGCGTCATACCCGGCCAGCAGCTCGCCCGTCGTCTCCTGATTGGTGAAGCGGTCGGACGCGATCCAGTCGATCTTCACTCCGGCCTCGTTCGCGATCCCGCCGTGCACCAACGCTTCGTGGATGCTCTTGTAGCTGTCGGCGAGCTCCGTGTACTTGCCCACGACGGCGATCTTCACCTGCTGCGGCGGACGCAGGATCTTGTCTACCATGGCTGCCCAGGCGCGGAGGTCGGGCTCCTTCGTCTCGAGGTGGAGCCGCGTGCAGACCTCCTTGTCGAGTCCCTGCTCGTGCAGCTTGAGCGGGATCTCGTAGATCGACTTCACGTCCGGGCTCTCCACCACACAGCCGAAGTCGACGTTGCAGAACTGCGCGATCTTGCGTTTCAGCTCTTCGGACAGCGGCCGCTCGGTGCGGCACACGAGGATGTCGGGCTGGATCCCGATCTGCATCAGCTCGCGGACCGAGTGTTGCGTCGGCTTGGTCTTGAGCTCGGCGGTCGCGGCGATGAACGGCACCAGCGTGAGGTGGATGAACAGCGTGTTGTCGCGGCCCACTTCCTGGCGGAACTGGCGGATCGCCTCGAGGAACGGCAGTGATTCGATATCGCCCACGGTCCCGCCGATTTCGGTGATGACCACGTCGTGATCGGGCGCCAGGCGGCGGATGGCGCTTTTGATTTCGTCGGTGATGTGCGGAATCACCTGCACCGTCGAGCCGAGGTATTCGCCGCGGCGCTCCTTGGTGATCACGGACAGGTAGATTCGCCCGGTCGTGACGTTGTTGACCTGCGACAACGAGCGGTCGATGAAGCGCTCGTAGTGCCCCAGGTCGAGATCGGTTTCGGCGCCGTCATCGGTCACGTATACCTCGCCGTGCTGGAACGGCGACATCGTGCCGGGATCGACGTTGATGTAAGGGTCGAATTTTTGGATCGTGACCTTCAGTCCCCGCTCGGCGAGCAGGCGGCCGAGCGACGCGGCGGCGATGCCCTTCCCGAGCGAGCTCACCACACCGCCCGTCACGAAGATGTATTTCGTCGAGCTCACGGACTCACCTCCTTCAGATGGCGGGTGATCTCCGCTTCAGCCCACGCCAGGTCGGCAGGCGTATCGATGCCCGGCGCCGCTGGTCCATTGAACAGGGTCACCCCCATCGGGATGCCGTGCAACAGCGGCCGCAGCTGCTCCAGCCGTTCCCAGCGCTCTTCGGGAACAGGCGGCAGCCGCACCCAACGCTCCAACGCTTCGCGCGTGTAGGCGTACACGCCCACGTGCTGGTGATAGACCACGGCTCCGGTCCCTTCCCGGTCGTACGGGATCGGCGCGCGGGAGAAGTACAGCGCCCGCCCGCGCGTATCCACGACGACTTTGACCCGGCTGGGATCGTCGGCGAGCGCAGGATCGAGCGAACCAGCGGCGGTGCCGAGCGGATCGCCTCGCTCCAGGCAGGCCAGCGCTCCGCGCACCGCGGCCGGAGCGACGAACGGTTCGTCGCCCTGCACGTTGAGAATGAAGTTGAAGGCGCTAAAGGAGGCGTTGGCAACGACTTCAGCGACGCGCTCGGTGCCCGATTCATGATCGGGCGACGTCAGCACCGCCTCGAAGCCGGCATCCTGGACCACGGCGGCGATCTCCCGCGCATCCGTGGCCACCACCAGTCGATCGCACACGTGGAGCTCGGCGATGCGACGGGTAACAACGAGGATGAGGGGTTCGCCTGCCAGAGGCAGGAGGGGCTTGCGGGGGAGCCGGCTGGAGCCCAGCCGTGCAGGAATCACGCCAAGGACGGGCACGGAGGAAGATACAAAATCTGTGCCGCGGAGTCTAGGCCTCTACCACCTTGCCTTACGGTCTCTTACGTCGATGTGGACAAACGGTCCGTGCGCGGCAGTGGGCCGGTACTTCCCCATCCCACCGATCAGTCCGTGGAGCTCGGGCTCATCCGTCGCCGCGTCGAACAGGCGGTACAGGACTTCGGCGTCCCGGATGTCGCTCCGGCCATCGCCGTTGAGGTCATCCATCCGGCCGTCGTGGTTTTCGTCGATGAAGATGTCAGCGGCAGAGCCCCAGGTGTGGCGGCTGTAGGGCACGTTGCCGAGCGAGCGATTGTACGCCGGCGTCCGGAAGCCACTCATGACGTAAAACGTGGAGGCCGTGTAGCCTGAGGTGTTCGCGAGCTCGAGCAAGTACTCGAGCTTCTGTAGGAGCTGCTCGTTCAGGACGACGTACTTGGGATAGCCGCCGGGCTGCTTGCACAGGAACTGCTTGAGCCGGAAATGCGGCGAAACCAGGGCGTCCTCGTTTTCCCGCGTGACTTCGACGAAACCTGCCGGCGGGCGGTAAATGGCGAGGCCATGAAGCGCCCGGCTGGGATAGCGGCCGATCCGATACCCATTGATGTACTCGCCCTTCATCTGGTCGTAGGGCACGAGCACGAACGCCTGGATCGTGACGGAGTCGCGCTGGTCAGAGGCCACCACGTGGATCGGATAGAAGCCGGGTACGTTTGGGGCGGTCCAGGTCCAGCGCCCATCTCCCAGCCGCGTGAGGCTGCCGGCGGCAGACCGCGCTTCGGATCCTGAGGGAGCACCTGGGTCGATTGTTTCGAGGGTGACGGTTTCTCCCGGAAGCACCGTCAGCGCGCTTACGGGACCGCGCGAGACGAGGCTGCGGTAGCGCACCGCGAACGCGCCCGTGCTGGCGGTGCGCGGTGTGGGAGTGACCGCGCCCGCCGTACCGAGAGCCAGGGCTATGTAGGAGAAGCTGGAAAACATCACCCTCTGACCATAGCGGGTTAATCCCGCCAGGCCAAGGGATTACTACCTGTTCGTCTGCTCTTTCGTAGGCACCGGCGCCTGAAGGGCCTCAGTCAGCGGCTGATCCAGACCGTGGATGTCCGAGCGGAATTGGATCGTGCCGTTCTCGTCGGCCCAGGCGGTCCAATACAGCAGATGAATCGGGATGGGCCGCGGCAGGTACACGGTGCGCTCCGTGCCTTCGTCGAGCGCCGCCTCGATGGCTTCCCTCTTCCAGCGGCTGTCCTTCCGCATCAGATAGACGGCGAGATCGATCGGCTTCTCGATCCGGATGCACCCATGGCTGAAGTCCCGCTGCGCACGGTCGAACAATCCGCGCGAGGGTGTGTCGTGGAGATAGACATCGTACGGATTGGGAAACATGAATTTGATCCGCCCCAATGCATTCGACTGACCCGGGTCTTGACGGAAGCGATAGGGAAAGCTGTCCGCCCTCACCGAGGCCCAATCGACAGTGCCCGGATCCACTTCCTGAGGATCGGGTCCTGTCGTCAGCACGCGCATCCCGAACCGCTCGAGATATGAGGGATCGGACTGAACCTTGGGAATCAGCTCTTCGACGGCGATCGAGCGCGGGACGTGCCAGTTGGGATTGAGCACGATGTAGCGCATCGTGTCGCTGAACACCGGCGTACGCTTGTACTGCATGCCCACGACCACCCGCATCGACAGCACCACTTCTTCATCTTCGATCACTTCGAGCTCGTAGGCCGCGATGTTGACGATGATGCGCCGCCGCCCCAGCTCCTTCGGCAGCCAGCGCCAGCGCTCGAGGTTCAGCCGCAACTGTTCCGCCCGGGCCGCGGCGCTCACGTTGAGCTCGGCGCGCGTCGGGGGGCTCACGGTGCCGTCAGCCTCGAGACCGTGGCGCTGTTGAAACCGCTGCAGCGCCCGCTCGAGCGTGGCGTCAAACGCCTCCGCATCTTGAACCTTCCCGCCCGGCCGCAGGTCGCCCTCGAGGCGCAGCCGCTCGCGTAGCAAGGCGACGGCTGGTGCCCGGTCGCCGCGTTTCAAGACGGGCCCGTCGGGCAGCGTGGGCCAGCCGCCGCTCTCCGCCACGGCCTGCTCGCGCGCGAGCGCCTCGCGCAGCCACCGATAGCCCTCCTGGGTCGGGGCGAGGCGCTGCAGCGCCCGCGCGACGTTGCGCGAGTCGAGGGCGTCGTGCAGCACCGTCGCAAGATCTGCCCCGCGGCGATTGGCCTCCCACCGCGGGTGCAACGTCTCGGGATCCACCCGTCCCGCGAGGAGATGCGATCCGTAGAGCAGGAACGCATCGGTCAGTAGGAGATCGAGCTCCGCCAACCGGTCCGGATCCGTATTCCGGCCGTTGGAGGCGTCGGTTCGCACGACCGCGAGCAGCGCGCGGATGCCGGCGAGATGGTACTCCTCCGGCCTCAACCCCTCGAGATCGGCGCGGCCGATGGCAGCGACGAGGTCGTCGGCCAGGCGATTGGGGCCTTGCTCATTGCTCCATGCCGACCGGAAGAAGCGCCGCGCGTAGAAGCCTCCCAGCGCCGCGCCTTCGTACAACGGTTCGCCGCCGCCCGCTTCGATGCGGATGCGGATCCGCTCGGCCACGAGCTCTTCCGCGGACAGTGGGGGCAGCGCCCGTTGCGTGGCTCCCATGACCGCGGCGGCGATCAACAGCAGCGCCTGGATCATACGAGCGCTCCCGACGCCCGCACGACGCGCAGGAAGTTTTCGAGCACCCGCTTGCCGTGCTCCGTGCCGATCGATTCGGGATGGAACTGCACCCCGTAGGTCGGGTGATCGCGGTGCTTCATGGCCATGATCTCGGCGTCCTCGCCGGGCCCGCCCCGGTCCGCGCTCATCGCCGTGACCACGAGCTCGGGCGGGAGGGATTTGGGATCGACGGCGAGGGAGTGGTAGCGCATCGCCGTAAAGGGGCTCGGAATTCCGTCGAACAGTTCATCGTCGGTATGGACGACAGGACAGGTCTTACCGTGCATCAGCCGCGGCGCCCGGACGATCTTCGCGCCGAACGCCGCCCCGATCGCCTGATGGCCGAGGCACACCCCCAGGATCGGCACCTTGCCCGCCAGCGCGCGCACCAACGGCACCAGAATCCCGGCTTCCGCGGGCGTCTTGGGCCCGGGGGACAGCACGGCGGCGGTGGGCTTGAGAGCGAGCACGTCGGCAACGCTCAGCGCATCGTTGCGATACACGACCGGCTGCTCGCCCAGCTCGCCCAGGTATTGGACGAGGTTGTAGGTAAATGAATCGTAGTTATCGAGAACGAAAAGCATGCACGATTGCCCTATTTGGCTTCGGTCATGTCGGGCGGGTCCTCGCCGAGCGCCGTGGCCAGATCGATCTGATGCTCCTGTTCGACCTTCAGGATCTCGCGGATGTGCTCGGCCATGGCGAATTCGCCGAGCGCCTCGCACTGCCGCACGCGATCGCGGTATTCCCGGATTGTCTCGGTCTCGTTCTGCAGGTCGAAGCGAATCAAGGCCTCTGCCTGCGGCGCCAGTTTTACCGGTTTGGGCGTCACGACCGGTGTGCCGCCGAGGTAGTCGATTTGCTTGGCGATGACGAGCGCGTGGTCCAGCTCCTGCTTTGCGTGCGTCTCCAGCTCTCGCGCAATCGTCATGAACGCGGCGCCCTTGATCACCTGCGAATAGACGACGTAGGCGATGATCGCCTGGTACTCCCGCTCCAGGTCCTCGTTGAGCAACTCGATCAACCGTTCGCGCGTGATGAGCGCGTCGGCGGTGGAGCGAGGTGCCGCAGCCGCGGGCGGCTGCTTGCGTTTGGGGGCGCTCTTCGGGGCCATGATTGGTCCTTGTCCGTGAATAGCGTGGAGCGGAGTGCGGCTCGATGATGGATCGGAATCTACTGGACAACAGGGACCTGGCCGAGCAGCTCATGATCGCTCGGTCACTGCGTGAAGCGACGCTTTTCGACGAGCACGGCGGTGCTCTGGTTGCCGAGCGTGTACGCGGCCCGGAACGTGCCTTCGACGCCCACCCGTGCTCCCCGTGTAGGCGCGCCGCCGCCCTCAGTGACGACGGACAGGGTGCCGGTCCCGTCCTTGATCTGGTAGGCGCCGTAGCCCAGCGCGCCCACGGATCCCTGCACCTCGCCCGCGATGCGGACCGTCTTGCCGTCGAAGCGGCCGGGGTCGTCGAGCAGCGTCTTGATAGGAGTCGTCTTTTCGTTGCACGCCATGAAGACGAGCGCGGTGGTGACGAACAGCAGGCGTTTCGAAAGTCTGCGCATGTTACCGGTTCTCCTCGCTGTGGTGAAGCACGACGCGGTCGCCCCCGCCCTCGTGGGCAGCGGTCACTGCGGTCTGGGCCGCGCGCAGCAGCTCGCGCGTCGTGGTGCCGTGCACACCGGCCGTGGCAATACCTGCCGATACGGTCAGACCATTCAACAGCTTGTCGCCATGGTGGAGCTCCAGATCTTTTAGCGCCGTACGGATCTGCTCCACCCGGTCCACCGTGGCTTGAGACGAAGACTCCGGGAGCACCAGCACGAACTCCGCGCTCCCGGAGCGGCACGCCATGTCGCTCTTGCGTAGATGCTCCCGTATCACGCGCCCCACTTCGCGCAGCATGGCATCACCGGCGTCACGCCCGAAGGCATCGGTGAGCCCTTGAAAGCGATCGAGATCGAGCCGCGTGAGGGTCAACGGGACATTCGCCCGCTGGGCGCGATGCAGCTCGCGCGGCAGGCTCTCCTCGAGGTAGGAGGGATTGACCATCCCCGTTACGTCATCATGCGTCGCCTGATCCCGGGCATACAGCACGCTGCGCGCGGCGGTGAGGTCCGCTTGCTCCTGGCGCGCACCCTGTTCCTCCTCGCGCTTGAGGCGGTCGGTGACGTCACGAACGCTGCACTGCACGAAGGGCTTGCCATCGGCGAGGAACAGCGTGCTCACGAGCTCTACATGCCTGATCTGCCCGTCCTTGGTCTCGAGGGGCAGATCGTCGTACTGCACGCGGTCCCGGTGTTGGAGCTCCCGAAACTGATTCTTGGTGGCGGCCGCGTTCTTGAACGCCGCGATGCTCCACAGGGGATGGTCCAGGACTTCAGCCAGCGCATATCCGAGCAGCCGGCACACGACGGGATTGGCGTCCGTCACGACGCCGGTCTCGGCGTCCAGGACGAGGATCCCGTACGGCGAGGTCTCGAACAGGCGGCGATAGCGAATCTCGGATGACTTGAGGGCGCGCACGCTGCGCTGCCGTTCGGCTGCCTGGCCGTCCAAGTGGACGGCGGTCCGGCCCTGCAATTTCGCGGGACCGGGATTCTCGGTCACGAGATGGGATTTCAGTGCGTCGCGCATGTGGTCAGGGGCTCCCGGTGGACGAGCAGATTCGCACCCATCAAGCTTAAAATCGGCCGGGACAGGTACAATCGGTCGAAGTGGTGAATGGCGGCTTAGCAGCGCATGGCGACGCGGACTAACTCGAAAGATGGATGGAAGTTTTCGGTCGCTATTGTGACCGATGACTTGGAGACTGCACCGGCGGTAGCGTTGCGTCATGGGCCTGCGATTGCCGCTGCCACGGATCGCCGGGGCACTCGTCACCGGTGCGCTGGCGGGGCTGTTGGCCATGGGAAAAGGGCGGCGGCGACGCTCGTGGCAGCGAGTCCGCGACGCGTTCGGGCTGCTCCGCAGCGGCAACGGCCGCAGGGTGTGGCGTGCCGTACGCATTCGCGCTTACTCGCGCTCGCTATCGTTCGGACTGCGGCGCGATCTGCGCGTGCCCTTCACTCCCCCGAATCCCAAGATCCCGCTCACCATGCGCCCGCTCGGCCCCCAGGACGACCTCGCGTTTCTCGCCCCGGCCGCCGGCCTCGACCAGCAAGCCGCCTGGGGGCGTCTCAACCAGCGCCGACTATTGGCGGACGACCTTCCCACTTGCTGGATCGCGACCGGACCCGACGGGAAAGTGTGCTACATGCAATGGCTCGTCGCTGCGAAAGACAACGCGCACGTGCGGGCGCGGTGGGGGGGGCTGTTCCCGGAGCTCCGGAACGATGAAGCGCTGCTCGAGGGCGCGTACACGGCGGAGAGCTGCCGCGGCCAAGGTATCATGGCGCACGCGATGGCCAAGATCGCCGAAGCGGCGCAGGACTTCGGCGCGCACCAGGTGATCACCTTCGTCGACCACACCAATGTCGCGTCGCTCAAGGGCTGCGAGAAGGCCGGCTTCGCTCCCTACGTCGAGCGCCGCGTGACGTGGTTCCTGTTTCGCCGGCGCATCCGGTTTGTGCCGGTCGAGAATGCTACCGCAGCTCCGAGCCGCAGTACGCGCACTTGACCGCTTTGAGCGGAATCGTGGACAGACAGAACGGACACTCCTTCGTCGTGGCCTGGGGCGCGACTTTCTTCGGTCCGAGTTTCGCAATCGAGCGGACGATCAGATAGACCACGAATGCAACGATGAGGAACGTCACGACGGTGGTGATGAACAAGCCGTAGTTTAACGTTACGGCACCCGCCGCCTTCGCATCCGCGAGCGTCGCGTACGGCCCGGCTGCCTTCGCGCCTTCCTTGAGCACCGCGTAGAGATTCGTGAAATCGACATTGCCCAGCAGGAGGCCAATGGGCGGCATGATGAGATCGTCGACGAGCGAGTTCACGACCTTGGTAAACGCGGCGCCGATGATGACGGCGACCGCAAGATCCACCACGTTGCCGCGCATGATGAAATCGCGGAAACCCTTACCCATTGGTTCGTTCCTTTCGGGGGCCTCGGAAATGAGCCACGGACCGGGGGGGGGCGCAAGCCATCCGTTGGACTAAACCGGAAGAGGCCCAGCGGCATCTTACCGTAGACCCGTTTTCAGCGAGCCAAGACTCCCGCAAGGAGGCACGTCATGCTCGGATTCGCGAAGGCAACTGCTGCGGTCATGGCCGCAGCGACGGCCGGAGTGGCAACGATGGGCGGCTGGGCGGTGGTGACCGTGAAGGACCTGCCTGAATACTTCGTCGCCGGCCAGGAATACACCATCGAATTCCAGGTGCGCCAGCACGGCATCCACCTCCTGTCCCGGCTGGAGCCGCGGCTGCTCGTCAGTAGCTCGGAGCGGAAGGACGAAGCGACCATCCCGGCGGTGGCTCGATCCGCGGAAGGCACCTACGCAGCGACGTTCACGGTACCCTCCGTCGAGCGGGTATTCCTGACGATCAAGAGCGGTTTCGGGCCGAGTGAGCTGCGTCTCTATCCTCAGCCTGTCGTGGCCTCCGGTGCATCGCGGCCACCCATGGCGGATGCCGACCGCGGCCGCGTCCTATTTGTCGCCAAGGGATGCAACACCTGCCATGCGAATGCTGATCTCACCGATCGGCCGAACAACCAGCAGATCGCCGTGGGTCCCGACTTGGGAGGACGGCGATTGGCGCGGGAGTACGTCGTCCAGAAGATGACGAAGCCGGCGTCGCAGCTGATGCCCGACCTCGGTTTGAGCGAAGCGGAAGTGACGGCGTTGGCGGCGTTCCTCACCAGCGACCGCGCGGCGTCTGCCGGCGGTGGAGTGGACCGCTAGGTCTGACAGCTCTGAACGCGGCCGGATTCGAGGCCGCGCCGGAACCAGGACGCCCGTTGGACTGAAGTGCCGTGGGTGAATGCGTCGGGACTGACGGTGCCGGTGGACATCTTTTGGAGCCGATCGTCGCCCACGGCGGCGGCGGCTCCGAGTCCTTCTTCCACGTCTCCGGGCTCGAGCAACCCTTGCTGGGCCATGTAGTGGCCCCAGATGCCCGCGAAACAGTCGGCCTGCAACTCGATCCGAACCGACTGGCCGTTTGACGAAGGGCCGCCCGGCATGAGCCCGAGCAGGTTCTGGACATGGTGCCCCAGCTCGTGGGTGAGGACGTAGGCCTGCGCGAAATCGCCGGGGGCCCCGAACCGGCGCCGCAGCTCGTCGTAGAATCCGAGATCGATGTAGACCTTGCGGTCGCCCGGGCAGTAGAAGGGGCCGGTGGCCGCCTCTGCGAAGCCGCAGGCGGACTGCACGGCGTCACGAAACAGGACGAGCTTTGCGTCCCGATACTCGGCGCCGTTCTGCCGCAGGATTCTGGACCAGGTGGCCTGCGCGGTGTCGAACACGAACGACACGAAGCCCACCAGCCGCTCTTCGTCGGGAGTCGTCTGGAGCGTGCCGGCTGGGGAAGCGTCTCCGGTCCCCCCGGAGAGCAAGCTGAAGAAGTCCTTCTTGAAGACCAGGCTGAGCACGAGGAGGACGATCACGCCGCCAACGCCGATCCGTCCTACGCCCAGGCCGCCAAACGCACGTTGGCCGCGTTGATCTTCGAGATTGGGGCTGCGGGGTCCGAGAGTCCAACGCATGCGCTCAATACCCCGGGTCAGGGACCGCGTTCACGCACGGGGGTGGTAGCTCTTGTGCACGGATCGTAAGTAATCCCGATCGACGTGGGTGTATAGCTGCGTCGTGGCCAGATCGGCGTGGCCGAGCATCTCCTGCACCGCGCGCAGATCGGCCCCACCCTCGAGCAGATGCGTGGCAAACGTGTGGCGCAGCGTGTGGGGCGTCACACGCTTGGCGATGCCCGCCCGGCGCGCGGTCGCTTTGATCACGCCCCAGGCTCCCACGCGGGACAGCGGCGTCCCACGAGCGTTCAGGAAGAGGATACCGCGGCCCTTGCCGCGGTCGAGCGTGGGGCGGATTTCCCGCGCGTACAGCGACACCGCGCCCAACGCCCGGCGGCCCACGGGCACGAGGCGCTCTTTCGCGCCTTTGCCGAATACCCGCGCGACGCCATCCGTGAAGAAAATGTCCTGCAGTTTGAGCCCCACCAGCTCGGACACGCGCACGCCCGTCGCGTAGGCGAACTCGAGCAGCGCGCGATCGCGGATCGCGAGCGGCTCGTCGGTATTGGGCGCGGCGAGGAGCTTGTCGACCTCCGCGACCGTGAGGACCGTGGGCAGCGCACGCCAACGTTTCGGAGACTCGATTCGTTCGCTCGGGTCGCGCGCGGCGATCCCCTCCGCCACCAGGAACTTGTAATACGTGCGGAGCGCCGAGATCTGACGGCGGATGGTCGTGGCGGCGAGGCCGAGGTCCTTCAGAAAGTAGATGAACTCACGGAGTTGGGCCGCGGACAGCTGATCGGGCCCGGTCGCGCCACGGCTCGCGGCATACTCGGCGAGCCGGGCCACGTCGCGCAGGTAGCTCGCGACCGTGTGCACGCTGCTGCCCGCTTCGAGGGCGAGGTAGTCCTGGAAGCGCTCGAGGTGGAAGGCCCGAGCTAGCTCCGAAGGCGGCGCACGATCCATAGGACCACCAGCAAGACAAGCGCTCCCGCGACCACCGCGAGGACGATGTTCACCCGGCGGACCACGGGCAACACGTGCTCGAGGTTCGTGCCGAGCGTCGTGACGAGGAAGATCAACGCGCCGTAGTACGTGGCTGACGCGAGCGCCAAGGGAATCAGCGCGCGCCAGGGAGGGACGCGGGCGATGCCCGCGAACGGCATCACCACGCCGCGCCACACCGGGAGCAGCCGCGACAGGAAAATTCCGTACGCCCCATGTCGCCGGTACTGTGCTTCGATGTGGGCGATCGTGGCATCGGAAAGGATCTTGTGGCCCAGCACGCCGCGAAACAGCGTCAGGCCGTGGCGCCGGGCAAGCACATAGACTACGGCTCCCGACCCCACGTTCGCAGCCCACGTGAGCCAGAAGACCAGCCAGGCGTTCATCACGCCGCGTCCCGCGAGCAACGCGCCCAGCGACACGGCGACGTCCGCGGGAACCGGGGGAAAAATATTTTCGATGGCGGCCAGGGCGGTGATCAGCCCGTAGAGTGGGCCGGGTGGCAGGCCTTCGAGATAGGCGATGAGGTCCGTCAGGAGACCGACAGCCCCCCGCTGAGCCGCGGACCGGTTGGCTCTTCGAGCGTCGCCACGGCCATCACGGCGATCCCTTCCCCGCGACCGATCCACCCCATCCCGTCGTTCGTCTTCGCTTTCACCGACACGTGCGCGGGCCCGGCGAGCAGGGCCTCGGCGAGCTTCTCTTCCATGGCGTCGACGTGCGGCGCGAGCTTGGGACGCTCTGCGATGACCGTGACGTCGGCGTGGATGAACCGGAACCCCGCCTCGACCACCTTTAGGAAAGCCTGATTCAGGAGATAGAGAGAGTTGGCGTCCTTCCAGCGGGGCTCGTTACTGGGGAACATCCGGCCGATGTCGCCCAGACCGGCGGCGCCCAGAAGGGCATCCGCCAATGCGTGGGCCACGGCGTCCGCGTCGGAGTGGCCCTCCAGCCCCTTGTCGTGCGGGATCTCCACGCCGCCGAGGATCAGCTTGCGGCCGGGCGCGAAGCGGTGCGAGTCGTACCCGATGCCGACGTGCACGCTCAGCCCTTGAGGATGCGGATCGCGAGATGCGCCGCGTTCTTGGCGTTGTCGATGCCGACGGTCGCGACGGGCACCCCGGGGGGCACCTGGACGGTGGCGAGCAAGGCATCGAGGCCGTTGAGGGGGCCGACCGCGAACGGCACGCCGATCACCGGCAGATCGGTAATCGACGCGGCAAATCCGGGCAGGGCGGCCGACAACCCGGCGCCGGCGATCACGACCTTGAAGCCGTTCTTGCGGGCCGCTTTGACCAGCGCGCTCGTCTGCTCGGGTTGGCGGTGCGCGGACGACACGTGGAATTCGTACGACACGCCCGCCTTGGTGAGCACCTCGAACGCCGGTTCGATGCGCGGCTTGTCGCTCTCGGAGCCGACGATGATCAACACATCGGCCACTACGCGGCGTCCTCGAGAATCGTGTAATCCTGGCGGCGCTTCTTGGCCGTGTACCCCGCGTCCGCGATGAGCCGCCGCATCTCGCTCAACGTCGTGCGGTTGGTCGTGCCGGCGGCCGACACCACGTTCTCTTCCATCATGAGCGAGCCGAAATCGTTCGCGCCGAAGCGCAGCGCCACCTGGCCGACCTTCATGCCCATCGTCACCCACGATGCCTGGATGTTGGGCACGTCGGCCAGGACGATCCGCGACATCGCTTGCGTCCGCAGGTAGGTCACCGCGTCGGTCTTCGGGAGATGCGCGAGCTCGGAGTTCTCCGGCTGCAGGGGCCAGCAGATGAAGGCTGTGAACCCGCGGGTGTTGCGCTGCACTTCGCGCACCCGGAAGAAATGCTCCATCCGGTCCGCCAATGTCTCGCCCAAGCCGTACATCATCGTGACCGACGTCTTGAGGCCCAGCCGGTGTGCGATCTCCATGACTTCCAGCCAGCGATCGGCGCCCGCCTTCTTGCGGGCCACCTGGTCGCGGATCTCCTGCACGAGGATCTCGCCGCCCCCGCCGGGGATCGAATCGAGCCCCGCGGCCATGAGCTCCCTAATGACCGCTTCGATGCTCATCCCGAAGCGGCCGGCGAAGAAATCCACTTCGGACGGCGAGAAGCCGTGGATGTGGATGGGGTGGTGCCGCTTGATGTAGCGCAGCAGATCGAGGTACCACTCGAACGGGATGTAGGGGTTGTGGCCGCCCTGCATCAGGATCTGCACGCCGCCGATCGCTTTCAGCTCGTCGATCTTGCGGCCGATCTCTTCGTACGAGAGGAGGTACCCCTCCGGATGTTTGGGCCGCCGATAAAACGCGCAGAACTTGCAATCGGCGACGCAGACGTTCGTGTAATTGATGTTCCGGTCGATGATGTACGTGACGACGTTCTCGGGGTGCAACCGCCAGCGCATTTCATCGGCGAGCCGGCCCAGCTCGAGCAGCGGCGCCTTCTCGTACAGCTCCAGGTAGGAGCGGAACTCGGGTGAGGAGCGGTCGACCATCGTCAGGCCACCTGCACGAACTGCAGCGATCCGTCGGGGACGATGCCCTCCGCGGCCAGACGGCGGAAGAAATCGGTGAGTCCGGCGAGATGCTTGTAGGTCAGGGCGTAGTCCAGTCCACCCAGATAGTCGCGGCA
Source organism: Gemmatimonadales bacterium (assembly GCA_035602245.1). Lineage (GTDB taxonomy): Bacteria > Gemmatimonadota > Gemmatimonadetes > Gemmatimonadales > GWC2-71-9 > 20CM-2-65-7. Next base: position 83,745 of record DATNMO010000007.1, read on the forward strand.
CGCCGCGAGCGGCACCCCGGTCGCCTGCGCCGCAGCGGCGGCGAGGTCGGCCAGGTGGGCGAGGCCCCAATCGCGCGAGGCGAGCAGGCGCTGGTGAGCCAAATGAATAGAAACTGAGGCAGCCGACCGCCGAGCGGCCCACACTGCAAACACGAACGGGAGCCCCGTCCAGCGCTTCCACTCCTCGCCGAGGTCGTAGCGGTGGGCGTAGGTCGCCCGCGCCGCGAGCGTGAGCGCCGCGTCGCCGATCACGAGCACGGCTTCGTGCGGCAACGCGGCGAGCGCGTCGAGATCCTGGGCCTCAGCGCGTGCGTCAGCGAACCTGGGCTTGATCCTCCAGACATCCCGGCAGAGCAGCTCGAGCAATGCGACGGACGTGCGCGACGACGCGCTCAGGAGCACGGTCTTGCCATCCAGGCGGCTAACCGGCTGGCGACTGAACAACGCCACGCTCCGCACCGGTCCGTCGCACGAGATCGCCAGATCCGGCAGGAGCACAAGGTCCCTGGCGTGGCGCGCGTACTCGACCGCGCTGATGACGCTGATGTCGAGCTCTCCCGCGACCAGTAGATCGTTCAGCTCGGCGGGTGTCCCGGTCACAAGCTCGCCGGGAGCAGGCACGACGCCGCGGTCGATCGCGCCGTACACCGGGGCGCAATTGATGTAGCCGATGCGTCCGAGCTTCATTCGGCACCATCCACGGCCGCCTTGGCCATCTCGCGCTTGCGATGCGCAATCTGGAAGAGCGAGCCCTGGGGGGCCGGTCCCTGCGGCCGCACGGGAGCGCGCTTCGGCTCGTAGCCCTCGAAAGTCCGCACCGTCTGATACAGCGAGTCGCGCTCCACGGGCTCCTTCCCCGCCCCGCGGATCAATGTCACGATCTCGTCGTAGGATAGCCACATGGGCGTGGGCGCGCCGGCTTCGTGGTAGACGCGCTCGAATACCACGGTGCCCTCGAGATCGTCGCACCCGAACGTGAGCGCCACCTGGGAAATGAAGGGCGTGACCATCGGCCAGTGGGTCTTCACATGGGGAATGTTGTCGAGCAGCAGCCGCCCCACCGCGATGTTCTTCAGGTCGTCGAAGCCCGTGGTGGCGGTCCCGGTGCGCCCCAAGGTCTCACCCAGCTCGTTGTGATCGGGGTGATAGGCCAGGGGGATGTAGGTGAGGAAGCCGCCCGTCTCGTCCTGCAAGGCCCGCAGCGCCAGCAGGTGATCGACGCGATCCGCGAGCGTCTCGACGTGCCCGTAGAGCATCGTGCAGTTGGACGGCATGCCGAGCCCGTGCGCCTCGCGATGCACGGCGAGCCATTCGTCGCCGGTGAGCTTGCGGTCGGCGATGGTGGCGCGCGCCGCGGGCGAGAACACCTCGGCGCCGCCGCCCGGCAGCGTGTTGACACCGGCCTCCTTCATCGCCGCGAGCACGTCGCGCACGCTCATCCGCTCGATGCGCGCCAGATGCGCGACCTCGACGGCGGTGAGCGCCTTGATCATCACATCGGGGTGGCGGACTTTCAGTCCCCGAAACATCTCGAGGTAGTAGTCGAGCCGCAGCTTGGGATGCAGGCCCCCGACGATGTGGAACTCGCGGGTTGGGTTGCCCTGGGCTGCGTCGGCTTCCGCGAACACCTCGTCGAGGCTGCGCGTGTACGCGCCGTCCTCTTTCGGCATCCGGGCGAATGAGCAGAATACGCACGTGTTGCGCAGGATGCAGACGTTGGTCGGATTGATGTGTTGATTAGCGGCGAAGTAGACGCGCTCGCCGTTGACACGGCGGTTGGCGAGGTCAGCGAGGTGGCCGAGGGTCAGGAGGTCGGACGTGGCGAACAACGCCAGCCCGTCGTCGCGCGTGAGCCGTTCACCGCGCTCGACCTTAGCGGCGATCCGCTGCAGAGCGGGATCACGCGCTGCGCCTCTCACGCCGCCGCCCGGCGCACGGCTAGCGTGACGTTATGCCCTCCGAAACCGAACGAGTTCGAGAGTGCCACGTCGATCTGGCGGCGAACGGCGTGGTTCGGGGCCGAATCCAAATCACACGCCGGGTCGGGGTGGAACTGGTTGATGGTCGGCGGGATCACGCCGCGATGCAGGGCGAGCGCGCAGATCGCGAACTCGAACGCCCCGGCGGCGCCGAGCAGGTGGCCGGTCATGGACTTGGTGGACCCGAAGATGAGCTTGCGCGCGTGGTCGCCGAAGACCGTCTTGACCGCGGCCGTCTCGGCGGCATCGCCGTGCGGCGTCGACGTCCCGTGTGCATTGATGTAGCCCACGTCCTGCGGCCGGATACCGCCGCCCTTCATGGCGAGGCGCATCGCCTCCTGCGCTCCCGAGCCGTCGGGCGCGGGCGCGGTGATGTGGTACGCATCCGCCGTCGCCCCGTAGCCGACGATCTCGGCCAAGATCTTCGCGCCCCGCGCCTGGGCGCGGCCCCACTCCTCGAGAATGACCGCGGCGGCGCCGTCCCCCATCACGAAGCCGTCCCGGTCCTTGTCGAAGGGGCGGCTCGCGCTCTTGGGGTCGTCGTTGCGCTCGGACAACGCCTTCATGTTGGCGAAACTCGCGATCGAGAGCGGGGTGATCGCCGCCTCGGACCCTCCCGCGACCATGACGTCGGCCTTGCCCTCACGGATCAGGTCGAAGGCGTCGCCGACGGCATGCGCGGATGACGCGCAGGCCGACACGGTGCAGTAATTCGGTCCCTGGAAGCCGAACCGCATGGAGACGATGGCCGACGCCACGTTGGCCATGAACATCGGGACGAAGAACGGCGACACGCGACCCGGCCCCTTCTCCAGGTACACGCGCATGTTCTCCTCGAAGGTCGCGATGCCGCCGGTGCCGGTGCCGATGATCACCCCGATCCGCTTGGGGTCCAGGGGCCCGCTCTTCTCGAGGCAGGCGTCGCGCACCGCCTGAACGGCGGCGGCCATCGCGAACTGCGAAAAGAGGTCGTAGCGGCGGACCTCCTTCTTCTCCATGTAGAGCCCCGGCTCGAACCCCTTCACTTCGCACGCGAAGTGGACCGGCAGCTGCGCGGAGTCGAACCGGGTGATCGGGCCGGCCCCCGACTGCCCGGCGACCAGGGCGTCCCACGTAGTGGCGACGTCGTTCCCGACCGGCGTCACGAGCCCGAGTCCCGTGACCGCCACCCGACGCGTCACTATTTGCCCTTCCCCATCTTCTCGTGGAGATACTGCAGGGCAGCCCCCACGGTGCGGAGCTTCTCCGCCTCTTCGTCCGGGATGTCGATGTCGAATTCCTTCTCGAAGGCCATGACGAGCTCGACCGTATCGAGGCTGTCGGCGCCGAGGTCCTCCATGAAGCTCGCATCATTGCTGAGCTTGTCGCGCTCGACTCCGAGCTCCTCGACGATGATGTCTTTGACCTTCTCCTCGAGCTGCTTCATGTCCATTGCCATGGGTAACCCTCAGCGAAGGTAAAGGGGTGCCTGCTCACATCACCATCCCGCCATCGACGACCAGGACCTGTCCCGTAATGTAGCTGGCTAAGTCGGAGGCGAGAAAGAGGACGGCGCCCGCGATATCGGGCCCCTGCCCCAGCCGTCCCAGGGGAATGTTGTCCAGGAAGTACTTCTTGGCTTCCGGGGAGATGCCCTGCGTAAGCTCCGTCTCGACATAGCCGGGCGCGACGGCGTTCACCAGCACGTTGCGCGAGGCCAGCTCCTTGGCCACGGACTTGGTAAACCCGATGATCCCCGCCTTGGACGCGGAGTAGTTGGATTGCCCTTTGTTGCCGTTCAGCCCCACCACGCTCGAAATGTTGATGACGCGACCCCAGCGCCGCTTGATCATGCCCCGGGCAGCGTACTTGGTCACCAGGAACGCGCCCTTGAGGTTCGTATCGATCACCGAGTCCCAGTCGGCCTCGGTGAGGCGGAACAGCAGGTTGTCCTTGGTGAACCCGGCGTTGTTGACGAGGACGTCGATTTTGCCGAAGTCTTTGTCCACGTTGTCCGCCAGCGCCTCGACCTGGGAGGCCACGCCGACGTCGCAGGCGTAGCCGCGCGCGCCGCTGCCCAGGGCCGCGGCGACCTGCTGCGCTTTCGCGCCGTCGCGCGCGCACAGCGCCACCTTCGCACCGGCGGCCGCGAGCGTGCGGCAAATGTCGTGCCCGATCCCCCGCGTGCCCCCGGTCACGAGGGCGACTTTGCCGCTCACATCGAGCTTCACGCCGCCTCCAGGAACTTCGTGACTTCGTCGGCCGTCCCCAGGCTCACCACGTTCGCCCCGGTGACGATCCGCTTCAAGAGGCCCGCGAGCACAGCCCCGGGGCCGATTTCCAGGAACCGAGCGCCCTCCCCGCCCAGGCGGGCCGCATGCTGCATGCATTCCACCCAGCGCACGGCGGCCGTGAGCTGGTCGGCGAGGAGCCGGCGCGCGCGGTCCGCGTCCTTCACGGCCTCGGCCGTCGCGTTCGCGATCACGGGAAAGGTGGGATCCTGGAATGCCGCGCGCTCGAGCGCGAGCTGCAGGTGATTCGCCGCGGGCGCCATCAGGGGCGAGTGGAACGCGCCGCTGACCTTGAGCGGGATGACGCGCTTCGCGCCCCGCTTCTTGCAGGCTTCGCCGGCGCGAGCGACCGCGTCGGGGTCGCCGGAGATGACGGTCTGGTCGGGAGCGTTCACATTCGCAGCGACGGCGATGCTCGCCTGCTGCGAGGCCTCCTTGCACGCGGCTTCCACTTCGGCCGTGGCCAGCCCCAGCACCGCTGCCATGGTGCCCGGACGTTCCTCACCCGCCTTCTGCATGAGCTCGCCGCGCCGCCGCACCAGCTTCGCGGCTTCCGGCGCGGCGAGCGCGCCGGCCGTCACGTACGCCGAGTATTCACCCAATGAATGTCCGGCGGCTCCGGCGGCGGTGCTGTTCACGCTCGCGCCGACGACGGCGAACACGGCCGCGGTATGCGCGAGGATCGCGGGTTGCGCGTTCTGCGTCGCGATGAGCTCGTCTTCGGGGCCTGCGAACATGAGACGCGACAACGCCACGCCCAGCGCCTCGTCGATCGCGGCGAACGTGTCGCGCGCTTCTGGAAACCGCTCCGCGAGGTCTTTGCCCATCCCGACTTTTTGCGCGCCCTGGCCCGGGCAGAGCCAGATCGTACTTACCACCGCACGACCATGCTCGCCCAGGTGAAGCCGGCCCCGAAGGCGACGAACATCACGATCATGCCCGGCTTGAGCCTCCCGGTCTTCACGGCCTCGTCGAGCGCGATGGCGATGGACGCGGCCGAGGTGTTGCCGAACCGGTCTACGTTCACGTACACCTTGTCCATCGGCACGCCGGCGTGCTTTGCCGTCGCTTCGATGATGCGGATGTTCGCCTGGTGCGGGATCAGGAGGTCGATGTCGGCAGCGGTGAGGCCGGCGCGCTGCAGCGCGTGGTCACACGCGTCGGCCATCGAGAGGACCGCCGCCTTGAAGACTTCGCGGCCGGCCATCTTGATGTAGTAGCTGTGATCCTTGAGCAGCTCTTCGCTGGGCGGATGCGAGGCGCCGCCGCCGGGCCGGTAGAGCAGCTCGGCGAGCGTGCCGTCCGACTTCAGGTACGACGCCAGAATCCCGCGCCCGTTCCCCGCGGCGCTCTTCACCACGGGGCGCACGATGGTGGCTCCCGCGCCGTCGCCGAACAGCACCGCCGTCGTGCGGTCCGTCCAGTCCATAATGCTGGTGAGCTTTTCGGCCGCGACGACGAGGACGCGCTCCGCCTGCTCCGCCGCGACGAGCGCTTCGGCCACGCTCAACGCATAGACGAATCCCGAGCACGCCGCACCCACGTCGAGCGCGGCGGCATTCTTGGCGCCGAGCACGGCTTGCAGATCGCACGCGGCGGAGGGGAGCAGGCGGTCGGGTGACGCCGTCGCGTACACAATCGCGTCGATGTCGAGCGGGGTGAGGCCGGTCTCGTGGAGGACCTGAAGCGCCGCGGCTTTCCCCATGCAGGCGTTCGTCTCCTCCTTGCTGGAGACGCGCCGCTCGCGGATGCCGGTGCGCTCGCGGATCCATTGATCGGAGGTATCGAGGATGCCGCTGAATTCGTCATTCGTCATGACGCGCTTCGGCGCATAGCTGCCCGTGCCCCACAGCTCGGCGAAGGGGCGCCTCATGCGGGCACCTTTCCCGGCGCGAACTCGGCGGCGATATCGTCGGAGAGGTGGCTCTTGACCGCCTGCACGGCGACCCGGATCGCGTTCTTGATCGCTTTGGCGGGCGAGGCACCGTGGCAAATGATCACGACGCCGCGGACGCCGAGCAGCGGCGCCCCGCCATAGGTGGCGTAGTCCAGCACCTTGAGGACGTTGGCCATTTCGGGACGGGCGAGCACATCGGGGATCTCCCGCCTCATCAGGGAGACGAACACCCGGGCGGCCGACTCGTAGAATTTCAGCACCACGTTACCCACGAAGCCGTCGCACACCACCAAATCGAGGGGCTTTCCGCGGCACTCCCCGACGGGAATGTCGCGCCCTTCGACGTTGCCGATGTAGTTGAGCCCGGGGGTCTGCTTGAGGAGCTGGTGGGCTTCCTTGACGACCGCGTTTCCCTTCTCGTCTTCCTCGCCAATGTTGAGGAGGCCCACCGTCGGGTTGGCCTGTCCCAACACATCCCGGGCGTACACCGACCCGAGGTGTGCGAAACCCACGATCTCGCGGGCGTCGCAATCCACGTTCGCGCCGGCGTCGAGCACCAGCACGGGTTGTTGCCTCGCCGTCGGGAGCGGAGCGGCAATCGCGGCCCGCTGGACGCCCGTATGCAACCGCAGCAGCAGCGTACTCGCCGCCATCACCGCGCCGGTGTTCCCGGCGGACACGAACGCGTCGGACTTCTTCTTCTTTTGCAGGCCGAGCCCGACCGCGATCGAGGAATGCGGCTTGCTGCGGATCGCGGCGAGCGGCTTGTCCCCCATGCCGACGACTTCCGGTGCCTCGACGATCTCGATGCGCGCGCGGTCCACCCCCGGCGTCGCGGCGAGCGCCGTCTCCACGTCGACAGTGCGGCCCACCAGCTGTAGCCGGAACTCCGGGGGCAGATCCTGCAACGCTTGCGCGGCGCCCTCCACTTCCACCCGGGGGGCGTTGTCGCTACCCATCGCGTCCAGCGCGATGCGGATCATCAGTCCTCGACGGTCACCCGCTGCTCGCCCTTGTAGTAGCCGCACGTCGGGCAGACGCGATGGGGCTGTTTCATGTCGCCGCAGCGCGGGCAGGGCTGCAGCGTCGGCCGCACCGCCTTGTAGTGGGTGCGGCGCGCGCGCTTCTTGCGCTTGGAGGTTCTGCGCTTGGGTACGGCCATTCGATCGTCCTCGGTTAGGAGCGAAGCTTATCCTTCAGAGCTTGGAGCGGCTGCCGGCGCGAATCGCTGGCCGCCGTGCAGCCGCAGGGGCCGGCGTTCAGGTCCTGGCCGCAGCGCGGGCACAGCCCGCGGCAGTCCTCCCGGCATAACACATACCGTGGGACTGCGAGCAGCAATTCCTCCCGGATGGCGGGCGTGAGATCCACCTCCGTCGCCTCGGCCGCCAACGCATAGGAGTCGGGGTCTTCGAGGGCTTCCGGGTCCTGCGTGAACAATGCGCCGATGTCCGTCGCAACGGCCGTGGACACAGGGGCGAGACAGCGCCGGCACTCTCCCTGCGCGACGGTGCGCAGCGTGCCGTGCCAATAGAATCGCCCGTCGCCGATGCCCTGCAACCGCCCGCCCACCACCACCGGTTCCCGCAGGACGAGGTCCGTCTCCGCGATCAGGGGGTCGGCGAGCGCCAGTTCGCCCCGGGTTTCGACCGGGCCCAGGGCCAACTCTCGCAGGTCGACACGCAGCATGGTGAGCGAAGCTAAACCGTTGTGGGACTTGCGTCAACAGATTCAGCCGAGGTCGCCAGCCGGGAAGAAAAACGCCACTTCCCGCGCCGCATTCTCCGGGGAATCGGAAGCGTGAATGGCGTTCCGCTCCTTCGATTGCGCGTACAACCGCCGCACGGTCCCCGGCTTGGCTTCAGCGGGGTCGGTGGCGCCGATGATCTCCCGGAGATGGGCCATGGCGTTGTCCCGCTCGAGCGCGAGCGCGAGGGCGGGACCCGAGGTCATGAACGCCACCAGCGACCGAAAAAACGGCCGCTCGCGATGCACCTCGTAGAACTCCTCGGCACGCGCCTGTGACAGCCGCACGAGGCGGGCGGCGCGGAGCTGGAAGCCCTCGCCTTCGAGGTGAGCGAGGATTTTACCGGCGGTCCCCGCGGCAATGGCGTCTGGCTTGATGATGGCGAGAGTGAGCTTGGGAGCCTGCATGGTCACGGCGCTGCGACGAGGCGGCGGATCAAGTCCGCACGCGTCAAGAATCCGACGACGATCCCTTCCCGGACCACCGGGAACCGATCCACGTCCTTATTGCTCATCAGGTTCGCCACGTCGGTCAGGGTTTGATCCTCGGAGAGGCAGAGGACGGCGCGAGACATCACGTCCTTGACGGGCAACGCCCGCGCGTCACCCCCTCCGTGCGACGGGTTCGCGGGCAGCGCGCGGAACTTGCCGCTCTTGGTGCGCTGCAGATAGTCGGGAATCAGGTATCGGAGCAGCTCGCGGTGCGTGACCATGCCGATGAGCGAGCCGTTGTCGTCCACCACCGGAAGGGCACGCACGTCCTTCTCCATCATCAATCGAGCGACGTCGCCCAGAGTCTGCTCCGGGCGGGCGGCGAGCACGTGCGGCGTCATGAGGTCGCGCACGGCGAGGTCGCTGGGGAGCTCGACCGCCTGGAGCGCGCCGATCTGCGACAGCTGCTCGGGCGTCTTGGCCGCGAGCATCGCAAGCACAATGGCGGGATCGGACAACAGGCGCGCGAACGCCCCCACGACCTGGAGATAGGTCGCTGTCTCGCGCGGCGGCGCCACGATCAAGATGACGATGCGCGCGGTGCGGTTCGGGTCCTTCTCCCAGCGGATCGGTTTGGGCGACACGCCGACGGCCGTCGCGAGCTTGCGTACCGCCTCGGTTCGGAAGTGCGGGAGAAACGCGTGCTCACCGACGCTGACCATATCCTCGGGCCAGGCGTTCCGGATCACCGCGTTGAGGCGGTTGGGCTCGGTCACCACGCCGCTCGCCACGAGACACTCGGCGAGGCGTTCCGTCGCCTCTTTGACCGTTTGCGCAGTAAGCGGCACGAGGACGTGCTGTTGCTCGACGACATCCTGCAGCTTCACAGCCGCTCCTTGAGAAGCGATACGACATCGGCGGGGCGCTTCATGACCCCGATGCCGGCGCGCGTGAGCGCCGCCATCTTCTCCGCGGCGGTGCCCGACGATCCCGAGATGATCGCCCCAGCGTGCCCCATGCGGCGGCCCGGCGGCGCCGTCTGCCCGGCGATGAACCCGACGACCGGTTTCGTCACGCTGCGCTGCACGAACTCGGCCGCCTGTTGCTCGTCCGTGCCGCCGATCTCACCGATCATCACAATCGCGGCCGTCTCCGGATCCGCGGCGAACGCCGACAGGCAGTGGATGAAGTTCGTGCCGATGAGCGGATCCCCGCCGATGCCCACACAGGTGGATTGGCCGAAGCCGTGTGTCGAGAGCTGATGGATGATCTCGTACGTGAGCGTCCCGCTACGCGAGACGACGCCGATGTTGCCGGGCTTGCAGATGTTGCCCGGAATGATCCCCACCTTGCTCTTCACCGGCGAGATGAGGCCCGGACAATTCGGGCCAATCAGGCGGGCGCCCCGCTCGCTCACAAACGGGAGCACGCGGGTCATGTCGAGCACCGGGATGCCCTCGGTGATGCACACGATCAGGCCCAACCCGGCGTCGGCGGCCTCGAAGATCGCCGACGCGGCGACGGCAGCGGGGACATAGATGACCGCCGTGTTGGCCTGCGTCTCGGCGACCGCCGCGGCGACGGTATTGAAGACCGGGACCACGCCCTCGAACAGCTGGCCGCCCTTCCCCGGCGTCACGCCCGCCACGACCTTCGTGCCGTAGGAGATCATTTGCTTGGCGTGGAACGACCCGTCACGGCCGGTGATTCCCTGCACGAGGAGGCGCGTTGATTGGTCGATGAAGATGCTCACGCCGCCTTCCCCTTCGCCTTGGCGACCGCCTGCTTCACGGCCTGGTCCATATCGGTCAGCGCGGAGAACCCGGCTTTGGTGAGGATTTCCATCGCCTCCCGCTCGTTGGTGCCGGTCAACCGGATGACGAGCGGCACCTTGAGGGAAAGCTCGCGCGTCGCCTGCACGATGCCGTTGGCAACGTCGTCGCCCCGCGTGATCCCGCCGAAAATGTTGAACAGGATTACCCTGACTCGCGGGTCGGACGTCATGATGCGCAGCGCGGCCACGACTTTCTGTGGGTTCGAGCTGCCGCCGATGTCCAGGAAGTTCGCGGGCTCGCCGCCGTAGTATTTCACGAGATCCATCGTGGCCATGGCGAGTCCGGCGCCATTCACGCAGCAGCCGACGTAGCCGTCGAGCTTGATGAACGTGAGCCCCGCCTCGCGGGCGGCCACCTCCTCCGGCGCCTCCGCCGACACATCGCGCAGTGCCGCGATCTCGGGGCTCCGCTCCAGCTCGTTGTCGTCGATCGAGATCTTGGCGTCGAGCGCCTGAACTTTGCCGTCCGGAGTCGTGACGAGCGGGTTGATCTCCGCGAGTGACGCGCCCGCGGCGTACACCACGGCGTACAGCTTCTGCATGATGTCGGCGGCGGCGCGTGCCTGCGCGACATCGCTGTAGAGTATGAAGCCAAGCCCCAGCGCTTGATGCGGGAGCAGCCCAAAGCGGGGATCCACGGCGAGCCGATGAATCTTCTCGGGAGTCTTGGCCGCGACCTCTTCGATGTCGATCCCGCCCGCAGGGCTCACCATCAGGACAGGGCGCTGCGACGCGCGGTCCACGATGATGCCCACGTAGCTCTCGGACGCGATCTCCGCCGCCGGCGCGACCAGAACCTTGTGCACCGTCAGACCCTTGATCGTCATGCCGAGGATCGCCTTGGCGTGGGCTTCCGCCTCGGCCGCGTTCTTGGCGAGCTTCACGCCACCGGCCTTGCCGCGGCCGCCGGCATGCACCTGTGCCTTGACGACGACCTTGCCACCCAGCCGCTCGGCGATCGCGCGCGCCTCGGCCGGCGTGGTCGCCACCTCGCCGGGCGGCACCGGAATCCCGTGCCGGCGCAGGATGTCGCGCGCCTGATACTCGTGCAGGTTCACCTGTGCTCCTTCGCGATAGTCGTGCCCGCGTCGCCGCGCAGGGCCGCGAGCCCGTGCGCCAGCTCGGCGATGATCGCGCGCTCCCCTCCGGCCCGCACGAAATCCGCCGCTGCCTCGACCTTTGGGCGCATGCTGCCGGCGCCCAGCTCCTTGCCCGCGAGCAGGTGGTCCGCCTGCGCGAGCGACAGCCGCCGGATTGCCTCCTGATGCGACGTGCCGTAACCCCGGTACACGGCGCCGACGTTCGTCAGGATCAACAATACCTGTGCCCCGATTTCGCGCCCGAGGATCGCGGCCACACGGTCCTTGTCCACCACCGCGTCGATTCCCTCGAGGCCCAAGCGGGGATCGCGGTAGACCGGCGGTCCCCCGCCTCCGCCGGCGATCACGATGTGCCCCGCTGCGACGAGATGGCGCACCATGTCTCGTTCCACAATTCCCGTCGGCTTGGGACTGGGCGCGAGCCGCCGCCCGTCCCGCACCGGAATGCCGCGCGCCACGAGCCGCGCCTGGCGGACGGGATCCAGGACGTGCCCGATGGGCTTCGAAGGCGTGCGGAGATTGGGGTCGTCGGCATCACACGACGTTTGCGTAATCAGTGTGACGACCGAGCGCTCCACGCCGGCGCGCGCCAGCGCGTTTTGCAGCGACTGCTGGATCATGTATCCCATCCACCCGGCCGTTCCCGCCACGAGCACGCCGAGCGGCAGGGGCTCTACCTGATCGCCGGCAATCTCGTTCCGGGCCAGCTCGTCGCCGACCTGAGGACCGTTGCCGTGCACCAACGCGATGTGCCATCCCGCTGCCGCAAAGTCCACGATCGGCGCGAGACTCGCGCGGGTGTGGCGGAACTGATTGCTGATGGTCGGGCGCTCGCCCGGAGGGGCGACGGCGTTCCCTCCGAGTGCGATGACGATCGTTCCTGGCGGGGGGGGCACGGCGGCGCAACCTAGCGGGGCCGGATGGCGGGAGCAAGCTCGCGCACGAGCGCCCGGAACAGGCGACCGAACAACTCCAGGTCACCGGCGCTGAGCGCCGAATCGGCTTGCGCGGCCAGGCGGCGCGCGCGCTGCCAACGGGCCGCGAGGCTTGTGTCGGTAACCGCCGCCTCCCCTCCCCGCAGGGCCGCCCGCGCTGTCTGCCCACGGCCGCTGCGCCCGTCGAGCGATACGTACACCTCGGCGATGCGGGGCGGCGGCGGCGGATCCACGCCGGCCGGCTCGAGAAACTGCGCCTGGATCGTGAGGACCGAACCGGCGGTGGGCCAGATCCGCGGCTGCCCAGGCCGTGCCAGGAATGAGCCGACCAATTCGCCGGGTAGACGGGTGGGCTGATGTGGGCGCCACAAGTAGAGGCGCGGACCCTGGCCGGTGATCGTCCCGGCGCAGAGCCCCAGGAACTGTCTGGCGGCCAGCGTCCCCGATTCGAGTCCGACGCCCGTCCACACCTGCGTTCCCGGCGGGGTGGGGGCGATCAACTGGAACGGGGTGCGGGGGCGCAGCGTCCAGGCCGAGTCCGCTCCGGCGGAGTCCGCGCTCGCCCGCACCAGCTGCTCGACGGTGATGCGAAACGCCTCCTCTGGATACGTGAGTTGCGCGCGCAGGTCTGGGGGAAGCCGATCCGCGGGTTCGATGAGCGGCTCGAAATGCCGAGCCCACGCCGCCGTGAGAGAATCGTAGCCGGGAGCGAGCCAGAGATGCGTCTCCCCTGTGGCGACGCGGACCGCGCCGACGAGGCCGGCGCGCAAGTAGCGAATCGTGCCGTCGCGCCAATCGAGCGGCCTGGCGAGAGGGAACGCTGCACTCGCGACATATCCCCAACTGACCCACCAGAGCGCGCCGTCTCTGATGGTGGGTGCCGGCACCCCGAAACGCGCGAACGGCGCCAGCCGCTCCAGCCGCTCAGCGACGTCCCGCCGCCACAGCAGTATGCGGCCATTCGAGTCGGCTCGGAGAAAACCCCAGGCCTGGATCGTCCAGGCGAGCGCGAAACGCCGCCATGCACCGACGATCGGCACTCCCGCGGCGCGTAGCGCGGGCGAGCTGTCGGGGGACGCCACGACAAACCCTGGGATCCCGGGGCCGAACACGAGCGCGGAGTCGGTGACCGGTACGGGATTGAGGGCGAGGCCCGTATCGGTCTCGACGGCGACGCGCGTCTGCGCGGACGCCGCGGTGGGAGCGATCAGCCAAGTGGGTGCCCCGTCCCTCCCGCGTTGCGCGTGGAGCGCTACGGCGCTTGCCGGCGCGCCCGCGACGATGCCGACGCGCCTCGGGTCCCACAGTGGTACGCTGTGGATCGCGGCCTCCCCGGAGGGGAACGCCGGCGGCGCCCGCTCCTCGAGTGCCGTGAGGCCGAACGCAACCCGCTCGAGCCCTGCCCGTTGCCGTACCAGCGCAACGTTCTCCCCGCTCCCGGATGCCCGCACAACACCGGGGATCACCACGTAGCACGCCGCCAGGGCGAGGACCAGCGCGGCCCATCCCGCGAGAATGAGGTTGGGCCGATCACGCCATGCCCAGGCTAGCGAAATGATCGCGGTGACTACGGCCATGGCGGCGACGAACACGGCGCCAGGCACCCGCACGGAGAGCGCTGCCTGGTCGACGGCTCCATGCAGACCCGCCACGACCTCCGCTGGATCGAGCGCCGCACCCCAAGCGATCACGAGAGCGAGACACGCGAGGAGCACGCCGCAGTGCGCGCGCGCGTAATCGCTCGAGCGCACTTGGCCGCGCTGGATGCGCAGCGATCCGATCGCGCTGTAAAGCACCGCGACGGCGCCGGCCACGCCCGCGGCGAGCACGAGCGCGCGGTTTTGCAGGGCGGCCTGCCAGGGAAGGACGCCGAGGTAATAACCGGCGTCCAGCCCCAGGGTCTCGTCGAGCACGCCAAAATGCGGCGGCGCCGCCGCAAGCACCGCGTGGCGCCACCAGTCGCCCGTTCCCAGGGAGAGCAACACGCCCAGCACGATCCCGAGCGCGAGCGTGATCCCGAACAACACGCGTCGCGGGACAGCCTCCACGATTTCGAGGTCACCGAGCCGGCGCGGCATCTGTACGGAGCCGATCGCGCGGTACACGATCAGGAGGTTTCCGGTCGTCCAAACGGTTGCAAAGACGAGAACGAGGGCCTGTAGCAAGCGGGCGAGCATACGCGCTTCGATCAACACAGCGCCGCCGGCGAACGTCCGGTCCCACGCCCGCTCGGCCGTCTCGACCGCCAGCCAGCGCCCACCGACCAGCGCCACGACGAGCAGTCCGGCGCCGATCAGGTACAGGCTACGCCATCCCGAGCGCGTCACGGTGTGACGCCATGCGCCGACAGCCAGGCCTCCACCTCGGCGCGGTAGGCGGCCAACGCTTGCGGTGTGCTCGCCTCGAAGCGCATCACCAGCACCGGCTGCGTATTCGAGGCGCGCAGCAGTCCCCATCCCTGGGGGAACGTGATCCGCACGCCGTCGAGCGTCGACACCGGGTACTTCGCGGCGAAGTGCTCGGCGGCGCGCCGGACCACGTCGAACTTCTGCTCGTCGGGGCAGTCGACCCGCAGCTCTGGAGTCGCGAACGTCTGCGGCAGGTCGGTCAGCAGGCGCGACAGCGGGCCACCTTCCTTGGCTACGTACGCGAGCAACCGCGCAGCCGCGAACAGCGCATCGTCGAAGCCGTACCAGTCGCCGCCGAAAAACATGTGGCCGCTCATTTCTCCGGCGAGCGGCGCCCCTATCTCCTTCATCTTCTGCTTAATGAACGAGTGACCGGTCTTCCACATCACGGGCTCGAGGCCGACACGCTTGAGCATCTGCGGCAGCACCTCGGAGCACTTCACGTCGAAGATCACGGCCTTCCCCGGGCCCATGCGGCGCACCAGATCACGTCCGAAGAGCACGAGCAGCTGGTCGCCGGGCACGACCCCGCCCCGTTCGTCCACGGCCCCGATGCGGTCGCCGTCGCCGTCGAACGCGATCCCCAACTCGGCCTTCTCCCGCCGCACGGCGGCCTGGAGGTCCACGAGGTTCTCGAGGACCGTGGGGTCCGGATGATGATTGGGGAATGTGCCATCGGACTCGGCGAAGAGCGGGACGACTGCCGCGCCGAGTTGCCGCAGCGTCTCGATGGCCACGAGGCTCGTCACGCCGTTGCCGCAGTCCACGACCACCTTCACCGGGCGAGCGAGAGGCCCATTTCGTAAGACGATGGCTTCGCGATACGCGGTGAGCAGTCCGCGGTGCGCGGTGATCGCGCCGCCGGGTTTCGTGGCCAGTTGTCCGGTATCGATCAGACGGTACAGCCGCTGGATGTCATCGCCGAACACGGCGTCGTGGTTGAGGACCATCTTGAAGCCGTTGAACTCGGGTGGATTGTGCGAGCCCGTGACCTGCATGCCGCCGTCCACGTCGAGGGTCTTGGTCGCGAAGTACAACGCGGGGGTCGGCAGCTCGCCCACGTCCACGGCGATCCCGCCCGCGGCCACGATCCCCTGCTGCACGCCCGCGGCGAGTGCGCTGCCCGAGGGACGGTTGTCGCGTCCCACTGCAACCCGGGGGCCCCGGCTTTTGGTGCTCAGCCGTTCCCAGGCCAGGGTCGTGTACGCTTGGCCCACGGCGTGCGCCGCGGCGGGCGTAAGCTGATCGCCCACGGTGCCGCGGATGTCGTACTGCCGGAAAATCGTGGCGGGGAGCTTCACGGGGAGGGGGGCCCGCGTCAGTTGCCCGGCGTCTTGCTCGGGGCTGGAGGAGGGCTGGAGGTCGCGGCGGGGCGCACGCTGTCGCCGGCCGTCCTGGCAACTTCGAAGAGTCGGTTGGGCCAGACGCCGAACAGCAGCAGCCCGACGACGACCACTGCAACCGCGGCGTTGCCCAAACGGTCGAGCCGGACGTCGGCATGCGCGCCCTCCGTCGGCTCCGGCTTCATGTACATGGCCATGATCACCGGGAGATAGTAGCCGGCCGAGACGACACTCGCGAGGACGAGGATGGCGGCGAGCGCATTCTGTCCCGCGCTGGCCGCGGCGAGGAGGATGTACCACTTCCCAATAAACCCGGCCGTCCCCGGGAAGCCCAAGAGCGACAGCATACATACGGCGAGCGCAAAGGCGAGCCACGGCCGCCGCGTGGCGAGGCCGGCGAGATCGTCGATCAATACGTCGCTCTCGCCGCCCCGCCCTTTCGCGGCGAGCAGGGCGAACGCGCCCAGCGACATCAGGGTGTAGGCGACGAGGTACACGAGAAACGCGGACGTGCCCGCAGATCGCCCCGACGTCAGGGCCACCAGCAGGTAGCCGGCGTGCGCCACCGATGAATACGCGAGCATGCGCTTGAGAGAGCGCTGCCCCAGCGCGAACAGATTGCCGCCGACCATCGTCACCACGGCGAGCCACCACAGGATCTCGCGCCACGCGGGGACGGCGGCGAACCCCGCGATGAGCACGCGGAACAGCGCCGCGAAGGCTGCGGCCTTCACGCCCGTGGCCATAAAGGCGGTGACAGGGGTGGGAGCGCCGTCGTAGACGTCAGGCGCCCACATGTGGAACGGCACCGCCGCCACCTTGAAGCCGAACCCCACGAGCAGCAACGCCAGGCCGGCAAGCAACATTACGCTCGGCCGGTCCATGAAGCTCACCTGCACGCCGACGAGCCCGATGTTCGTCGTCCCGGTCGCGCCGTAGATCAAGGCGATGCCGTACAGCAGGAATCCGGACGCGAAGGCGCCCAGCAGGAAGTACTTGAGCGCCGCCTCGGCGGAGCGTGCCCGTCTGCGGTCGAATCCGGCCAGGACGTAGACCGCCACGGACATCAGCTCGAGACCGAGGAAAATCACCATCAGGTCCTCGCCCGCCGCCATCACCATCATGCCGAGGGTGGCAAAGACGAGCAGGACGTAGTACTCGGGCGCGAGCAGCTGCTCCCGCTCGAGGTACGAGAATGAGATCAGGACCGTCAGGGCCGCCGCACCCAGGAACAACCAGTCGGCGACCCAGCGGAAGTCGTCCGCCGCGATCATGGTCGCGAGGCCCCCCATCTCGACGTGGCGCCACCACAGCCACCATGTGGCAACCGCCGTGGTGGCAAGGGCCGCGAGCGTCAACCAGCCCGTGATCCGCAGATCGCGCACCGTCTCGTGACGCCAGGCCACGAACAGCAGCAGCACGATCGCCCAGGCGGTCAGGACCAGCTCGGGGAGCAGCGCGAGCAGCAGCTCGCCGTAGATGGAAGGATCGAGACTCATGGCGTCGTCCCCGGCCGGATCTGCTCGATCAGCTGGCGGGCCGCGGGCTCCATGCGCCGGAGCAGCGGTTTCGGGTACACGCCGACCCACAGGATGCAGACGAGCAGGGGCACGAGCACCGCGAGCTCCCGCGGCGTCAGGTCCGTCAGCTTCTCGTTTTCACGCTTGGTCAGCGGGTTGAAGATCACGCGCTGCAGCGCGGTGAGGAGGTAGGCCGCCGCAATGATCACCCCGGTCGTCGCGAGCGCCGTGGCGACGGGGTAGGTCCGGAACGCGCCGAGCAACACGAGGAACTCGCCTACGAAGCCATTGGTCCCCGGCAGGGCAATCGACGAGAGCGAAACGATCGTGAGAATGGCCGCGAACAGCGGCACGACGCGCGCGATGCCTCCGTACGCCTCGATCAGGCGGCTGTGACGGCGCTCGTAGATCATGCCCACGAGGAAGAACAGCGCCCCCGTCGAAATGCCGTGGTTGATCATCACGAGCAGCGCGCCCTGCACGCTCTGGAGCGTGAGCGCCCAGATCCCCAGCATCACGAAGCCCAGATGCGCCACCGAGGAGTACGCGATCAGCTTCTTGAAATCGGGCTGCACCATCGCGACAAGCCCGCCGTAAATGATGCCGATCAAGGAGAGGCTCACGATGCCCAGCTGTACGGTCGGGTGCAGCGCGACGGCCGGGAAGAACGGCAGCGCGAACCGCAGGAAGCCATACGTTCCCATCTTCAGCAGAATGCCGGCGAGGATCACGGACCCTGCGGTTGGCGCCTCGACGTGGGCGTCCGGCAGCCACGTGTGGAACGGGAACAGTGGCACCTTGATCGCGAACGCCAGGAAGAATGCGCCGAACAGCCACCAGGCCGCGGGGCCGAGCAGTCCCGCCTGGCTCAGGACGTGGGCATAGCCGAACGAGTAGAGGCCGGTGACGCGGCCGGCGT
Organism: Gemmatimonadales bacterium; assembly: GCA_035602245.1. Classification (GTDB taxonomy): domain Bacteria; phylum Gemmatimonadota; class Gemmatimonadetes; order Gemmatimonadales; family GWC2-71-9; genus 20CM-2-65-7. The sequence goes on from DATNMO010000007.1 coordinate 102,125, forward strand.
GGAGATACAGCACGAGGATCGCCACGAGCATCAACAGCGAGCCAAACATCGTATAGATGAAGAACTTGATCGCGGCGTACAGCCGATTCTCGCCGCCCCACACCCCGATGATGAAATACATCGGGATGAGCATCACTTCCCACATCACGTAGAAGAGGAAGAGATCGAGGGCGACGAACACGCCGATCATCCCCGTCGTCATCACGAGCAGCAGCGCGTAGAAGGCGGGCTCGCGCTTGGTGATGTAGCTCCAGCTACCCAGCATGGACAGCGGCACGAGGAACGTGGTGAGCAGCACCAGGAACAGTGAGATCCCATCTACGCCGACGGTGTAGTGGATGCCCCACGCGGCGATCCAGGCGTGGTCGGCGACGAACTGCATCCCGCCATTGGGTGCGAAGGTCCACCACAGCGGCACCGAGAGTGCGAACTCGGTGAGGCTCGCCGCGAGCGCCACCTGTTTTGCCAATCGGACGGGCACGGCCAGCACTAGCAGCCCGGCGAGCAGCGGCCAGGCAAGCAGCGCGGTGACCACCCAGCGGGCGTACATCAGCTCATCGCCCGCCACAGGATCACCAAGACCCCGACCACGAACAGGGCGACGTACATCCCCACCTGCCCCGTCTGCAGCCAGCGGTTGGCCCACCCGAGCGCGCGGGCTCCCCGCGCCGTGCCGTTTACCGCCGCGCCGTCCACCACGCGTTGATCGATCTGCTTCCACAGCACTTCGCGCGATAACCAGACGATGGGACGGACGATCAGGGCGTCGTAGATCTCGTCCACGTACCACTTGTTGCGCAGCACCCGGGCAAAGCCCCGCTCCGCGGGAGCGAGGCGCGCCGGTACCAGCGCCTCGGGCTTAAGAAGCCGCCAGGCGCCGACGATCCCCGTCGCGGCCACGGCGACGGCCACCCCCACGAGCGTCCACTCGGCGCCGGGCGAAAGGTGCGTCTGCGGGAGCAAAGCGGCGCCGGCGTGAGTGACGGGCTCGAGCCAGTGATGCAGCCACGCGTTTCCGTGAAACAGGTCGGGCACGTTGAGTAGTCCGCCCGCGGCCGACAGCACGGCCAACACCACGAGGGGACCCGTCATGATCCACGGCGCCTCGTGCAAGTGCGCTTGCTCCTTCTCGCCGGTTCGGTTCGGGCCGTGGAAGGTGTAGAGCATCAGCCGGGTCATGTAAAACGCGGTCAGGAGGGCCGTCGCGAGCCCAAAGCCCCAGAACAAGAGCCACACCGGCTGCACGGTGCCGCGAGCGAAGGCGGCCGCGAGGATTTCGTCCTTGGAGAAGAACCCGGACAACGGCGGGATACCGGCGATCGCCAGCGTCGCAATCCACATCAGCGCGGCAGTCCACGGCATGCGGCGCCGCAGCCCTCCCATGTTGCGCATGTCCTGGGCGTCGTCGTGCGAGTGGGTCGCGTGGTACGCGTGGTGCATCGCGTAGATCACGCTGCCCGATCCCAGGAACAGCAGTGCCTTGAAGAAGGCGTGCGTCGCGAGGTGGAAGATGCCGGCGGTGATCGCGCCGGTCCCTACCCCGACGAACATGTAGCCGAGCTGCGAGATGGTGGAGTACGCGAGCACCCGTTTAATGTCCCACTGCTTCAGCGCGATCGTCGCGGCGAACAGCGCCGTCAACGCGCCCACCCCCGCCACGACGGCGCCCGAGACAGGCGCTAGGGCGAAGAGAATGTTGCAGCGCGCCACGAGATAGACGCCGGCCGTCACCATGGTGGCGGCGTGGATCAGCGCCGAGACCGGCGTGGGGCCCTGCATGGCGTCGGGAAGCCACGTGTAGAGGGGGATCTGGGCCGACTTCCCGATGCAGCCGAGGAACAGGAGCAGTGTGATCCAGGTGATCGTGCTGCCGCCGGCGACGAGCGCGGTAGGAGCGCGAGAAAAAGCGGCGCCGAAGTCGAGCGACCCAGTGGCCCAGAAGATCATCAGCATGGCCACCAGGAACCCAAAGTCGCCGATCCGGTTCATGACGAACGCCTTACGCCCGGCGTCGGCGTTGACCTTCTCGGTAAACCAGAACCCGATCAATAAGTAGCTGCACAGCCCGACGCCTTCCCAACCCACGAACATCACCGGGAAGTTCGCGCCCAGCACCAGCACCAGCATGAAGAAGACGAACAGGTTCAGGTACGCGAAATAGCGGGCGTATCCCGGGTCCTCCCGCATGTACCCGACGCTGAACAAGTGAATTAAGGATCCCACGCCGGTCACGACGAGCAGCATGATGGTCGAGAGCTGGTCGACCTGGAAGGCGACGTCCACCTGCAGCGCGCCGACGGGAATCCACGCCCAATACCGGAACACGACTGGCGCCTCGGCGTGGAGCGCGGCGAACGCGCGGAAGACCGCTACCGACACGGCGAACGCGGCCACCAGCACGCCCACCCCGATCACGGAGACCAGCGTCTTGACCGTGGTGCCCCGGGGGGGGG
>DATNMO010000008.1:0-65195 GCA_035602245.1 Gemmatimonadales bacterium
GGGGGGGGGGGAGGGGGAGGGGGAGACCGCGACCGCGTCCTCGAAACGACCGGGCGCCGCGCGTGGGCGGCAAGCTGGGATCACGCAGTCCGCCGCGCCGCCACCCGCGTCGCGGACGCGCTCGATGGCGAAATCAGCCGCACCGCCCGGCGCGTGCGCTTGGCACGCCGCCGTTTCCGCCGTCTCCTGCTCTCGAGCGCCGAGAAGCGCGCCATCGCCGCTCGGCTCGGCACGGGCGGCGCGCCATTCGTGGCGGCGCTCGACGAGCTCGAGGCGGCCGCCGCGCGGGTCGCGGACGCCTCTGTGCTCGACAAGGAGGCGCATGCCGCCTGGCAGGAAGCCCTGCGCACAGTCACGCGGCGCCTCGAGGCCGCCTGGCTCGCGCTCGAGGCGGAGGTAGAGGAAGAGCGCCGCCGCTGGGCCCCCGAGCTCGACGCTCTCGCGAGTTGGCGACCGGCGCTCTGGCCGATCGTGCTCGTGTGGGTGCCGCTCGCCGTGTTGCTCGTGTGGTTCGGCCTGATCCTCGGCGGCTACGTCTCCGCTCCCGCATGGCTCGCGTCGCGCCTGGGCTTCTAGCCCTTCTGCTCGCCGCGGCTCCCCCAGTGCCGGCGCAGCTACGCGTGGCCCAGGTGCCGATCGCGTCACGCGCGGGTCTCGATTCGCTGGCGCGCCTGGGATTCGAGGTCGCGGACGTACGCGCGATCGGTGGAGGGGGGGCCCTCTACGCCGTTGTGGTCGTCTCACCCGAGACCGAGGCGCTCCTCACCCGGCGCGGCTACGCGGTTTCGCTGCTTGCTCGTGCGCCGGCCGCGGACACGTTCCGGATGTATCAATCGTTCGACAAGCCCGTCACCGGAATCCGCGCGACACTCCGCGCGTGGGCCGCTGCCGATACGCTCATCCATCTCGACTCGGTCGGCGCGTCGGTCGAAGGCCGGCCGATCCTCGTGGTGAAAGTCGGGTCCGCGGCGGACGACCCGGCTCGACCCAATGTGTTGTTTATGGGGACGCATCACGCTCGCGAATGGATCTCGACCGCGATCGCGATGCGCCTGATCCGTTGGCTCGCTGATTCGGGACGCGCAGTGCTGGCTGGGCGCGATGTGTGGGTGATGCCGGTCGAAAATCCTGACGGCTACCAGTACACGTTCACCACCGACCGTTACTGGCGGAAGAACCGCAGTCCGGGTGCCGGCGGCAGCGTTGGCGTGGATCCGAACCGGAACTATCCCGGCTTCTGGGGCATCGACGATCTGGGCTCGAGCGGGTCATCGTGGGCGGAGACCTATCGGGGCACGGGCCCTGCCTCCGAGCTGGAGACCCGGGCGGTTATGGCGTTCCACGCGGCGCATCCACCCGTGGTCTCCGTCTCGTATCACAGCTACAGCGGCTTGGTCCTGTACCCGTACGGCTTTCGCGCGGGTGAGCTCGCGCCCGATCTGTCGCGCTTTCAGTCCCTCGCCGGCACGGATCTCGCCTCCGTCGTGCGCGACAACGTGCCCGGCTCATCGCTTGGGTACTATCATCCCGGCCCCGGCTGGAATCTGTATCCCACGAACGGCGAGTACACCGACTGGGCGTACCGTACGTACGGCACGATCGCGTTCACCACGGAGCTGACGAGCGGTTGTTGCGCGGCGGGTCTCTACTATGGCTTCGAGTTCCCGGACGATAGCGCTCTCGTCGAGCGGGTGTTCCGCGACAACCTGCCGTTCGCGCTGACGCTGATCGCCGCGTCCGGCAACCTCGCCACAGCGCCCGGCGCCTCGGGCCTCGTACCGGCGGCGCCGCGTTTCACGTCGTTGTGGCCGGAGTCCTGGCTCAGTCTCGACGCGACGGCGCCACGACCGCTCTCGCTCACCCTACGGACCGGCACGGGCGGGCTCGCGACTCGGAGCGCCCAAACCGACTCGCTCCGCCGCGGCACGATCCAGACGGTGTGGCGGACCGATCTGCGAGCGGACACAGTGCGGGCGCTGCGTGCGGACGGGACGGGGGTCGCCGCCGAGCTGCTGACGCTTGCCGGTGCCGAAGCGCTCGACGAGGGGTGGACAGGGTGGAGGCGCGACACGGTGCGGTTGGCCGGCGCCTTTGCCTGGAGCACGGCGACGAGTGACACGCTGGTCTCGCCCACCGTGGACCTGCGCGGTCGGACGGCGGTGTGGCTGCACCTGTGGACGCGGCACCGCGGTTCGACGTTCACCCCGGATCAACGCGGCGTGATTCAGTTCTCGGGTGATTCGGGGCGCACCTGGACCGATGTGGCGCTCATCGTGGGCGATGGACCGAATTGGTATCCGGTACGGGTGGATCTGCCGCAGGCCGCGGGTCGGCGCGGCGCGCGTGTGCGATTCATCTCCGAGAAGTCGTTCTCGTGGTGGATCGACGCGGTGGGCTTCGCGACCGATGCCACCCCCGCGTTCTTGCAGCTGGCGGCGCTCGGGGATGCGGAGGTGTCCGAGAATCCGGTGCGGAGCAGTCAGGTCGTGATATCCTGGCCCGCGGGAACGGGGAACGCCCGCGTCTCGGTGTATGCGTTCACCGGCGAACGGCTGCATCAGGTAACGGTTCCTGCACCCACCAACGAGTATGTTTGGGATCTGACGGTGGGTGGAGGAACGCGGCGCGTGGTCAACGGAGCGTACATCGTCGTCGTGGATGTGGATGGCCGGCGCTATCGGCGCCGGCTGTTCGTTGCGCGGCCGACCCCATGAGTGCGGTGGGGGTGGGAGTGGATCTGGTGGAGGTATCGCGGGCCCGCGCGATGTTGGCCGACAAGGGCGGGCACGTATTCGACCGGCTGCTCACGCCTGCGGAAGCGGCGTACTGCCGCTCGCGGCCCGATCCCGCCGAGCACGTTGCGGTCCGGCTCGCGGCCAAGGAGGCGGTTTACAAGGCGCTGCAGGGAAGTGAGGCGGCACGTGGGATCGGGTGGCGGGACATCGAGGTCATTCGTGCCGCGGACGGCCGCCCTGATGTCGTGCTGACCGGGCTCGCCGTGAAGCGGGCGCGCGAGTTGCGCGTCACCCGCGTGCTCCTCTCGCTGTCGCACACCCACGAAGCGGCGGTAGCGGTGGCGATTCTTTCGACAGATTGAATTCCCGACAAAGTTACTCTAGTATTGGATGTGCGCTTTTTGAGAACCATTATCATCTTCACCGCCTGCCTTGCACAGCCACTCGCAGGGCAGGCGACTGATTCTTTGGCTGTGTCCCGGCGCGTTGTCGCCGCCGTGGCGCTCGCGGCCAAGGAGTACGCCCTCGGCGTGACTCCCGACGGCGGCCAAATCGTCCTCCCGCAGGAAGTCGACGAAGCAAAGCTCTTCATTCAGCAGGCGCGGTTCGACGTCCCGGCGCTTCCCTCTGCCGCCCGGGCGACTGCCGATCGGGCGCTCACCACGATTGCGCGGCTCCTCGATCGTCTGGCCCCGCCCGACTCGGTCGGACGGGTGACCGATGCCTTGATCGACCGGATTACGGCCGCCGCGGGCGGCGCCCAGGTTCTCGAACCGCTGCCGGCCCATCCCCCTTCGCTCGCGCGCGGCGCCGTTGTGTTCCGCGAGCGCTGCGCCGCGTGTCACGGCGAGACCGGGCGCGGCGACGGTCCCAAGGCAAAAGCCCTGAAAGGACCGCCCCCGGCGGACCTCACGGATCCCAAAGTCATGGGTGGGACGTCGCTGCTTGAGATCTTCCGCAAGATCGCCATCGGCGTGCCCGGGACGGCGATGCCCGAGTTCGCCGAGGACCTCTCCGAAGAGGATCGCTGGGCGGTTGCGGCGTACGTAGGGGCGATGCAGTACGGCGGGTCCGCCACAGCGGCGACCTTCGCCACGGTGCGCCGTCAGGTCGATTCCGCGCTCGCCACCCGCTCGGACAAGCTCGCCTTCGACGCGTATCTCACGTTCGAGCAGGTGGAGACCGAAGTGCGCGCGAAGAACGCGGGACTCGCGAGCGAGCTCGAGAACGCGTTCGCGTTGCTCCGGACGCGGGCCCCCCGCGCCGATGCCGCCGAGCGCCAGGCGATCCGCGAGCGGCTGCTCGCCGACCTCGAGCGGGCAGAGCGGGTCGTGGCCGACCAGCCGTCGCCGATGAGCCTCTTCGTCTCCTCGTTCTTCCTGCTGGTGCGCGAAGGATTCGAGGCGATCCTCATCGTGGCGGCGCTGATGACGTTCCTCGCCAAAGCCGGCGCTGCGGAGCGGCGGCGCGACGTCGCGCGCGGCGCGTGGCTGGCCGTCGCCGCGAGCCTGCTTACCTGGGCCCTGGTCGAGCTGTTGTTCCAGGTCACGCCGGGGCAGCGCGAGGCGATCGAGGGGTCGACGATGCTGCTCGCCACCGCCGTCCTCTTTTACGTCAGCTACTGGCTGCTCTCGAAGATCGAAGCCGCCAAGTGGACCGCGTTCGTGAAAGGCAAGATGCAGAGCGCCCTCTCGTCGGGTTCCGGGCTGGCGCTCAGCGCCGTCGCATTCCTCGCCGTCTATCGCGAGGGTTTCGAGACGACCTTGTTCTACAAGGCGCTCTTCACCTCGGCGGGCAGCAGCGGCACGGTCTCCGTGCTGGGTGGCATCGCGGCCGGGGCGGTGGGGCTGGTCGCGGTGTACGTCGTCATCAACCAGCTCGGCTTGCGGGTGGCGATGAAGCCGTTCTTCGCCGTCACCGGCGTGATGCTGTATTACATGGCGTTCGTGTTCGCGGGGAAGGGCGTGGCGGAGCTGCAAGAGGCGCGGATTATTCCACTCACCGTCATCGAGGGGGCACCCCGCGTCCCGGTGCTGGGGATCTACCCGACGCTCGAGTCGTTGCTGCTGCAGGGCCTGCTGGTCGTCCTCGCCGTAGTCGCGGTGGCGTGGGCGTTGCGGCCCCTCCCCAAGGCCTCAACAACGGGCGACCACCTGCTTCGGCCGGAGTGACTCGGGCAGGGGCTGCGGCCCCGCCGGCTCGCGCCACACATAGATCAGAATGCTGCCGGCGATGATGAGCGCCACGCTCATCACCTGCGCCAACGTGAACGGTCCGAGCAGCCGGTCGTCCTTCGCCCGCACGATCTCTACCAGGAAGCGCTCCGCTCCCGCGAACACGAGGTACCAGGCGAATAGCCAGCCGGTGGCGTGGCCGTGGCCGCGCCGGCGCCACAGCCACCAAAACACCAGGAACATCGCCACCGTTTCGTAGATCTGCGTCGGATGGACGGCTACGATCTCCATCGGGTTGGTGCCCGGCGGAAACTTCACGCCCATCGCTTGCAGGTTTTGAACGGTGGTCTCCGGCAACCCGGCGGGGAATTTCATCGCCCACGGCAGGTTCGAGGGGATGCCGTAGTCGTCGTTCACGAGGAAGCAGCCGACCCGGCCCAGCGCATAGCCGAGCGCGAGCGGCGCGGCACAGATCTCCATCGTGAACCGGGTGGGCACCCGCCGGCGCCAGCCGTTCACCAGGATGGCGAGCGCCGCCCCGAGGAATCCTCCGTACCACACGAACCCTCCCCGGCGCAGCAGCGCGTCCCATTCGCCGGTGAGAAACACGTACCAGATCTTGGCGCCCACGAGCCCGCCGATCACGCCCGCGATGATGATGTCGGCGGCGTAATCCTCGTCGAGGCCCCGCTGGCGGAGGTCGAGCTGAATCGCCCAGCCCGCCATCAGGAACGCCACCATCATCATCAGCCCGTAGCCGGTGAGCTCGAGGGGACCGAGGCGAAGAATGAAGGGATAGACGGTCATGTCGTGATCTCGGCGGGTTCGAGGCCGGGGAGCGGGAGATCGGCGCGGGCGTCGAGCGTCCAGTCGCTGCGCTCACCCAGGCTCAGGCGGTACCAGCCGGCGCGCGCGATCATCGCCGCGTTGTCGGTATTGAGCCGCGGGCTTGCGACGGCGACGCGCGCGATGCCGGTGAGCTGCCGCGCGGCGCGTGCCGACAGCGCGCGACTGCACGCCACCCCGCCGCCGAGCACCGCGGTGGGATAGCCGGTCGCGCGCACCGCGCGCTCCAGCTTGGTCACCAGCACGTCCAGGACCGCGTCCTGGAACCCACGCGCGAGGTGCGGGCGGTCGCGCTCCAGGTCGTCCGACGCCCGCACGGCGTGCAGCACCGCGGTCTTGAGGCCGGAGAACGAGAACTCGAACCCCTCGTCCAGCATCGGCCGCGGAAAATCGAACCGGGTCGGGTCGCCAGCTTGCGCCACGCGCTCGATCGCCGGTCCGCCCGGGTATCCCAGCCCGAGCAAGCTCGCGACTTTATCGAACGCCTCGCCCGCGGCGTCGTCGCGCGTTTGGCCGAGCAGCCGGTAGCGCCCCCACCCGGGGACGTCGAGCAGCAACGTATGGCCGCCCGACACGAGCAGCGCGACGAACGGGGGAGCGAGCTCGGGGTCCTCGACGGCGGGCGCGAACAGGTGGCCTTCCATATGGTGCACGCCGATGAGCGCGCGGTCCCCCGCGTAGGCGAGCGACTTGGCGTACACCACGCCCACGAGCAGTGCGCCGGCGAGCCCCGGCCCGGCCGTTACCGCCACCGCGTCTACGGCGGAGAGGCCCAAGCCGGCCTCCGCGAGGGCGCGATCCACGACCGCGGGCAGCGCCGTGAGGTGCGCCCGGCTCGCCAGCTCGGGGACGACGCCGCCGAACACCTTGTGCACGTCCTGCGACAGGATGACCAGGCTCGCGAGCTCGGGTTTGCCGCCCTTGCCACTCGCAACCATCACCGCGGCGGATGTCTCGTCGCAGGAGGTTTCGATGCCGAGGACGACGTCAGCCACGACGCGTGGGGGCGCGGCCGGGGCGGCGGCGCAGGGTGACCGAATCGGGAGTGGCGCGGGCCGTGATCCCGCGCGGCGCCACGACGGTAATGCGGGCGACTCCGCCGTCCGCTCCGGTGATATGTGCGACGACACGGAGCGAGTCGCGGGTCAGCGCCTGCACCCGCTCTTCCGGACCGCGCACCCGCACCGAGACGCGGGGCGGGGTCACGATGAAGCTCGTGATCGCGCCCGCGCCCGTCTCGACCGGAATTCCCCCGAACAACCGCTCGGCGAGCGTGCCCATGTCGCCGGTCGCCGTGACCTGCTTCGGCACCAGGCGCACGATGCCGAGCGGCATCGTGTCGATCGGGACGTTGCGGGTGAACGGCCCGGAGACGTTGGTGATCTCCGTCGGGATCGTCGTGACCGACTCGATCGCGGCGAGGCTCTTCTCGGGCCCGACCAGCCGGGCGACGGTCGGCGCAATCGAGAGGCCGCCCCGTAGGAACTGCCCCGAGTCCGGCGTCACGGTTACGAGCGGCACGATGCGCACGTCTTTCCGCACCACGCTGTCGAGCGCGAGCGTGATCTCGCTGGGACGGATCTCTATCACGCGCACGTCCGCCCCCTTGGGGAGCGCGAGCTCCACGTCGGTCGGCTCGAGGCGCACAGACCAGGTCGAAGCCGTCAGCGTGTCCGGGACACGGCGCGTGATGTCGCCGGCGAGCGAGCGCAGCTTCAGGATCTGGCTGCCCTTTCCGGAGATCTGGACGCGAACCTTGGGCGGTTTGTGCACCAGCGCGCGCCCCGGTGGCATCAGCACGTTGAGCACGACGTCGAAGCTCGTCGTCACGGGCTGCTGCAGCTGCACCGCGACGTACAACATCAGCGCCAAGAAGACCGCCGCGCCCTTGATGGGCCAGTTGCGGGTAAGGAGCTGAATCAGGTTAGCGCGCATTCAGGAGCTGCCGGATGAGTGCCTCGTTGACCGGCGCGTCCCAATCCGCGGCCCCGATGATCTTCTTGACGATCACGCCATCGCGGTCGAGGACGAAGCTCTCCGGCACGCCCGTCGTCTGATAGATCCGGCGGATCGTCCCGTCCTGGTCGTGCAGGATCTCGAAGGTGAGGCCCAGCTGCCGAACGAACTTGTTCACGACCGTGGAGTCCTCCTCGTCCACGCTCACGGCAACGAGCCGGAAATCGGTGCCGGCGAGCTTCTGCTGCAGGTGCTGCATGGACGGCATCTCCACCCGGCACGGGGGACACCAGGTGGCCCAGATGTTCAGCAGGACCACCTTGCCCTTATAGTCGTCGATCGTGACCGGGCGCCCGGTGCGCAAGTCGATCGCGTGAAACTGGGGTGCGGAGGAGCCCACCTCGATCAGGTTGAGCTGAGGCCGCAGCTTGATCGCCAGCGCCACGCCGAATACCGCGGTCATGACCAGGCCGGCCACCATCGTCCACTGCTGTCGATTCGTCATACCGTCACCATGCACCGCCGCCGCAGCTCCTGCACTTCGCGTCCAGGATCGGCACTGGAGAAAACTGCGTTGCCCGCGACGAACGTGTCGGCGCCCGCCTGGTGTGCCGCCGCGATCGTCTGGCGGGTGATACCGCCGTCCACTTCCAAGAAGGTCCGCGTGCCGTGCGCGTTGAGCAGCGCGCGGACTCGCTGGATCTTGTCGTTCGATGCCGGAAGGTAACTCTGCCCGCCGAATCCCGGGTTTACGGTCATCACGAGCAACAGGTCGAGATCGGCCACGACCTCTTCTGCGTACGTGAGCGGCGTCCCGGGATTGAGCGCCAAGCCCGCCAGCATGCCGCGGCGCTTGACGGCATCCAGCTGCCGCTGCACGTGCACCGTCGCCTCCGGATGAAACGTGAAGACGGATGCCCCGGCGGCCGCGAAGGGCTCGATGAAATGCTCCGGCTCGACCACCATCAGATGCACGTCAATCGGCTTATCGGTCAGCTTCCGCAGCGCCGCGATCATGTTCGCGCCGAACGTGAGATTGGGCACGAATCGGCCGTCCATCACGTCCACGTGCAGCCAGTCCGCCCCGCCCTCGAGCACCTGCGCGACCTGATCGGCGAGCCGCGTCAGGTCCGCAGAGAGGATGCTCGGCGCGATGCGGGTGCCATTCGTCATTGCGGGCTCCGGGCTACGACGATGTCCACCACCGTGCCGGGGGCGGCCAGAGTGCCCGCCGCCGGCCGCTGCCCGACCACAATCCCGGGGGCTGCATCGGCGGTGCGCCGCCGCGTCACGGTCCCCAGCTGCAGCCCTTCCAGCTCCAGTCGCGTCCGCGCATCGGCCGACGCCATGCCGAGCAGGTCGGGGACCGCGATGGTCGGGGCGCCGCGGCTCACGACCACAATGAGGCCCGCGCCCGGCGCAAGCGCGGTACCCGCGGGCGGCCGGGTCAGCATCGCGACGCCCTGGGGCGTAGCCGCCTGCACGGATTCCACTTGGCTCACCACCAATCCCGCCGCAGCCACGAGCGTTTGGGCTAGTCCCGTCTCCAGGCCTGCCACGTCCGGCACCGGAATCTTGGGCGGCCCCGCGCTCGACACCAGGGTTACTTTGGCCCCTTCCGGCGCGATCACGCCGGGCGGGGGATCCTGCCAGATCACCACGCCTTGCGGCGCGGTGGGATGCGGTTCTGCGCCGCCATCGCTGACCTGCAGCTGCGCCCTCTTCACCTCCGCCTGCGCTTCGGGAAGCGTCAGCGTGAGCACCCGCGGCACGGCTTGATGGCCCCGCAGGATCGGCGCGGGAAAAAGGACCAGGTACGCTGTCAGGTACCCCGCGAGTATCGCTCCCAAGCCCGCCACCACCCACTTACGCGCGCGGTGGCGGTCGAACGTGAAACCTTCCCACGAAGGAACGTGCCGCCGGATGCGCATCAGCGCCGCCGCAGCCGGGCCGCATAGGCGCCGTCGATGCCATGGCGCTGCGGCAGCGCCTGGAAGTCGCCCGCGGCGGTGAGCAGCTGGGCCGGCACATCGCGCTCGGATGCGCGCGTGAATTCCGGACGCCGGCTCAGGAACTCCTCCACGACCGCGGCATTCTCCTCCGGCTCGAGCGAGCACGTCGCATAGATGAGCAACCCTCCCGGCCGCACCAGCTGGGCAGCCGCGGCCAGCAGTCGCGCCTGGCGCGCGGCCGACCGGGCGAACACGTCTGGCGTGAGCCGCCAGCGTGCGTCCGGATGACGCCGCATCGTCCCGGTCGCAGTGCAGGGCGCGTCCACCAGCACCGCATCCATGCTCGCCGGCCGAATAGGCGCCGCCTCAAGATCGGCGGCCATGCAATGAATTGCCACTCCTGCGCGCCGACTGCTCTCCGTGAGCCGGCTCAACCGCTCCCGTCGGGCATCACCCGCTACGACGCGCGCTCCCGCCGCCTCCAGCGTCACTGCTTTGCCCCCGGGTGCGGCGCAGGCGTCGTACACCAGCCAGCCCCGGGGGATGCTCGCAAACCGGCAGACGAGCGCGTGGGCCGGGTCCTGCACGATGAACCCACCCTCGGCGAAACCAGGAAGAGCTGTGGGAGCAGGTAGCCGGGAGCCCGGAGCAGGGACGACCCGGAGGCCAGCATCGAACGGTGAGTCTGCCAAGGTGATCCCGGCTTCTTGGAGCGCGGTGCTCAGCCGCTTCCGGGTCCATCTGGCGGGCTGAAGCGTGAGCGTCGGGCGTTCATCGTTCCACTCGAGTAGACGTTGCGTTTCGTCAACGCCGAATCGGTTTCTCCAGCGGGCGACGAGCCACTCCGGATGGGAGGGCCCTGCTTCCGGCTCCCCGCTCCCCGCTCCCACGAGCTTTCTGAGGGCCTGGTTCACGTATCCGGTTGCCCCTTCACCGACCGTCTGCCGGGCGAGCTCGACGCTCGTGGAGACGGCGGCGTGCGAGGGCACCCGCGTGAGGCAGCGGAGCTGGTACGCGCCGAGGCGCAGGACGTCGTGGAGGCGGGGATCGGCGCGTTCCAGATCCAGCGCGCGGTCAAGCTCGCTCTGGCGACGGAGCACGCCGGCCGAGAGCTCGTAGGCGAGACGGCGATCGCGCTCTGCCAGCCCGGCGAGGTGCCGGTCGCGGGCGTCGGCCAGCGGTGCTCCGGCGCGGACGTCGCGGAGAATCTCGAGTGCCGCTCGACGCGCCCCCCCGGCTCCCCCCGTCGCTTCCTTAATCCAGCATTCCCCGGGTGGGGGAGGACGGCATGGCGACCTCGCGCCGCGGCATCCGGCCCGCGAGATAGGCGGCGCGTCCGGCGATGGTGGCGAGGCGCATCGCCTGCGCCATCGCCACGGGATCCTGCGCCGCCGCGATCGCCGTGTTCATCAGGATGCCATCCACGCCCTGTTCCATGGTGAGGCAGGCGTCCGAGGCCGTCCCCACGCCCGCATCCACGATCACGGGCACGTGCAGGCGGCGTTTGATCGTGCGCACGCTGAACGGGTTGAGCAGTCCGAGCCCGCTCCCGATCGGCGAGGCGAGCGGCATCACCGCGGCGCACCCGGCGTCCTCGAGCCGCAGGGCCGTCACCAGGTCCTCGTTCGTGTAGGCGAGGACCTTGAATCCCTCCTGCACGAGGATCTTCGCGGCCTCGAGCAGTCCCTGTGTGTCCGGCAGCAGCGTTTCTTCGTCGCCGATCACTTCGAGCTTCACGAAGTCGTTGAAACCTGCCTCGCGCGCCAGGCGCGCGTAGCGGATCGCGTCGGCTGCCGTGTAGCACCCGGCCGTGTTTGCGAGCAAGAAGAAACGCTTGGGATCGAGGAAGTGAAGAACGCTCGTTTCCTTCGAGCGATCGAGGTTCACCCGTCGCACCGCCACCGTGATGACCTCGGCACCCGAGGCGTCGATGGCCCGCACCATCGTGTCCATGTCCGGGTACTTCCCGGTCCCGATCATGAGACGGGACTGGAAGGTGCGCCCGCCGATGGTGAGCGGTTCGTCGCGGAGCGTTTCAACTGCGGTGGTCATCGCTCAGCCCCCACCGACGAAATGCACGAGCTCGATGGCGTCGCCGGCGGACACGGTCACGTCGCCGAGCGCGGGACGGCGCACGATGCGGCGGTTGTGCTCGACGACGACCGTGCGCGGATCGAGCTCCAGCTCGGCCAAAAGCTCGAGCAGCGTCGCGCCGGGCGTGATCCGCTTGAACTCACCGTTGATGACGACATCGACCGTTTGCTTCACCGTAACTCCTCCAGCATCCGGCGGGCCGCATCGGCCGGCTCCGCGGCATCCCACAACGCCCGGATCGCGGCGACCCCGTGGGCGCCTGCGGCCCGGATTGCTCGCACGCGCTCCGGGGTGATCCCACCGATCGCGATCACCGGCAGTCCCAGGGCGACTGTTTCCCGCAGGCGCTCGAGGCCGAGCGGCGGCCGATCGGGGTGGGTGGCGCTCGCGTGCACCGGTCCCACAACAAGATAGTCGGCTCCCTCGGCCCTTGCGGCTTCGGCCTCCGCCAAGTCGTGCACCGACTTGCCGATCCACCACCGGGGATAGAGGGCGCGGGCGGCGCTGACGGGCAGGCTGCCGTGGCCGAGCTGGACTCCGGCTGCCGGGACGGCGAGCGCGACATCGAGCCGGTCATTCACGAAGAGCGGCGACGGCAGGACGGAAAGTCGCAGCGCGAGCTCGTAATGCTCCAACCCGGTCAATGCGCGGCCGCGTGCATGGATGGCCAGGTCGGTGCCGCCACTGTCGGCCAACGCGCTGGCGATCGCGTCCAAGTCCGTGCGCCGTGCGATCCGCTCGTCGGTGATGGCGTGGACGCGCGGGAGCGGTGCCCCCCCCCCCGTCACGCGAACCGGGTGCCGGGGGTGAGGCGGGCGCCGCGCAGCCAGTCATCGGCGGGCATCCGCGGCTTGCCGGCGGGCTGTACTTCGAAGAACTCGATCGCTCCTCCATCCTTGCCCGGGGCGGTCGCGATGACGAGCGATCCATCGGCAGCGAGGATCTCACCCGGCGCACCAGAGCCATCCTTCATGCGGGGACTGAACAGCTTCACCTCGACGCCGCCCAGCTCGGTCCAGGCGCCGGGGCGCGGGTCGAGCGCGCGCGCGAGGCGCCCGATCGTGGTGGGATCCTTGCTCCAGTCGATCCGTGCGAGCTCGCGCGTGAGTTTGGGCGCGAAGGTCGCACGGCTCTCCTTTTGCGCCACGGGCTGGGGCGGTGGGTCGCTCTGCTCCAGCATCGTCAGCGTCTCGATGAGTGCCTGGGCGCCCATTTCAGCCAGGTGCGCGCCGAGCTCGCCGCCGGTGACATCGGCGCCGATGCGGTGCGGGATCTGATGCAGGACGGGGCCGGAGTCCATCCCGGCATCCATCTGCATGATGCTGACGCCGCTCGTCTCGAACCCCCGGATGATCGCCCACTCCACGGGCGCCGCGCCGCGTAGGCCCGGCAGCAGCGACGGATGCACGTTCACCATGCCCCGCGCCGGCAGTGCCAGCAGCTCGGGCTTCAAGATGTGGCCGTAGGCGACGACGACGCCGATGTCCGGCTTCAAGTCGCGGAGGCGGCCCAGGAACGCGCCGTCGGTCGGTGTCGCGGGTTGGAAAACGGGCAGGTCTTCGGCTTCCGCGACGACTTTGACGGGCGGCGGCACAAGGCGCGAGCGGGAGCGGCCCTGCGCTGCGTCGGGCTGGGTGACGACGGCAACGACGTCGGACCCTTCGCCGACCAGGGCGCGCAGGGAGGGAACCGCAAATTCGGGCGTACCAAAGAAGACGACGCGCATCTACAGCTCGCCTGCCGGCTCCGGCGTGACCTCCTTCAGGTATCCTGACTGGCCCTTGCGGGCTTTCTTCCATTTCGAGAGCAGCAGACCGCGCTTGACCGCGCTCAAGTGGTCGAGAAACAGGATGCCGTCGAGATGGTCGATCTCGTGCTGGATGGCGCGGGCTTTGTAGCCTTCGGCGACGGCCCGGAAGGGCCGGCCGTCCCGGTCCAACGCCTCCACGACGACGCGCATCGGCCGCTTCACGTCGCCGAAAATCTCCGGGATCGACAGGCACCCTTCCTCCGCGATCTCGGACTCCTCGCCCCGCTCCACGATCACCGGATTGATCAGCACGAGCGGCGGCGGGTCGTCATCGCCGACGTCCACCACGGCGACGCGCCGCGCGGCACCGACCTGGTTCGCCGCCAGCCCGACGCCACGCGCCGCGCGCATCGTCTCGAACAGGTCGTCCACCAGCTGGCGCACCTCGTCGTTCACGGCGGTGACGGGCACGGCCTTCTGGCGCAGGACCGGCGAGCCGAGCAGGTGGAGCGTGCGAACCGTCACGCCGGCTTCGCCTCGACGGCCGTGCGGTTGGTGATGCTGGCGATGCCGCTCCGCAGCATCACGAATTTCGATTCGCCGCTGCGCACGGTGACCTGATCGTCCTTGATGTGGACGACCTCGCCCACGATGCCGCTCGACGTCACGACCTGGTCGCCCCGCTGCAGCGATGCCAGCAGCTGCTTGTGCTGCTCCTGCTGACGACGCTGCGGCCGGATCAGGAGGAAATAGAAGATCCCGATAAACAGCGCGATCTGGATTACGAAGGCGCTCAACCCCGGGCCGCCCTGGCCGGAGGGGGTGAACAGCAGCAAGAACAGCGACGCGGTGGTCGTCATGCGATTCCCGGTTGAGTGTAGCGATGGCGCCAATCGGCCGCCCACGCGGCCAGCGCGTCCTGCCGGATGGCCGCGCGCATCTCCTCGGCGAGCCGGATCAGGTATCGAACGTTGTGCAGCGACAGCAGCCGGAGTCCCAGCAATTCTCCCGCGGCGAACAGATGCCGCAAATAGCCGCGCGAGTACGTGGTGCAGGTCTCGCAGTCGCACGTCGGATCCAAGGGCCGATCGTCCGTGCGGAACGCCGCGTTCTGGATGTTCAGCGTACCCTCGGACGTGAATGCCGAGCCGTTACGGCCGTTGCGCGTCGGCGCCACGCAATCGAACAGGTCCACGCCCCGCTCCACCGCCGCGACCAGATCCTCCGGAAATCCGACGCCCATAAGATAACGGGGAAGCGACGCCGGCAGTCGCGGCTCGAGCAGCTCCAGCATCTCGTACATCTGCGGTTTGGGTTCGCCGACCGACAGCCCGCCGATGGCGAGGCCGGTCCAGGAGCCCAGTTCTAAGATCCGCTGCAGCGCCTCCGTGCGCAGCCCGCGGTGAGTCCCGCCCTGGAGAATCGGCCACAAGGTCTGCCGGCCGTCCGATAACTCCCGATGCCGGCGCGCACTGCGCTCCAGCCAGCGCAGCGTCCGTTCGAGGGCGTCGCGGGCGTCGGTCTCGGCGGCGCCTCCGGGCGCGACGTGGTCGAACGCCATTGCGATGTCGGCGCCGAGTTTCGCCTGGATCTCGACGGCACGCTCGGGCGTGAGGAGGCGGCGGCCGCCATCCACGTGGCTTTGGAACTCGACGCCCTCGTCGTTCACGCGGCGGAATCCCTCGAGCGAGAACACCTGAAATCCCCCGGAGTCGGTGAGCAGCGGGCGGTCCCAGGCCATGAATTTGTGGAGGCCCCCCAGCTGCGCCACGACGTCTTCGCCGGGGCGTACGTGCAGGTGATAGGTGTTGGCGAGAACCAGCGTCGCGCCCACAGCCCGCAGGTCGGCGGGGGAAAGCGTGCGCACGGTCGCCTGCGTGCCGACGGGCATGAACGCCGGCGTCGCGACCGCGCCGTGGGGCAGGGTCAGCGTGCCGGTCCGCGCGCGGCCGGAGGTGGCGTGGATCTGGAACTCGAACATGGGCGTCATACAACCACCATTGCATCTCCGTAGCTGTAGAACCGGTATCCTTCCTTCACCGCCTCCGCGTACGCCGCCATAACCATTTCATAGCCGCCAAACGCGCACACCAGCATCAACAGCGTAGACCGTGGAAGATGGAAGTTCGTGATGAGCCGGTCCACGACCTTGAACTCAAACGGAGGATGAATGAAGAGGCTCGTCTCACCGCCGTCCGCCGGCGACTCGAGCGCACGCACGACCGTCGTCCCCACAGCCCACACCGCACCTCCCGCGCCTCTCTGCTTTTTGATGATCGCCGCCGTTTGGGCGGGAACCTCGAATACTTCGGGGTGCATCGGGTGCGCCCCGAGATCGTCGGTCTCGACGGGCTTGAACGTGCCCGGCCCCACATGGAGATCGAGCGAAGCGATCGTGACGCCGCGCGCGCGAACGCGATCGAGCAGCGCGGTCGTGAAGTGCAGTCCCGCGGTCGGCGCAGCCACGCTGCCATCGTGCTCGGCGTACACCGTCTGATAGCGCTCCCGGTCGGCGGCGGTGGGCGGGCGATTGATGTAGGGCGGCAGCGGCACCTCGCCGTACTTCGCGAGCGTGGCGTGCGCGCCCAAGGAACCGATGAACCGCACGCGCCGCAGCCCGCCCCCCAGCACGTCGACAATCTCGACCGCGCTGTCCGAACCGAACGTGACGCGCCGGCCCGGCTTGAGTTTCCCCCCCGGGTGGCCCATCGCGAGCCATGTGCCGTCCGGAAGCTCGCGTACGAGCAGGATCTCCGCAGCGGCTCCCGCCTCCCGCGTCCCGTGCAGCCGGGCCGGAATCACCCGTGACGTGTTGAGCACCAGCACATCGCCCGGCGGGATCAGGTCGACGATGTCGCGGAAATGGAGGTGCCGGATCGCTCCGGTCGCGCGCTCGAGCACCAGTAACCGGCTCGCGGCGCGGTCGGGTAGCGGGTGCTGCGCGATCTGCTCGGCTGGAAGAGAGTAGTCGAAATCGGAGGTACGCACTATCCGTCGAAGATGCTCGCCTGCTCCGCAGACTTGGGCGGTACGAACCCAAAGTGCCGGTACGCAGCGGCCGTCGCGCAGCGGCCACGCGGGGTGCGGGCCAGAAAGCCCTGCTGCATCAGGAACGGCTCGTACACCTCTTCGAGCGTGCCGGGGTCCTCGCCGACTGCCGCGGCGACGGTCTGCACGCCCACGGGACCGCCCTCGAACATCTCGATGATCGCCTTGAGGATGCGGGCGTCCATGTCGTCGAGGCCGAACTCGTCCACGTCGAGGCGCTTGAGCGCTTCGCCGGCGACGGCCGCCGTGATCTTGCCGCCGGCGCGCACCTGCGCGAAATCGCGGACCCGCTTCAGGAGCCGGTTGGCGACGCGCGGCGTCCCGCGGCTGCGGCGCGCGATCTCGGCGACGCCCGCGGCGTCCGCCGGAATGCCCAGGATCCCGGCCGAGCGCGTGATGATCTGGACCAGGTCATCGGGCGGGTAGTAGTGGAGCCGCTCGACGAGCCCGAACCGCGCCCTGAGCGGCGGCGTCAGGAGCCCAAAGCGCGTCGTCGCGCCGATCAGGGTGAAGCGCTCGAGCTGCATCGGGATCGTCTGGGCGTGCGGTCCGTCGGCGATGCGCACGTCCACCCGGTATTCCTCCATCGCGGGATAGAGAAATTCCTCGAGTGCGGGCCGCAGCCGGTGCACTTCATCGATGAACAGGATATCGCCCGTCTTGAGCGACGTGAGCATGCCCACTAGGTCGCCGGGGCGCTCGAGCACGGGGCCGGACGTGGTCCGGATGTCGACCCCCAGCTCCTTCGCCATCAGCAGGGCGAGCGTCGTCTTGCCGAGTCCGGGCGGTCCGAAAAAGAGGGCGTGGTCGAGCGGCTCCTTGCGCTGCTTCGCCGCATCGATCGCGATCTGCAGCGATTCCTTGACCTTCGATTGTCCGACGAATTCGTCGAGCCGCGACGGGCGCAGCGCCGCGTCGGTCAGGCGTTCGTTCTCGAGCGCTTCGGGAGTGGTTACTTCCGCGCGAGCCATTTATCGGACCGTCGGTCTTTGGAGCGCGCGCGCCACCGGACGGGCCGCGCGTCGGCCTCGATTTCGTGGCGCGTGTGACAGGTGAGACAAACATCCTCCGCCCGCGTCGCGCCCGCAGGCACGAGCCGCCGGTTGGTGGAGCCGCAGCGCGTGCAGATCCATTCAGCGGTGATCTCGGCAGCGATCGCGGTCATCGTTCGGGCATCACCTGGTCGTGAGGATTTGCAGTGCGCGGCGCACTAGCGATTCCGTCTCGCCGCTCAGTCCGCCGTTGCCCGCCAGCGCTTGCCGCAGGGCGCGGTCGGCTTCCACCGGGGCATAGCCGAGCCGCTCCAGGGCCTTGAGCGCGGCGCCCGCTCCGGCGGAGAGGGGTGGCGTGGCCGCATCACCCGCGGCTTCGGCAAACTCGTCCACCTTGTCGCTCAATTCAAGCGCGAGCCGCTCGGCCGTCTTCTTGCCGATGCCGCTGACGGACGACAGCAGCGCGATGTTCTTGTCGCGCACCGCACGCGCGCCCCGCTCCACGCCGAGCGCCGACAACAGCGCGACCCCGAGCTTCGGGCCCACGCCGCTGACGCTCGTGAGCCGCTGGAAGAAGCGCCGCTCCGCCTCGTCGAGGAAGCCGTACAGTGCCCAGCCGTCCTCGCGCACCACGAGCTCGGTCGCCAGCGTGACCTCCGCCCCCGGCGGCGGCAACCGCTCCATCACTCCGAGCGGCACGACCACCTCGTAGCCCACGCCGCCGGCCGTCTCCACGACCACGCGGTCGGCCGCTTTGGCCGCCAGGCGTCCGCGCACGTGTGCGATCACGTCCGGAGGATATAGGTGAGGGCCACCGCGACACCGTCAGCCGCGTCCGCGGGGCGGGGAGCCTGCTTGAGCCGCAACAGCCGGGCCACCATGGCCGCGACCTGCCCTTTCCCCGCGCCGCCCGCGCCGCTCACCGTCTTCTTCACGGTGGCCGGGGAATACTGGCCGATCTCGAGCCCCGCTTGCGCGCCGGCGAGCAACACCACACCCCAGGCATGGCCGAGAACCAGGGTGGTTCTGACGTTCTTATGATAGAAGGCGTTTTCCAGCGCGAGCGCCGTCGGCTGGTGGCGGGCGATCAGTCCGGTGATACCCTCGTGCAGCTCGACAAGACGATCGGCCAACGAGCTCTGCCGGCCGAGGCGGATGATGCCGCATTCGACGAGTCGGCCCATCCCCGGTGTGCCGTTCCCCGTTTCGATCACCCCATAGCCGGTGACCGCCGTGCCCGGGTCGACGCCCAGGACCCGCACGCTATCCGGTCACCGCCGCCATCGCTTCGGCGTCAATGTCGAAGTTCGAGAATACCTTGGAGACGTCGTCCATCTCCTCGAGACCTTCGACGAGCTGCAGCAGCTTCTTGGCATCGCCCCCTTCGACTTTGACGGTGCTCTTGGGGATCATGGCGATCTCAGCGCTCTGTACGGGCAGCTGCCGCGCCTTCAGCGCCTCCTGCACTGCGTGCAGCTGGGCCGGCGGGGTTGTGATAATGAAGACATCACCGTCGCGGACCATGTCATCAGCGCCCGCGTCGAGCGCGGCCTCCATCGCCGCATCTTCGTCCGCCTTCGCGTCGACGATGATCTGACCGCGGCGGTCGAACATCCAGGCGACCGAGTTGGTGGCGCCGAGATTTCCTCCGTGGCGGGTGAAGATGTTGCGGATCTCGGCCACCGTCCGGTTGGCATTGTCGGTGATCGCGTTGGCCAGGATCGCCGCGCCACCCGGGCCGTAGCCCTCGTAGGTGACCTCTTCGTAGGTCACGCCTTCAAGCTCGCCTGTGCCCTTCTTGATGGCGCGCTCGATGTTGTCGCCCGGCATGTTCTCGGCTTTGGCGGCGTCGATGGCGGTCCGCAGCCGCGCGTTGCCGGCGGGGTCGCCGCCCCCCTGCTTCGCGGCGATCGTAATCTCGCGGATGAGGCGCGTGAAGGTGGCACCCCGCCGTTGGTCGGTGACCGCCTTCTTATGCTTGATCTGCTTCCATTTACTATGGCCGGCCATGACGCGCCCTCGGTTGCCTCAACTTACTACTTGACCCAGACGAAACGCCACAGGTAGGATTCTCGCCCATGTCGCGTACGACGATCCTTCTCGCCATCGCGCTCCTCACCGCTGGCTGCGACCGGCCCGACGATAGCGCACGGGCTCGGGAGCTCACGTCGCGCGCCCTGCGCGGGGTGCTTGCCTACCCGCAGTCCAGCCTGGTGCGGGTTTCCGCTGGCGACGAAGCGGGCCAGATGGTGCTCACCTCGCCGGCGCCGGTGTCCGAGATCGTCGCCTGGTATCACGAGGCGCTGAAGTTGAACGGCTGGCAATTGAAAAGCGAACAACAGCGGCAGGGCAGCGTGACGATCTACGCGGAAAAAGAGCGGCGCCCGGTTTGGATCACGCTCACCCCCAACAGCGGGGGTCCCGGCACTACCTACACGTTGGTGGGAGCAATCGTCTCACCGGACTCGACCCGGAAAGATTCTGCGGGCGGCCGTCGCTAGCGGTCGGGGTCCAGCATGTCTTCGAAGCGCATCCAGCGGCGATAGAAGTACAGGTCCACAAAACCCGTCGGGCCATTGCGATTCTTGGCGACGAGCAGCTCGGTCGCGCCCTCGACGCCGCCGCCCGGGTTGTACATCGCCTCCCTGAAGATCGAGAGCACGACATCCGCATGCTGTTTGGGTGCGCCCAGCACGCCGTAGTCGTCGAGAGTGGGGCGCGGGTCGCCGCGCTCCGCCTGGAAGCGCGGCAGCTGGGCGATGACGAGCAAGGCGACCTGGCGCGCCAGCGCCAGCGCCTTGAGATGCCGCAACACCAACGCCGTCTCTTCGTCCTGCGTCGTGCGGGCGCGCCCGCCTTCCCGCGGCGGCGGCACGAGCTGCAGGTAGTCCACCACGACCAAGCCGATCTGACCGAGTCGATCGAGCCGCTCGAAGACCGTCTCGAAGTCCTCACCGGCGAGCGGCAGCATCGTCAGCGGCAGCCCGCGCAGCCGCACCGCGGCCCCGCCGACGCCGGCGCGCGTCTGATCGCTCAGCTTGGCGGTGCGCAGCTCGTCCACCGCAACTCGCCCCTCGACGGCGAGGGCGCGCTCCATGAGCCGTTCCTCGTCCATCTCGCCCGACAAAAAAGCCACGCCCAACTCCTGTTGCGCCACCCGCAGCGCGATGCCGAGGGCCAGCGCCGATTTGCCGCTGCCGATGTCGCCGCCCAGGAGGATCAAGTCGCGGCGCCGCAGGCCGCCACCCAACAGAGTGTCGAGCGACCCAAACCCCGTGGGAACGGTGTCGCCGGTGATGTCTCCGGGGCGTTGCGCGTCCACGCGCTCGACTAAGGAGTCGAGCGACGGACGCTTCTCGAGACGGCGCGCGGACGGGGACATAGTCTATGAATGCAACTTAGCGGCCCGGGCAGCAACGGTGATCGCCTCGGCGGCCTCCGGGCCGAGCACGTCGCGCGCCGGCGCGGTGAGTTGGCTCAGGACCAGTGCGGCGGCGCGGGGCGTTGCGGTCTCGAGGTGTTGTCGGGCCGCGGCGAGCGCCCGTTTCAGCGGGGCGGGGAGCGCGAGGCTGCTCAGCCGGGTCTCCAGCGCCTGCAGCCGGCGGCGGTGATTCTTGGAGCTGACGGGGGCCGGCGGCAGCAGCGCCTCGGCGGCGCGGACGACCAGCCAGAGCGCGAACAGCCCCTCACGCTTCGGGCCGCGCGCCGCCGCCGCGATCAGCGCCACGAGCCGTTCCTCGGCGGGCGTGGTGACCTGCATCCCGCCGCTCATGCGACGAGCTGCGCGACCGCGGCGGCCACCTGGTCGGGCAGCACGTCTTCGAGGCAGCGATGGTGTCCCAGCGGACAGCGCTCCGTTCCCATCGCCGAGCAGGGCCGGCACGACAGGTCGCGTTCGAGGACGACCGCGCGATCTGTGTATGGGAAGAACCCGAACGCTTCGACGGTGGGGCCGAACAGCGCCACCACGGGCGTGCCCACCCCCGTGGCCATGTGCATCACGCCGGTGTCGCCGGAGACGAGCACCGCGGCGCGTGCCAGACACGCCCCCGTTTCTTGCAGCGTGAACTCCCCGGCGGCGTTCGTGACGGCCGGGCCGAGTCTGCCCGCCAGCTCGCGGTCGTCCGGCCCACCGACGGCAACGACCTGGTAGCCGGCGCCGCGCAGCCGCTCGGCGAGCGCCTGCCAATGCTTGATCGGCCAGCGCTTGGTGGCGTGCGCCGCGCCGGGTGCGACCGCCGCAAACGGCGCGTCGAGTCCATGCTCCGTGAGCCAGTGCGCGACGTGCTCCCGCGCGGAGGCGGCGAGGAAAAACTCCGGTGGTCCCTCTCCGGCGTCGGGGTGGACATCGAGTCCTCGCGCCGCCTCGAAGTAGCGCTCCGCCACCGGCACCTGCTTCCCATACAGATCGAGCTTCGTCGCGATGAGCGCCGTGCGGGCGAGCTTGCGCTTCGAGTAGCTCGACCAGCGGCAGCGCACGAGCAGCCGCAGCGCTGCGCTGCGGAGGCTGCCGTGCAAGTCGAGGCCATGCGTGGGATTCAGCGCGCGCAGCCGACGGGCGAGATCGGTGAGGGACTCGCCTGGCTCGAGCGCGGCGACCCCGGTGAGGTGCGGGTTGTCGGCCACGAGGGGCGCCATGGCCCGCTTCGTGACGAAGAACAGCTCGGCGTCAGGGTGGCGGCGCTTCAGTGCCCGCACGAGGGGAGTAGTGAGAAGGACGTCGCCGATGGAGCTGAAACGGACGCAGAGGATGCGCAACACGCGGCCAATGTAGTCGCGCGTTGCCCGGCTTCGCCAGCGGGACTAGTTTGTTCCGCAGGATGCCACGTCCGAAGAGCATTCTCTGGGTCGACGACGAAGTCGAGGGCCTCGCCGCGCACCGCCGCTTCCTCGAGGAGCAGGGCTTCGCGGTGGCGCAGGCGGCGCACGGCGACGACGCGCTCGCCTTGCTGCGGCGCCAACCCTACAGCGTCGTGCTGCTCGACGAACAAATGCCCGGCCGCCGCGGCCTCGACCTCATCCCCGAAATGCGCGCCATCGATCCCGCCATGGCCGTGGTGATGGTGACGCAGAGCGAGGACGATGGGATCCTGCGCGACGCGATCGGCATCGAGGTGGACGATTACCTCGTGAAGCCGGTCCATCCCCGCCAGGTGCTCTCGGTCGTGACCCGCCTGCTCGAGGGCGACCGCATTCGCCAGCAGCGGCTGGCGCGCGACTTCGTGAAGCGGTTCCGCGAGCTCGAAGGCCGGCGCGGGGCGAGCCTCGCGTGGCGCGAATGGATCGAATTGGTCGCCGAGCTGGCGCGCTGGGAGGTGCGGCTCGCCGCGGGCGACGAGCCGGGCCTGTCCGAAGCGCTGCGCAATCTACAGGAAAGCCTGCGCAAGGACTTTGCCACGTTCATCGCGAAGCACTATCCCCGCTGGCTCGCCGATCCCGAGGGAGACCGGCCGCCGCTCTCCGTCGACGTGGGCGCCGAGTTTCTCGTTCCCGCCTTGAAGCGCACCGGCCGGGTGCTGTTCATCGTCATCGACTGCCTCCGCCTCGATCAGTGGGAAGTGCTACGCAGCCTGATCACGCCGTTGTTCGACGTCGAAGAGTCGCACTACTACAGCATCCTGCCGACGGCGACGCCGTTTAGCCGCAACGCAATTTTTGGCGGCATGTTTCCGATGGAGATCGCGGCGCGCCATCCCAAGTGGTGGGGTGCTCCCACGGACGAGGAGAGCCTGAACGCGCACGAACCCGAGCTGCTCAGCGAGCAGCTGCGCGAGCTGGTGGGCGAGACGGTGCCCGTGCGCTACGAGAAGCTGTTCACCGCGGCGGACGGGGCCGACTTGCTGCGGCGCCTGCCCGCCCACCTCGCACAGCCCGGCGTGACGGCGCTGGTGTTCAATTTCATCGACCAACTCACCCACGGGCGGTCGGAGAACGCCATCCTCTATGAGGTGGCCCGCGATGCGGACGCGCTGCGCGGCCTCACGCGGACCTGGTTCGAGCGCTCCCCGGTGCTCGCCGCGCTCCAGGAGGCGGAGCGGCGCGGCGTCCCCGTGTTGCTGACGACCGATCACGGGTCGATCCACTGCCAGACGCCGGCCACGGTTTACGCCAAGCGCGACGCCACCGCCAACCTGCGCTACAAGTTCGGCGAGGATCTGCGCGCCGAAGACCCTGAAGCCGCGCTTACGGTGGAAGATCTCAAGTCCTTCGGGTTGCCGGCGAAAGGCCTGGGCGTGCGGTTACTGGTCGCCACCGGGGACCGCTTCTTCGTATATCCGACGAAGCTTCGGGAATACCAGGCGCGTTATCGCGGCTCGTTCCTCCACGGGGGCGCAACGCCGGAAGAGATGATCCTGCCCGTGGCGCTCCTCACGCCACGTACGGCTCGTTGATGGGGCGTGCCAAAGCGGGCGGGGCAGGGGCGGCCCGGCTGCTATCGCTGCTGCGCCCCTACACGCTGCTGTTTGCCGCCACAATCATCGCCACGGTGCTGTCGTCGGTGCTGGACGGGTTCACGTTCGTGCTCCTCATTCCGTTCCTGCGCACCCTATTCGGAAACGCGGCCCTGCCGTCCGATGGCGGCTCGCAGGTCGAGGTCATTCTCAACAAGATTGCCGGCCCGTTCCTCCATGCGGGCGCGCCCCAGATTGCGCTGCGCAACGTCGTCATCGTCTTGCTGGTCGCGCTGCTGCTCAAGAACGTCACCGCCTACCTGGCTTCCATCGGCAGCGTGGCCATCCAGGAGGGCGTGGTCCGGGACCTGCGCGTCCGCCTGTTCCGCCACCTCCAGACCTTGCCGCTCGGCTACTTCCAGCGCACCCGCGCGGGCCAGATCGTCGCCCGCATCATCAGTGACACCGATCAGGTAAAGACGGCCGTGAGCGCGGCGCTCGCGTCGCTGCTGCAGAACAGCGTGGTCATCGTCGTCTACGTGGTGATCCTCTTCGGCCTGTCGGTGCGGCTCGCCCTGCTGTCGCTGCTCCTGGCCCCGGCGCTGCTCCTGATCATCCGGCCGATGATCAATCGGCTGCGGGGGCGCTCGCGCGAGCTCGCGGCCGAGCGCGGCGAGGTGACGAGCCACGTGGGGGAGATGATCGCGTCGGTGAAGCTGGTGCGGGCCTACGTCGCCGAGGCGTTCGAGCTGGAGCGGTTCCGGCAGCTCGCCGAGCGCTACCGCAAGCGGGTGCTCCGGGCGCAGCGGTTTTCCAGCCTCACGAGCCCCGTGAGCGAGGTGTTCGGTGGGGTGATGCTGGTGTTGATCCTCGTCGTCGGGACCCGGCTCGCGCTGGGCGCGGCCGCCACGCTCGACCCCGCGGTGTTGATCACGTTCCTCGCGGTCAGCCTGCGCCTGATGTCGCCGATCAAATCGGTGGCGAACTATCCGGCTGTCATGGCGTCCGCGGTGGCGTCGGCAGAGCGGGTGTTCGAGGTCCTCGACCTCCCCGCGGCCGAAGGGGATCGGCCGGGCGAAACCGCAGCGGCGTTCACCGAGCGGATCGAGTTCCGCGGCGTGTCGTTCGAGTACGAGGCGTCCGAGGCGGTGCTGCGCGACGTGGATCTCGAGGTGCGCCGCGGCCAGGTGGTGGCCATCGTCGGTCCGTCGGGGGCGGGGAAGACCACGCTGGTGGACCTGCTGCCGCGCTTCTACGAGCCCACGCGCGGCGAGATCCTGATCGACGGCGTCCCGCTCACGCGCTACACCAGAACATCGCTGCGGCAGCTGATGGGCATCGTGTCGCAGGAGACCGTGCTGCTGAACGACAGCGTACTCGCGAACATCGCCTACGGGAGGAGCGACTTCACGCTGGAGCAGGTGCGCGCCGCGGCGCGCGCCGCGAATGCCGATGAGTTCATTCTGCGCCTGCCCGAGGGCTACAATACGCTGCTTGGCGAGCGTGGGACGCGGCTCTCCGGAGGCCAGCGCCAACGCATCGCCATCGCGCGCGCGCTGCTGCGCGACCCACCGATCCTGATCCTCGACGAAGCGACGAGCGCATTGGACGCGGAGTCCGAACGACTCGTGCAGGAAGCGATCGAGCACCTGATGGCGCATCGCACCGTATTCGTGATCGCGCACCGCCTCACGACCGTGCAGCACGCCGATTTCATCGTCGTGCTGGCGGAGGGACGGATCGTGGAGCGGGGCAGCCACGACGATTTGCTCGCGTCCGACGGGTTGTACCGCCGCTTGTATAACCTGCAATTCCGGACCTGACGTGCTGTCTGGCTTCACGCTCGTCCGCAACGCCATCAAGCTCGACTTCCCGATCGTCCCCGCGATCCGATCCGTGCTGGAAGTGTGTGACGAAGTCGTGGTCAACGTGGGCAGATCCGACGACGAGACGCGCGACCTCGTCGCCTCCATCGCCGACCCACGCGTCCGCATCCTCGATACTGAGTGGGACTTCACCAAACAGAACCGCATG
Source organism: Gemmatimonadales bacterium (assembly GCA_035602245.1). Classification (GTDB taxonomy): domain Bacteria; phylum Gemmatimonadota; class Gemmatimonadetes; order Gemmatimonadales; family GWC2-71-9; genus 20CM-2-65-7. The sequence goes on from DATNMO010000008.1 coordinate 25,974, forward strand.
TTGGGCATCGAGACGCAGCGGGCGATGGACGCGTGCCGCGGCTCGTGGGGCATCTACATTCAGGCTGATGAGGTGCTGCAGGAGCGCGGCGCGCGGATACTGAAAGAGAAGGTCGCCGAGTGGGACGGCGACCAGCGCGTCGAGGGTTTGCTCGTCAAGTATCTGCATTTCTACGGAGGGTTCGATCAGATCGCGACCAGCCGTCGCTGGTACCGCCGCGAAGTGCGCTGCATTCGTCTCGGGAGGGACATCCGGCCCTACCAGGGCGCGCAGGGGTTTCGCGTGGGGCCGAACTATCGGAAAATCCGCGCCCGCCCGACCGGTGCGGAGATGTTCCACTACGGGTGGGCCCGCCCCGCCAGGGCCATCAAGCAGAAGCTCGAGATCTCGAAGACGATCTATCCGTGGGGCCAGCAGCGCCTCGAGGAAGAGCTGAAGCGCGACTACCTGCTCGAGTGGACGCCGCTGCTGCGGTCGTTCACCGGGGCGCACCCCCGCGCCGCAGTGGAATGGATCCAGGCCCGCTCGCAGGACCCCGAGCGCAACATCGGGCCGCGGCGCTTTAAGCTCGAGCATCTGCGGTTCTATCTGTCCGACTGGATCGAACGGCGGACCGGGGCGCGGGTTTTCGAGTTCCGCAACTACGAGCTCGTGTAGGTGAACGCGACCCGCGGGCGTCGCGCGACGTGGATCATCCTGGGCCTGCTGACCGCGACGCAGGTGGGGATCGGCGCGTGGCGGGCCGTGGTGCTGTGGCGCGGCGGACTGGCAGCCGGGGTGCGGCCACTCGGATGGTCCATGGAACTCGGCGCCGACCTATTGTTGTGCGGCGCTCTCGGTGTCCTCGCGTGGTGGTGGTTACCGGTGCGCGGGGGTGGGGGGGGCTCGCGCAATGTCGCTGCGTGGGGTGTGCGCTTCTTGCTGCTCGGCTGGCTGCTCGTCCTCGTCCATTACGTCTGGGGATTGGCGACCGGTCACCTGGCACCGCTGCTGACCTGGGTCGTGTTGGCGATCCTCGGCGCGGCCGGCACGTGGAGTCGGCGGCTGGCCGGGCCCGTTCCGGATTCCATTCCCGAGCGCCCCGTCGCCGCGCGTCCGGCGCTCGCGCTCGCGGTCGCGTTCTTCGCCGCCCAGCTGCCGCATCTCGTCTTCAACTACAGTTTCACGGACGCGAAGGACATCTGGGCGTGCCGGGCGTTCAAACTCGCTGAGACGGGGTCGCTGCAGGGAATCCTCGAGTGCCTCGACCCGGCGCGGCCACCCCTGCATGCCGTGATGCTGTGGTTGGGCGTCGGCGACCCGACGTTCCAGGGCCGCTTGTTGCCGCTGCTGATGTTTGGCGCGTTCGTTCTCGTCTTCTATCACCTGCTGAGTCGCGTGGCGCCACGCCTGGCGCCCTGGGGAGTCGTGTGGCTGCTTGCAACGGACCACGTGCTCAAGGGCCAGGTGTCCACGTACGCCGGTGTGCCCGTGATGCTGGCGGTCGTTGTGGCACTCGCCGTGATGATCGACGAGCGCGCGCTTGCGCCCACGCGCAGCTTCGCCGTGCTCATTGGGATCGTAGCTGGTGCGGTGATCGCGTTGACGCGGCGCGATGGGCTGCCGGAGTTCATCGTGGCCGTGGGGGTGTTGATCGCCGTCAGTCGCCGCTGGCGCGACCCGCTGCCGTGGGCGCCGATCGCGGGCGCGGCCGTCGCGTACCTCTCGTGGGTCTGGCGGCCGGCAGCGTTGCAAACGGTCCCGTTGTTCGCCCCCAAGCTCGGCGCGGCCGCCGGCGTCCTGTTCCAGGTGGCCCCGGAGCCAACGGCGGTGCAGCAGCTGTGGATGCTGATGAATGGCGTGCAGGGCCAGGTCTTTTCGCACTACGGGTATGGGGCGTTCGTGTGGAGCTGGCTCATCGTCACCGTGTGGGCGCGGCGGCAAATCGGCGCGCCGGCGGCGATGTCCCCCGCCGTCCTCTACGGGATCGCGGGGTTCAGCGGATGGCTCGCCACGGTCGGCGCCTACGCCGCCCTCACGTTCCTCGGCCATCCGCACATGTCGAGCCTCTACGTGCTGCGGACGGGCTTCGGGCGCCACCTGGTGCACTTCTTCCCGTTGTGCTTGCTGCACGCTACCGCTGCCGCGCAGCGGCTCGTGGACGCTGAGCGTCCTGGCTAATGGAAACGATGCGCGCGCCCATCACGGTGGTCATCCCGACGCTCAATGAGGCCAGCCAGATCAGCGAATGCGTGCGGCACCTGAGCTGGGTGGACGACATTGTGGTGGCGGACGGCGGTTCCTCCGATGGTACGCAGGAGCTCGCGGCGGCGGCGGGCGCGCGCGTGCTCGAGAGAACGGGGCCCACGATCGCCGCGCAGCGCAACGCCGCGATCGCCGTTTCCCGCCACCAGTGGGTGCTGGCCCTCGATGCCGACGAACGCGTGGGACCGGACCTGGCTCGCGAGATCGCAGCCGCAGTGGCGCAGCCGGCACACGAGGTGTACGCGATCCGGCGGCGGAGCGTGTACCTGGGACGCGTGATCAGTCACGGCGGCTGGGGGAGTGACTGGGTGCTCCGCCTCTTCCAGCGCCAGGAACGGTTCGTCGAACGCCGGGTGCACGAGGCGTTGCAGGCGCGGCGCGAGTTCGGCCGTCTCGTCGCGACGCTCGATCACGTACCCTACCGCACGCTCGGCCATCACATCGAAAAGCTCGACCGCTATGCGACCTGGGCGGCCCTCGACTTGGCGGACCAAGGTCGCCGCGCCGGCTTCACCGATCTGCTGCTCCGCCCGCCCGCGCGCTTCCTACGCATGTACCTGCTACAGGGCGGTGTGCTGGACGGGTGGCGGGGTGCGGTGATGTGCGGGCTCACGGCGGTAAATGTGTTCCTCAAGTATGCGCGACTGTGGGAGCTCGAAACGAGACGCAAGACTTAGGTGGGGCAGGGCGCCTCCCCGGCGGGGAGCCGCCCATGCGCCAGCAGGTGCTCGTACATCCGCACGTAATCGCGCGCCATCCGCAGATGCGAAAAACAGCGCTCGGCGCGGCGGCGGCAGGCGTGAGGATCGAAGTTGGCGAGGCGACGGCGCAGCGCGATCAGCTCGTCGAAGCTGGCGCCGATCCCGCCGCCGTCCGGTCCCACGAGCTCGGGCAGTGACCCGCGCGGCGTCGCGATGACGGGCGTCCCGCTGGCCAGGGCCTCGAGCACATTGACGGGGCAGGGATCCTCCCACTGCACGGGCATCCACAGGCAGCGGGCGCCGGCGAGCAGCTCGCGCTTGCGGTCCCCGCCCACCTCCCCCACGAACCGCACCCACCGCGAAAAGCTCGGCCGCCAGCCGCCCGCCACGGCGAGCCGGAACCGCTCCGCTTTCGCCGCCGCGACGGCGATCCGCCACCCTTTCGCCGAGTGCAGGCGCGCGAGAAAGAGATCGAAGTCTGACTTGGCGGGGCGGAACTCATACTCGTCGAGCCGCACGCCGTTGTAGACGTACGTCGCGGTGCCGTGCCGGCGGGCGTGATTCTCGCTCACGCAGATGACGTGAGGCGGGGCCGCCCGCCCCGGGCCCAAGTTGCCGTGCAGCGTCTGCACGAAGGGCACATTCGGCGGGTGCTCGACGGGGCCATGATAGTGCATCAGGTCCACGGGCCGGTCCACGTAGCGGCGCACATCGAAGCCCGGCGTGCGCACCTCAGCCGCATCGACCTCGACGACGTGCACGCCGGGGACGCGGCTGCCGCGGCCCGCCAGCAGCGTCACCTCGTGGCCCAACTCGACGAGCGCCTGGCTCAGCCATACCACGATGCGCTGGGCGCCGCCATACTTGGCGACGGGCACACGCGTATGCTGGAAGTGGACGACGTGCATTCAGTCGGCTGCAGGCTGTCCGGACGGCAGTTTCCCGGTCGCCACCACGCCCTGATACATGCGCACGTAGTTTTCGGCCATCTGGAGGTGCGTGAAATGCCGCGCGGCGCGCGCGCGGCACGCCTCCGGGTCGCGCGTCGAAATCGTCTCCGCGGCGGCGAGCATCTCCTCGAGGGTGTTGCAGACGGCGCCCACGGCGGGCGTGAGGATCTCGGGCAGCGCCCCGCGCCGGGTCCCCAGTACGGGGGTCCCCGAGAACAATGCTTCGATGGTCGGCAGCCCGAACGGCTCATCCCACTGCGCCGGCATCCAGAGGCAGCGCGCGCGGGCGAGCAGCACCGCTTTGCGCTTGCCGTCGACTTCGCCGACGTACTTGATGACGCCGGTGAAGCTCGGGCGCCAGCCGCCCGCGACGATCAGCCGCCGCCCCGTGCGCTTCGCCGCTTCCACCGCCCAGTGATAGCCGCGGTCGCTGTGCAGCCGGCCGAGGAACAGGTCCCACTGCTCCTTGCGCCGGCGGAAGATGTATTCCGCGGGGTCCAGCCCGTTATAGACGAACGCCTCGCTGCCGTGGCGCCGCGCGTGGTCGTGCGAGAGGAAGATGGTGTTCGGCGGGAGCGCCGCGCCCGGTTTCCAGTTGCCGTGCAGCGTCTGCACGAAGGGGACACCCTTCGGCCCCTGCTTCAGGGGATAATGCCCGTGCAGGATGTCGGCGCCTTCGGGGACGAAGGGCGTCAGGTCGGCGCCTGCATTCTTGAGCGTGCGGGGTGGGACTTCGACGACCCGGGCCGCCTCGGGGACTCGCGTCCCCGGTTGCGCGAGCAACGTCACGCGATGGCCGAGCGCGGCGAGCCCGCGGACCAGCGCGACGACGACGCGCTGGTTGCCGCCATAGCCTTTGACCGGCAGGCGATGGTGGGATGCGACGGCGACATGCATCGTCGTCCCAGTATAACTAGCTTCGGGACATATCGCCTCCGCGCTCCGATTGCTCCGCGGGGAACGTTCCCGTTAACATACGGAATGCCCGCACCCCTCACCGTCGTGATTCCCACGCTCAACGAAGCCAATCAGATCGACGCATGCGTGCGCGAGCTGGCTTGGGCGCGGGAAGTGATCGTGGTGGATGCAGGGTCCCGCGACGGCACCGCCGCGGCCGCGGAGGCGGCGGGAGCGCGCGTGCTCAACGACGCGCCGTCGGGGATCGCGGCCCAACGGAACGCCGGGATCGCGGCGGCGTCGCAGGAATGGGTGTTCGCGCTCGATGCCGATGAGCGCATCGGAGCGGCATTGGCGGAAGAGCTCGCGGTTATCGTCGTCGCCCCGCGGTACGAGGCGTATCGCGTGAAGCGCCGCAATCGGTTCCACGGACGGGTCGTGCGCCGCGGACACTGGGGGCGGGACTGGGTGGTGCGCCTGTGTCGGCGTGACCGCCGCTACGGCGGCCGTACGGCGCACCCGGGGCTGGAGTTGAGCAAGGAAGCCGCCGTCGGGACGCTGACCCACGAGCTCGAGCACACGCCCTATCGGGACGTGAGTCAGCATGTCGATAAGATCGTCGCCTACGGCCGCATGAGCGCGGCCGACCTGGCGGCCGAGGGCCGGGGGGCCTCGTGGAGTGATCTCATTCTGCGCCCGTCGTTCCGCTTCTTGCGCGACTACGTCCTCAATGGAAGCGTGCTGGACGGCCGGCTCGGCATCGTGCACGCGGGCATGAGCGCTACGTCCGTATTCATTAAGTACGCGTTCTTGCGGGCGCGTGCAGAGCGGGGGGAGTGAGGACGTGGCGAAGACCTTCCTCCTGACCGGCGAATTCCCGCCGATGCAAACGGGCATCGCCCGCATGATGAGCGAGGTGACCCGGAGGTATCCCCGGGGCGAGCTGCTGGTGTCCACCGGACAGCACCGCGATTCCCAGGATTCCGACGCGCGCTTCACCGGCGTCGTGATCGATCGTCTGCCGGTGCCCAGCCGCGCGCTCAAGAATCTCGCGGGCCTGTTGTTCTGGTCGCGGCGCGTGGCGACCCTGGCGCGCCAGCACAAGCCGCGGTTCGCGTGGTGCGATTCGATTCGCCCGTGCACCTACCCGGCGAAATGGGTCCACGAGCGCGTCGGCACGAAGTACGGCGTGTTCGTGCACGGCGGCGATCTCTTGAAAGAGCTGCATGCGATCCATCACTCGCGCTTCGCGCGCAAGACGGCGAAGGCGCTGCTCGGATCGGCGGGGGCGGTGGTCGCCAACAGCCAGTGGACGCGCGAGCAAGCGCAAAAAGTGCTGCGCGAGCTGGGGCTCGACCCGCTCGCGGAGCACGTACGACTCGTGCCGCTTGGCACCGACCCCGAACAGTTCCGCCCCGGGATCGACACGCGCGCGGTCCGCACGCGGTACCGCTTGAACGGAGATCCCTGGGTGCTCACCGTCGCGCGGCTCGAGAACTACAAGGGCGTGGATACGGCGCTCAAAGCGGTGGCGCAGTGCCGTCGCGGCGGACTCGAGGTGAACTACCTCATCGTGGGCACGGGGAAGAAGCGCAAGGCCTACCAAAAGCTCGCTGCGGAGCTGGAGATCGCCGACCATGTGCGGTTCGTCGGCAATGTGCCCGATGCCGAGCTGCCCGCCCTCTTCAACGCGGCGAGCGCATACATCGGCGTGTCCCGGCGCGCCGACGGCGCCCGCGTCGAGGGCTTCGGGATCGCGCTGTCGGAGGCGAGCTCGTGCGGCCTCCCGGTCATCGCGGCGCAATCAGGCGGGCTGGCGGAGGCGGTGCACGACGGCGAAACGGGGCTGGTGGTGGATCCCGACGATCCCTCTGCCGTCGCCGCCGCACTGGAGCGGCTGCTGGGAGACCAGTTACTCGCGCGCCGGCTGGGCCAGGGCGGCCGCAAGGCGATCGAGACCTATTACAACTGGGACCGCGTCATCCGCGACCTGCGGGACATCGAATCACAAGTCTCTTCGTAGCACTCATCCGGATCGACGCAGACCGCTCGCCTGCTCCGCCGGCCGCGCAATGATCGCGTAGGTGGGGCAATGGCGGATGAAGCCGCCATCCACCGGCGACCACTCCTGGTCGGGCTGCGTCACCACCGCCTTCCGCTCCGAGTCCAACACGAACATTCCCTGCGGCGCCTGCACCAGGCATGAGCCGCAGCCGATGCAGCGCTCGCGTTCCACCCGGACCAAGACGCGCCGTTTGGGGAAGATGCCCACGTCCCCCGGCTCCGGCCATTCATCGGGACGGTCGAGCGCGGCGAGCGTGGCGCGGTACCCTTCCTCCACCTCCTCGCGCAAATGATCGAAGGAGAAGAGCGACACGTGCTCGACGCGCGGCTGGATGTAGTAGATCGGCGGCGTCGTCCACGTGCGGACCCGTGCCTCGAGCAACGTCTGCATCAGGATCTCCGTGGCACGCGCGAACACGCCGGCGAATCCTTCATCCTGGGTGTCGGCCTTGAGCGCGCTCGACGCGGACACGTCCACCGCCACGATCATCTCGGGGCCCAGGGCGCGGGCGGCGGCAAACGGGACGTTGGCCACCACCGCCCCGTCCACGTAGAAGCGGCCGCCGATCTCGTGCGGCGGGAAGTAGCCCGGGAGGGCGCAGGACGCGAACACCGCATCGGCGACGCGGATATCGTCGAGGCCGGGCAGACCCCAGAACACCTGCATCCCCGAGTTCAGATCCACCGTGCTGACGACCACGGGCGGGTCCAACTGCTGGAAGGTGTAGTCGCCGATGAGGCGCTTGATCAGCAGCTCCAACGGCTCGCGGCGAAACAGCGCCGGCGAGCGCATGCGCTTGAACGCCATATCGGCGTGCGCGACCGCGAAGACGTCCTTGCGCTTCAGGCTGAGCGCGATCTCGCGCAGTTTGGCGATCCCCATGCCTCCGGCCCACGCCGCGCCGATGAGCGCGCCGACGCTGGAGCCGATGATGCGGGCGGGCCGATGGCCGCGCTCGAGCAGCGCCTGGAGCACGCCCACGTGGGCGAGCCCCTTCATGCCGCCGCCTCCCAGCACGAGGGTAAACGGTGTGTCCTGCCTCACGTCGCGTATCGCCTTGCCGGAGGGGTGAAGTCCCGAGTAACGTAGTCGAGAACCCCATGCCGGCGCCACTCTTTTTGACCCGTCTCGCACGCGATCGCTGGGCTCGCTTCGGCCTGGCCCTCGTGGGGACCCTGGCGGTGCTGGCCGTGCTCGCCCCCTGGCTCGCGCCCGGCGATCCGTTCCGCGGCAATCTTGCAGCGAGCCTGCACGCTCCCTCGAGCGCGTTCCCCTTGGGGAGCGATGCGCAGGGCCGGGACGTGCTGTCGCGCGTGCTCTACGGCGCGCGGCTCTCGCTGGCCGTCGGGCTCATCAGCCAGAGCATCGCCATCGCCCTCGGCGTCACCCTCGGACTCGTCGCCGGCTACTACGGCCGCTGGGTGGACGGTGTGATCATGCGCGTCGCGGACGTGACGCTCGCCTTCCCGTCCCTGCTCCTGTTGATTGCCATCGCCGCCGCCGTGAAGCCGTCACTGCCGGCGGTCTTCGTGGTCATCGGGATCGTAGGGTGGGCCGGCATGGCGCGCCTGGTGCGCGGGCAGGTGCTGCTGGCGCGGGGGCTCGAGTACGTGCAGGCGGCGCGCGCCATCGGCGCATCGGACGCGCGCATCATCGCACGGCACCTGCTCCCCAACGTCATCGCGCCGGTGATCGTCGCCGCGACGCTCGGCATCGGGGGCGCCATCATGGCGGAGGCGGCGCTGTCGTTCATCGGGCTGGGGGCGCAGCCGCCGACTCCGTCGTGGGGCTCGATGGTCGCCGAGGGCCGCGATCTGCTGCGCGTCGCGCCGTGGGTGTCGCTCGTCCCCGGCATCGCCATCGGCCTCGCGGTGCTGGGGCTCAATCTGCTCGGGGACGGCTTGCGCGACGCACTCGACGTCCGGACCCGCGTGGCATGACCGAAATCGCGTACCACCCCACGCGCCTGCGCGCGCTGCGCGAGAACGTGCGCGCGCTGCGCGCCGCCGAGTTCCCGTGGACCGCCGACACGATCTACCTGAACAACGCCTCCACCGGGCCGATCCCGGAGCGCACCCGCCGCGCGCTCGACGAGTTCACCGCGAAGCGCACCGCGCCGCACCTCCTTCCCGACCGCGAGCTGTTCGCCGGCCTGGCGGCGGCGCGGCTGGGCATCGCGCATCTCATCAACGCGGATCCGTCGGAGATCGCGCTCGCGACCAACACCGGGTTCGGCCTCCACCTCGCTGCCCGCGCGTTGCCCCTGAAGGCGGGCGACACGGTGCTGCTGTCGGACAAGGAGTTTCCCGCGAACGTGTATCCGTGGCTGCTGCTCAGGGATCAGGGGATTACGGTCGAGATGGCGCGCTGCCGGCCGGAGGGGTGGCCCGACGAGGACTATCTCTTGACGCGGCTCCGTGATCCGCGGGTGCGCGTGCTCGCACTGTCCTTCGTACAGTTCTCCAACGGCTATCGCGCCGACCTGAAGAAGCTCGGCGCCGCCTGCCGCGCGAACGGCACCTACTTCGTCGTGGACGGCATACAGGGCGTCGGCAATTCGGTCCTCGACGTGCGCGAGACCCCGGTGGACATGCTCGCCTGCGGCGGCCAGAAGTGGCTGCTCTCCCCGTGGGGGTCGGGATTCGTGTACGTGCGCAGAGAGCTGATCCCTACGCTCGAGCCCACCGTGACGGGGTGGATGGCGTTCGAGGGCACCGACGATTTCTCGCGGCTGACGGAGTACAATCCGACGTTTCGCGCCGACGCCCGGCGGTTCGAGATGGTCACGCTGCCGTTCCAGGACTTCGTTGGAATGACGGCGTCGCTGGGACTATTGCTCGAGATCGGCATCCGCGATGTCGCTGAGGTCACCCGCGCGGCCCACGAGCCGATCGTGAAATGGGCGCAGGAAAACGGTGTGCGGATCGCGTCGCCGCTCGAGGATCACCACCGTTCTGCGATCGTCTGCGTCGCGCCGTCCAAACCGGTCGAGGCGTATCACGCGATGAAGCGAGCCCGCGTCGTGTGCAGCCTGCGGGAGGGCGCCATTCGCCTCTCGCCGCACTGCTACAACACGGTCGAGGAGATGGAGAAGGTGATCGAGGTTCTCGACGATCTGACCGGGTAGGCTAACCCCGCGGCCATGCGGCCTCCCGATGCCGATCAACCCACGCCCCCAACAGCACGAACACCCATCCAAAAATGATTGCGCCGATCGCGAACGCGCGCGGATCCGGCGGCGTGGGAGCAAACAGCGTGCTCACGTAGGATCCCGCGAGCAGTAACACGAGGCCTCCAAGACCCCAGCGGCCGAAGCCATCGCGCGCACGCGTCACCCGCGTATAGATCGCGACGCCCGCCATCAGCATCAGCCCTTCCACAGTCAGCGTGCCCACCATCGAGTTCCACAAACCAAGGCCCACCTGGGGCCCGCCGGGATAGAGCGGCATGTCGGGACGGTGCGTGACGAAGTCGAGCACCCAATGGCTCACGACGAGCAGCGCGATCGCCGCGGCCCCGCGTGCATACCCCGTGCGCCTTCGGTACCAGAACCCGAAGACGGCGCCCCACACGATGAGCGTGAACAGGCTGTGCGAGATCGGATAGTCATCGAACCACGGGACGAGGAACGGGTTCGGCCCCGGGACGATGCGGGCGTGCTCCCAGCCGAGCAGCAGGAAAACCGGCCACAGGAGATCGGCGAGCGTTGCCGCGGCGAAGAGCGTGCCGAGGGTGGTGCGCGGCGCGACACGCTTCGCGGCGAACCCGAGGGCGTAATGGCCGATGAACATGGTGCTACCGCCGCCGCAGGCGCTTGAGAAGCTGGATCTGCCCCGCATGATACAGGTCGTGCGATGCGATCCCGTAGATGTCCGCCCGGACAGGCCACTTTGACTGCCAGCCCCGACGGTCGAGCTGCTCGGGATCGAGCCGCGTGATCGCCCGCCGCAGCAGTGCGTGCTGCTCGTCGAGTAGCGCGCGATCGGCACGCCAGGCGGACGCATTGGGGCGGGGCGGCAGGGCGGGGAAATTCGCGGGGGCACGAGGGAACGCGGTGTCGGGGTCGCGCAGCAGGCGGCGGCGGACCATGCATTTCCAGTACGCCGTGTGCAGCACCAGGTCCCAGATGCAGTGCCGGCCGGGGGCAGGCCGCCACAGCGCGTCGCGGGCGGTGAGCCCTCGCAGCGCGCCCTTCAGCGGCGTGCCGTGCCATGAGGGAGCGGCGAAGGCTTGATCGAAGACTTCGAGGAGCAACCGCAGCCGCGCATCCATGCTCAGCCCTCCCGGCCCAACAGTGCGTAATCCTTCTTTCCTTTACGAAGCAGGAGACTCTTGCCACCGATCCAATCGGACTCGGCAATCTCATCCGCTCGCTGCTGGTTTACATAGATGCCGCCCTGTTCGATCGCGCGGCGTGCCTCGCTCTTGGACTTTGCGAGCCCGGCGCGGACGACGGCATCGACGAGCGACAGTTCGCCGCGTGGCAGCGAGGCGGTTGGGATCTCCTGAGCGAGAATGGCAAAAACCTGCGCGTCAGCGCGGCGCGGATCGAAGTCACCGAACAGGATTCCCGCGGCAGCCGCGGCGTTCGCTGCTGCCTCCGCGCCGTGCGCGCGTGTGGTCACGTCCTGCGCCAGCGCGACCTGCGCGGCGCGCGCCGCGGGGTCCTTGCCGTGGCGTGCGACGAGCTCGTCGATTTCCGGTTTCGACTTCAGTGTGAAGAGCTTCAGGTACTTCTCGACGTCGCGATCATCCACGTTGATCCAGAACTGGTAGAACTTGTACGGCGACGTGAGCGTGGGATCGAGGTAGATCGCCCCGGCCTCGCTCTTCCCGAACTTCTGCCCCGAGGCCATCGTGACGAGCGGCGCGACCAGGCCGTGCGCCTCGCCGTTCTGGACGCGCCGGATCAGCTCTACGCCCGCGGTGATGTTCCCCCACTGGTCGCTCCCGCCGACTTGCAACGTGCATTGCCGCTCGCGGAACAGGTGCAGGAAATCGTACGCCTGGAGCAACATGTAACTGAACTCGGTGTACGAGAGTCCGGTGTCGAGCCGCGCCTGCACTGATTCCTTCTGGAGCATCACGTTCACGGTGAAATGCTTCCCCACGTCGCGCAGGAAGTCGATGAGGCCCTGCGCGCCCAGCCATTTGGCGTTGTCGAGCAGCAGGGCCGCGCTCGGACCGGGGCCGAACTCGAGGAAGCGCGCCATCTGATCGCGCTGGCGCTGCAGGTTCTCGCGGATCTGCTCCTTGGAGAGCAGCGGGCGCTCGCCGGCCTTCCCGGACGGATCGCCGATCAACCCCGTGCCGCCGCCCATCAGCACGATGGGCCGGTGTCCGCCCCGCTGCAGATTGGCGAGCAGCATGAGCGGCATCAGGTTGCCGAGCTGGAGGCTGGGCGCCGTGGGATCGAAGCCGCAATAGGCGGTGACCGGCCCGCGCGCGAAATGGGCGGCGAGGCCGGGCGTCGCCTGCTGGACGAACCCGCGCCACTCGAGATCACGGAGCAGATCAGGAGAGGTCATGGCGGCGAATCGTACGAGGCACCGCAGACGCTGGCAAGCGCAGTGCCGCGCCCCTAGGTTCTAACCAGATGGCTCCCCCTATTCCGCCCCCGCCCCCGCCCCCGCCGGCTCCGGCCCGTCGTTTCTTCCTGGTCCGCTGGTGGTACGACCCGGTCCAGCGCAAGCGGGTCATCGCCGCTACCATGCTGGCGTTGCTATACGGGGTCGGCGTGGCCTACGGCTCGTGGACCCGCGTATGCGCGGCCGAGCGCTGCCCCAGCATCGCGCGGATTGGTCCCGCGCACGGCGCGCAGCTGCAGACGTCCAAGGTGTACGCGGCGGATGGCCGGCTGATCACGGAGCTCGGCATCGAGCTGCGCACCGTGTTGTCGCTGAACCAGATCCCCGAGCACGTGCGGCAGGCATTCGTCGTCGTCGAAGACAAGCGCTTTTACTCGCACCACGGCATCGACTACTGGCGCATTTTCGGCGCGCTCAAGGCGAACCTCACCTCGCTGCACTACACGCAGGGCTTTTCGACGATCACGATGCAGCTCGCGCGCAACATCTTTCCCGACCACCTGGGCCGTGAGAAGAAGCTCACCCGCAAGCTGCGGGAAGCGCGGGTAGCGGTGGAGCTGGAGCGGAATTTTCCGAAGGACACGATCCTCGAGCTGTACCTGAATCAGATCAGCCTCGGCCCCAACGTGGCCGGCGTCGAGGCCGCGGCGCAGGTGTTCTTCGGCAAGTCGGCGCGCGATCTCAACGTCGCCGAAGGCGCGACGCTCGCGGCGCTGCCCAAGGCTCCGGGCACGTACAATCCACGGACGCATCCCGACCGCGCCGTGCGCCGCCGCAACGTCGTACTGAACCTGATGCGGGATCAGGGGTTCCTCACGCCGGAGGACGCCGAGTTCTGGAAGGCGTATCCGCTCGTGTTGACCACACGGCGGACCAGTTATGGCGACGTGGCGCCCTACTTCGTGGAGTGGCTGCGCACCTCGTTCCTCGAGCCGCGGTTCGGACGGGATCTGTACGAGCGCGGCCTGCGCATCTATACGACGCTCGACCTCGACATGCAGGAGGCGGCCGAGCAGGCCCTGCAATCGCAGCTCGATGAGATCGAAGCCGGCGCCTATTCCAACGGCAAGTTCGAAGGCAGGTCGTACCGCGAATATCTCGAGCAGGGCCGCGCCACCGGCGAGGACCAGGGGCCGTTCTCTCAATACCTCCAGGGCGCGCTCGTCGCGCTCGATGCGAAGAGCGGGTACGTCCTCGCGATGGTGGGCGGGCGCGACTTCGTAGACTCGAAGTGGAACCGCGTCACCCAGTCCGCGCGTCCCCCGGGCTCGACGTTCAAGCCGTTCGTCTACTCGGCGGCAGTGCGCGCTGGGCATCCCGTCACCGAGATGCTCGACGATTCGCCCCTGAATCCGCCGGTCATTCAGCTCGACAGCACGATGTGGCAGCCCAAGGACTACGACGACACGACGCTGGGCTTGATCCCGATGCGGATGTCGCTGTACTTGTCGCGCAACCTCTCGACCATCAAGCTGGGCATGGCGCTGGGCGAGCAGACCGTGATCGGAGAGGCGCGGCGCTACGGCATCACCACGCCGCTGCCGCCGTATCCGTCCATTCACATCGGCGCCCGTGAAGTAAAGCCGATCGAGCTCATCTCGGCCTACACCGCGTTCGCGAACCTGGGCATCCGCGTCGATCCGATCGGCATTCAACGGATCGAAGACCGCCAGGGCAACATCCTGTATCAGTCCACCATCAAGGGTGAGCAGGTGATGGACCCGGAGCATGCGTGGCTGATGCTCGACATGCTGCGCGACGTGATGCGCTGCCAGCCAGGCACCGGCCCGCACCGCTGCGGCACCGCGGCCGGCGCGGTCGCGGGCCTGCGCGTGCCGATGGGCGGCAAGACGGGCACGACCGACGACTACACCGACGCGTGGTTCGTCGGGTTCACGCCGCAGATCGTCTCAGGCATCTGGATCGGCTACGACCTGCAGCGGCGGATTATGAACAATGCCGGGGGCGGGCGCATCGTGGCGCCCGCGTGGACGAAGTTCATGCGCGACGTGTATGAGCGCCGTCCGCCGCCCCCCGACTGGGTGCGGCCGGACGCGCTCGTCACGCGCGAGGTCGACTGGTCGAACGGTTTCCTCGCGACGCCGTTCTGCCCGCTCGAGGTGCGGCGCTGGGAGTGGTTCTATCCAGGCACGGAGCCGAGCCAGGTTTGCCAGGTGCACTCGCCATTCGGCGTCGGGGTTACGCCGTGAGAAACGCCTAGCGCGTGCTGCGCATCCGTGCTGGCCGGGTCCATCCCGTGACGGCGCCGCCCCTCGAGGACGGCGCCGTTCTCGTGGATGCGGCAGGCCGCATTGCCGCGGTCGGTCCACATCCCCAGGTCTCCACGCCTGCCGGCGTCCGCTCGCTGCATTTCCCCGAGGCGATGCTGGTTCCCGGCCTCGTCAATTGCCACACGCATCTCGAGCTGACGCACTTGGGCGGCGACGGGGGGGGCCGCCATGACGAGCCCGAATTCGTCAAATGGATCCGGCGCATCCGCGAGCTCAAGGAGGCGACGGCCGCCGAGGCGTTCTACGACGCGGCGCTCGCCGGCGTCCGGGAATGCTGGGCGCGCGGGGTCACGTGCGTCGCTGAGACCGGGAGCACCGGTGCGGTAATGCGCGCGCTGCACGCGCTCGGTGGGCGAGGGATTGTGTATCAGGAGGTGTTCGGCCCAGACCCCGCCAAGCGAGACGCCAGCATGGCCGAGCTCGAGTCGGCCGTCTCGCAACTGCGCCGTCTCGCAACTGGGCAACTGTCCCTCGGCGTCTCCCCCCACGCGCCCTACACCGTCAGCGCGCCATTGTACGAGGCTGTCGCCGCGTTCGCCCGGCGCGAGCGGCTGCCGGTCGCGGTGCACATCGCCGAGTCCAAGGAGGAGACTCAATTCGTTCGCGACGGCACGGGTCCGTTCGCCGATGCGCTGCGAGCCCGCGGTATTCCAATCGAGGCGCACCAGACATCACCGGTGCAATACGTGGTCCAACGTGGCGTGATCGCGCGGGGCACGCTGTGCATCCACTGTGTGCAAGTGGACCAGGACGACGTGCGCATACTCGCGCGGCAGGGCGCGGCGATCGCGCATTGCCCCCGCTCCAACGCGGTGCATCGGCACGGGCGCGCGTTGCTTGCGGTCTTCCGCGAGGCAGGAATCGCGGTGGGGTTGGGGACGGATTCGGTCGTGAGTGTCGGAGAGCTGGACCTGTGGGCCGAGGCCGAGGCCGCGGGGCTCAGCGGGGAAGCGGCCCTCCGGGCCCTGACACTCGAAGGGGCACGTGCGCTTGGCTGGGAACGAGAGATCGGTTCGCTCGACGTCGGTAAGTCTGCCGACCTGGCCGTCTTTTCCCCCGGCGCCCCGCGCCGCCCCGCGCCGCCCTCCGACGCCCTTCTCACGGTGCTCGCGGGCCGCATCGTTCACGCGCTAGATTCGGCTCCATGAAGACGCAGCGTCACGCGGCCATCCTCCGCCTCCTCCGCCAGGACACGGTCGGGAGCCAGGAGCAGCTCCGCGAGCGGCTCAAGGCGGAGGGCTTCGCGGTGACGCAGGCGACGCTGTCGCGGGACATTCGCGAGCTGGGGCTCGCCAAGGTCGCCGCTCCGGATGGCGGCTCGCACTACGCGGCCGCCCCCGAAGGGGGTGCGGGCGTCCGGCCCCACCTGGAGCAGCTGCTTCCCACCATGCTCGTTTCGGCCGAAGGCGTGGGCCCCTTGCTCGTGCTCAAGACGACGACCGGCGGCGCGCAGGCGCTCGGCCTCGCGCTGGACGGCGCCGGGTGGAGCGAGATCATCGGCACGATCGCCGGCGACGACGCGATTCTGGTGATCACCCGCAGCGAGCGGGCCCGCCGGGCGGTGCAGGTCCGCCTCCAGGAACTGGCCGGGCTGCCCGCTTGACACTTCCATAGGCCACCGTATTTTTATGCATGGTCATGCATAAACCTACAGGAGTGGAAATGGGCCCACGTGTGGTGCTCGCCTATTCGGGCGGCCTCGATACCTCGGCAATCGTCCCCTGGCTGCGGGAGACCTATGGGGCCCGCGTCGTGTGTTTCGCGGCCGACGTAGGGCAGGGCGCCGGCGAGCTGCACGGCCTGGTCGAGAAAGCGAAGCGGTCGGGCGCCGACGACTGCATCATCGAAGACCTGCGCGAAGAATTCGTGCGGGACTTCGTCTTCCCCACACTCCGCGCCGGCGCCGTCTACGCCCGCACGTATCTCCTCGGCACATCGATGGCGCGGCCACTCACCGCGGCGCACCAGGTGGCGTTGGCGCAGCGCATCGGCGCCGAAGCAGTCGCCCACGGCTGCACGGGCAAGGGCAACGACCAGGTGCGCTTCGAGCTCACCTACGCCGCGCTCGCGCCCGACCTCCAGGTGATCGCTCCCTGGCGCGAATGGAAATTCCAGGGACGCGAAGATTTGATCGCCTACGTGCACGCCAAGGGCGTACCGGTGCAGGCGACCGCCGAGAAGCCGTACTCCACCGACCGCAACCTGTGGCATTGCTCGCACGAGGGCGGCATCCTCGAGGATCCGTCCCAGGAAGCGCCCGAGCACATCTTCGTGATGACCAAGAATCCGCTCGAGGCACCCGACGAGCCCGTCGTCGTGACGATCGGCTTCGAGGAAGGAACGCCTGTCAGCCTCGACGCCGTGCCGCTCGGCCCCGTGGAGCTGCTGGAGCAGCTGAATGACGTCGCCGGAGAACACGGCGTCGGCCGTGCCGACGTCGTCGAAGACCGTCTCGTCGGCATGAAGTCGCGGGGCGTGTATGAGACGCCGGGCGGTACCGTGCTCTACGCCGCGCACCGCGAGCTCGAGCAGATGGTCCTCGACCGCCGGACACTGCGGCTCAAGGACGAGCTGGCGCTGCGCTACGCCGACCTGGTGTACGACGGCCGCTGGTGGACCCCCGAGCGGGAAGCGCTCGATGCGCTCGTCACCGCGACGCAGAAGCATGTCACCGGCTCTGTGCGCCTCAAGCTGTACAAGGGAAACGTGATCGTCGCCGGGCGCGAGAGCCCCTACGCGCTGTACCAGCCGTCGTATGCGACGTTCGGTAAGGACAACGTCTACAACCAGAAGGACGCCGAGGGCTTTATCCGGCTGTATGGGCTAGCGAGCAGGATTGCGGCCGGATTGAACGCCGAACGCTCTGATGTCCCAACCGGCTGAGACTCATCAGATGTGGGGCGGGCGCTTCGCGCTGGGACCGAGCGAAGCGCTCGATGCGCTCAATCGCAGCCTCCCCGTCGATCATCGCCTCTGGCCCCAGGACGTCGCCGCGAGCAAGGGCTGGGTGCACGCCCTGGGCCGCGTCCGCGTCCTCTCGCCCGCGGAAGAAGCCCAACTGCTCGAAGGACTGGATCGCGTCGCCGACCGGCTCGCCGACGGCGCCGCCGTCGGGGCGCCCGACGAAGACGTGCACACGCTCGTCGAGCGGCTCCTGTACGACGAAGTCGGCGCGGTCGCCGGCAAGCTGCACACCGGCCGCTCGCGCAACGATCAGGTGGCGACGGACCTGCGCCTCTGGACCCTGGACGCGATCGACGAGCTCGACGCCGGAGTGGCGGCGCTCGGCCGCACCCTCGTCGCCAAGGCCAAAGCCGGGATGGACGCGATCCTCCCCGGATACACCCACGGCCAGCGCGCGCAACCAGTCCGCTGGGCGTATGTGCTGCTGGCCCATGCCTGGCCGCTGGTGCGTGATCGTCAGCGGTTCTCGGACGCGCGCCGCCGCACGGCGGAGCTGCCGCTCGGATCGGGTGCCCTCGCCGGCTCCGGATTTCCGGTGGACCGTGTGCTGCTCAAAGAAGCGCTCGGCTTCCGCGCCGTGTCGCCCAACGCGCTCGACGCGACCGGCGACCGCGATTTCGTCGCCGAAGTCCTGTTCACGATCGCGCTGACCGGCACGCACCTCTCCCGCCTCGGCGCCGAGTTGATCACCTACGCGAGCGGCGAGTTCGGGTTCGTGACGCTGTCGGACGCGTTCAGCACCGGATCGAGCCTCATGCCGCAGAAGCGGAACCCGGACGTGTTCGAGCTGGCGCGCGGGAAGGCCGGCCGGTTGTTCGGCGATCTCATCGCGCTGCTGACGACGCTGAAGGGCATCCCCGCCGGCTACCAGAAGGACCTGCAGGAAGACAAGGCGCTGTTGTTCGACGCGTGTGATACGCTGGCAGCCGTCCTGCCCGCGGTCACCGGGGCGATCGACACGCTCACCGTCAACGCCGCACGGATGGCGGCGGCGCTCGATCCCGCCATGCGCGCTACCGATCTTGCCGATCTACTAGTCGAGACCGGCGTGCCGTTCCGGGAGAGCCATGGATTGGTAGGGCGTCTCGTGCGGGCTGCCGAACAGGCAGGGGTGCCGCTCGACCGGGTGCCGCTCCCCGTCGCGGCCGGGATCCATCCCGCCCTCGGTGCGGCGGTGGCGCAATTGGGGAGCTGGGAGCAGAGCGTGGAGACCCGCGCGACGCCTGGGGGCGCCTCGCGCGCGTCCGTAGAGGCACAAATCGAGGAATTGCAGCGCGCGTTCGCCCCCCCCGCCCCCCCCGCCCCCTCGCCTCCCCCGTAACCGCCTCACTTGCTTCGGGTTTGCCGGCCGTGTTAGCATATGTGGCCGCCTCGTTCCGTCCGAGCGAGACGGCCATTTTTTCGACAGGGAGACCCCGAGTGCGCTGTCTCGCGCTCAATGCGTCGTTCGAGCCGCTGACCATGGTGCCCGTGCGCCGGGCGCTTCGCCTGATCATCGACGGCAAGGCCGAGGTGGTCGAGGCGGAGGGCACGCCGGTCCACAGCGAGCGCCTGGCGATCCCGCGCCCGGCCGTCATCCGGCTCGTGCGGTTCGTGCATGTGCCGCGGCGGTTCCGGCGTCAGGTCACGAACACGTTCCTGTTTGCGCGCGACAACTACCGCTGCCAGTTCTGCGGCCGCTCGCAGCTGGAGCTGCGGCAGCGGGAGTGTCTCACGCGCGACCATCTCGTGCCGCTGTCCCGCGGCGGCACGAACGCGTGGACGAACGTCCTCACGGCTTGCTCGAGCTGCAATACCCGCAAGGGGAACCTGCTGCCCGAAGAGGTGGGGATGCACCCGCTGCGGGCGCCACACGAGCCGCACTTCGTGCATCTCTCCTGGGCGGTTCGCCGCCTCACGCGGACGCAGGCGAAGTACATCCGCCTGTTTTACGGGGCGGACGTGCTGGCGACCCTCGAATCGCTGTGAGCGGAAAGACTCCCTGGTTCGTCGCGGGGGCGGCCGCGGTCGCGCTCGCGGCGGTGGTCCTGATGTCGCGGCCGGCCGGGGCGTCGATCCATCCTAATCCGCGGACAGGGATCACGGCCGACAAGGTCCTGGTGGGTAATGCTGTTCCAGGAACCCCGGGGGCCGCCGAGGCCTACGCCGCGGCGCGGGCCGCAGCCGCCACGCTCGACGGCGTCTACTGCCACTGCGACTGCTCCAAACACGCTGGGCACCGCTCGCTGCTCACGTGCTTCGAGTCTGAGCACGGCGCGCATTGCGATATCTGCATGGGGGAGGCGATGCTGGCGAGCCAGCTCGCCGCCCGCGGGACGTCGCTGCAGGAGATTCGCGCCGCTATTGACCGCCAATTCGGAACGTAGGACTCCGCGCCTCCAGCCGCTGGCGCGGCAGTCCCGCCAGCCGCACCAGCACGCGCTGCGCGCCCCGCGCCAACGCTTCGCCCAGATTCCCCTCGCCCGACACCGCCGGTCCCACGTCCCCTGAGAGCCAGCGCGACAACTCCTGCAGGTCGGTGTCGTTGAGCGTCGTGACCTCGAGCCGCGCCAGGAAGTAGAAGCGCCCGCTGCCGGTTGGCCGCATCGTGACGGTGTAGGGAATCTCCAGCGCGTGCGCCAGCTCCTCGGACGTCGCGTAGCGGCTGACGGCGCCGCCCTGCCGGATCAATACGAAGTCGTCGGCGAGCGGGTCGTGGCGCGCCACCGCATCCCACGAGGCCTCACGGACGAATTGGTCGAACCAGCTGGCGCGAACCTTCCAGAGCTCCAGCGTGTAGTGCAGCCGCAGCGGGAAGCCCGAGCGCATCAGCGCCACGAACTTGCCGTCGGCGAGCAAGCCGGTGCTGCGGACCCGCGGGACATCGCTCTGCACCGTCACGGTGAACGACGGTGCCTGCGCCGCCGCCGTCAGGGGCAGCGCGGCCGCCGCACCCCAGAGGAGGGCGCCCCAGAGCGGGGCGCCCAAACGGTGGACCTGCCCGCGCCGCACCCTAGAACCGGTGGTCGAGCCGGACCGTGAAGCGCAGTTTCTCGCCGGTGGTTACCGCCTTCGAGAGGTACATCCCGAAGCCTCCCCAGTCCACGCCGAGTCCGACGTCGACGAGCCAGCTCTCGAACGTCGGCAGGTGGCTGCCCGGCACCAGCCCCGGCCCATTCCCGACGAGCCACGCCTGACCCGCGTCAGTAAAGACGACGAGGTCCAGGCCCTCGAGCCAGAAGGGCGAGGTGCTCTCGTCTCCCTTCGCGCTCTCGTCCCGCCAGGGGTTGTAGCTCCAGTTGAGCTTCAAATGCCCCCGGTATTCCGCCTGGAATGCCAGCACGCGGTCGCACGCTGCCAACCGCGTCCCCGCAAAGGTCGGATCGGTGATGTTGCGGTTACAGGCGCTGGCGCGGAACGGGTGGCCGGGGAGCGGATCGGGCCCGCCGAGCGACAGGCGCCGCTGCAGCGGCAGCGGATCGCCGCCCAGCCAGCCACCGCCCACGAGTCGCAGATTCACGCGGCCCGAGGGGCTGATCCGCGTGTAGCGCCGCAGGTCGAAGAACAACCGATTGAACGCGTACGGTCCGTTGGTCGGAAGCGAATCACGCACCGTCGCGGGGAGCGTCTGGGGAGCCACGTCCTTGCTGCGGGCGTGCTCGAACGCGGCACGCACCAGCCACCCCGCCGTGGGATCGTCGACGTCGTTGCGCGTGTCGAGCGTCACGTTGGCGCCGATGGTGGTGTAGTGCCCTTCGTCGATCGGCGGGTTGGGACGCCACGGGTCCGAATTGCGAAACACGGTCCAGGGGTCGCGGGTGGCCACGCTCGTCTGCCAGTCACGGCGCAGCTCGAGCGAGAGCGCGAGCTGCCGCTCGGGGTTCGCGAACACGCGCGCGGCCCACCCCTTGTTGAGGTAGTAATCGCGGTAATCGCGTGCGAACAGGAACGCGCTCCACCCCACCTCCGCGTTGCGCAGGCCCCAGTCTTCGACCGGCGTGACGACGTCGTAGGCGCGCAGGCCGATCCCGACGGGGCGGACGTCTCCGGAGCGGAGCTCGGTCCGGAACATGTAGCCCAGATCGCTGCGCTTGTCGGAGAGATCGCCCGCGGAGCGGAACACTCCCAGCACGTCCACGCGCAACCGTGCATTCTGCTGGAGTCTCCAGTCGAACAGGGGGCCGAAGACGATCGGCAGCCCCTCCACGCGGTTGAACGTCCCGCCGGTTGCGATGGTCAGGGACGAGCGCGAATCGGCGGCGCCCCAGGAGACGCGCGCGCCCGGATTCCATAACCGGCGCCGCAGGTTCGGTGCGTAGACGATCTCGTCGCCCTCGCTGCGGAGCTTGTAAAGCAATGGCTCGCGGTACTGGCGCACCTCGCCGCCGATCCGCGCCGCGGCCGCGCCCTGGACGGTGCCGCCGACGACGATCACGTCGCCGCTCACGTCTGCGCCCGGCTCCAGCAGGATGTCGCCGTTGATGGCGAGCAGCGTGCCCTGCACGCGCCCGCTGACGAACGCCGGGCCGTTACGCACCGCGACGTCGCCGCGCCACTCGTTGCCGCGCGGCAGCCGCGTGCGCCCGACCAGGCGCGTGGTGGTGGGGGCGTTGTACAGGCGGATGACCTCGTCGGCCACCACGCGCGGCAGCATGCGCGGCTGCAGCGTCGCGCTCGAGCTGTCGGGGTAAATGACGATCGTCGTGTCCTGGATCGTTGCGAGAACGAGAAGAAGCGCGAGCATGATTGAGCCTTAGTTGGGGCCGAGGGATCTCATCCCGTCACGTTGCGCGGCGGCTCAATACCCAGCCGCCGCATCCGCCGGTAGAGATTGGCACGGTCGGTCATCAGTCGGCGGGCCGCTTCCGCCACGTTGCCGCGCGACACCGAGAGCGCCTGGGCGATGATCTCGCGTTCGCGCTGATCGAGCGATTCCGTCAACGCGACGTCGCGCCAGGGCGTTTCGAGGTTTCGCGGTCCGCCATCCTGGGGGAGCACGCGTGCCACGTCGGCGGCGGTGAGCGTGTCACTCGTCGCGAGAATGGCGAGGCGCTCCACGATGTTCGCGAGCTCGCGCACATTCCCGGGCCACGCGTACGCCGCGAGCAGCGGCACCGCGCCCGCGTCGAAGCGCACGGGGCGACCGAGGCGCGCGGCGCAGCGCGCGGCGAAGTGGCGCACCAGCGGGGCGACGTCGTCGGGCCGCTCTCTGAGCGGCGGAATGTGAATGGGCAGAACGTTGAGCCGGAACCAGAGGTCCTCGCGGAACTGCCCCTGCCGGACCGCCTGGCCGAGCTCCTTGTTGGTTGCGGCAATCACGCGCACGTTCACGGCAAACGGCCGCTCGCCGCCGACCCGCTCGATGACGCCCGATTCGAGCACGCGCAGCAGCTTCGCCTGGGCCTCGGCGCCCAGATCGCCGACCTCGTCGAGGAACAGCGTGCCGCCGTCGGCCAGCTCAAAGCGGCCGTGGCGGCGCTCCGTGGCGCCGGTGAACGCGCCGCGCTCGTGGCCGAACATTTCGGACTCGACGAGGTCGCGCGGCAGCGCCGCGCTGTTGACGGTGACAAACGGTTTGCCCGCCCCCCCGCGCGAGCTCTGGCGGTGAATCGCCGAGGCCACGAGCTCCTTGCCCGTGCCGGACTCCCCGGTGATCAGCACTCGGGATTCGGTCGGCGCGACGCGCGCGATCAACGCGCGCAGCTCCTCCATGGCCGCGCTCGTGCCGACCAGCGGGTCGGCGTGGCCCAGATCTTCATGCAGGCGGCGGTTCTCGGCGAGCGTGCGCCCCAGCTCCAGCGCGCCGCGCAGCGCCACCAGAATGCCCTCGGGATTGAGCGGCTTTTCCAGGAACTGAAACGCGCCCAGCTTCGTCGCGCGCACGGCGTCGGCGAGGTTCGCCTTACCGCTCATCATCACCACGGGTACGTGCGGCGCCCGCTTCTTGATCTGCTCGAGCGTGGCGAGCCCGTCCGGACCGGGCGGCATCATCAGATCGAGGAGCACCACGTCGGGCGGATCGTCGGTCACCCGCGCGAGCCCAGCGTTGCCGTCCGCCGCCTCGACGGTTTCGAAACCTTCCGATTCGAGCAGCGCGCCAACCATTTTGCGGATGTTGGCTTCGTCGTCGACGAGCAGAACGCGGGGACTCATGCCGAGGGAGGAAACACGATGGCGAACGTGGCGCCGCCGCCGGGCGTCTCGGTGACGGCGATCGTGCCGCGATGGGCCTCGAGCGTCGAGCGCACCAGCGCCAAGCCGAGTCCGGTGCCGTCCGTCTTGGTCGTGAAGTAGGGCTCGAACACGCGCTGCCGCAGCTCGGCCGGGATGCCGGGCCCGTGGTCGGCGATGGTGATGGCCAGGCCGCTACCGTCTCCCGCGACCGTGACATCGATGGCGCCGCGACCCTGCATCGCCTCCGCGGCGTTGCGGAGCAGATTCGCGAACGCACGCCGCAGCGGATCGTAGTGGCCCACCAGCGTACGGCCTCCGCGGTGACCGTTGGCGCGCACGGTGACGCGGACCTCGGCCGGCACGCCCGTGCGGCCCAGCTCCTCCAGCAGCTCGACGAGGTCGATCTCGCTCGGCGGGCCCTCGGGCAGTCGCCCGAAGTCGGCGAATTCCCGGGCCAATCGTTCGAGGCGGTCGGTTTCGGCGCGCAACACTTCGAGTGCCGTTTCCGCCCGTCCGCCGGTCCGCCCGTCTGGGCGTCCGAACTGATCCACCGCGATGCGCATCGACGTCAACGGATTCTTGATTTCGTGCGCTACGCGGCGCGCCACTTCGCGGAACGCCCGGAGCCGCTCCGCCTCGAGTTCGCGCTCGCGCGCGGCGCTCAGCGCGGCAGCCAGCTCGCGCAATGCCTGTCGCAACGCTGCGAAGTCCGGCGCGCCGCGCGTCAGCGACCCCTCCGGCAATGGTTCACGACGCCGGATCAGCTGCGTCCACCCCACCAGCTCATCGATGGGGCGCGACAGCTGTCGCGAGAGATGGCCGGCTAGGTTCACGGCCGCGTAGAGAACGCCGGCGCCGAGCAGCACAATGACCACCGCAAAGCCGGCCGTGTAGTAGCGCAGGAATGTCTCGGCGCGCCGGGCGAGGCTGACCGATGCCGAGACCTGATCGAAATGGTGGCGGAGCAGGGCGCGCTCGCGGCCCGTGAGGTGCAGTGTGTCCACACCTTCGAGCAGCGTGCGCGCCGTAGCTGCCACTCGCTCCGCAGAGGCGCGGGCACCCGCCGCGGGCAACAGCCGACGCACCGACAACACCCAGCCGGCTACCGCGAGCACGGTCGGCACCGCGGTCATGACGACGAGGATGAGGAAGATTCGCCGCCGAAAAGGAAGCGCCATATTGGTGGGGCCAATTTAGGGGTTTCGTGGGCGTGTGACAATTCGACACGGGGGGTTCATGAAGTCCCACACGCACTATCTGTGGTTCAACACGAAGCAGCGTCAGGAGATCATCGACATCACCGATGAGGTCGCCGCCGAGGTCGAAAAGAGCGGCGTGCGCGAGGGCTTGGCGCTGGTGAGCGCCATGCACATCTCGGCCTCGGTGTTCGTGAACGACCACGAAGCGGGGCTATGGGAGGACATTCTGAAGTGGCTGGAAGACACCATCGCGCCGTGGGATCCCAAGCGGTATCGCCACAACGAGACCGGGGAGGACAACGCCGCGGCGCACCTCCGCAGTCTGACCATCGGGCACGAGGTGATCGTCCCCATCACCGCCGGCAAGCTCGATTTCGGCCCCTGGCAGCGGGTTTTCTACGGGGAGTGGGATGGCAAACGCCGGAAACGCGTGATTATCAAGGTGTTGGGGGAGTAGGGAGTAGCTTTCCGGGGCCCATGTTGCTTATTATCAAGGGTTCATGCATCTGGCAGATGAGTAGGCGAGGGGTCGGATCATCAGGCGGCGCTTGCGGGCCTCGGCATCGGGTCGAGGCAGCGTGCACGGGCGCGCCACGGTGACCTCGGCGACTCTCCCCAACACCCTGCCAGCAATAACTACGGCGCATCCCGCCATCAACAAACAGCCTGACGCGGCACCGCGGCGTCGTTGCCCTCCCAGCATGAACGAACGGGATGGGGAGCAACGACTGCGTGTGCCGGCCTCCGGCACGGAATTGACTACCACATGACACCGCAGCAAGCCCACAACCATTTGCCACGCCCCGCCCACAAAGAACCCCCCGCCCACGCGCCCAATGCGGCGCTGATGATCGACTTCGACAACGTCACGATGGCGATTCGCTCGGATCTGCAGACCGAGCTGAAGCGCCTGCTGCAGTCGGAGATCATCCGGGGCAAGGTGGCGGTGCAACGCGCCTATGCCGATTGGCGCCGCTACCCGCAGTACATCGTCCCCCTGTCCGAATCGTCGATCGACCTGATTTTCGCCCCGGCGCACGGGGCGAACAAGAAAAACGCCACCGACATTCGGCTCGCGATCGACGCGCTGGAGCTCGTGTTCACGCGGCCGGAGATCGGGACGTTCATCCTCCTGTCGGGCGACTCCGACTTCTCGTCCCTCGTGCTGAAGCTCAAGGAATACGGCAAGTACGTGATCGGCGTGGGGATCCGGGAATCGTCCAGCGATCTGCTGATCCAGAACTGCGACGAGTACTACTCCTACAATGAGCTCGCCGGCTTCACCAAGACGAGCGACGTCGAGTACGTGCGCCGCGACCCATGGGAGCTGGTCGTCGAGGCAGTGAAGCAGATGACCGCGCACAACGACGTCATGCGCTCCGACCGCCTGAAGCAGGTGATGCAAGAGATCGACCCGAACTTCGACGAGAAGGACGCTGGCTTCTCGCGCTTCAGCAAGTTCGTGATCGAAGCGGCCCACCGCGGGCTCATCACGCTGACCCGCCTCGACAACGGTCAGTACGAAATAGCCCTCGGCCCGCAGGTCGAAGGCGCAGCGGCGTCGCCAGCGCTCGGTGCGGTTGCCCCCCCCCCGGAGCGGCCGGCGCGCGAGCGCGAAGGCCGTGGCGGTAGCCGCCGCGGCGGCCGGGGCAGAGGGCGCGGACGCGAGCGCGAGGAAGCTCCGGCGGAGCCGCGCGAAACGCCTGCCGCGGCGGTGCCGCCGGCCCAGCCGGCCGCCGCCAAGAGCGGGTTCTCGTTCGGTGATGCGTTCGGGCTGCTCAAGCAGGCCATCGGCAAGCTCGGCATCGACGAACGGCCGGTGAGCGCCGAGCAGCTGCGCGATGCGATGACTGAGATTCAACCCGATGCACCGCTCGAGACCGCGCAGGTCCAGAAGCTGCTCCGCCAAGCGCACGACAAGGAGATGATTGACCTGACGAGGGATGACGATGGGTACACGGTAAAGCTGCGGGACGAGCCGGCGGCCGATGCCCCGCGCGCCGTCTTCCCGGTTCCGGCGGGATCGGACGCGGACGCGGATGACATCCCCATGCCGGCGTCCTCTGCGCCACCCCCGCCGTACAGCGTGCCCACACCGTCCGCCGGTGGGATACCCGCCCGCAGCGCACGTTTCCGGCGTGGCTCCCGCGGTGGCGCCCCACGCACGGGGGGGGCACCTGAGATCCCCAAAATCGGCGTGGTCGAAGTTGATCCGAACTTCCGGCCCCGGGTCGAGTTGATGCCGCCCGCCGCCAATCCGCCCGTGGGTCAGGGCTCAGCGCCTGTCGGCGCTCCCCCGACAGCGACGTCCGATCAGCCACGGGGAGCCGCCGGGCGCGAAGGTCGCGGAGGCCGTGGCGGCGGTCGCGGCGGCAGTGGCCGCGAGGGGAGTACGGCGCGCAGCGACGAACGCGGCGAGCGCGGGCGCAGCCGCCGCGGTGGTCGCGGCCGGGGCGGCAGCGGCAGAGGGCCGACCCCCACCCGCCAGCGCTACGAATCGGAGGCCTCGCCGTCGGCTCCAGACATCACAGAACGGGTGTCTCCCCCCCCTCCCCCCCCGGCGTCTTCCCCTGCCGCGCCTGCGTCGAGCCCGGCGCCGGACAATGACTCCGGGGAGTCGTTCTGGTCCAAGGTGAAGCGCGGGCTGACCGGCGGAGCGTGACGGTGCAGGGCGCACCGGTACGGGCCAGGTTCTACGCGCGACCGACGCAAGAGGTCGCGCGTCGGCTTTTGGGGCGCATTCTCGTGAGCGACGTCGGTGGGCGAGCACGACGGACGGCGGGCCGCATCGTCGAGGTCGAGGCGTACGTCGGCCCGCACGATCCCGCCTGTCACGCATACGGACACCGGCGCACGGTGCGGACCGAGCCGCTGTACGGGCCACCGGGGACCGCCTATGTGTACTTCACGTACGGCATGCACTGGTGTCTCAATGCCGTGACCGAGCTCGCCGACTATCCCGCTGCCGTCCTGATCCGCGCGCTCGAGCCGCTCGCGGGCCTCGAAACGATGCGGCGGCGCAGAGGTGACGTGCCCGACCGGCTGTTGTGCGCGGGCCCCGCCCGCTTGTGCGAAGCGCTCGGCGTGACCGGCGCGCTGAACGGCCTCTCACTCCAGCGCAGTCCCCTGCAGATCGTGAAGAATGGGATGGCGCCGCGCCGCACGGCAGTAATCAGCGGGCCCCGGATCGGTATCACGCGGGCCACGGACTGGCCGCTGCGCTTCTATCTGAAGGACTCCCCGTGGGTCTCCCGCTAGGGCTCCTCCTGATGCTCCAGCAGCCCATCATTCTCGACGGTCACATCGACACGCCGCAGCGGATGCTCGACGGCAAGGTGGACATCTCCGTTCGCCTTCCGGACGGGCACGTGGACGTGCCCCGCATGAAAGCGGGCGGCCTTACGGCGGCGTTCTTCTCGATCTGGGTGGACGACACCTATGGGCCGGGCACGGCATACCGGCGCGCGCTGGCGCTGATCGGCGCGGTCCGCGCCCTTGCCGACACCGACCCCGACGTCGAGCTCGCCACGACCGCCGCCGAGGTGCGCGCGGTGACGGGGCGGGGGCACGTGGCGGCGCTGATGGGTGTCGAAGGCGGGCACGCGATCGAGAACTCGCTCGAGAAGCTGGACGCCCTGTACGCGCGGGGCGTCCGCTACATGACGCTCACGTGGAACAACGGCAACGATTGGGCAGGCGCGTCCATGGACCGGCATCGCGCCGGCGGTCTCACACCGTTCGGGCGGCAGGTCGTACGCCGCATGAACGAGCTCGGCATGCTCGTCGACGTGTCTCACGTCTCCGATTCCACCTTCTGGGACGTGATGGCCACGACGGCGCGCCCGGTCATCGCGTCGCATTCTTCCTGCCGGGCGCTTGCCTCGCACCCGCGCAACCTGACCGACGATCAGCTCCGCGCCATCGCCAAGAACGGCGGTGTGGTGGGGATCAACTTCTTCCCGGTCTTTCTGGACGATCACTTCCGTGCGCAATACGCCGAAGTGAACCGCCGGCTGCGTCCCCAATTCGACTCGATTCGGGCGCGCTACCCGGGCCAGCCGGGCTTGGCCGATTTTGAGATCGACAAGTTCCGGGCTGGGCATCTGGACGGCCTGGACGTACCGGGCATCGACCGGCTGGTCGATCACGTGGAGCACGCGGTGCAGGTGATGGGGGTGGATCACGTCGGGTTGGGCAGCGACTTCGATGGGATTAGCGTGTTGCCGCGGCCCATGCAAGACGCGTCGTCGCTGCCCCTGCTCGTCGCGGCCTTGAAGGCGCGCGGCTACAGTGACAGCGACGTTCGCAAAATCGCCGGCGAGAATTTCCTGCGACTGCTTAGTGCCGCTCCGTGATCCCTTCCTTGGCGCTGCCCATGCTGTAGCGGATCCCGCCCTGCAGCGTATGGGTGTTGCCCTGGAGCAGGAAGGTGGGCGCGCTGGACGTGATCAGGTAATGCGCGAACACGTTCAGCTTGCTCGAGTAGTTGATCTGTATCCCGCCCATGATCCAGAAGAAGGCCTTGCTGGAGGCGCGGTGCGCTCGGTCGGCGGCTTCCACCGCTTCGCCCAGCGTCGCGCAGCTCGAGCAATCCACCGTCGGATTGAGCACCTGCATCAGTGCGAACCCGCCGCCGCCGAACGGCTCGATCACTTTCTGCGCCGGGAAGGCGAGCACGCCAAACATGATGCGGCGCATGTCGTGGAACTTGACGTCGCGGAAGCCCGGTCCAACCGATGAAGCGGAAGAAGCAGGATCGTAGATCACCGCCTGCGCATCGGTCAAGAAGATCGCCTGCTCGTAGGCGACGTACAGCGCCGTGCGGCGCGCCGTGATGAGCCAGTGGCCGCCGACGATGGGATCGTAGACGTAGGGTTGCGTGCTGGTCTTGGAGATGAAGGCGCCGCCCTGCGCGCCCCAGTACCATTGATACTGCCGGTTGAAGCCGCGCCCCTGTTGGGGCGGAATGAAGAAATAGGAAATCCCCGCCGATCCCTGTACCTGGCCTGTCCAGGTGCCCCGGGGAGTCGGATTGAGCGGATCGACATTACCCTTGTGGTACATGGCCCGGCCGTCCAGCCGCACCGCCAGGTGCGGGCTGAGGAACACGCGCGCCCCCAGGCCGCCGTTCACCATGTTGTCGGTGAAATTGTAGGGCGGGTCGGGACCGAAGACGAGTCGCGAGACACCGCCCGCGGCGAAGATTGTCGTCTTGTCGCCCATGGGGAAGTTGAAGACGAGGTCGGCACTCACCGCGGATACCGAAACGCTCCGAACGGAGGCGGTGTCGACCGTCTTCGTGAATTCGCCGGTGACCTCGATGGACAGACGGTCGCTCCAGGCGTAACCGATGCGCGCGCCGCCCCCGAACGAGTTCTTGAGAAAGTACAGGTGGTCGAAGCGCCAGTAGGAGCCGAACCCACCGAACTCGATCGATTGTGACCGTTGCGCCGCAGCGGGGGGGGGGGCGGCGATCGCCGCGACGCCCACTATGCCCGCAAGGAGATGGACCAGCCGCTTCATCGGACTCCCTCCCACGGCCTCCCTAAGGGGCCGCCAACAGGACCGCGTTGAAGAGCAGCTTGAAGGTGCCGTGTGTCTGACCCCGGAACTGGGGCCGGAAACCGAACAGGATCACCCGCCCGCTGCCTACCGGTACCTCCACCAGCGCCGCCTTGCCGACGAGCCGTTCCTGGAACCGGGCATAGCCGGAGCGCAGGGGCTCAGCGGGGTACGTCGCCAAGGCCCGAGCTGGGCCCGAAACGGTGAAGGCGGCGCTATTCTCGAAGTAGATCTGGAGAGAATCGGGCAGACCCAAGGTAATCGGGCTCCTGGGCCCTTCCCCCCCCCCCAAAACCACACCGAAAATAGTGCCTGGGGCGTAAAAACGCGAGACCTGGGGACCTGATGCCTCACCAGCTAGAGCGTTGGCCACAGGGAGGTTAAGCCGTGAGATCGCGAAATTACTTGAACCATCGAGGCAAACGAGGGTCCCACCACCCCGAACAAACTCCGTAATGGCGGTCGCCCCTGCATCCCCCATCCCGCCAGCGTATGGTAATGGAATGCGAGTCGAGTCGACACCACGAAGCAATGCAGACGCCTCGGCGTCCGGTAGCACAATCACGTCGAACCGCTGCCGCAGACCCCCCTTTTTGAGATCGCTGTCATGCAGTGTCGTGTGGCTGATCCCATACTGCTCGAATAGCCACCTGGTCCAACCCTCGTCGCTGTTGGCGGTCCATGGCTGGTACAAACCGATCCGCGGCAGCCGCTGCCGTGTCTGCCCGCTGACGGGAGCGGCCCGTGTCGCGGTCACGCTGAACCCGTGGCGCGCGGCATGTTCGCTGAGAATGCGGCGCGCCCGCGGCCCGCGCACTACCAAGCTGTCTCCCGCCACCGTCACCGACTGCCCCGCGGCGAGTAACTCGGCGACGGCGCGCGATTCGGCGTTGGTCCGGTTCCTCAGAATGAACATTTCCCCCGTGCCGTCGATCCGGCCCGGCGCCGGGACGAGACTGTCCACCTTCACGAGGTTGGCCGTGAACGGCGCGTTCACGACATCGGCGCGCACGCCCATCGTGAACGGCAAGGTCCACCCCGCGACGTCGTACGGCGGGCGGTCGGCCACCGGCGTGTAGTGTTGGACCTCGAGCAGATCCTTCGCGTGTGCGCGGAATGGTTGGGTCATCGGAACGACGAGCGAACCTGCCGGGTAGCTCCGGCCGTCGGCTGTAAGCGGCTCGGCGGCCCTCCACACCTCGACGCCCCCTGCGATCAGGACATTGGCGAGCGTCGTCCACGCCTCGGGGTCGCGCTGCTCGGGCGGCGGTGGCAGCACGTACGCGAACGGGTCGCCGGCCCGCCCCGCCTCGACGGCCCGGCGGCCCAGCCCCACAAAGCGGTCGATGAAGGTCACGCGATCGCGCGCTGCCAGCCGCACCAAGGCCTCCGACGCGATCAACTCATAACGCACGATGTCGCCCAAGTGCCAGGTGCCGCCCGGCCAAGGGGCCGGGTAATTGACGCCCCGCCCGGGCTGACGCACGGAATCCGGGGCGAGTGTGATTGGGGAACCGAGCCGGGTGCTCGCCGCTTCGGAGAGAATGCCGATCATGTTGTGGCGCGTCGGAGTCGAGCGGAAACCGCCGTGCCACCACAGGTCATAGCGCTCCTGGTGTGCGATCCCGGTCAGCCCGGCGTCGTACAGCGCCGACGCCATCTGCGTGCCGACGAGGTTCATCGCCTCGACGAGTGCGGGGTCGAGGTTCGGATTGACGGGATCCTGGAAGGGCGGCACGAAGAGACGCACGCCGTTCGTGCCCTGTTGATGCACATCGTATACGATTTCCGGAAACCAGTCCTTGTACAACATCCGGGTGACGAGCCGCGTCTCCACCTGCGTCAGCATGAACCAGTCGCGGTTGTTGTCGTGCCCGACGTATTTGTGGTAGAGCCAAGGGAGCGGCCCGCCCTCGTAGCGCGTCCCCTTGTAGCGGCGATACCAGCTCACCACCATATCGAGGCCGTCCGGATTCATGGATGGGATCACCAGCACCACCACCGAATCGAGCAGCCGGGTCAGATTGGGCTCTGTCGCCAGTCGATACGCCAACGTCATGCCCATCTGGCTCGACGCGACCTCCGTCGAATGGATGTTGTTGCTGATGAGGATCACCGCCGGCTGGGTGGTGCGAAGCTCGGCGAGTGTCGCATCCGTCAGGAGTCGCGGATCGGCGAGGAGTGCCTGCCCGCGCCTGATGGCCGCGAGCCGCGCCTGATTCGCGGGCGATGTTATTGTGATCAGGAGAAATGGCCGGCCCTCGGTCGTCCGCCCCAGCGTGTCGGCGTGCACGTACGGACTGCGCTGTGCCAATCCGTTCAGGTATCCGCTCACCTGCTTCCAGTCGGCGAGCATCGAGTCGGCGCCGGGCTCGAAGCCGAGCACGGTGGCGGGGGGGGGGGACTGCTGGACCGAGAGGATGACCGCCAGGGCAAAAAGGGCGGGCATCAGATCAACCCCAGTTTGGAGCCCACTTTCTTGAACGCACGGAGCGCGAAGTCGAGATCATCCCGCGTATGCGCCGCGGACAACTGGCAGCGCACACGCGCATGCCCTTGTGGGACAATAGGATAGCCGAACCCGGTCACGAACACGCCCTCGCCGAGCAAGAGCTCGCTCATCTGAATCGCCTTGGCCGTCTCGCCGAGGATCACGGGTACGATCGGCGTCTCGCCGGGAACCGGCTTGAAGCCGAGCGCCAAAAGCTGGCCGCGGAAGTAACGCGCGTTCTCGTGCAGCCGTGCGACGAGCTCGGGGTGCTGCTCGACGTGGCGGACGGCCGCGAGGGCGCTGCCGGCCACCGTGGGCGGCAGGGCATTGGAGAAGAGCTGAGGCCGCGAACGTTGTGTCAGGTAATCGGTGAGCGGGGCGGGACCGGCGGTGAAGCCGCCCGCGGCGCCTCCCAGCGCTTTGCCGAGTGTCGACGTGATGATGTCGATCTCGCCGAGCATGCCGAAATGCTCGGCGCTGCCGCGGCCGGTCTTCCCGAGCACGCCGGTCGCATGTGAGTCGTCCACGGCGACGACGGCGTCGTACTTCCGGGCGAGCGCGACGATGTCGGGAAGCTTTGCGATGTCGCCTTCCATCGAGAACACGCCATCGGTGAAGATCAATTTGAGGCGGCTGCCTTTCGCCGCTCGGAGCTTGTCCTCGAGATCCGCCATGTCGGAATGCTTGTACACAGCCGTCTGACACTTCGTGATCGTCTTCGCGAGCCGAATCGCGTCGATGATTGACGCATGGTTCAACTGGTCGGAGATGACGATGTCCTGCTCGCCGAGCAGGGTGGGGCAGAGGCCCTCGTTGGCATTCCAGCAGCTCACGTAGGTGAGCGACGACTCGCACCCCACGAACCGGGCGAGCGCCTGCTCGAGGTCGCGGTGGATGGTGAATGTCCCGCAGATGAAGCGCACGGAGCCGGTGCCGGCGCCCCAGCGGTCGAGCGCATCCTTCCCGGCCTGCACGACCGCGGGGACGTTGCACAGGCCGAGGTAGTTGTTCGACGAGAGGATCAGGACTTCGCCGCGTCCTTCCATTTTGACGCGGGCGGCCTGCGGCGAGTCGAGATAGTTGAGGCGCTTGTAGACGCCGTCCTTCTTGAACTGCTCGAGTTCGGCGCTGAGACGGGCGGCGAGCTTCATGCGATCTCCAGAATGACCTTCCCTGCGTCGCCCGCGCGGATCGCGGCGAGCGCGTCGTCGATCTTGGCGAGGGGGAACTGGTGCGTGATGACGGGGCGGGGATCGAATTGCCCGCCCGTGAGGAAGCGGCGCATCTGGTGCCAGGTCTCGTACATCTTGCGGCCGATGACGCCGTACACGGTGATTCCCTTGAAGATGATTTCATTGGCGAAGTCGACCGGGACCTCGCCTTTGGGGATGCCGAGCAGCTGTACCCGGCCCCCCATCCGCACCGCGGCGAAGGCCTGATGTAGCGCCGCCGGAACGCCCGACATCTCGCACACCACGTCGGCGCCTTCGCCTCCCGTCTCGGCGAGTATGGTTTTCACCACGTCGTCCTTGGCGGCGTTGATCGTGACGTGCGCGCCCATCTTGGCGGCGAGCGCGAGCCGCTTGGGATTCACGTCCGAGGCGATGACCTTCGTCGCGCCCGCCGCCCGCGCGACGCCGACTGCGAAGCAGCCGATCGGCCCGCACCCCACGACGAAAACGGTGCTGCCGGGAATCTCCGCCGTCAGCACCGTGTGGAACGCGTTGCCCATCGGGTCCATGATCGCGCCGACCTCGGTGGGGATGCCGTCGAGGGCCAGCACGTTGGTCGCGGGCATGACGATGAATTCCGCGAAGGCACCGTCCCGGTCCACGCCGATGATGCGGGTGTTCCGGCAGATGTGGCTGTTGCCGGTGCGGCACTGCAGGCAGTGGCCGCACACGATGTGGCCTTCGGCGGTCACGAGCTGCCCGGCCTTGAGCTCGGTGACGCCGTCACCGAGCCTTTCGATTTCTCCGGCGAACTCATGGCCCACGACGAGCGGGGGCTTGAGGCGTCCCTGCGCCCAGGGGTCCCAATCGGCGATGTGCAGGTCGGTGCCGCACACACCGGCGTGCCGCACGGCGATCAGCACCTCGCCGGGACCGCAGGCCGGCTTGGGGACGGCCTTCACGGTCAGGCCGGGGGCGCGCTTCTCCTTGACGATCGCTTGCATTGAGAACCGGGAAGAGGGACGGGGGACGGGGGGGCTAAAAGATCGAGCGCGTGAACCCGCCATCCACCTGGAGCACAGCGCCGGTAATATAGCTGGCCCGTTCGGACGCGAGGAACGTTACCGCCGCTGCCAGCTCCTCGGTGGTGCCGATCCGCCCGATCGGAATTCCCGCTAGCATCTGCTTCATCATCTCGGGGCGCGACTTGGTCAATTCATCGATCCGTTCCGTGGCGATGAATCCCGGGCAGATGCTGTTCACGGTGATACCATCCCGCGCGACCTCGTCCGCCAGCGCCTTCGCGAAGCCCAACACCCCGGCGCGGGCGGTGGTCGAGAGAATCAGGCCGGGCAGCGGCTGCTTCGCGGCCACCGACGCGAGACAGATCACGCGACCCCATTTTGCCTTGCGCATGATCGGGACGGCCGCCCGCGCGAGGTGAACAGTAGACAGGAGATTGAGCTCGATGGCGCGTTGCCAGGCGTCGGCGGGCTGATCCTCGAAGCGCCCCGCCGGGGGGCCACCAGCATTGCAGAACAGCACATCGAGCCGGCCAAACTTCTTGGCGACGTCGTGCACGAGCCGTTCCGCTTCGGCCGGCACGGTTACGTCCGCGGGGAAGGGGGCCGTGGCTGCGTTGCGTCCGTTGATCGCAACCTGCGCGCCTTCATCCGCCAGAGTCTTGGCGACCGCGCGGCCGAGGCCGCGGGTCGAGCCGCACACGAGCGCGACGCGACCGCTCAGGCCGAGATCCATGATCTCAGGTCTTGGCCGGACCCCGCGCGGGCTCGATCCGTACGGTGCAGATCTTCAGCTCCGCCATCTTCGCGTAGGGATCGAGCACCGGATTGGTGAGGAGGTTGGCCGCGGCTTCGCGGAAGTGGAACGGGACGAACACTTGCCCGCGGGCCACGCGGTCCGAGATGCGGCAGGCGGTGACCATTGAGTTGCGGCGCGACGTGAGCCGCACCAGCTCGCCCTCGTGCACGCCCAGCTCGGCGGCATCGGCGGGATGGATCTCGACAATGGCGGTGGGTTCGCGGGAATCGAGGCCGCTTGCCCGGCGTGTCATCGTCCCGGTGTGCCAGTGGTAGAGCTGGCGGCCGGTGTTCATGACGAACGGATAATCGTCGTCCGGCAGCTCGACGGGATCGGTGTACTCGACCGGTACGAACGTGGCCTTGCCGTCGGCGGTGGGGAAGGCGTCGTCGAACAGGAACGCCGTGCCCGGGTGGTCGGCGGTCGGCACCGGATACTGCAGTCCCGCGCCCTCGAGCCGCGGATACGTAATGCCCGCCCAGCTCGGAGTGACCCGAGCGATTTCGTCCATCACCTCGGGTGCCGTGCGGAACGGCGTGGGCAGGCCCAGCCGGTTCGAGAGCTCCAACAGAATCTCGAGGTCGCCCCGGGCATCGCCGGGCGAATCCGTCGCCTTGTGGCTGATCTGGATGCGGCGCTCGGTGTTGACGAACGTGCCCGTCTTCTCGGCGAAGCTGGCCCCCGCCAGTACGACGTCGGCGTAGCGGGCGGTCTCGGTGAGGAAGAGATCCTGCACCGCCAGGAAATCCAGCTCTTTGAACCAGTGCTCCGCGTGGGCGATGTCGGGATCCGAGATGATCGGATTCTCGCCCATGATGTACATCCCGCGGACCCCACTCTCCGGCTTCACGACTTCCGTGACCATCAAGCCGCTCTTGAGCGACAGCGATTCGGCCGGCACGCCCCAGGTCGCGGCGAAGTGCGCGCGGATGTGCGGGTCGCCCACCGGCTGATAGTCGGTATAGACGAACGGGATCGCGCCGACGTCGGATGCGCCCTGCACGTTGTTCTGGCCGCGAATCGGCATCATCGCGGCGCCCCAGCGGCCGATCATCCCGCACGCGAACATCATATTGAGGAACGACGTCACGATGTCGGTGCCGTTGGCATGCTGCGTGAGGCCCATCGCCCACAGCGAGCTGGTGTTAGGGCCGCGCGCGTAGATCTCGGCCGCGCGCCGGATCTTGTCGGCCGGGATGCCGGTGACCTTCGCGGTTTTCTCGAGCGTGTAGGGCGCGACGGCGGCGCGTACCTTCTCGAAGTCATGGGTGCGGTTGGCGATGAAGGCGCGATCCTCGAGGCCCAACGCCAGGATGTGATTCAGCATGCCTGAATACAGCGCAACGTCCGTCCCGGGCTGCATCTGCAGGTGGATCTCCGCGCGCCCAGCGAGCTCGGTGCGGCGCGGATCCGCCACGATGAGGGTGGCGCCCCGCTCGTGGGCCCGCTTCAATGCGGCGCCGAACACGGGGTGCGACTCGGTCGTGTTGGCACCCGCGATGAAGATGACGTCGCACGCCTCCTCGATCTCGCGCATCGATCCCGACGCCGCCGACGTGTTGACCGCGCGCTGCATCGCCGCCACCGACGTCGAATGGCACAGCCGGGTGCAATGATCGATGTTGTTCGTGCCGAGCGCCGCCCGGAACATGCGCATCATCAGGTAGTTCTCTTCGTTCGAGCACTTGGCCGAGGAGAAGCAGGCGAGCGCGTCGGGCCCCCGGGCGGCCTTGATGCGGAGCAGCTCCTGCGTCGTCAGCTCGAGGGCTTCGTCCCACGTCGCCTCGCGGAACGGCGCATACCAGTCGGCCGGTGTGGCCACGCGGTCGCGGATGTCGAGGTCCAGCCGCTCGAGCAGCGGTAGCTCGCGCACCGACTTCCCCGTGGCGCGGGGCGGCGTGCCCGGCTTCGAGCGCCGGCCTTCGCCCTCGATCGTGCGCCAGGGCCCGCCACGCCGCTCGGCACCGCGGCCCCCCTTCCACACCCAGCGCCCCGCTTCCTTTTCCCAGCCTTTGCGAATGAGGGGGCGCATGAGGCGGTCGCGGTGTTGGGGGAAGTCGTAGCCGAATCGGCCCTTCACGCAGGTCGACCCCTGGTTCGGCGTGTCCAGCTCGATATCGGGGGAGGTGACGCGAACCACCTGGTTCTGCGCGACGTGGAGATCGACCTGGCACCCGACGGCGCAGTACGGGCAGACGGACCGGACGATGCGATCGGGGTGGCGGATCTGCTGGGGCGTGAACCGCTGCTGCGGCATCACCTCGAAAATCGCGCCGGTGGGACAGACCCGCACGCATTCGCCGCACCAGGTGCAGCCGGCCTTGTCGGGATCGCCGTCGGCGCCCACGATGATCTCGGCATGCTCGCCGCGATAGCCGACGTCCAGGACGCCCACCACCTGGATATCCTCGCACGCCCGTACGCAGCGTGTGCAGAGGATGCACGTGGACATGTCGTGCCGGATCATGGAGTCGCCGGGGCGCTCGTCCCCGGAGCGCAACGGCAGGTCGCGGCTCTCGACGGCCGTGGGGACGACGTCGTACCGCACCAGATAGCGCTCGAACTCGTTGCGCGGGTTCGCGCGTCCACCATTTCGCAGATGGTCGGCGGGATAGCGCTCGCCCAGCAACCGCAGCACGCCCTTGCGATTCTCCACCGCCGCGTGCGACTGCGTCGTTACCACCATCCCGTCGGCGATCTTGGCCGCGCACGCGGGAACGAGCTTGGGCTGGCCCTCGACCGATACGAGGCAGATCCGGCAGTTCCCGACGATCGGCAGGGTGGGGTACCAGCACAGCGTCGGAATGTCGATGCCGGCCGTCCGCGCCGCATCGAGGATCGTCCGATCCTCCTCGGCCTTGATTGTCCGACCGTCGATTGTCAGCGTCAGCATGCTTCAATAAATACCGACGCGACACACAACACAAACGCGGCCGGCTCATCGCCGGCCCCGTCTGGTATCTGCCTTGATCAGAGTCTGTTTAGACCTTCGGATCCACCGGCAGATGCCGGTGGGTATGGTCCCCGTTCTCCCCTTCGTCCGTAAACCAGCAATACGCCCAGATCTTGGCCGGCCGCAGGATCTGTTGCCCGGCCCGCAGGATGATCCCCATCGGCTCGTCGT
>DATNMO010000009.1:0-15650 GCA_035602245.1 Gemmatimonadales bacterium
CGAGGTGTACGTGCTGACGAAGGAAGAGGGCGGGCGGCACACGCCGTTTTTCAAGGGCTACCGGCCGCAGTTTTACTTCCGCACGACGGATGTGACGGGGAGCGTGGAGTTGCCGGCGGGGGTGGAGATGGTGATGCCGGGGGACAACACGAAGATGACGATCGAGCTGATCACGCCGATCGCGATGGAGGAGCAGCTGCGGTTCGCGATCCGCGAGGGGGGCCGCACCGTGGGTGCGGGGGTCGTCACCAAGATCCTGAAATAATTGCGGATTGGCGAAATCCGCAATCGAGGTCTAGATGCCGCGCGAGAACATCATCATGGAGTGCACCGTCTGTAAGAGTCGGAATTATTTTTCGACGAAGAACCGGCGGAAGCACCCCGAGCGGGCCGAATGGAAGAAGTTCTGCCCGCGGTGCAACAAGCAGCAGGCGCATAAGGAATCGAAGTAATGGCGACGGAGGTATTGGCGGGGGGACAGGGCGAATCCCGGCCGGGCCGAATCGCGCGCATGATGCAGTTCTTTCGCGACGTGCGGAACGAGCTGCGCAAAGTCACCTGGCCGAGCCTCGACGAGCTGAAGAAGGCGACCACCGTAATCATCATCTTCGTCACGGTGCTGGGCATCATGATCGGTCTCATGGACGCGTTCTTCCAGTTCGTGTTCGTGAAGGCCGTGGCGAAGCTGTTCTGATGGCGGAACATCGCTGGTACGCGATCCAGACGACGGCGGGCCACGAGAACAAGGTGCGCTCGCTGATCGCGCGCCGCATCGCCGAGGATCCGCGGCCCGACGCCGAAAAGCCGATCCGCCAGGCGCTGGTCCCCACGCAGGAAGTCGTGGAGATCAAGAACGGCAAGAAGGTGACGGTGGAGCGCAAGATCTACCCCGGGTACGTGCTCGTGGAGATGGACCTGAATCAGGAGACGATCCACGTCATCAACGGCATCCAGGGCGTGATCAAGTTCGTGGGCACCGGCCGGCTGCCGATGCCGCTGCGCCCCGAAGAGGTGAACCGCCTGCTCGGCGTGGAAGAGGCGGTGAAGGAGGAAGAGCCCACCGAGGAGATTCCGTTCCTGGTGGGCCAGGTGGTGGAAATCACCGAAGGACCGTTCTCGGATTTCAGCGGCACGGTGCAGGAAGTGCTGCCGGACAAAGGTAAGGTCCGCGTTTCGGTGGCGCTGTTCGGCCGGCCGACGTCGGTCGAGTTGGATTACTTGCAGCTCAAAGCTCATTAAGTCCCCGACCACTGGGCATGTGGGAGTCCGTGGGTAACGGACGCGAATAGAGGAGTACGATGGCCAAGCCGATCACCGCAGTCGTCAAATTGCAGGTGCCCGCCGGGCAGGCGACGCCCGCCCCGCCGGTCGGCACGGCGCTCGGGCCCCACGGCGTCAACATCATGGACTTCGTGAAGCAGTTCAACGCACGAACCCAGGCTGCCGCAGGCATGGTTACCCCGGTCGTGGTGACGATCTACAAGGACCGCACCTTCACCTTCATCACCAAGACGCCGCCCGCGGCGGTCTTGCTCAAAAAGGAAGCGGGCATCGAGAAGGGCTCCGCGACCTCGAACCGCGAGAAGGTGGGCAAGGTCACGCGCGCCCAGCTCCAGAAGATCGCCGAGCTGAAGATGCCGGACCTGAACGCCACCGATCTCGAGGGCGCGATCAAGATGATCGCGGGCACGGCGCGCTCGATGGGCCTCGTGGTGGAGGGCTGATGCGCGCCCACGGCAAGCAGTACCGGGCCGCGGTCGCGACGCTCGAGCCTAAGAAGCTGTATCCCCCGCCGGCGGCGGTGGAGCAGGTGAAGAAGACGGCGTTCGCGAAGTTCGACGAGTCGGTGGACGTGGCGGTGCGCCTGGGCGTCGATCCCAAGCACGCCGACCAGATCGTCCGCGGCACCGTCTCTCTGCCGCACGGCACGGGGAAGAAGATCCGCGTGCTGGTGCTGGCGCAGGGCGAGAAGGCCAAGGAAGCCGAGGCGGCGGGGGCTGACATGGTGGGCATCGAGTACATCCAGAAGATCAAGGACGGCTGGCTCGATACCGACGTGATCGTGGCGACCCCGGACGTCATGGGCCAGCTCGGCCCCCTCGGGAAGGTGCTGGGACCGCGCGGGCTGATGCCCAATCCCAAGGCGGGCACCGTGACGATGGACGTCGCCAAGGCGGTCAAGGAGCTGAAGGCGGGCAAGATCGAGTTCCG
The DNA here is from genome assembly GCA_035602245.1 of Gemmatimonadales bacterium. Classification (GTDB taxonomy): domain Bacteria; phylum Gemmatimonadota; class Gemmatimonadetes; order Gemmatimonadales; family GWC2-71-9; genus 20CM-2-65-7. The sequence continues at coordinate 2,212 of DATNMO010000009.1, forward strand.
CGTGGACAAGAGCGGGATCGTGCATGCGCCGATCGGGAAGAAGTCGTTCGCGGCCGCGCAGCTCGCCGACAACCTCCAGGCGTTCATGGACGCGATCGTGAAGGCGAAGCCGTCGGCGGCGAAAGGGCACTACATCCGCTCGGTTACGGTGTCGAGCACGATGGGGCCGGGCGTGCCCGTGGATCCGGCGGGGTACCATCAATGAAGCACACCAAGGCGCAGAAACAGGAGATGGTCACGGCGCTGGCCGCGCAGCTCGCCGCGTCGCCGAACATCTACGTCACGGATTTCACGGGGCTCGACGTGGCCCGCATCACGGATTTGCGCCGGCGCCTGCGGGCGGTGGGCGTGGAATACGTGGTGGTCAAGAACACACTCGCACGGCGCGCCCTCACGGAAGCGCAGCGACAGCAGGGTGAGCTGGAGCCGCACTTGGCCGGCCCGACCGCGCTGGTCCTGGCGGGTGCGGATCCGGTGAGCGCCGCGAAGGTGCTGACGGATTTCGCCAAGGAGTTCGAGAAGCCGGCGATCAAGGTCGGGTTGGTCGAAGGGAAGGCGGTCACGCCGGCGCAGGTGAAACACCTGGCGGCACTGCCTTCCAAGGCGGAGCTACTGGCGCGGTTGGGCGGGGCGCTGCAGGCGCCGCTGGCCGGCTTCGCCGGCGCTCTGTACGGATTGCTGTATGCGATGGTCGGCGCCCTCGAGGCTCTAAAAACTAAACGGGCAGGAGAGCAATAATGGCGACGCAAACGATGAGTAAGGATGACATTCTCGAAGCCATCGGCAACATGTCGGTGTTCGAGCTGGCGGAGCTGATCGAGGCGTTCAAGGAGCGCTTCGGCGTCACGATCGCCGCTCCGGCGGCGGCACCCGCGGCTGGCGCGGCGGGTGGCGCGGCGGCGGCGGCTCCGGCGGCCGAGGAGAAGACCGAGTTCACCGTCGTCCTCAAGGCCGGGGGCGAGAAGAAGATCCAGGTGATCAAGGAGATCCGCGCGATCACCAGCCTCGGCCTGAAAGAGGCCAAGGACCTGGTGGAAGGTGCGCCCGGAACCGTAAAGGAAGGCGTGTCCAAGCAGGAAGCGGAAGAAATCAAAAAGAAGCTCGAAGCGCAGGGCGCAGTCGTCGAGCTGAAGTAGGCTCGGTAGACGCGCCGGACCATTCGGGTCCGGCGGCGTGTCCCGGGTCTCACTTCGGTCTACGACATGCGCGGATTGACCACAACCTGCTCGCTTTTTCGAGCCCCACTGTTCGCCCCCAACCGCGGTTTGGTGCGGGGGAAGCGGGGCCTTTTGCATTTGCCTGAGGACGTGACATGACCACGACAACGCTACCAGTGCTTTCGTTCGCGAAGCTGCCGACGGGGATGCCCATGCCGCATCTCCTCGACATCCAGACGCGGGCATTCCAGTCCCTCCTGCAGCCGGACGGCCGCGGCGCCGAGCGCGCCGACGTCGGGCTGGAGCGGGTGTTCAAGGATCTGTTCCCGATCCAGGACGTCAACGGCAATTACTCGCTCGAGTTCGTGAAGTACGGGCTCGGGGAGGCGAAGTACACCGTGGAGGAATGCATCGAGCGCGACATGACCTACTCGGTGCCCCTCAAGGCCACGCTGCAGCTCGTGGTCATGGAGGAGGTCGGCGAGACGACCAAGACCAAGCGGCCGAAGAACATCATCGAGAAGGAAGTGTACCTCGGCGAGCTGCCCATTCTCACGCCGCTCGGCACGTTCGTCATCAACGGCGCGGAGCGCGTGATCGTGTCGCAGCTGCACCGCTCGCCGGGCGTGGTGTTCGAGGAGAGCATCCACCCGAACGGCCAGCGCCTGTTCTCGGCGCGCATCATCCCGTTCCGTGGATCGTGGGTCGAGTTCACCGTCGACATTCACGACGTGATCTACGTCCACATCGACAAGAAGAAAAAGTTTCCGGCGACCGCGCTGCTGCGCGCCTTCGGATACGGCGGCAACGCCGACGTCCTGAAGCTGTTCTACGCGGTGAAGGACATCGACATCACGGGCAAACTCGAGGGCCGCGCGCAGAAGCGCGAGGTCCTGGGCACGCTGCTCGCCGCGGATGTGCCGGACCCGGAGAACAAGAAGGGCGATCCGCTCGCCCGCGTCGGCGACGAGCTGACGCTGGAGCGCTTCAACGCCTTCCGCCGCGCCGGCATCACCGCGGTCAAGGTGTTCGCGGGCTACACGTCGCTCGATCTGCGTGAAGACGCGCAGCCCACGACGACGCAGCAGCAGCCGGCGAAGTACGTGCTCGCGTTCGACGTCGCCGACCCCGAGACGGGTGAGGTGCTCGCCGAGGCGGGCCGCGAGGTGTCCGACACGCTCAAGAAGAAGCTCCTCAAGGCCGGCGTGACGAAGGTGGACGTGCTCCTGCCCCCGGGCCGGAGCGAGTCGCCGCTCATCAAGAACACCCTCGCCAAGGATCCGACGCACTCCGAGGCGGAGGCGCTGGCGCAGATCTACACGCTGCTGCGGCCCGGCGAGGCACCCAACCTCGAGACGGCGCGCGAAGCGTTGAAGCGGCTGTTCTTCCACCCCAAGCGCTATGACCTGGGGCGGGTGGGCCGCTACAAGATCAACCAGCGGCTCAAGGTGAACATCGCGAAGGACAACACCGTCCTCACCGAGGACGACTTCGTCGCCATCATCCGGTATCTGATCGAGCTGTCCGAAGGCCGTGGCTATACCGACGACATCGACCACCTCGGCAACCGCCGGGTCCGGTCGGTGGGCGAGCTGATCGCCAACCAGTTCTCGGTGGGGCTGTCGCGCATGGCGCGGCTCATCAAAGAGCGGATGAGCATCAACAACGATCCCGAGCGGATCACGCTGGACGATCTGGTCAACGCCCGCACCGTCAGCGCGGTGATCCAGGCGTTCTTCGGCAGCTCGCAGCTGTCGCAGTTCATGGACCAGACGAATCCGCTCGCCGAGCTGACGCACAAGCGCCGCCTCTCGGCGCTCGGACCGGGCGGGCTCACGCGCGAGCGCGCCGGCTTCGAGGTGCGCGACGTGCACTACAGCCAGTACGGCCGGATGTGCCCGATCGAGACGCCGGAAGGCCCGAACATCGGCCTCATCACGAGCCTGTCGTGCTACGCCCGCGTCAACGATCTGGGGTTCATCGAGACGCCGTACCGGGTGGTGAAGGAGGGCCGCGTCACCGATGAGACTCGTTGGCTGTCGGCTTCCGAGGAAGAGGATTACGCGGTGGCGCAGGCCAACGCGAAGCTCACGCCCGACGGCCGTTTCGCCGACGAGCTGGTGCTGTGCCGCAAGCGAGACGACTACCCGCTGTTGCCGCCGCACAAGATCGACTTCATGGACGTGGCGCCGGAGCAGCTCGTCTCCATCGCCGCGGCCCTGATTCCGTTCCTCGAGCACGACGACGCCAACCGCGCGCTCATGGGATCGAACATGCAGCGCCAGTCGGTGCCGCTCCTCTTCCCGCAGGCGCCGCTCGTGGGCACCGGGCTCGAGGAGAAGGTGGCGCGCGACTCCGGCGCCGTGGTGATCGCCCGCCGCGGCGGCGTGGTCACACGCGTCACCGCCGACGAAATCATCATCGACGCGGGCGACGACGAGGCCAGGGAGGGCGACCATCCGCTGGCGCGTCTCAAGCAGCATGACCGCTTCCGCCTCAAGAAGTTCTGGCGGACGAACCAGGACACCGCCATCAACCAGCGGCCGCTCGTGCACATGGGCCAGAAGGTGAAGGCGGGGCAGATCGTCGCCGACGGCGCGGGCACCGAGCACGGCGAGCTGGCGCTGGGCGCCAACGTCGTGGTGGCGTTCATGCCCTGGTACGGTCACAACTTCGAAGATGCGATCGTGCTCTCCGAGCGCCTCGTGAAGGATGACGTGTACTCGTCGATCCACATCCAGGAGCTCGAGCTGCATGTCCGCGACACCAAGCGCGGCCGCGAGGAGATCACGCGCGAGATCCCGAATGTCGCCGAGGAATCGCTGGTCGATCTGGACGAGCGGGGCATCGTGCGCATCGGCGCCCACGTGAAGGCGGGCGACATCCTGGTCGGGAAGATCACCCCCAAGGGCGAGACGGAGCTGTCTCCGGAAGAGAAGCTGCTCACCGCCATCTTCGGTGAGAAGGCGAAGGACGTGAAGGACTCGTCGTTGAAGGTGCCGCCGGGGATGGAAGGCGTCGTCATTGACGTGAAGATCTTCTCGCGCATCGAGGATCAGGTGGTCGAGAAGGACCGCGGCGAGCGGATCGGCGAGGTGCGCCGGCTCGAAACGGAGGAGAAGGCGCGGATCTCGGAGGCGATGTTCTCCGAGCTGGCCGAGCTCCTGGCCAACCAGGAAGTGGGCCTGATGCTCAAGGCGGGGACGGTCGAAGAGTTCCTCCCGGCCGGCACCAAGCTGACCAAGGCGAGCCTGGCGGATGTGAACTTCGCCGACGTGGACTTGAAGACGCTGCGCGTGGCGAACAAGGCGATCAACGAGAAGCTGCGCGCGGTGCTCGACGCGGCCGGCGTGGAGCGTGCCAAGCTCGAGGAGAAGTCGGAGGATCAGATCGATAAGATCCTCCAGCCCGACGAGCTGCCGCCGGGCGTCATCCAGCTCGTGAAAGTCTACGTCGCCGAGAAGCGCAAGATCTCGGTGGGCGACAAGATGGCCGGGCGCCACGGCAACAAGGGCATCATCGCGCGCATCGTGCCGGAGGAGGATATGCCCTTCCTTCCCGACGGGACGCCGGTGGACATCGTCCTGAATCCGCTCGGCGTGCCGAGCCGGATGAACGTGGGTCAGATCCTGGAGACGCATCTGGGATGGGCGGCGAAGCTGCTCGGGTTCGACGCAAAGACGCCCGTCTTCCAGGGCGCCGACGAAACGGAAATCGGGGTGCTGCTGCGCCTCGCGGGACTCAGCTGGGCGGCCGAGAGCTTGCGGCTCGACGTGCGGCCTCCTGCGATCGACTCGGAACGGGTGCTCGGCATCGTGTCGGATCTGCGGCGGCTGCCGTCCACCAACGGCGGGCGACCCGACATCGGGACCGCGGGCATCGAGCTGCTGGGCGGGCGTAGCGTGTCGGCCGAGACGCGCGAGCTCCACCACCAGATGGTGGACTTCCTCAAGTTCGCCGCCAAGGAGTTGGCGGAGCGCGAGCTGGCGCAGCGCCGCACGGAGCAGGAGGTCCAGGCGGCGCGGCTCGAGTCGGGCGCGGGGGAGCGCGGCGAGCTGTCGGCCGTGGAGAAGGCCGGCCTCAAGGCCGGGCTCAAGGATGCCGAGAAGTTCCTGGCGAAGGACAAGCCGGCTGACGTCCTCGAGGCGACCGGCCGGCCGGCGCTGGCGGCCCTGTTCGGCGCGAAGTCGGGCGCCAATGTGGACGCCGCCGCGGTGGAATTGCTCGCCGCGGCCGGGCTGTCGCCCGTGGGCAAGTGCCGGCTGCGCGACGGGCGCACCGGCGAGCTGTTCGAGTCCGAGGTGACCGTCGGCGCGATCTACATGATGAAGCTGTCGCACCTGGTGGACGACAAGATCCACGCCCGCTCCATCGGCCCGTACTCGCTGGTGACGCAGCAGCCGCTCGCCGGCAAGGCGCAGTTCGGTGGCCAGCGGTTCGGAGAGATGGAGGTCTGGGCGCTCGAGGCATACGGCGCCGCGCACACGCTGCAGGAGATCCTCACGGTCAAGTCGGACGACGTGAACGGCCGCAGCCGCGTGTACGAGGCGATCGTGAAGGGGCAGAACCTGCCGAAGCCCGGGATTCCGGAGTCCTTCAACGTGCTGGTGAAGGAGCTCCAGGCCCTGGGACTCAAGGTTACGCTCGGCACTACCGAAGACGTGGAGGAATAGCATGATCGACTTCCGGAGCGGCCACGAGCCGAAGAGCTCGGCCTTCGACTATATCCAGATTCGGATCGCCTCGCCTGAGGAGATCCGCGGCCCCAAGGACTCCAAGGAGCGTGAGCGCCTGGAGCTCCAGGGCCAGCGTTCGTGGTGGTCGTGGGGCGAGGTGACCAAGCCCGAGACCATCAACTACCGGTCGTTCAAGCCGGAGCGCGACGGGCTGTTCTGCGAGCGCATCTTCGGCCCCGTGAAGGACTGGGAGTGCCACTGCGGCAAGTACAAGCGGATCCGCTATCGCGGCGTGATCTGCGACCGCTGCGGCGTCGAGGTGACGCTGTCCAAGGTGCGGCGCGAGCGCATGGGCCACATCGAGCTCGCCGTGCCCGTGGCGCACATCTGGTTCTTCAAGACGCTGCCGTCGCCGATGGGCAACCTGCTGGACATGACCCTGCGGGACCTGGAGCGGGTGATCTACTACACGAATTACGTGGTGATCGAGCCCGGCGAGCAGGAGCTGCAGGAGCGCGAGCTGCTGGACGAGGACCGCTTCCTCGAGCTGCGCGCCAAGGCCAAGGCCGAGGGTGACACGGCGTTCCGGGCGGACATCGGCGCCCCGGCGATCCGGTCACTGCTCGAGCGGATCAACGTTGACAAGCTGGCCGACGAGCTGCGCGAGACGGTGGCGACGGAAACGAGCCAGCATCGCAAAAAGCAGATGCTGAAGCGGCTCAAGATCGTGGACGCGATGCGCAACTCCGGCAACGCTGGCGAGCAGCGCAACGATCCGCGCTGGATGATCCTCGATGTCGTGCCGGTGATTCCGCCCGACCTGCGGCCGCTCGTGCCGCTCGACGGCGGGCGCTTCGCCACGTCCGACCTGAACGACCTGTACCGGCGGGTGATCAACCGGAACAACCGGCTGCAGAAGCTGATCCTGCACCGGGCGCCGGAGGTCATCCTCCGCAACGAGAAGCGCATGCTGCAGGAGGCGGTGGACGCGCTGTTCGACAACGGCCGCCGCTCCAAGGCGATCCGCGGGCGCGGCAAGCGGCCGCTCAAGTCCCTGAGTGACATGCTCAAGGGCAAGCAGGGCCGCTTCCGCCAGAACCTGCTCGGCAAGCGCGTGGACTACTCGGGCCGCTCGGTGATCGTGGTCGGGCCCGAGCTGCGCCTGCACCAGTGCGGCCTGCCGAAGGCGATGGCCGTCGAGCTGTTTAAGCCCTTCATCATCCACAAGCTGGTGGAGAAGGGCATCGCCGAGACGGTGAAGCGGGCGAAGAAGATCGTGGAGAAGGAGTCGCCGGAGGTGTACGAGATCCTCGAGGAGATCATCGAGGACCATCCGGTACTGCTGAACCGCGCGCCAACGCTGCACCGGCTGGGCATCCAGGCGTTCGAGCCGGTGCTGGTCGAGGGGAAAGCGATCCGGATTCACCCCCTCGTCTGCGCCGCGTTCAACGCGGACTTCGACGGCGATCAGATGGCCGTGCACGTGCCGTTGTCGTTCGAGGCGCAGCTCGAGTGCCGGCTGCTGATGATCTCGTCCAACAACATCCTGAAGCCGTCCGACGGCCGCCCGGTGGCAGAGCCCAGCCAGGACATGGTGCTGGGGTGCTACTTCCTCACCAAGGAGCCGGCGGACTTCGAGGCGCAGCTGGCGAAGGCGCCGCGCATCGGCTCGTTGGCCGAGCTGGAGATGGGGCTCGCCGTGAAGCGGCTTGAGTTCCATTCGCCGGTGCACGTGTGGCACGAGGGACCGGGCCTGCCCGGGCGCTGGATTGGGACGACCGCGGGGCGGGTCATCTTCAACAGCATCCTGCCCGACGGGCTGTTGCGCGAGCAGGGCTACCAGAACAAGGTGATGCGGAAGAAGGACCTCTCGGAGCTCGTGTTCGAGAGCTATCGCCGCGCGGGGCTCGCCCCCACGGTGCAATTCCTCGATCAGCTGAAGGAGTTCGGGTTCCGTTACGCCACGATGGGCGGCGTGTCCATCGGCGTCGCGGACCTCGAGATCCCGGCGGAGAAGGCGCCGCTGCTGCACGACGCGGAAGCGCGCGTCGAGCGCTTCCAGCGGGCGTACGCCACAGGCCAGATCACGTTCGGTGAGCGCTACAACAAGGTCATCGATGCCTGGACCCACGCGAACAACGACATCGCCGAGGCGATGGTCGCGACGATGCGGAAGTCCAAGGGCGGCTTCAACCCCGTGTTCATGATGTTCGACTCGGGAAGCCGCGGCTCGCGCGATCAGATCCGGCAGCTCGCCGGAATGCGCGGCCTGATGGCGAAGCCGCAGAAGAAGCTCACCGGCGGCATCGGCGAGATCATCGAGAGCCCGATCAAGTCAAACTTCCGCGAAGGGCTGTCGGTGCTCGAGTACTTCATCTCGACGCACGGCGCGCGGAAGGGCCTCGCCGACACCGCGCTCAAGACCGCCGACGCCGGCTACCTGACGCGGCGCCTGGTGGACGTGGCGCAGGACGTCACGATCACCGAAGAGGACTGCGGCACGATCCTCGGCCTCGAAATGTCGGCCTTGAAGGAAGGCGAAGACATCATCGAGCCGCTGCGCGAGCGCATCGTCGGCTGCGTGGCGCTGGACGAGGTGCTGGATCCGCACGAGCTGGATGAGGACGGCCGGGCCAAAGTTCTGGTCGAAGCGGGCAAGCTCGTCATCGAGGAGACCTCGCAGGCCATCGAGGACGCGGGGATCGAGACGGTCAAGATCCGCTCGGTGCTCACGTGCGAAGCCAAGCGCGGCGTGTGCCGGATGTGCTACGGCCGCAACCTGGCCACGATGGACATGGTGGACCTCGGCGAGGCGGTCGGCATCCTGGCCGCGCAGTCGATCGGCGAGCCGGGGACGCAGCTGACCCTGCGGACGTTCCACATCGGCGGCACGGCGGCCCGTATCGCCGAGCAGACGGTGCGGAAGACGAAGGTCGAGGGCGTCATCGAGCACGGCGACCGGCTGACCTTTGTGTCGACGCCGGAAGGCACGAAGGTCGTCACGAGCTACGAGGGCGAGCTGGTCCTCAAGGCGGCGGCCCACGGCGGGACCACGGCGGCCGGCAAACTGGCCGTCCACTCCCGCTTCCAGGTGCCGCTCGGCGCCACCCTGATGGTCGATGACGAGCAGGTGGTGGCGAAGGACGGCGTGCTGTTCACATGGGACCCCTACACGAATCCGATCATGACGGACGTGGCGGGACTCGTGCGCTTCGTCGACATCGTGGAGGACGAGACCGTCCGCGAGGAGTTGGACGAGATCACGGGCCGGCGCCAGCGCGTGATCATCGAGGACCGGGAGAAGAAGCTCCATCCGCACATCGAGGTCGTCCAGAAGAAGGGCGACAAGGAGAAGCGGCTGCGCGACTTCGTCATCCCCGAAGGGGCACAGCTCACCGTCGAGGATGGCCAGGAAGTGTACGCCGGCCAGGTGCTGGCCAAGGTGTCGCGCGAAGCGTACAAAACGCGTGACATCACGGGCGGCCTGCCGCGCGTGGCCGAGCTGTTCGAAGCCCGTCGCCCGAAGGACCCCGCCACCATTTCTGAGGTGGACGGCGTCGTGCGGTTCGGCGAGATCAAGCGCGGCAAGCGCGAGATCTGGGTCCACCCCGAAGAGGGGGAGGCGCAGCTGTACGAGGTGCCGGCGGGCAAGCACCTCCGGGTCCACGAAGGCGACCGGGTGCGGGCGGGCGACCGCCTCACCGAGGGACCGGTGAACCCGCACGACATCCTGCGGATCAAGGGCCCGCGCGCCGTGCAGGAATACCTGCTGAACGAGGTGCAGGAGGTGTACCGCCTGCAGGGCGTGAAGATCAACGACAAGCACATCGGCGTGATCGTGCGCCAGATGCTGCAGAAGGTGAAGGTCGTGGATCCGGGCGACACCGACTTCCTCGAGGGTGAGAACATCGACAAGCTGGTGTTCACCGAGATCAACGAGCGGACGGTCAAAAAGGCCGGCACGCCCGCCACCCGGGAGCCGCTGCTCCTCGGGATCACGAAGGCGAGTCTGACGACGCAGTCGTTCATCTCCGCGGCCTCCTTCCAGGAGACGACGCGGGTGTTGACCGACGCGGCGATCCGCGGGGCCAAGGACGACCTCCTGGGCCTCAAGGAGAACATCATCATTGGGCATCTCATCCCGGCGGGGACGGGGATCTACCGGTATCACGACATCGAGATCGAGCCACCGGAAGGCTTCCAGCCGCCGACGCCGCCGGTGGAAGCGGCGGCGCCCGGGGCGGCTCCGAGTCCGTTCCCGGAGGAAGTTGAGGCGGAGTAGGGGTTGACCTAAGTCAAAGTCGCCGCTTAGCTTTCAAGTCTGTTTCGCAAGTTTTTGGGAACGCCGTAGCGAGGGGTATGCCGACTATCAATCAGCTGGTCCGGCACGGCCGCCGGGACGTGGAGAAGAAGGAGAAGGCGCCCCATCTGCGCGGCAACCCGCAGAAGCGCGGCGTGTGCACGCGCGTGTACACGACCACGCCGAAGAAGCCGAACTCGGCTCTACGGAAAGTGGCGCGCGTGCGGCTGACGAACGGGTTCGAAGTCACGGCGTACATCCCGGGCGAAGGGCATAACCTGCAGGAGCACTCGATCGTGATGATCCGCGGGGGCCGCGTGAAGGATTTGCCAGGCGTCCGCTATCACATCATCCGCGGCACGCTCGACGCGGCCGGCGTGAACGAGCGCAAACAGTCGCGGTCCAAGTACGGCGCCAAACGTCCCAAGGAGGCCGCGAAGTGAGCCGTCGCAAAAAGGCGGTAAAGCGACCGGTGCCGCCCGATCCGCGCTACGACAGCCAGACCGTCTCGAAGTTTCTCAATAACCTGATGACGCAGGGCAAGAAGTCGCTGTCGGAGCGGATCTTCTATTCGGCGATGGATCTGATCGAGCAGCGTACGGGGCAGCCCGGCGTGAACGTGTTCAAGCAGGCGCTGTCGAACTGCAAGCCGGCGCTGGAAGTGAAGTCGCGGCGCGTGGGCGGAGCCACGTATCAGGTGCCGGTCGAGGTACGGCCGGAGCGGCGCACGGCGCTGGGGATGCGCTGGCTGATCCAGTACAGCCGGGCGCGCAAGGAAAAAACGATGGCGGAGCGCCTCGCCGCCGAGCTGATTCTCGCCTCGAAGGGCGAGGGCGAGACGATTAAGAAGAAGGAAGACACGCACCGGATGGCGGAAGCGAATCGCGCTTTCGCGCATTACCGGTGGTAAACGCCTAGACCGACAACTTCGGGACCCTGCACTAAGGGATCCTGCATCGAGAGAGCCGAACGCTCTCCGATGATGGCGGAGCGAGACCGGCCCTGCATGGGCGTCCAGGTCGCCCCGCGTTTTTGCTGAATAAAGGACTGCAATGCCACGCACGACGCCGCTCGACAGGATTCGGAACATCGGCATCATGGCCCACATTGATGCCGGGAAGACGACTACGACCGAGCGCATCCTCTACTACACGGGCCGCACCTACAAGCTGGGTGAGGTGCACGATGGTACGGCCACGATGGATTGGATGGAGCAGGAGCAGGAGCGCGGCATCACGATCACGTCGGCCGCGACGACGGCCTTCTGGACCCGCCTCGGACACCAGTACCGGATCAACATCATCGATACGCCCGGCCACGTGGACTTCACCGTCGAGGTGGAGCGCTCGCTGCGCGTCCTCGACGGCGCGGTGACGGTGCTCGATGCGGTCGGTGGCGTGGAGCCCCAGACCGAGACGGTGTGGCGCCAGGCCGACCGCTACGGCGTGCCACGCATCCTGTTCGTGAACAAGATGGACCGCGTGGGCGCCGACTTCGACATGTGCCTGCGCATGGTGCGCGAGCGCCTCGCCGCCAAGGCGGTGCCGATCCAGCTGCCGCTCGGCTCGGGCGAGCTGTTCACCGGGCTCATCGACCTGGTCCGCGAAATCGAGATCGTCTACGACGACGAAACGCTGGGCAAGAAGTACGTCGAAGGGCCGGTGCCCGAGGCGTTGAGGGAAAAAGTGAAGCAGATGCGACACGAGATGCTGGAGGCGTGCGTCGAGCACGACGACGCGATCCTGCACAAGTACCTCGAGGGGCAGCCGCTCTCCGAGGAGGAGATCCGCAAGGTGCTGCGCAAGGCGACGGTCGCCGGGCACATCGTGCCCGTCATCTGCGGGGCGGCGTTCAAGAACAAGGGCGTGCAGGCACTACTCGATGCGGTGGTGGACTACCTGCCGTCGCCGGTGGACATCCCGCCGATCAAGGGCCATCTGCCGCACCACGACGCCACCCACGCCGAGCGGCCTGCGTCCGACGATGCGCCGTTCGCCGCGCTGGCGTTCAAGATCATGACCGACCCGTACGTCGGGAAACTGACCTTCTTCCGCGTCTACAGCGGCGTTCTGTCCGCCGGCTCCTACGTCTACAACAGCACCAAAGATCGCAGAGAGCGCATCGGGCGCCTGCTGCAGATGCACGCCAACAAGCGCGAGGAGCTCGAAGAGGTGCGCGCGGGCGAGATCGCCGCCGCCATCGGGCTCAAGGAGACGCGCACCGGCGACACCCTGTGCGACGAGGCGCATCCCATCATTCTCGAGGCGATGCGGTTCCCGAACCCCGTCATCTCGGTCGCCATCGAGCCGAAGACCAAGGCCGACCAGGACAAGCTGGGCATCGCGCTGCAGAAGCTGTCCGAGGAAGATCCCACGTTCCGCGTGCACTCCGACCCGGAAACCGCCCAGACGATCATCAGCGGCATGGGCGAGCTGCACCTCGAGATCATCGTCGAGCGGATGCGGCGCGAATTCAAGGTGGACGCCAACGTGGGCCGGCCGCAGGTCGCCTACCGCGAGACGGTGCGCAAGCGCGTCGAGTACGTCGAGGGCAAGTTCATCCGCCAGACGGGGGGCCGCGGCCAGTACGGCCACGTGGTGATCCACATGGCGCCGGGCGAGCCGGGCACCGGATTCGTGTTCGAGGACAACATCGTCGGCGGCTCGATCCCCAAGGAATACATCGGGCCGGTGGAGCAGGGCGTGAAGGAAGCGCTCGAGAACGGCGTGCTGGCCGGCTATCCGATGGTGGACGTGATTGTGGAGCTGGTGGACGGCTCGTTCCACGACGTGGACTCGAGCGAGATGGCGTTCAAGATCGCCGGCTCGATGGCCGTGAAAGAGGCTGCGCGCCAGGCGCATCCGATCCTGCTCGAGCCGATCATGGACGTCGAGGTGGTGACGCCGTCGGACTACATGGGCGAAGTGATCGGCGACCTGTCGAGCCGCCGCGGCAAGATCGGGGGCATGACACAGCGCGCCGACGCGCACATCGTGGCCGCGAGCGTGCCGCTGTCGGAGATGTTCGGCTATTCGACGACGCTGCGCTCCATGAGCCAGGGCCGGGCCATCTACAGCATGCAGTTCAGTCACTACCAGGAAGTACCGAAAGCGAAAGCCGAAGAAATCGTAGCGAAAGTGAAAGGCTGAGATCATGGCGAAAGCAAAGTTTGAGCGGACCAAGCCCCACGTGAACGTTGGGACGATCGGGCACGTGGACCACGGCAAGACGACGTTGACGTCGGCGCTGACGAAGGTGGCGGCCGATAAGGGGCTGGGGACCTATGTGACCTACGACCAGGTGGCG
>DATNMO010000010.1:0-165197 GCA_035602245.1 Gemmatimonadales bacterium
GGGGGGGGGGGGGGCGCCACAGGGCCATCGCGCCATTCAGCACGAAGCCGAGCAGCGCGAGTGCCGGCGCGAGCCAGATGAGGTCTACGACCGTCTCGGTCATCAGCCCTTGAGGAGGGTCATGTTCTGCAGGCTGACCGACTGCTTGTGCCGGTACACGGCAAGAATGATCGCCAGGCCGACAGCGGCTTCCGCCGCCGCCACCGCCATGACGAAGAACACGAACACTTGGCCGCCAATGCCCAGCCGCTGTGCCAACGCCACGAACGTCAGATTGACGGCGTTGAGCATGAGCTCGACGCACATGAAGATCACGATGGCGTTGCGGCGCAGCAGCACGCCTGCGACGCCCAGCGTGAACAGCACGGCCGAGATGGCGAGGGCGGGACCGAGCAGCATCCTAGAGCCTCCGCTTGGCGAGCACGACGGCGCCCACGATGGCGGCGAGCAACAGCAGGCTGGCGATCTCGAACGGAATCAGATACGCATCGAACAGCGGCCCGGCGACGGCGCCGACCATGCCCTGCCGCTGCTGCAGAGCGGCGATCGTGCCCGGGGGCAGCTGGATCGCTTCCGGCGGGGCGGCGCTGCTCAGGACACGGAGCTGGAACAGGAGCGTGCCGGCCAGCACCGCCGCGATCAGCAGCCCGAGCGGTCCCTTGATGTCGGTGGGCCCCGGCCGCCCCAGGTTGAGCAGCATGATGACGAAGAGGAACAGCACCATGATGGCGCCGGCGTACACCAGCACCTGGAGCGCCGCGATGAACTGGGCGTCCAGCAGGACGTACATCGCGGCCAGCGCAAACAGCGTCACGACGAGCCACAGCGCGCTCGCGACCGGGCTCTTGCGCGTGATGCACAGGAGCCCGCTCGCCATCGCGATCACGCCGAAAATCCAGAAGAAGGTGAGGATCACTCGCCCTTCGGGTCTGACGGATCCCAGAGCGTCGAGACGGGATGCGTTTGCGCGCTCAGACGCTCGAGGTCGTAGACGAACCGGTCCCGGGAGTACTCCGAGTTCTCGTAATGCACGCCCACGTGGATCGCTTCCTCAGGGCACACCTCCTGGCAGTACCCGCAGAACACGCAGCGGAACTCGTCGATCTCGTAGATCAGGGGATAGCGGTTCCCTTCCTCGTCTTCCCCCGGCACCAGCTTGATGCAGTTGGCCGGACAGATCTGCGGGCACAAGCCGCAGGCGACGCACTTGGCGCGGCCCTGCTCGTCGGTGAGCATGCGGTGCGTGCCCCGCCAGCGTGACGAAAGTGTCCAGTCCTTGGACGACTTCTCCTCGGGGTACTGCATCGTGACCTTGGGCCGGAACAAGTGGCTGAAGGTCAGAGCCATCCCCTTCAGCGTGGCCCGCAAGTACGAGGTCTCCTGCGTCGGGCGCTTCATTACTTTCACGCCGATGGGCATCAGGCCGCCTCCTCCTGCACGGATCCCGAGACGATCCGTCCGCGGTCGAGCCACCACACCAGCAGCACGAGCAGCACGAGATTGATCCCGCCCAGCGCCCACGCCATGCCGGGGCCGTAGTCCCATTCCAGCTGGGACCGGCAAAACCAGATCGCCGTCGCGAGGACGGTGATGTAGATGAGGGCGAGCGGCAGCAGCACCTTCCAGCCCAGTGCCATCAGCTGATCGTAGCGGAAGCGCGGCAGTGTCCACCGTACCCAGATGAAGGTGAACAGGAAGACGCTCGTTTTGAGCCCGAACGCGGCGAGGGTCGCGAGCGACTTGATCACGCTCGGGTCGCCGGTCGAATCCCACGTCGTAAAGGGAATGTCCCAGCCGCCGAAGAACAGGGTGGCCATCAAGGCCGACGCGGTCACCATGTTCGAGTATTCGGCGATGTAGAACATGGAGAACTTCATCGCGCTGTATTCGGTGTGATAGCCGGCGATGAGCTCGGCTTCCGCTTCGGGGAGATCAAAGGGCAGCCGGTTCGTCTCGGCGAAAGCGCTGATGAAGAAGATCAGGAACGCGAGCGTCAGCGGCACCACGAACCACAGGCCCTGCTGTTGCTGGGCGATGACCTGCGACAACGTGACGTTGCCGGCGAGCAGCAGTACAGCGACGGTGCTCATGCCCAGCGCGATCTCGTAGGAAATCATTTGCGCCGACGCTCGGAGTCCGCCCAGCAGCGCGTACTTGTTGTTCGATGACCACCCCGCCAACACGATCCCGTACACGCCGAGCGAGCTGATGGCGAGAATGTAGAGGAACCCAACCGGCAGGTCGGCGACGACCATCGGTACGACGCCCCACCGGGTGGGCAACGGCGCCGCGAACGGGATCACCGCGAACGTGAGCAGCGCGGGCACGAACGAGATCAGCGGCGCGAGCGTGAACAGCGCCTTGTCGGCCATGGCCGGAGACGTCTCTTCCTTCAGGAAGTTCTTCAGGCCGTCCGCCGCCGGCTGGAGGATGCCCTGCGGGCCCACCCGATTCGGGCCCAAGCGATCCTGCATCCAGGCGCAGATCCGCCGCTCCGCGAGCGTGAGCAAGGCCACGCCCACCATGATCAGATTGAATACGACGAACACCTTTATGGCCGACGCCACCACGAAGAACGTCACACCGCCTCCGCGACGCCCAGCGCCGCCACGAGCTCGCCCAAGACCCAGGCCGCCGGCTGGGCCATCCCCGGCGTTGGCTTGGCCTGGAAGTAGCGCTGCTCCCGTCCATCCCGATTCACGAACGTGCCCTCCTCCTCAGCGACGTTGGCGATCGGCAGGATGACCTCCGCCGTGCGGCACGGCGCGTCGGGGCCGAGCACGGTGCCCAGATAGATGAGCGCCCCGCTCGTCTGGACCGCGCAATCGGGATCGTCGAGCACCAGCACCACGGCGGCCGACTGCGCGGCCGCGACCGCGGCGGCGTAATCGCGCGTGTAGCCCAGCTGTTCCGCCCCCTTCGCGTTGGGCGCCCGCTCGGCGCGCAGCGCGAGGTTCGGCACGCCGGCGAGCGGCGCCTCCTCACCCATCACCACCTGAAAAGCGCCGGTCCAGTCGAAGCCCCCCCCGGACAGGAGGCGCTTCGCCAGCGCCAGCGCCTCCGTAGATGCGCCGGGGGACACGAGCGCGACGGCTTTGCCGGACGCCCCTCGTAAAATCGACGACACGCGCGCGAATGCCTCATCCCAATCAGTTGCCTGCAGCGCGCCGTCCTTGCGGATCAGCGGAGCCTCGATCCGGTCGCCACGGTTCATCCAGCGGTAATGCATGCGGCCGTGATCGCAGATGAAGTAGCGGTTCACCTCGAGATTCGGCCGCGGACGGACGCGGACCACGACGTCGTCGCGGGTGTCGAGCGTGATGTTGCAGCCCTGCGAGCATCCCGTGCAGATGGACGCGGTCTTGTCGAGCTCCCAGGCGCGCGCCTTGTGGAGAAAGTCCTTCGAGAGCAACGAGCCGACGGGACAGAGATCGACGACGTTTCCCGCCCAGGGGTGGTCGAGCCGCGCCGCGGGGTGGATGCCGATGAAGGCACGGTCGCCGCGCTCAGAGACGTTGAGGACCGGCTCTTGTGCCACGTCCTCCATGAAGCGGACACAGCGCGTGCACAGGATGCAGCGGTTCGGGACGTACAGGACGTCGGGCCCAAAATCTTCCACCGGGTTGAACCGCTTCGCGTACTCGGCGTAGCGGGTCCCCGATCGGCCTTCCTGGAAGACAAAGTCCTGCAGCTCGCACTCCCCCGCTTGATCGCAAATGGGGCAATCGAGCGGGTGGTTGATGAGCAGCAGCTCCAGCACGCTCTGGCGCGCGTCCTTCGCCTGGGTGGTCTGTGTGTTCACGACCATCCCCTCGGCCACCGTGGTCGCACATGCGATCTGGAGTTTGGGTGCCTTTTCGACCTCCACGAGGCACATGCGGCACACCCCTGCCACCGGCAGCCCAGGGTGATAGCAGTAGTGCGGGACGAGGACGCCGGCCTGCTTGGCGGCCTCGATCACCAGCGTACCCTTGGGCACGCTGATGGGGACACCGTCGACCGTGAGATTGACGAGCTCGTCCGCCATCAGGCTACCAGCACCGGCTGCCGTTTGCCCGCGATGTAGTCCTCAAATTCGCTCTTGAACTTCTTGATCCCGCTCACGACCGGTGCCGCGCACGAGTCCGAGAGTACACAGATCGTCTTGCCGGTCATGTTCTCGGAAAGGTCGAGCAGCAGATCAAGGTCCTTCGTCTTTCCCTGCCCTGCGAGGATGCGCTCGAGGATCTTGGTCGTCCACGCCGTGCCTTCGCGGCACTGGGTGCACTGGGCGCAGGACTCGTGCGCGTAGAAGCGCGCCAGGCGCATGATCTGATAGACCATGTCGGTCGAGTCGTCGAAGACGATCACGCCCCCCGAGCCGAGCATCGATCCCGTCGCGACGACGCCCTCATAGTCCAGGAGGCAGGCCTCCGTCTCCTCACGATTCAGGATCGGCACCGACGAGCCGCCGGGGATGCAGGCCTTGAGGGTACGTCCGGCCGGCACGCCGCCGCACATGTCGTAGAGCAGATCCTTCAGTGGGAAACCCATGGTCACTTCGTAATTCCCGGGCCGCTGCACGTGACCGCACACCGAGAAGAGCTTGGTGCCCGTGCTCTTGGGATTGGAGAGGCTGAGTCCTTTGTACCATGCCGCGCCGCGCTTGAGGATCTGCGGTACGGCGGCCAGCGTCTCGACGTTGTTGATCGTCGTCGGCATCCCGAAGAGACCGGCCGCTGCCGGGAAGGGTGGCTTGATGCGGGGATTGCCGCGTTTCCCCTCGATCGAGTTCATCATCGCGGTCTCTTCGCCGCAGATGTAGGCACCGGCGCCGCGGTGGAGGTAGACCTTGATCTTGCCGAACACCCCCGCCGCGTCGGCCTCGGCGAGGGCCTTCTCCATGATCGTCCACGGCTCCGTGAACTCACCGCGGATGTAGATGTAGGCGACCTCCGCCCGGATGGCGTGGGCCGCGATCGCCGTACCCTCGAGAAGGGCATGCGGCGTCCATCGCATGATTTCACGGTCCTTGAAGGTCCCGGGCTCCGATTCGTCGGCGTTCACGCAGAGGTAATGGGGCTTCTTCTTTTCCTTCGGCATGAAGGACCACTTCAATCCGGTCGGGAATCCCGCCCCGCCTCGGCCCCGCAGGCCCGATTCCTTCACCACCTCCGTGACGGCGGCCGGCTCGGTCTTGAGCGCCTGGGCCAGCGCGTCGTAGCCGCCGCGTTTCACCCAGCCCTTGTAGGTGCGCGCGTCGGCGTCCCCGAAATGCTGGGAGAGCACGACGGTCTCTTTCGGGTGCGGCTTGTGAGGGTAGCCCATACTAGCGGTACTTCTTGACGAGTTCCGCGACCCGATCGGCGGTCACGTTCTCGATGAAGTCGTCGTTCACGAGGACGGGGGTCGCGAAGCCGCACGCCCCGAGGCATTCCACCTCGACGATCGTCCATTTGCCGTCGGGGCTGATCGCGCCGGGGTCGCCCGCGCCGGTCTGCTCGAGGAAAGCCTTCACCACGTCTTCGGCGCCGCAGATGTTACAGGGCGACGTCGTGCAGACCTGCACGAAATTCTTTCCGACGGGGTGTTGGTGGTACATCGTGTAGAACGTCACCACGCCCTTCACGTACGCCGGCGTGATGCCCAGGACTTCGGCGACCTCGGCCATGCTGCGGTCGGAGATCCAGCCGCGCTCGCGTTGCGTGAGCCAGAGCGCGGGCAAGAGCGCCGCCTGCTTCGTGGGGTAGCGCTGCAGCAGCGTCTGCAGCTCTTCCAGCACCTTCCCCGCGAACACGGGGCGATACTCCTCGATGTGGTCGGCGGCGTGCGACGACGATGTGCTCACCGGTCCACCTCACCCATCACGATGTCCACCGATGCGTTGATGGCGATCAGGTCCGACAGCAAGTGTCCCTCGGCCATTTTGGGCAGCGCCGCCAGGTTGATGAAGGACGGTGGCCGGATGCGCCAGCGCACCGGCTTCGCCGTCCCGTCCGAGACGAAGTAGTTGCCGAGCTCGCCCTTGGGGTTCTCGATGCCCACGTAGGCCTCGCCCACCGGCGCCTTCACGCCTTCCATGACCTGCTTGAAATGGAAGATCATCGCCTCCATGTCGCTCATCGCGCGCGTCTTGGAGGGCAGAATCACGCGCGGGTCGTCCACGTTTATGGGACCGTCGGGCAGGCGGTCGACGGCCTGCGCGAGGATTCGATTTGCCTGGTGGCACTCTTCCAGGCGGACCAGATAGCGGTCGTATACGTCGCCATGCTCGCCGACCGGCACATCGAAGTCGTAGGTCTCGTAGCCGAGGTACGGTTTGTCCTTGCGCACGTCGTAGGCCACGCCGCTGGCGCGCAGCATGGGACCGGACAACGAGTAGTTGATCGCCTCGGCGGCGGTGAGGACGCCCACGCCCTGCGTCCGGCCCGCCCATACGGCGTTGCGGGTGAGCACGCGATCGATTTCGCCGAGCGTCTTGGGGAACGTCTGCGTGAAATGGCGCAGCTGCTCGACGAACCGGTCGGGCACGTCAGCCATCAGGCCGCCGACCCGGGTGAGGCTCGTCGTCAGCCGCGCGCCGGTCCACATCTCCTGCAAATCGTAAATGCGTTCGCGCTCCTGGAACGCCCACAGGAAGGGCGTGAAGGCGCCCAGGTCGATGGACGTGGTGCCGAGCCACACCATGTGCGAGATGATGCGGCTCATCTCGCACGCGATGACCCGCAGCACCGTGCAGCGCGGCGTGATCTCGATGCCCATGAGCGTCTCGGCCGCCATCGCCATACCCACATTGTTCGCCATGGGCGACAGATAATCGGTGCGGTCGGTCAGCGGGATGATCTGGTTGTAGTGCCGATACTCGCCGAGCTTCTCGAAACCCGAGTGCAGGTATCCGAGATGCGGGATGCAGCGGACCACGGTCTCGCCGTCGAGCTCCACGACGAGCCGCAGTACACCGTGTGTGGCGGGATGCTGGGGCCCGATGTTGACGAGCATGTGCTCGCTGCTCGGATCGGGCTCCTGGCCCTCGCCGCCGCCGTGTGGTGCCGCGCGGGCAACGAGGGGGATGCGCGACGGCTGCCCCTCGGCGTCCACGCCCGAGGTGGCGAGCTCGAGTTCTACCGTCCGCTTGCTCATTCCGAATTCGCAATCGTGCCGCGTTCGCCGCGGCGTAGGCGGTCCCGCATATCGTCCGGCAAGTCCCCTTCGGCGTCCGCGATCGACAGCTCTTCCATCGAGTAGTGGGCTTCCGGGTTTGCGTTCAGCGCCTGACGCACCTGCTCGGCGCGCGAGAAGCGGCCGCGCAGCGGAAAGCTCTTTCGCAGTGGAAACCCCTCGGCGTAGGTCTCCCACATCAGGATACGCCGCAAGTCAGGATGGCCGCGGAAGGTGATGCCGAACATGTCGTACACCTCACGCTCCAGCCAATCCGCCCCGTGCCACAGCCCCCATACAGAGTCCACGGCCAGCTCCGCGGCCGCATCGAGCTCCACCTTGATGCGCACGTCAACACGGCGCGCCAGCGAGCGCAGGAAGTACACGACCTCGAGCGGCCGCTCGCGGTCGCGGTATTCGACTGCCGTGACGTCGACCAGGTAGTCGTACTGCTCCGCAGGCGTGTCCTTCAGCCAGGCCATCACCTCGAGCAGCCGGTCGCGGGCGACGTAGACCACGGGCTCGCCATCGCGCGCGACTTCGACCCGCCCAATGGCGGTGCCGAACGTAGCCCGCAGCGCCTGGGCCGTCGGGGGAAGCGGAGCGGTCACGCCGAACGAAACTGGTGGACGGAGTTGCCGAACGGCTCCGAGATCTCGTCGATGGTCTCGGGCGACAGACGCAGGCCCTTCTCGTCCAGCGGCTGCTCGTCGCGGCGCCGCACGGCGTCGAACAGCGATTCACCCTTGATCTTCTTGTGGAGGAGGAGGATGCCGTAGAGGAGCCCTTCAGGCCGCGGCGGGCAGCCGGGGACGTACACGTCCACCGGGACGATGGTGTCGATTCCCTGCACCATGGCGTAGTTGTCGAAGATCCCACCGGTCGAGGCGCAGGCGCCCATCGAGATCACCCATTTGGGCTGCGTCATCTGGTCGTAAATGCGGCGGATGACCGGCGCGAGCTTGAACGGCAGGCGGCCGGCACAGATCAGCACGTCCGCCTGCCGCGGCGAAAACGCCTGGCGCTCCATGCCGAAGCGGGCGAAGTCGAAGCGGCTCGCCGCCGTGGCCATGAACTCGATGGCGCAGCAAGCGGTCCCAAAGGGCATGGGCCAGAGCGAGTTGGCCCGCGATGAGTTGACCGCCCAATCCACCAGGGTCTGGAACTTGGAGAGGAGGTAGTTCGGGCTCTGGCCGCTGATTTCCTTCATAGTCTCAATCCCACTGGAAGGCGCCGCGCTTCCACACGTAGACGTAGCCCGCGAACAGGATCAGGAGAAAGACCAGCATTTCGACGAGGAGGAAGCCCGTAGAAACCGTGCTCGCTCCCCCGCCCTGGCTGCCCGCCATGAAGATCGTTGCCCAGGGGATCAGGAAAACCGTCTCAATGTCGAAGAGGATGAACAGCACGGCCACGAGGTAGAACTTTACGGAGAAGCGTTCGTGGGCGCTGCCGAGCGGCGGCATGCCGCTCTCGTAGGGCCGCTCTTTCACGTCTGTCGGCCGACGCGGCCCCAGGAAATGCGACCCGACGATCATCGTGGCCGCGGCGACGACGGCCAGGCCGAACAGCATCAGGAACGGGACGTAGGGCTGCATCGCGCTCGTGAAATAATTCACTTGGAGTTCTTGGAAGCTAAACGCCGTCCGGCGTCGTTGTCAACCGAATCGAGTGGCGTAAGTGATGGTGGCGCCATTACATTGCGCCCCCATGTCCATCAAATCCGACCGCTGGATTCGACGCATGGCGAAGGACCACGGGATGATCGAACCGTTCGCGGACGCGCAGGTGCGCGCGGGCGCGATCTCCTACGGGGTGTCGTCCTACGGCTACGACATGCGCGTCGCCCCGGAGTTCAAGATTTTCACGAACGCGCTGTCAGCCGTCGTGGATCCCAAGCACTTCGACCCCAAGTCCTTCATCGAGTTCACGGGGGACGTCTGCCTGGTGCCGCCGAACTCGTTCGTGCTGGCCCGCTCGGTGGAGTACTTCCGCATCCCGCGCAACGTGCTGACGATCTGCGTGGGCAAGAGCACGTACGCCCGTTGCGGGATCATTACCAACGTGACCCCGTTCGAGCCGGAGTGGGAAGGGTACGTGACGCTCGAGATCTCGAACACCACGCCGCTGCCCGCCAAGATCTATGGAAACGAGGGCATCGCGCAGGTGCTGTTCTTCACGGCCGACGAAGGGGATGAGTGCGAAACGAGCTACAAAGACAAGAAGGGCAAGTACCAGGCCCAGCGGGGCATCACGCTCCCGAAACTGTAGGTCCCCCGCCCGCTCCCGCTCCCGCGCGGCCACCCGCCGCCGTGATCAGCGCCGTGACCGCTACCAGGATGATGATATCGGGCACCCAGCCGACCTCCATTGCGGGCACCGCCATCTGGAGAAAGTACATCACGAAGTCGAACACGCCGATCGCCAGGCCGAGCATCACCGTGTACTGGAGCGTGCGGCCGAGCTGAGCGAGCAGGCTGCCCGTGACGAGCGCCACGGCGCCCTGGCCCGCGGCGATGGCCAGCGCTGCCACCACTCCTCCAAACAGCGTCTCCATGAAGGCGGACTTCCCCGGGTTGTAGCTGAAGAACCAGGCGTGGATCAGCGCCACGACGATGCCGGCCACCGCCGCGCAGATGGTGGCCCAGATCGCGTAGTAGACGACGATGCGCATCCGATCGCTAGTGTCCGTCATGCCTTCCTCCCGTTACGAACAATCTATTGCTATCGAAGCGCCGCCGCAGCCTCGACGAGCGCCGCGCGGGCATGGTCCACACGGGCCGCGAGGTCAGCGAGCTCCGTGGTCGCGGTCGCGGCGTCCGCGTAGCGGATGGCTTCGTTGACCGTCGGGAATGCCATCGTCGCATACCCGTTGTCCAGGTCCGAGGCGAACTGCAGGCTGCGGAACCAGGGACGGCTCACCAGCCCTTGGGGCCGTGTGAGACGGCGTTCGACCTGCATGAGGGCGTGGTTGACGCGCAGCACCCGGACGGAGTCGAGCCCGCCTGACCGGGCGAGCGCGCTGTCGCGCGCCGCCTCGAACGCGCGCGCAACAGCGGTGAAACGATCGAGCGCGTCCTTGAGCCCTTGCGTGCTGACCGTGGCTCCCCACTCCTTGCGGCTGACCCCGGAATCGAGCTGCGCGACGAGCGCGCCCATCTCCGTGCCGAAGGTCACGTAGTCGAGCGGCAGGAGGTCGCTGTTGGCGAGGCGGCCGAGGATGACCGTGACGAGCTGGGCGCCGGCACGATGCGCCTTGTAGGCAGGGTCGCCGAAGCGGGACATCCAGTCGTAGGAGTCGTACATCGAGTGATAGATCCCGTCGGGGCCATCGAAGCCGATGCCGCCCGACGGAATGCCGAGATGGTGGTAAAACCCGGCAAAGTCCGAGCCGCCGCCCAGGTTGCCGAATGTGAGCGCCGTGGTGTCGCCACTGTGGCCGCGCAACCAGACGTCGTACACGGTTCCCGGACCGGTCGGATCGGGCACGGCCCGGGCGGCGGAGCGGAAGAGCGGCTTGAGGGACGGAGAGCCGGCGCCGCTGAAGTTCGGGCCCGAGAACGTGCCGTCTTCATTGATGTACGCGACGGCGTGAGCGCGAAGCGAATCCTCGAGCTCTTCCACCCACTCCGTCGAACCGATCAGGCCCCACTCCTCCGCATCCCACGTGACGAACATCAGGGTACGGGCCGGCCGCGCGCCCTCGCGCGCGAGCGTCGCAAAGGCGCGCGCCGCCTCGAGTACCGTGACCGTGCCGCTGACGTTGTCGCGGGCGCCGGGGCCCCACGCGTCGCGGTGACCGCCGACGATGATCCACTCGTCCGGCCAGCGCTCGCCGCGGATCACGCCCACGGTGTTCCAGATCTTGTGATAGGCACGCGTGCCCCGCTCGGTCTTCACATGCAGCCGCGCCTGCACCGGGCCGGGGCCTATGTGGTAGCGGAACGGCAGCGCCCCCTGCCAGCTCTGGGGCACAGACGGCCCTGCGAGTGGCTCGAGCAGGCGCCGAGCGTTGCCGTAGCCCATGGGGAGGATCGGAATGTGCGGCAGGTTGAGCGAATCCTCCGGCAAACGCCGGGCGCCTTCGACCGAGGGCCAGGCGGGCGTTGTGGGATCGCCGTTGGGATTCATCATGCTGCCGCGCTGGATCCCGCCGGCGGGCCGCATCGGGCCCCGGGGGTACACGTCGCCCCGGAAGTAGCCGTCGTCCTGCGGGTCCGAGTAGACGATCAGCCCCACCGCGCCGCGCTTCTCCGCTTCCCGCGCCTTGATGCCGCGAAACGAACGGCCGTAGCGCGCGATCACGATCTTGCCGCGCACGCTGATGCCGAGTGAATCGAGCGTGTGGTAGTCCTCGATCAGTCCGTAGTTGACGTACACGACTTCGGAGGTGACGTCACCGTCCCCGGTGTACGCGTTGAAGGGCGGCACCTGCGGCCCGGTTCCGGGCTCGAGCAGCGAGAGCCGGAGCGCGGCCGCGCGCGAGCCGCGGGGGGGGATCACCCACGCCGCGATTGTGTCGGGCTGGGGGAGATAGATCGTGTACTCCTTGCTCCACGCCTCGACGCCCCAGGACCGGAGCCGCTCGAGGACGTAGTCGCGGGTCGCCGCCTGCGCCGGTGTCCCCGCCATGTGCGGGACGGCCGAGAGGTCGCGGGACATCTGGCGGACGCTCGCCGTGTCGGGAATCGCGAGCAGGCGTTCCTCGACACTTTGGGCGGTGAGGCGGTTGGGCGGTTGGGCGGTTAGTAGCATCGCGACAGTGATCGTGAATTGTCCAACCGCCGCACCGCCTAACCGCCGCCTTTCAGTGTTCACGTTTCTCTCCCTGCAAGGAGCACCGGCCGCGGCGCGCGCAATTTGCGGATCAGCGCCGTGATGCACATGCAGATCAGGGCCCCGAGGGCGGCCATCCCCATATCCTTTTGCGGATCCCACACGTCGCCCTGCGTGCCGAGCCAGGCGTCGCCGGTGCCGGGCGCGACCATCGACGCGATGACCATCTCCATGATTTCGTACAACGCGCTGAAGGCGAGCGTGACGTCGAGTGGCAGGTAGTACGCCCAGAATCCGCGCGCGTTCGCGACGCGCAGGAATACTTCGCGGATCGGATAGGCCATCAGCAGGCCGAACGAGAAGTGCACGATCCGGTCAAAGTGGTTGCGGGCGAGCCCGAAGGCGTGCTGTATCCAGAAACCGAGCGGCACCTGCGCGTACGTGTAGTGCGCGCCGACGGCGTGCAGCGTCAGGAACGCCGTGATCAGGAGGTACGACAGGTCGGACAGTGGGAACGCGCGGTAGGTCGCGATCAGGACGATCACCAGCCCGAACACGAGCAGGTTTTCGAGCAGCCAGTCGTGCCGATCCAAGGGCCGGAGCGACGTCACGATCCAGACGGCGGCGTACCACAGCGCCAGCGCCTGGAGGACGCGGTTCTTGGCGAACCCGACCCGAATGTGCGCGGTGGAGGTCGAGATCACCGCGGATTCAGGACCCGATCGATGCGCGCCTGCAGGTCCACGAAATGCGCCCGCGTCATGCGGTCCACCGGCTTGGCGAGGGACGTGCGCAGACTCGTCTGCAGCCCTTGCAGCTCGAGCCGCGCCAAGGCCCGCGCATCCGCCGGGCGATTGATTGCGGTGACTCCCGGGAAGCCGGCGAACTGCGGCGGGGGCGGCGTCACGAGCGGCGTGTTGATCAGCCGGTCCATCTGATCCACGAATGCCTGCTGCAGGTTGCGCCGGTAGGCATCCACCGCGGGCTGCGCGGCCGCGAGCTCCATAAACACCCCACGGCGCACGTCCGCGAACAAATCGGTCATGGTATAGGCCGTCCCCGGCGTCAGGGTGGCCCCCTGCTCCGCCAGCCGCGCGAGCCGCTGATCCTGGAAGAGCGTGGTCAGAAGCGCGGTCTGGCGCACCCGGATCCGGTCCACGAAACCGGTCGGCTCGATGCGCCGTAGCACCTCCGCATCGAGGAAGTAGGACGGGGTCGCGAAGGCATTCTCGTTGAGGAAGCGCACCGCATCGGCTTGACGAGCGCGCGGCACCGCGGTGTGAATCACTCCGGCCTGGTCGGGATACTTCTCCTGGCGCCACACCCCGCCGATCACCACGGCCACGTGGTTCATCTCGAGACCCCATTGCGCGATGAGGCGATCGTAGAGGTCGCTCAGCAGCTCGTAGTCCTCGAGCGTGTGTGTGGTGGCTGCCGGCAGCAGCATGGGCACGAGCCGCTTGATGTTGGAGAGTCCGTACCGAGTGGCTTTCACGGGATCGTCCCCGAGGGCCTCCGTCTGCGTGCGGGGATCGATGCCGTCCGGATTGCCGAAGCGCAGCCAGGGACTCGCGTCCTGCAGGCGGGCGAGCGAATCGAGCACCGGCCGCTCGTCCTGGGGGCGGCGGGCACCGGGAATCCGTCGGTAACCCCAGTCGATGACGTAGTAGTCCCACGACCCGATCTTGGGCATGAGCTCCGCCGAGTCCCCGGGCTGTGCGACGTAGTTGTTGCGCGCATAGTCCATGATGGAGTACGAAGTTCCGTTCTTGCGTGTGTAGGCGGCGCTGCGCAGCGAATCCACCGGGTAATAGCCCGACGACAATTGATTGTGGGGCAGCCCCAGCGTATGCCCGACCTCGTGCGTCGCCACATACGCGACCATCGTCCCCATCACCGAATCGGGGAACGGGAGCTGCTTCGCACGGGGATCGACGGCGCCCGCCTGTACCCAGTACCACGCCTGCAGCAAGCTCGTGATGTTCTGGAACCAGCCGATGTTCGACTGGAGGATTTCGCCCGTGCGGGGATCGTTGACGTGCGGGCCGTAGGCGTTCTCGATCGTGGACGGCAACCAACGGATCGTGGAGTAGCGAGCGTCATCGAGGTCGAAGTCGGGATCCTCCTGCGGCGTCGGCGCCGGCTTGGCCATGATGGCGTTGGAGAATCCCGCCGCGCGGAACACCGGCTCCCACATACCGACGCCCTTGATGATCCACGGTGCCCATTTAGCCGGGGTCGCGGGGTCGATGTAAAACACGATCGGTTTCACGGGATCGCTCACCGCCGCATTGGGGTCCTTGGGCTCGAGGCGCCAGCGGGTGATGAAGCAGCGGGTCGGCACGCGCGCCTCGTCGGAGCCATAGTCCTCATAGCTGACGGAGAAGTAGCCGACGCGATTGTCGCACA
The DNA here is from genome assembly GCA_035602245.1 of Gemmatimonadales bacterium. Taxonomy (GTDB): domain Bacteria; phylum Gemmatimonadota; class Gemmatimonadetes; order Gemmatimonadales; family GWC2-71-9; genus 20CM-2-65-7. The sequence continues at coordinate 14,323 of DATNMO010000010.1, forward strand.
AGCGCGGCTGCATGGGCCGGTCGGGGAGCAGCACCATCGAGAAGTTGGTCGGGATGGTAATGGTATTCAGCGTCCGGTCGGGCGGAGCCCCCGGCGCAGCGGGCAGCGAATCGATTTCGAACGTGTGCAGCGCGGTCACCTCGACGTTGATCGGGAAACTGCGTGCGCGCTCCACGAACGAGCGCGTCGGGTCGAACCGGCGCACCCGCACGCCGAGCTGGCGCGCGTTGAGCTCCGAGACGTCGGTGGTGAAGAGGCTGGTCACCTCGATCACGGCGTTGGAGTCGCGCGGGCTCCACGCCGCGATGTCGAAGCTCTTGATGATCGGCGGCGTGTTGGACAGATCCACCGCGCGGCTCACGGGCAGCGTCGAGTCGGCGCGCATGGCATAGCTGATCATCCGCAGCAGTACGCGGGTGCCCATCCGGTCCCACCGCACCACGCGCGCCGCGATCTGCTCACCCGCATACCCGATGCCGCGCATCGTCCCGCGCCGGTCCACGATCAGCCGGAACTGGCGGCCGAGCATCGGGCGGGGGATCTCGTAGAACAGCTTCTCCCCGATGCGATGCACGATGAAGACGCCGGAATCCGTCACGGCCTGGTTCGTGATCACCTGGTCGTACGGCTTCGGCCCTTCCGGTGCCTGCGCCCCCGCGGGCCGCGCATTTGCCGTGCGCGCTGTATCTTGACGGCTGGGTGACGGCGCGGGGGTAGGTTGCTGTGAGGTGGGAGGGGAGGCAGACGTGGCACGAGAGCAGGCGAGGACGCCGAATGTCACCAGCACGGACAAAACACGCATCGTCGGGAACCTTCGGATGGAGTGAACGGGTGTCGGGTCCGGGGAGATTAGAGCGCCTGGCACGTTCCGTCCAGAGGGCCCGCGAATGAGACCGATCCGCAGCCTGCGCGTCCTGATCGCAGTGCTGGTCGGAGTTCTCGGAACGTATGTCGTGGCCGTGGCCGCCTACCTGATCGCCAGTGTGGGCGCCGTCCGGGGCGGCGTCGTGGTGCTCGCCCTCGGCGGGGTGATCCTGCCGCTGTTGCTGCTCGTGCTACGACGGCGTTTTTGGGGTCCGCTCGCGCGCTTGGAGCGAGGACTGCAACAGGTCTCAGACGGCGACCTGACGGCGCAGGTGCCGGTCGCAAATAAGGACGAACTGGGGCGCGTCGCCGGTCACTTCAACCAGATGACGCGGGTCCTGCGCGACCGCGCGGAAGAACAGGGGCGGTTCGCAGCGGCGGGAGAGCTCCTGGCCGGGGTGGCGCACGAGGTGAACAACCCGCTGATGGCCATTGCCAGCCATGCCGAGCTGCGCCTGGCCGAGGTCGAGCTGCCCATTGAGCAGCGCACCGAGATGCAGAGCATCCTGCGGCAGGCGCAACGGGCGGGGAAGCTGCTGCGTGGGTTGCTCCGCTTCGTGCGGGCAGGCGAGAAACGCGCCGCCTCCGTGAATCTGAACGAGGTCGTGCGGAGCGCGATCGATCTCGTTTCCTATCGGTTCACCGTGGATGAGATTTCCATCGAGGGCCGGCTGGACCCTGCGCTGCCGGCAGTCGTGGGCGACGCAAACCGGTTGGAACAGGTGCTCGTGAATCTCTTGAGCAACGCGCTCGACGCCCTGCGCACCCTGAAGCCCCCGCGTCGCCTAATCGTGGATTCGTTCGTCGAAGATGGACGCGTGTGCGTCACGGTCACCGACAATGGTCCCGGCGTAGCCCGGGAGATCGCCGAGCGGCTGTTCCGGCCGTTCGCGACGACCAAAGGACGCCGGGGAACGGGGTTGGGGCTCTACATCTCGCGGCAGTTGGTTCGCGAGGCGAAAGGTGATCTCGAGCTCATCCCCCAGTCTGAGCGCGGCGCGCGCTTCCTCGTCTGGGTGCCCGCGGCTCCTGCGCCGGCCGTCGTGCCCGAAGCGCCTCCCATGCCGGCCGGGGATTCCCCCGTGCCTCCCCCCCTCGTCTCCCCCCGCCCCGCTACTCTCGCGGGCATTCGCGTGCTAGTGGTGGACGACGAGGAGCTGATCCGCCGCCCGATGTCGCGCTTCCTCACGAAGCGCGGCGCCGAAGTCAGCGAGGCGGGCGACGGCGAGGTGGCGCTGGAGCGGCTGCGGGGAGGCTTCGACCCGCACGTGATCCTCGCCGATCTGCGCATGCCGCGGATGGATGGGGGCGAGTTCTACGCGCAGCTCCAGATCGAGCGCCCGGCGCTGGCCGAGCGGGTCCTCTTTCTGTCCGGCGACATCACCCAGCTGGCAGGCCGGGGACTCTCGCAGGTACCGCGCGACCGAGTGCTCGTGAAGCCGCTCGAGCTCGCCGAGCTGGAGCAGCGGATCCGCGAGTTCGTGCGGGAAATGGCGGTCTAGGCATGCTGATCGTCGTGGTGCTGCTCGCGACGGTGTTGCTCCGGTTCAGCATCGTCGTGTCGGTCGTCTACCTGATGCTCCCGAGGGCACGCGCCTGTCCCCACTGCGCCGACGAGCTCGCGCTCATCCGGCACCCCGTGTTGCGACGGCTGGTGCCGCTGGTCGAGCATCGCTGGTGCCTGCGCTGCGGCTGGAGCGGCATGGTGCGGCGTGCGCCCCGGATCCCGGGTGGGGGGGAGCCTCAGTCGCGCGTGATCACCCGCGCTGCTCGTTCATAGAAGAAATAATCCCACGCCCAGTTCAGCAGCACGAACAGCTTGTTGCGGAATCCGATGAGTTGAATAATGTGGACCACGAGCCACATCACCCACGCGGGAAAGCCGGTGAACTTCAAGCCGTAGATGTGCGCCACCGCCGCGTTGCGGCCGATCGTGGCGAGCGTTCCCGGATCGCGGTAGCGGAACGGCTCGGGCGGCGCCCCCCGGATCGCGTGCGTGATGTTGCGCGCCACCGCCTGCGCCATCTGCAGCGCGACCGGTGCCATCATCGGGAGCGGCTCGCGGTCCGCCTCGAGATACGCGGCGTCTCCTACGACGTAGACCTCCGGATGGTCCGGGACCTGCAACGTCGATGTGACGACAATGCGCCCCTGCCGACCCGTGGGCAGACCCAGCCGCGCGTTCAATGTCGCCGCCTTGGCGCCCGCCGCCCAGATCACGGTGTGGGCGGGGACAATTTCGCCGCTCTTGAGACGGACGCGGACGCCGTCGAAATCGGCCACGGTTGCGCCGAAGCGTACCTCGATCTGTTTGCGCCACAGCGTCCTGCCGGCTGCCTCGCCCAGCCGGTCGGGCATGGCGGCGAGCAGCCGGTCCGTTGCTTCGAGCAGCAGCACGCGCACGTCTTTGATGTTGAGGCGCGGATAGTCTTTCACCAGGACGAGCCGGATCAGCTCCGAGAGCGCGCCCGCCATCTCGACGCCGGTCGGGCCGCCCCCGACGACGACGAACGTGAGCCGGGCGCGGCGCCGCTCGGGGTCGGGCTCGAGCATGGCCTGCTCGAAGCACGTCAGCACGTGATTACGAATCGAGACCGCGTCCCCGATGTCCTTGAGTCCGAAGCCGAAGCGCGCGACGGTATCGAGCCCGTAGAAATTCGTCTCCCCGCCGGGGGCCAGCACGAGATAGTCATAGGCAATGGGGCCGGCGCTGGTGTCGAGGCGGCGCGCGGCGAGATCGGCGCCGGTCACCTCCACCATACGGAAGTCAAAATTCTTCTGGCCACGCAGAATGCCTCGCACCGGCTTGGCGATCTGCTCCGGCTCGAGGCCCGCGGTGGCGACCTGATAGAGGAGCGGCTGGAACAGGTGGTAGTTGTGGCGATCGAGGAGGACGACTTGCACCGGCGCGCGCCGCAGGGCGCGAGCGACTCGCAGGCCACCGAAGCCCGCGCCGACAACAACGACCGTGGGGGTCACTCTTTGGCTCTCTTAGAGAACTCCCACATCCCGATCATGGTTTCGCGGCTCATCGGGTACCCCAACAGCCGCGCCTGGAGGAGGATCTGACCGCGGTGGTGGGCATCGTGGATCATGTAGTACATCAGGTATCCGGCCGCATCGTGATGGAAGCCCACTATGTGGCCATCGTCCTCGAGCGCGCCACCCACGATCGCGAGCACCGCCTTGCGTTTGGCGGCAAGCGCACGCGCCGCCTGGGCACGGGTCACGCGGCGCCGGTCGAGTTCGGCCGGCACGGGAAAACCGGGCGCCGTGCGCTCGAGATAGCGCAGGCCGCAGTTATGTAGGTGTGCGACGAGGGCCGCGACGGTGCGGCCCTTGGGAACCGGCGACGGCGCGTGCCACACCGCGGGGTCGAGATGCTGGACGAGGTATTGATTGATCCGCGCGTTGGCCGAGTAGGCCTTGAGCAGCCCGTCGGCGACGCTTACCCGACGAGTTTTCGCCATAGCGCCGCCAACGGATCGAAGTGCGCGTCTACGACCCGTTCCTTGAGCGGAATGATCGCGTTGTCGGTGATGGTAATGGATTCCGGGCACACTTCGGTGCAGCACTTGGTGATGTTGCAGTAGCCGATCCCGCCCTCCCGGCGCAGGTGCTCCAGGCGGTCCGCCTCGTCGAGCGGGTGCATCTCGTATACCGCCGCACGCACCAGCATCGCCGGGCCCATGAAGGCGTCGTGCTTCTCGTGGGTCCGCAGCACGTGACAGACGTCCTGACAGAGGAAGCACTCGATGCACTTGCGGAATTCCTGCGGCCGCTCGACCTCGTACTGGTACATCCGCCACGTGCCGTCAGGGAAATCCGGCGCCCGGGGCTGGAACGCGGGGATCGTCTTACTCACGGCGTAGTTCCACGATACGTCCGTCACGAGGTCCTTGATGATTGGGAACGCCTTCATGGGCGTGACCGTGATCGGCTCGTCCGCCGGATAATCCGACATCCGCGTCATGCACATCAACCGGGGCCGGCCGTTGATTTCCGCCGAGCAGGAGCCGCACTTCCCCGCTTTGCAGTTCCACCGGACCGCGAGATCGGGGGCCTGCTCGGCCTGGATCGCGTGGACGGCGTCCAGCACGACCATGCCCTCGCCGGCCGCGATCTGGTACTCCTTCAGCTCGCCCTGCGTGCGGGTCCCGCGGAACAGGCGCAAGCGGCGCTGCTCACCCACGGTCAGGTCCCTTCCTTGATCAGGGTCATCAGCTCGGCTGGAATCGGGGGCTGCGGCTCGCGCCGCACGGCCATGCGGTCCACGTCCTTCTTCACGACGATCTGCTCGCGTGCCTGGCGCTCGTCGGAATCGGGGTAATCGGTGCGCGTGTGGGCGCCGCGGCTCTCGGTCCGCTCCAGCGCAGCGCGCGCCGTCGCCTCGGAGACGATGAGCAACGACCGGAGGTCGATCGCCGTGTGCCAGCCGGGATTGTACTCGCGGCTGCCTGTGATGGCGGCCTGTTGGGCCCGCACCTTCAGCTTCTCGACCTCGGCGAGCGCCGTCTCGAGGCCCGTGCGATCGCGGGCGATGCCCGCATGGCGCTGCATCACGGCCTGGAGCGCCGACTGCACCGCGAAGGGGTTCTCGCCTCCTTCGCGATCGAACGGGGCCAGCGCGTCGCGTACCGTCGCGTCCACCTCGGCGTCGGGAACGGCGGGCGGTGCCCCTCGTTTCGTGGCGTACGCCGCCGCGCTGGATCCGGCGCGCCGCCCGAAAACGAGGAGGTCGCTGAGCGAATTCCCGCCCAATCGGTTGGCACCGTGCATCCCGCCGGCCACTTCCCCGGCCGCAAAGAGTCCCGACACCGTGGACTCCTGCGTCTCGGCGTCCACCTTCACGCCGCCCATCACGTAGTGCGTCGTTGGGCCGATCTCCATCGCGTCTTTCGTGATGTCAACGTGCGCGAGCTCCTTGAACTGGTGATACATGCTCGGGAGCTTCTTCTTGATGTAATCGGCGCTTTGTTTCGAGGCGATGTCGAGGAACACGCCGCCGTGCGGGCTGCCCCGACCCTCGGCGATCTCGCGCGTGATCGCTTTGGCCACGACATCGCGCGTCAATAGCTCGGGGGGGCGGCGGTTCTTCTTGCGCTCGCCCTTCACCCACGCGTCGGCTTCCGCCTCCGTTTCGGCGAAATCGCCTTTGAACATGTCGGGCATGTAGCGGAACATGAATCGCTCGCCCGCAGAGTTGCGGAGGACACCTCCTTCCCCGCGGACCCCTTCGGTCACGAGAATCCCGCGCACGCTCGGCGGCCACACCATGCCCGTGGGGTGGAACTGCACGAACTCCATGTCGATCAGCTCGGCGCCGGCATCGTAGGCGAGCGCGTGTCCGTCGCCCGTGTACTCCCACGAGTTGCTGGTGATCTCCCACGCCTTGCCGATGCCGCCCGTCGCAACCACGACGGCGGCGGTCCGGAACAGCACGAATCGCCCCGATTCGCGGAAGTACGCGATCGCGCCGGCGACCCGTCCCCCGGACACCGGGATCTTGATGATCGTGCACTCCATGTGCACGTCGAGTCCCGTGTGCACGCCCTTGTCCTGCAGCACGCGGATCATTTCGAGGCCGGTGCGATCGCCGACATGGGCCAGCCGGCTGTAGGTGTGGCCCCCGAAAGGGCGCTGGCTGATCCGGCCGTCCTCGGTGCGGTCGAACAACGCGCCCCACGCCTCGAGCTCGCGGACCCGGTCGGGCGCCTCCTGGGCGTGGATTTGGGCCATACGCCAGTTGTTGTGCATCTTCCCGCCACGCATCGTGTCGCGGAAGTGCACGCGCCAGTTGTCTTCTTTCATCACGGTGCCGAGTGCCGCCGCCGCACCGCCTTCGGCCATCACCGTATGCGCCTTGCCGAGGAGCGACTTGCAGACGAGGGCGACCTTGGCCCCTTGCGCGCTGGCTTCGATTGCCGCGCGCAGGCCCGCGCCACCGGCGCCGATCACCACGACGTCGTAGCTATGGGTCCGGAGATCGGCCACTAGAAGATCCGGATATCGGTGATCACGCCCATCGCGCAGAGGCGGATGTACAGGTCCGTCAGCGCCACCGAGAAGAGTGAGCACCAGGCCCAGAGCATGTGGTTCTTGTTGAGCGCCGTCACGCCGCGCCACAGGCGGAAACGCGCCTGGCCGCCGCGCGCGCACGAATAGCAATCCACGCCGCCACCGATCAGATGTCGAAGGGAATGGCAGCCGAACGTATAGCTCGCGAGCAGGACGACGTTCAGGGCCATCACGAGCGTGCCGACGCCGATGCCGAATTGGTGACTGGTACCGCCGTTCACAGGCCAGCGCGTCGCAAGGAAAACGTCATACGCCAGGATGAAAATGAAGATCACCGCGGCGTACATGAAGAACCGATGCAAATTCTGGAGGATGAAAGGGAAACGAGTCTCGCCCCGGTAGCCGTGCCGCGGCTCGCCGACGCCGCAGGCCACCGGATCGAGGAAAAACGCCCGGTAGTAGGCTTTCCGGTAGTAGTAGCACGTCATCCGGAAGCCGAGCGGGAACACGAGTATGAGGAAGGCCGGCGACAGCGGCCACCAGCTGGGCTTGAGGAGGGGCGAGTAGAACGGCGACAGATACGGACCCCATTCGTAGTGCGTTCCCGTCCAGGCGGCCCAGGTCGCGTAGATGCCGAAGCTCCCGAGCACGAGGGCGGTGAGGGCGGGCGCGACCCACCACGCGTCGCGCCGCAACGTCCGCCCCAAGCCTCGCTCCTGCATGTCCCGCATCGACGTCGTCATAGCTTCACCGCGGCCATAGTCTGTTTCACTGCTTCGGCCGACTTGTGCAGCGCGCTGGTTTCATCGGCGGTGAGCTCCACTTCCACGATGGCCTCGAGTCCCTTCTTGCCGAGCTTGCACGGCACGCCGCAGTACATCCCAGACAGGCCGTACTCTCCCTCGAGCCACGCGGCGCATGGGAGCAAGCGTTTCTTGTCGCGTACGATCGACTCGACCATCTGGACGGCGGCCGACGAGGGGGCGTAGTACGCGGAGCCGGTCTTGAGCAGCGCCACGATCTCCGCGCCGCCATTGCGCGTGCGATCGACGATCTTGTCGAGTTTGGCTTTGTCGAGCAGTTGGGAGACCGGGATCCCCGAGACCGTTGTGTAGGAGACGAGCGGCACCATCGTGTCGCCGTGCCCGCCCAAGACCATCGCCTGGATGTCTTGGACCGACACATCGAGCGCCTCGGCCAGGAAGGACCGATAGCGGGCGGTGTCGAGTACGCCCGCCATGCCGATGACGCGCTCGCGTGGGAAGCCGGTGACCTCTTTGGCGACCCAGCACATGACGTCGAGCGGGTTCGAGACCATGACGACGATGGCCTTGGGACAATGTTGCTTGATCTGCTGGGAGACTTGCTTGACGATGTCGGCGTTAGTGCGGACCAGATCGTCGCGGCTCATGCCGGGCTTGCGGGCGATGCCCGCGGTCACGACCACCAGCTCACTGGCCGCGGCGGGGCCGTAGTCGTTGGCACCGACGATCCGGGTATCGAACCCCTCGATCGGCGCCGACTCCCACTGGTCGAGGCCTTTGCCCTGGGGGATGCCTTCGACGACGTCCACTAGGACGACCGTGCGGGCGAGCTGCTTCTCGGCCAGTCGCTGGGCGGTCGTTGCCCCGACGTTGCCTGCTCCCACCACCGTGATTTTGCTGAGCATTCGCGTTGAATCGAGGGTTGAAGGCGCCTAAAAGTACGTCACCCGCCTCTGGTGTGCATCTCCCGCCGGGGATCCGCCCGCAGCGCATCGATCTGATAGAGGGCGCCGCGGTCCGTGACGCCCAACCGCTCCTCGGCACCGCGATCGGTGCGGCCCCGCCACGCGTTGGTGATCAAGTCCGCCAGCTCCGCGTCGCTCGCTCCGGCCCGGAGCGGCTCGCGCAGGTCAATCCCCTGCTCTGCATAGAGACAGAGGAACCAAGTGCCGTCAGCCGTCAGGCGGCTGCGGTCGCAGGAGCGGCAGAACGGCGCCGTCGTGGAAGCGACGATGCCGAAGGTCGTGCCGTCGGAAAGCTGAAAGCGCTCCGCGGGGGCCGTGGGATCGCGTCCGTCGGTGACCGGCGCGATCGGACCATAGCGCCGCGACAGTGCCTCGAGCATCTCGCGCTGCGAGAATACCTGGCCGGGCGACCACGCCGTCGCGCCGCCCACGTCCATGTACTCGATGAACCGCACCTCCGCAGCGTGGCTGCGGGCGAACTCGACGAGGTCTGCGAGCTCGTCATCGTTCACGCCGCGCATCACGACGGTATTGAGCTTCAAGCGCTCGAATCCCGCGGCCCGCGCGGCACCAATGCCGGCGATCACGTCGGCATGCCGGTCGGTACGCGCCAACTCCCGCATCCGGTCGGGTCGCAGCGTATCGAGGCTCACCGTCACCCGCCCCAGGCCGGCCCGTCGCAGTGACGTCGCCTGCCGGGCGAGGAGCAAGCCGTTCGTCGTCAGGGCGAGGTCGCGCACTCCGGGGATTCCCGCCAGCATCGCCGTGAGCGTCGGCAGGTCGTGCCGTAACAGCGGCTCGCCGCCGGTCAGCCGCACTTTCGCCACGCCGAGGGGGGGGGACGTGAAGACGCGGACCAGGCGAGCGATTTCCTCGAAGGTGAGAATCGACTGCTTGGGGAGCCAGACGTAGTCCTGCTCCGGCATGCAATACCGGCAGCGGAGGTTGCAGCGGTCCGTTACCGAGACCCGAAGACTGCCGAGCGGGCGCCCGAAGACGTCAGCGATCACGGAGCCCTCCCGCCACCGGCTTGCCCGACGGGTCCACCCAGGTGGTCGTGCCGTCCATGCGGACTTCCTTCTTCCAGACGGGAAGGCGCTTCTTGACCTCTTCGATCACGTACCGGCACGCCGCGAAAGCCTCGTCGCGATGGGGCGCCGCGGCCGCAATGCCGATGCTGGCCTCGCCCACGGGGACCATCCCCAGGCGGTGTCGCAGCGCGACGCGCGCCTCGGGCCACCGCTCCCGAGCCTCTGCCAGCATCCGCGCGATCTCCGCCTGCGCCATCGCGTCGTAGGCGGAGTATTCGATCCCCGTCACGCCGCCGTCATCGGGTCCGTTGCGGACCGTCCCCAGAAAGACGCACGTCCCTCCGCGCTCCGGGCCTTGGACTTCTGCCAGAATGTCGTCGACCGCGATCGGTTTGCCGGTCAGATACGTCACTCGTCCTAACCTCCCGACAGAGGCGGTAACAGTGCCAATTCGTCCCCATCCTGCACGCGCGCATCCAACTTCACCTGCCGCAGGTTGAGGGCGGTGAGCGGCCGCGCGGGAAGCGCCTGCGCGCCGGGCACGGCTTCGCGAACGCGTCGCAGCACGTCTTCGACCGTCGCGGAGGCCGGCACGGCCACCGCCGCCGACTCACAGCCGGCAAGCTCGGCGTACCGCGCGAAGAAGCGGACCGTCACGTTCGCCATCACGCGATTATTGTCCTCCCCCCCCCCCGGTCGCGAAGCCCTGCCAGATCTTGGCCTGTTTGGCCGTCGGATTGGGCGCGCGCTCGAGCGTGTAGCGCGTGCTGGTCCGCTCCCGGACCACGGTGTTGAGCGTGACCGCGCGACCGCCGCGCTGCACCACGATGACGAGCGGCTGGCCGGCGCGGCCGCGATAACGCGTCCGGAACGCCGACGCCCAATCCTGGTCGGCCGCCACTGGGACGTCGCCGAGACTCGTCAACACATCTCCCGGCTGCACACCCGCCGCCTCAGCGGCGCTCCCGGGCGTCACCGCCTGCACCTCGAGCGCGCCGCCCGTGGCATTGCCGGTCGAGACACCCAGGAACGGCACGGTTGCCGCTGCCCGGGTGACCACGATGCCGGCCTTCGCGAAGACCGTTTCATACGGCAGCGAATCCCGGCCATCGATGTAGCGGCGGTAAAACGCCTCCATGTCGGGCATGCCGGCGGCGCGCAGCTCGCTCAGGAGATCCGCCGTCAAGAACCCTTTGTTCTGGCGGTAGTAGCGCGTATACAGTGCGCGCATCACATCGTCGAGGCTGTGTGCATTGTCGGTCGCGTCGCGGATGGAGATGTCCATCAGCATGCCGAGCAGCGCTCCCTTGGGATAGTACAGCTGCGAGCTGTTCACGTAGACCTCGTGGATCCACGTCGCCACGCTGCCGTCTTCCGGGCTCCAGGGCTCGGGCGCCGATTCTACCTGCTGGATGTCGCTGATGGCGTTCCGCAGGAATTGGTCCGCGGACCACAACCCCGACCGCAGATTCGTGAGGTCGGCATAGTAGTCTGTCACGCCCTCCGACCACCACAACAGCGGCGTGTACTGCTCGGCGCGATAGTCGTAGGGCCACATCTCGGCGGGACGGATGCGCTTCACGTTCCACAAGTGGAAGAACTCGTGCGACAGCAGCGGATACATGAAGTCGCCGAGGTTACCGGCGGCGTCGGCGAAGGCCGGCGCAGGCATGATGTCGTACTGCGAGAAACTGTGCTCGAGGCCGCCGCCGAAGTTGACGGGCTCATGGATGACGTTGAAGAACACCGTGTACACGTCGTAGGGCGCGCCGCCCATGAGCCGGTTCTGGACAGGCGCCATCTTCTCCACACCGCCCCGCAGATTGTGCGCGACGGCGGGCGTGTAATCGGCGGCAGGCCACACGGCGATGCGGATCCACTTTCCATCCACCTGCAACGAGTCGAGACTGTAGCGTCCGACGAACGTCATGGCGTCCGCCAGCTCGTGATAATCACCGGCGCGGTAGACGCCATTCGCCGGGCCGCGCAGTGCGGTGGTCACCTGCCACCCCGCGGGCACGCGGAAGCGCACCTCAGCGGGACGCCCGAGCTGCCCTTCCTCGAACAAGAAGAGATTGGTGCCGAGGAATTGGCCGAAGTCGGGGGTGATGCGCGCGATCGAGAGATCGATCGTATCGGCGATGAAATCGAACTCGACGGTGACGCGATCGCTGCGGCCTGTCACGACGCGCCACGTATCCTTGTCACCGCGGTCCCAGCGCAGCGGCTGACCGGCGGCGTTCTTGGCGCCGAACCCATGCACGTAGCGGGCGTAGTTCTGAATTTCGTACGAGCCCGGACTCCACGCGGGGAGCGAAACGAACAGCGTTTCCTTTCCGGCGGCCGGAAACTCGGCCGACACGTGGAAGGTCTTCGCCGCGGGTGAGGTGAGGGCGACTTCGTAGCGCACCGTCTGCGCCGCCAGGGGCATGGCGTAGGTGACTAGAAGTGCCGGCAACAGCGAGCGCATCGTTACTCCAGGCAAGAAGTTGGCGCGTGGGTCCGCCAGTCGGGGATTATACCCACAAATACAACGGCCCCGGCAGCGGTGCCGGGGCCGTCAGCCCAAGTCTCGGTTGCGCAGCAGCTTACGAAGAGACGCGCTCGCTTGCGTCGGCGACCATCGCGCGCAACTCCTTGCTGGGCTTGAAGACAGGAACCGGACGCGCCGCAACTTCCACGGGGTCGCCGGTGCGCGGGTTGCGCGCCATTCTGGTTTTCCGCTGGCGGATCTTGAACGTCCCAAATCCGCGTATCTCAATGTTATGCTGCTCCGCGAGCGCAGCCTTGACGGCGTCGAGGAAAGAATCGACGACTCGAGCGCAGTCCTTTTTGGAAATGAGGGGACCGGCGGTACGAGCGATTTGCGCGGTGACCTTTTCGACCAGATCGGCCTTCGTCATTGGCCCCCCAAACGTCTGCCGGGTTGCAAAAGTCGGGGGCTATCATACGGGCTTACTTATTTAGTGTCAAGAGCTTGTAGGAATTCGCGGAAGTGTCCCTGGGCGTCATGCGGACCGGGTGAGGCCTCCGGGTGATACTGGACGGCAAAAATGGGGTACTCGCGGTGCTTCACCCCTTCGACGGTTCCGTCGTTGAGGTTAAGGTGGGTGACCTCAAGCGACTTCGCACCCGGCACTCCCCCCGTATCGCCGCGCACTGCGAAACCGTGGTTTTGCGATGTGATAAGTACTTGCCCTGTATTGAGATCGCGAACTGGGTGGTTCCCGCCGCGATGACCGTATGGGAGTTTCACCGTCTCGCCGCCCAACGCTAGGCCGAGCAATTGGTGCCCGAGACAGATCCCAAAGATCGGGAGCGTCCCATCGGCCAGATCGCGAATCGTCGTGATGGCGTAGTCCACGGCGGCCGGATCGCCGGGCCCATTCGACAGGAATACGCCGTCGGGTTTGAGCTGGCGCACCGCACCGGCAGCCGTCGCCGCCGGTACGACGGTCACCCGACACCCGTGCTGCGCGAAGAGCCGGAGGATGTTCCGCTTCATCCCGAAGTCGAACGCGACGACGTGATGTTGGGCGTCGGCCGGTCCTTCGGTGTACGCGCGCGGAATCGTCGCCACGCTCGCGAGGTCGAGTCCATCCATCGCGGGCGATGCCGCGAGCGCAGCCGTGACCTCGGCGCTCGGCGCCTCGCCGAGGGCCACCACGCCGCGCATCGCTCCTCGCGAACGGATGTGGCGGGTGAGTTGGCGCGTGTCCACCTCGGAGACCAGCGGCACCTGCGCGCCCGCGAGCCAGTCGATCAGATCGCCGGTCGAGCGCCAATTCGACGCGCGCGCCGATAGCTCGCGTACGACGACGCCCGCGACGCGGGGGCGATCGGATTCGACGTCCTCCGGATTGATCCCGTAGTTGCCGATCATCGGAGCCGTCATCACGACGATCTGACCCAGGTAGGAGGGATCCGTGAAGACCTCCTGATAGCCGCTCAGATTCGTGGTGAAAACGACTTCCGCATACGCAGGGTCGAAGGCGAGAGGCGCGGTTCCGGCGAACCAGGCTCCGTCCTCGAGGAGGACGTAGGCGGGCGAGGACTTAGGGCCGGCGATTGGGAGCTGGAGGTGCGGGGGGCGCTGGGGGCCGGGCGGGCGCCGTCGGCTGGGTCTCGAGCGGCAGCGGTGTGGGCTGCACCGGCGTGGGGGCCTGCCCCTGGCCCTCGAGCACCGAGCGAACCTGTGTGCCCTGCTGCGACAAGAACGTCAGGATCAAGGCGAGGGAGAGGAAGATCCCTGCGGTCCACCACGTGAGCTTGGTGAGCAGCGTGGTCGCTTGACGGCCGCCCATGATCGTTTCGGTGCCGGCACCGCCGCCCAGCGACGCGAGGCCGCCGCCCTGCCCCGCCTGGAGCAGCACCGCCGCCGCGAGGATCAGCGCGTCGAGGATGAGGATGCTGACGAGGACCGTGTACATGCGCGGGGCAAGATACCTAGGCTGCGGCGGTCCGCACAAGATCGGCCCATGTTTGCGGATCGAGCGACGCGCCGCCGACGAGCAGTCCGTCGATCTCGGGTTGGGCGAGCAGCTCTGCGGCGTTCTTCAGGTTGACGCTGCCCCCGTACAGAATCCGGACGACGGCCGCGGTGCGCTCCTTGAGCCAGGCGCGAATGACCCGGTGCACGTCGGCCGCATCCTTCGGCGTGGCGTTGCGGCCCGTCCCGATCGCCCAGACCGGCTCGTACGCGATTGTGAGCCGGCCTTCCCCTGCGCGCCCCGCCAGCGCAGCCTCGAGCTGCCGGGTTACGACGGCGAGCGTTTGATCTGCCTCCCGCTGCGTCAGCGTCTCCCCGACGCACAGCACCGGGTGCAGATCTGCCGCGAGGGCGGCAGCGAGCTTCTTGCCGGTCTGCTCGTCCGTTTCACCGAACACGTGGCGCCGCTCGGAGTGGCCGATCAGCGTGGCGCGCGCACCGGCCTGCGACGCAAGCGGTCCGGAGATCGCGCCGGTAAACGCTCCCTTCGGCTCCCAATGGATGTCCTGCGCCCCGACCAGCAGGTTCGGACGCCCGGCGATGCTTTGCGCGACGGCTTCGAGTGAAACGGCGGGAGGAAAGAACCAGACCTCCCGCCCTTCGGGAAGCTCGCCGGCCGACAAAAACCTCCTGAGATACTCACGGGCTTCGAGCGGTCCGATATTCATCTTCCAATTGGCGGCGAAGACGAGATACCTCACGCGTCCTCCAATGCCGCCACACCAGGCAACACTTTTCCCTCCAGGAGCTCGAGCGACGCGCCGCCGCCCGTCGAGATGTGCGTGAGCTTGTCTTCGAGGCCTGCGACCGCGGCCACCGAGTCCCCGCCGCCCACGACCGTGACCGCACCTTTAGCGCCGGCGTCCACCAGCGCCGCGGCGATGGCGCGCGTGCCCGCGTCGAAGGGCGGCGTTTCGAACACGCCCATCGGGCCGTTCCAGAAGATCGTCTTGGCGCGGAGCAACCGGGCGCGAAAGTCGTGCTGCGTCGCCGGGTCGATATCGTAGACCGCCCAACCGTTCGGGATCGCGTCCGCCGCGACGGCGCGATGCTCCGCCGCGCGCTCGAGCGACGGCGCGATGACCCCGCCGCGTGGCAGGATCACTTTCTTGCCGCAGTTCTGGAGCAGCTCCTTGGCCAGCGGGATGCGATCGCGCTCGACGAACGACGACCCTACCTCCAACCCCATCGCCGCGAAGAACGTGCCCGCCATGGCGCCCCCGATCAGCAGCTCGTCGACCTTGGGAAGCAGCGCCCGGATGACCTCGATCTTTCCGGAGATCTTCGCGCCTCCCAGCACGGCGACGAACGGCCGCTTGGGGTCACGGAGCAGCTCCCCCAGGTACTGGAGCTCCCGCTCCATCAGGAATCCGGCGACGGCGGGCTTCAGCAAATGGGCCACGGCCTCGGTGGACGCGTGCGCGCGATGGGCCGACCCGAACGCGTCGTTCACGTAGAAATCACCGAGGCCCGCGAAGACGCGAGCGAGCTCGGGATCGTTCGTCTCCTCACCCGGCCAGAAGCGCGTGTTCTCGACCAGCGCGACGCCGCCACGCGGCAGACGCCGCGTGACAGGAGCGCCCGCGGCGGGATCGGCGATGAACTCGACCGGGGCGCCGAGCAGATCTTCGAGGTCGCGCACGATCTGACGGAGTGAGTACTGCGGGTCAGGACCGCCCTTGGGCCGTCCGAGATGCGAGAGGAGAACGACCCGGGCGCCTTTCTCCCGCAAGTACGCGATAGTCGGCAGGGCGGCACGCAGCCGCGTAGCGTCCGCCACCCGCCCATCCCTCAGGGGAACGTTGAAATCGACGCGCACCAGCGCGCGCTTGCCGTCCAGGGCCTGTGGCGGCAGGTCGCGCAGGGTGCGCTTGGTCAACGCCGGCGCCCGATGTAGGCGAGCAGGTCCACGCAGCGCGCCGAATACCCCATCTCATTGTCGTACCACGACGACACGTGGACGAGCGTCCCATCGATCACCGCCGTGGACATTGCATCCACTACGCTCGAATAGAGGCTGCCGATGTAGTCCACGGACACGAGCGGCTCGTCGCTTACGTCGAGTATGCCTTTGAGCGCGCCAGCGGCTGCTTGTTTGAAGGCGGTGTTCACGGCCTCGATCGTCGTCGGTCGCTCGACCTCTGCCGTCAGATCTACGACAGAAACATCGGGCGTTGGGACGCGCAGCGAGATGCCGTCGATCTTGCCTTTCACCTCCGGCAGCACGAGGCCGGTCGCCTTGGCGGCGCCGGTCGTGGTGGGAATGATGCTCAGCGCTGCTGCCCGCGCGCGCCGCAAATCCTTGTGCGGCAGATCGAGGATCTGCTGGTCGTTGGTGTAGCTGTGGACGGTCGTCATAAAACCGTGCTTGAAGCCAAAGTTGTCCATGACCACTTTGACGACCGGGACGAGGCAGTTCGTGGTACATGATGCGTTCGAGAGGACGTGATGCTTGGCGGGGTCGTATTTCTCGTGGTTCACGCCCATCACGATGGTGATGTCTTCGCCCTTGGCGGGGGCCGAGATCACGACCTTCTTGGCGCCCGCCGTGAGGTGCTTGGCGGCCGCCTCCCGGTCGGTGAAGCGACCGGTGCTCTCGAGCACCAGCTCCACGCCGAGGTCCTTCCAGGGGAGCTGCTCCGGCTCTTTGATGGCGGTCACCTTAATTTGCCGGCTATTTACGATGAGCACGTCGCCCTTGGCCTCCACCGTGCCTGGAAAGCGCCCGTGCACTGAGTCGTACTTGAGCAGGTGGGCGAGCGTCTTGGTGTCGGTGATGTCATTCACTCCGACGAACTCGATTTCCGCCTGCTTGGTGAGCGTCGCCGCGCGCAGCACGTTCCGCCCGATGCGGCCGAACCCGTTGATTCCGACCCGAACCGCCATGACTGCGCTCCCCTTCCCTAAGTGAAGTCCGGAATAGCTGCGCGGGCGAAGGTGATGCCACACACGCGCCGCGCGCCTGCCTGCTCCAGCGCCCGCGCCGCTTCAGCCAACGTCGCGCCGGTGGTGAAGACGTCGTCCACGAGAATCAATGTGGAATGCGGAATGGGGAATGCGGAATTGACACTCCCCTCGTCATTCCGCATTCCGCATTTGGCATTCCGCATTGCAAACGCCCCCGCCACGTTCGCCAGCCGCGTCTCCGGTGTCAACGTCGTTTGCGTCGGCGTCTCGCGCACGCGCGCCAGCAGGTCGCGCGCGACGGGCAGATGCCAGCGCCGTGCCAGCGCCGCAGCCAGCGCCTCGCTTTGGTTGTAGCCCCGCTCACGCAACCGCTTCGGGGCGAGCGGAATGGGGACGAGCACCGACGGTCCGTCGGCGGGGAGCCCCTCACGGGCCATCGCCTCCGCCAAGTCGTCGGCGATTCGGGGGAGCGCGCGGTATTTCAGGGCGAGCACCGCCTCCCGCGCTCCGTCGACCAGCCACACTGCGGATCGCACTGCGGTGAGCGCGGCGGGCCAACCGGCGCACAACCGGCAGGGGCCGAAATGGGGTTCGGGTTGTCCGCAGCGTGCACACCACGGCGGCCGCACGGAGCGCCAGCGGTGTCGGCAAACGGGACAGACAATCCGGGCGGCGTCACGTGCGCTCAGCAGGCCGTGACAGAGGAGGCACTCTGCCGGGAGGAGGAGTTGCTCGAGAGCGGACGCGCTAGACACGCAAGGCGCGATCGACCGCCGCGCGCATGACGTCAATCGGCGCCGCGGTCCCGGGAAAGAAACGGGTGAAGGATGCCGCGCCTTGGTGCACGAGCATCTCCCGCCCGTCCTGCGCGTTGACGCCTTGCTGGCGCAGGGCGTTCACCCAGCGCGTTTGGCCCGGCGCGTACACCAAATCGAGCGCGACCCGGACACCCGGCATGTCCTTGGGGTCGATGGGTAGCGGGTCGTTCCCGGCAAGGCCAAGCGGGGTCGCGTTGATCGCCACATCCACCTCCACGGAGCCGCCGGCGACGGCAGCGCGTACGCCCCCCCCCAGCCCGGTCGCCCATTGAGCGAACTGGGTGGCGCGCTCGGCGTTGCGGGAGCGTACCCACAAGGTCGCGCCGGCGTCGGCCGCCACGGCGGCTACCGCGCGGGCCGACCCGCCGGTGCCGATCACAAGCCAGCGGCCATCCTGCACGCCGAGCTGCTCCAGCGTCGCGCGCACTCCGCACACGTCGGTATTGTCGCCGCTGAGTGTGCCGTCTTCGGTCCAGAAGGTATTACACGCGCCCAGGCGGGCGCAGATATCCGTTTTCCGCGCCAGGGATCCTTCGACTGCTTCTTTGTGCGGCACGGTGACGTTACCCGCACCGCCCGTCGCCGCTTGCGCCGCGAGCACCGTCGCGAGCGCCGGGGGTGGCACGCGCAGCGCCATGTACACGGCGTCGAGTCCCAGCGCGCGGCACGCGGCGTTGTGCATCACGGGAGAAAGAGAATGGGCCACCGGATCGCCGATGACCACGAGCAGGCGGGTGCTAGCGCTGATCTCCACGCCGTTTCTCGGCGGCCAACCGCTCGGCGACGGCCGCGGTGAGGGCCTCGAGCTCCACACACGTGTCGCGGTAGACGCCCAGATCGCCACCGAATGGATCGCTCACCTCGACGTCGTCCCCCTCGCGTCCGGCATACTCGCCGAGCACAAACACTCGTCCTTCGCCGCCGAGCTCGTCCACGCGGGCGCGGTGGTGGCGGGCCATGGTGAGGATCAGGTCGGCTTCCTCGACGAGGTCACGGCTGAGGAGGCGGGCGCGATGCCCGGAAAGATCGAGGCCACGCTCGAGGCCAACGAGATAGGCGCCCTCCGACGCGGGCGCCCCGTCCCACGCACCGGTGCCAGCGGACGTGACGGTGACCTCCACCCCCCGCTCTTTCGAGGCGCGCACCAGCAGCGCCGCCGCGAGCGGGCTGCGGCAGATATTACCGGTGCACACGAACAGAACGTTTTGAATCACGGTGCGAGGCGCCCCACCGCGCGGCGCAGCTCGTTGACGCTCAGGGTGCCCTCGCGCACGATCTGCGCCGCCGGTTGTGTGCAGTCAACCACCGTGGATGGTGGCCGGTTCCCCAGCACGCCCCCATCGAGCACCAGCAGCTGGCCGGCGGCCACCGCGGCGGCGAAGTCGCGGCCGATCGCCGCGGCGCCGGGTCCGGGCGGCCTGCCGGGCAAGTTCGCCGACGTCGAGGTCAGCGGGGCTCCTAACGCCGCGACGAGCCGCGCGATCGCCTGATGCGACGTCCACCGCACGGCGATGCCGCCTTCGGGACCGCGCAGCAAATCGGGGAGGCGTCCCGAACCTCCGGGGAGGACCAGGGTCAGCGGGCCCGGCCAGAACGCCTTGGCGAGTGCGTCGGCAGACGCGTTGAACGCGAGTCCGTGCGCTTCAGCCATGGCGCGATCGCTGATCAGTAGCAGAAACGGCTTGCTCGCCGAGCGGCCCTTTAGGGCCGCGAGCGCCGAGACGTCCGCATGTACCACGCGCGAGCCCAGGCCGTACACCGTCTCCGTCGGATAGGCGATCAGGCCGCCGGCGTTGAGATGGGCGAGCACGCGCGGGATCGCGCCTGCCACCTCGGGCGCCGTTTGAAACGGAACGGGATTCACCGCAGCTCACGGGCGAGCGCCTCGGCGATCCGGAAGTCGTCGGCCGTGGTGATCTTGAAGTTGTACGGTGAATCCGGGACCAGCTCCACGGGAAAGCCGGCCCGCTCGCATACCTCGGCGTCGTCGCTGGGGATGCCGTTCTGGGAAGAGGGAACCAGCTGGGCATACGCATCATCGAGCATTTGGCGCGGGAATCCCTGTGGCGTCTGGGCGCGCCAGATCCGCTCGCGGTCTACGGTGCGCGCCACGCGCGGCGTGGGCCGGTGGCTGCCCTGCCCCACTTCCTTGAGCGTGTCGGAGACCGGCACGGCGGCCACGGCGCCCACACCCGCCCGGGCGCGCGCGATGACAGCGTCGATGGTGCCCCGGCTCACGAACGGCCGTGCGGCATCGTGGACCAGCACTACCACTGTGTCGCGCGGCAGCGCCGCCAGCCCCGCCCGCACCGAATCGACGCGTTGCGCGCCGCCCGCCACAACGGCGAGCCGCTCGCCGCGCACCCTGCCCAACCATTCGGGCGGCCGCTCGGCATACCCGGGTGGAAGCACCACGACCACCTGCCGCACCTCAGGGTGCGCGGCAAACGGGCGCAACGCGCGCAGCAGCATCGGGACTCCGAGGATCGGGCGGAACTGCTTCGGCTCTCCGGGACCGGCCCGTACGCCCGCTCCCGCCGCCACCACGACGACGCCGATGTCAGGCGGCGAGCCGGCGGGTGAGCTCACCAATGCCCTCCAAGCCGATCACCTCGAGGTCGCCGGCCGCGCCGCGCGAGCGCGCCGACAGAAACACGCGCCGGAATCCCTGGCGCGCTGCCTCGGCCAGCCGCCGCTCTACGCCGGCCACCGGGCGGATCTCGCCGCCCAGTCCCACTTCGCCGAGAAATAGGGCATCGGCCGGCACGGGCCGGTCATGCACCGTCGAGACGAGCGCGGCCAGGACGGCGAGATCCGTCGACGGTTCGACCAGTCGGACGCCGCCCGTGACGTTGACGAACACGTCGAGGTTTCCGAACGGCAGCCCACCGCGGCGCTCGAGCACGGCCAGCAGGACGGCGAGGCGGCGATGGTCGAGCCCCGTCGCAACGCGCTGCGGCGTGCCGAACCCGGCCTTCGAGGCCAGCGCCTGGATTTCGACGAGCATCGGGCGGGTGCCTTCCATCAACGCCGTCACGGCCGACCCCGAGACACCGGTGCTGCGCCCCGCGAGGAAAGCGGCGGCGGGATTCTCGACGGGTTCGAGTCCGGCGCCGGTCATCCGGAACACGCCGATCTCGTCCACGGAGCCGAAGCGGTTCTTTACGGCGCGCAAGATCCGGTGATCGAGGGTGCTTTCTCCCTCGAAATACAACACCGTGTCCACGATGTGCTCGAGCGTCTTCGGACCCGCGATGCCTCCACCCTTCGTCACGTGTCCCACGAGCAGCACGGCGGGACCCGCTTCTTTGGCGAAGCGCATCAGCCGGGCGGCGCATTCGCGCACTTGGCCCACATTGCCGGGCGCGCCCTCGAGCTCATCGGTGTAGGTCGTTTGAATCGAGTCGAGCAGGATGACGCGGGATTGGAGCGCGGCCGCGTGATGCAGGATCGCCTCGAGGCGCGTCTCGCCGAGCACGTGGATGCCGCCCGCGTCTTCCGGCAGCCGGTCGGCGCGCAGCCGGAGTTGATCCGGCGATTCCTCGCCCGAAACGTAGAGCGTCGCCACGCCCTGGGCTTCGAGGCGCGCCGCGCATTGCATCAGCAGGGTGGACTTACCGATCCCCGGTTCGCCGCCCACGAGCGTGACGGATCCGGGGACGATGCCACCGCCGAGCACGAAATCGAACTCGTTGAGTCCGGTTTGCCAGCGCGCAACCCCACCACTCTTCACGTCGGTGAGGCGGATAGGCGCTTGGCTGGTCACGGTGCCTCTCGCCGGCTTCCCGCCTGACCGCCCGCCCGGCTCTTCGCTCAGCGAATTCCACGCCCCGCAGCTGTCGCACCGGCCGCCCCATTTCGGCTGCTCCGCGCCGCACTCGGTGCAGCGGAACACGGAACGGCCTTTAGACACTGGCGAGCTCTGGGGGCATCTCGCGCCTGGTGGCGTTGTCGAATCTGGTGAACCGCTTTTCGAAGATCAGCGAGATGGTACCCGTCGGCCCGTTCCGCTGCTTCCCGACGATCAGTTCGGCTTTCCGCTCGATATCGTTGCCGTCCTTATCGAGCTTCTTCCCTTCGGGGGTGGGAGTGACATACATCTCTTCGCGATAGATGAAGAGCACGACGTCGGCATCCTGCTCGATCGCCCCCGATTCGCGGAGATCCGACAGTTGCGGCCGGCGATGTTCACCGCCCCGCTGCTCGGGGGCCCGAGATAGCTGCGACAGAGCGAGCACCGGAAGGTCGAGCTCTTTGGCCAGAGCCTTCAGCGACCGCGAGATATACGAGATCTCCTGTTGCCGATTATCCAGGTCTTCGGGTCCAGTCATCAGCTGCAGATAGTCGACGACCACCAAATCGATATCGTGCTCGGCCTTGAGGCGCCGGGCCTTGGATCGCACGGCGAGCGGCGTCAACCCCGCGCTGTCATCGATCCATATGTGGGCGGCGCTGAGCAGGCCCGCAGCGCGCGCGAGTTTTGGATAGTCCTCGTCCTGGAGTTTGCCACGTCGCAGCTTCTGCGCATCCACGAAGCCTTCCGAGCAGAGCAGGCGTTGGACGAGTTGATCCTTCGACATCTCGAGCGAGAATAGCGCGACCTTCTTCGCATGCATGATGGACGCGTGTTGCACGATGTTCAGGGCCAACGCCGTCTTCCCCATCGATGGCCGCGCCGCCAGGATCACCAGGTCACCGCGTTGGAGGCCCGCCGTATACTCGTCCAGGTCATTGAAGCCGGTCGGCACTCCCGTGAGCGCACTCGCCCTTCCCTGGAGCTGCTCAATCCGCTCCATGGTCGGCCAAATCAGCTCCTTCAGCCGGATGAAGTCCTGCGCGCGCCGGAACTGCGCGACCTCGAATATTCTGTGTTCGGCGACGTCGAGCACCTCGCCCGCGTGACCGCGTGTCTCGTAAACATCCTGGATGATGCCGGTGGCCGCTTCGACGAGACGCCGCAGCACCGCCTTGTCACGCACGATCTTGGCGTGATAGTCAACGTTCGCCGCCGTAGGGACGACGTCGATCAGCCCCGCGACGTACTCCATCCCGCCGGCGCGGTCCAGGTCGCCGCGGCGCGCCAGCTCGTCGCGGAGTGTCACCGGGTCGATGACGTCGCCGCGCTCGGTGAGGGACATCATGGCGCGAAACAGCAGCCGATGTCCCTCGCGGTAGAACATCACGTCGTCCAGGACCTCGGCCGCTTTGAGGGCCGCGTCCTGGTCGAGCAACATCGCGCCGAGGACCGCCTGCTCCGCTTCGTTGCTCCACGGAGTCTGGCGGCCGGCGAACTCTCCCCCTCCCCCTCCCCCTCCCCCTCGCTCAGCCGTCGAGGAGGCGAGCGGCGATACGGACGTCATCCCAGGTTGGTCGCTTCCAGTTAGGGTTACGCAGCAGGGCCGCCGGGTGATACGTGACGATCACGGGGGTGCCGCGGAACCGGTGGATCTGATTCCGCAGCGCGCCCAGGGACTGTTTGGTGTTGAGCAGCGTCTGCGACGCCGTGCCGCCCATCGCCAGGATCACGGTCGGCTTGAGCAGCTCGATCTGGCGGTACAGGTACGGCACGCACGCGGCGATCTCATCATACTGCGGCAGGCGGTTCTCCGGCGGCCGGCACTTGACCACGTTGCAGATGAACACCTGTTCGCGCGGCAGGTCGATCGCGGCGAGGATCTTGGTGAGCAGCTCGCCCGCCTTGCCGACGAACGGGCGGCCCGTCTCGTCTTCGGTCCGGCCCGGTCCCTCCCCCACTACGACGAGGCGTGCGGTGGCGGGTCCTTCGCCGGGCACGGTCTTGGTCCGGCCCTCGCACAGGCGGCACCTGGTGCAGGCGGCGACGAGCGTTGCCACGTCGGCGAGTGTGCGCGCCTGTTGGATCGGATCGGTAGCGAAGAGATCGCCGGAGGGCGGGTCGAAGGAGATGCCGGCCGGGGGAGCATCGGGATGCGGGATGCGCGATGCGGGAGGCGTGTGTGCGGCCGCGGGGATCACGCTTCCCGCATCCCGCATTTCGCTTCCCGGCTTCTCGGGGAGAATCACCGCGTCGCCGCCGAGCAGCCGCTGCTGTTTCAGGTATTCCCGCGCCAGCGCCTGCCCCCGCCCATCGGTCACAGAGCCTCTTCCACCACGTCGAGGATTCGTTCGGCCACGTCGCGTTTCGGCAGGAGCGGCAGATCCACGCGCCGGCCCCCTTTGCCCAACACCGTCACACGATTCGTCGGGACCTCGAATCCCGCGCCGGGCTCGAGCGCGTCGTTCAAGACCACGAAATCAAGGGCCTTATCTTGCAGTTTTCCTCGTGCCCGCGCCAGGCCATTGCCCGTCTCGAGCGCGAAGCCGACCACCACACAGCCGCGTGGTCGTTTGAGCGACCGCAGGATGTCCGGTGTCACCTCCAGCTCGAGCGTCAGCGCGCCGGCGGCACGCGGCCGTTTCACCTTGCCCGTTGATTTGGGCTTGTAGTCAGCGGGCGCCGCGGCCATGAACAGCGCGGCGGCGTCCTTCATCGCGGATTGCACCGCTTTTTGCATCTCCGCGGTCGTCTCGACGCGCTGCGTCTCCACGCCGCCCGGCGGCGGGAGCTCGGTGGGTCCGCTGACGAGCACCACGTCGGCGCCCCGCGCGGACGCGGCTTCCGCGAGCGCATAGCCCATCCGGCCGCTCGACGGGTTGGTCAACACGCGCACCGGATCGAGATGCTCACGCGTCGGCCCCGCCGTGACGACGACCCGCTTCCCCGCCCACTTGCTTCCGCCCCCCGCGCCCCCCGCGCCCCCCGCGCCGCCCGCGCCGCCCGCGCCGCCGGCGCCTCCCGTTCCCTGGTCCGCTCCGACCAGCGTGGCGGCGGCGGCCATGATCGTTTCGGGTTCGCTCATCCGGCCCGGCCGCTCGCTCGGCCCTTCGGCGAGCGCTCCGACCTCGGGCCCGACAAAATGCCAACCGCGTTGCGTGAGCTTCTTCAGATTCGCGACCGTCGCGGGGTGCGCGTACATCGCGT
This sequence comes from Gemmatimonadales bacterium, assembly GCA_035602245.1. Taxonomy (GTDB): domain Bacteria; phylum Gemmatimonadota; class Gemmatimonadetes; order Gemmatimonadales; family GWC2-71-9; genus 20CM-2-65-7. The sequence goes on from DATNMO010000010.1 coordinate 39,179, forward strand.
CGTTCATTGCCGGCGCCGCGAGCACCGGACCCGTCCGGGCGAGGAGCAGCGCCGTGAGCAGGTCGTCGGCCATCCCCATCGCGGCGCGTGCCAGCAGGTGGGCGGTCGCGGGCGCGAGGATGACAAGGTCGGGCTCGTGGGCAAGACCGATATGCGCGAGCGCCCGGCCGCGCTCCCATAGGGAGGTGAGAACCGGGCGCCCGGTGAGCGCTTCGAAGGTGAGGGGCCGCACGAACTCGGCCGCGGATGCGGTGAGCACCACGTCCACCGTAGCGCCCGCTTCGCCGAGCCGGCGCGCCAGGGTGCAGCTCTTGTAGCAGGCGATCCCGCCCGACACGCCGAGGACGACGTGACGGCCGGAGAACGGCATCAGGTCTCCTGGCGCCGCCGCCGGACCAGCCGGTACTTGAGGTGGCCTTGGACCAATTCCTCGAAGGCGCGGGTGGTGAGCTTCTGCTCCCAGTCCACGGACCGATCGCGCGGGAAATCGTTCACGTAGCGCGCGAACTTGGCGGCCACGAGCACGCCCAGGTATTTGTTCTGCGTCTGGCCGGCGACTTCAGCCGGGGTCACAATCCTCATTGTTTCTCCTCGCTGGTCCTCAGCTGGGCGGCTTCAGCCGTCAGCTCCCGGATCAAAGTGTCGATGCGTTTCGTCGCCGCTCCCGCACCTGCCGCGGGAAACGGCGCGTCGATGATGCCACTCACCTGCGCCACCGCGTCGTCGAGCCCATCGTTGACGACGACGTGGTCGAACGCGGGCACCTGCCGCAGCTCCGATACCGCCGTGTCCAGGCGACGGGCGATCGTCGCCGCCGATTCGGTGCGTCGGGTACGCAGGCGCCGTACCAGCTCACGACCATTCGGCGGCAGAATGAATATCGCTACGGAAGCAGGCGGGGGGTACCGTTCCCGCACCTGGCGGGCGCCCTGGACTTCGATGTCGAGGAGCACGTGCCGTCCTGCCTTGAGCAAGCGCTCCACTTCCGCCTTCAGCGTCCCATACAGCTCGCCCGCATACTCGGCCGATTCCAGAAACTCACCCGCAGCCTGCCGCCGCTGGAACTCCGCGCGGGACAGGAAAAAGTAGGCTTCGCCGTCCCGCTCCCCGGCCCTAGGCGGCCGCGTGGTCGCTGAGACCGAGAATCCCACGTCCCGGCGCCGCGCCAGCAGGCTTCTGGCGATCGTCGTCTTGCCGCCTCCTGACGGGGCGGCGAGGACGACGATGAGCGGCGTCACTCCAGATTCTCCAGCTGCTCCCGGAGCTTCTCCAGCTCACCCTTCATCGCGATGACGGCGTGCGTAATGCCCGCATCGTTCGCCTTGGAGCCCATCGTGTTGACCTCGCGCAGCAGCTCCTGCGCCAGGAACCCGAGCTGCTTGCCGACCGCCTGGTCGGACACGAGCGCTTCGCGGCACGCCGCCACGTGGGTACGGAACCGCACCAGCTCCTCGGTGATGTCGACGCGGTCGGCGAGGAGGGCGATCTCGAGTGCCAGCCGCTGTTCGTCAATCGCAGTCCCGCCAGTCAGCTCCGCCACCGCTTGCTTGAGGCGTGCATGCTCCGCCTTGAGCCGCGCCGGGACGCGGTCTTCGATCGTCCGCCCCCCTGCTTCCAGAGCATCGAGCCGCCCGACGAGCTCGTCCGCCAGCGCGCGGCCTTCCCGCTCCCGCATCGTCACGACGTCACGCGCGGCGCGCTCGACGATCGCCTTCACGTCGCCCCACGCCACCGCCTCCCCGCCACCGCCATTCGCCGCGGTCATGACTTCCGGTTGCCGCGCGACGAACGCCAAATCAACCGTGCCCTTCAGCTTCAGCTTTTTCTTGAGCTGTTGTGCCGCGGCAACGACCTGTCGCGCCCGCGCCAAATCCACGGTCACGCCACTGTCCTGCGTCGGATGCTCGACCCATCGCGCCGTCACGGCCACGTGACCACGCTCGAGCAGCTGGCGCAGCCGCTCGCGCAGCTCGGCTTCGATCCCGCCGAGCTCCGCAGGCAGCTTGAGCTGCGGGTTGAAATAGCGGTGATTGACGGTGCGGATATCGATCCGCAGCCGTCCACCCAAAACCCGATCCTCGGCCGAGCCGAAGCCCGTCATGCTGCGCGGCACAAGGCCTTAAATGTAGTCCGGTGCGCTAGTTCGTGAAGAACCACCGCGCCCCGTAGAGTTGCGCACTTTGGGGGTAACCCAAGCCCTCGACGTAGCTAGACCGCATCGCGTTCACGTTCCGAATGATCCAGAAGATCGTCACGCCGGCGAGCTGCATCTCGACATTGGTCTCGGCGAACGTGGCTCCGCCCATGCGCAACTGCGCGCCGGTGCTGGTGATGCCGCCCAAGCCCCAGCGGCTCCACGACTCGACCGCCACCTCTGCCCGCAAGGCGAAGATGCCGCTCTTGAAGACGCGCCAGAACTTCGAGTAGAAGGTGGCGGAGATGCGCGCATGCTGCGGAGGCTCGAAGTCGCCACCGCCCACCGGCGCATCGAAGTACCATCCCGACAGCTCCAGGCCCGGCACCGGCCGGATACTCGCGTGGGCCGCTACGAACTCGGTGAGCGGCGTCGGGTGCAGCGAACGCACCGGTTGGATCCCGGCGGCAAATCCGAGCGGCACGAATGGGTCGCGGCGGCCGCGACCGACTTCTATCAGCAGGCGGGGATGATCGAAGCGCACCCACCCGGCGACATCCGTCGCTTGCTGCACGGGATCGCTGCGCACGAGCGGCGCCTGCACGTCCCGCTGCCACGCAAACTCGGCGCGAGCGGAGAAGCCTAGCGGCAACGCGAGGCCCGCGGTCAGATACGCGCGCTCGCCTGTCCGTCCGCCGGCGTAGTGTGTGTGGCGCGCACTGGCTGCGAGGGTGAGCGGCACGATCGGCATCCATCCGGCGCGGGCCTCGAGCTGCGTAGGCAACCCCGCGGCGCCGAAGCGTGCCAGCGCCGTAACGCTCGCGCGCGGCCACGTCTGACTCAATTCCAGACTCGCGCCCGACGCGTTCCGTGACCCCACCAGGGTGTCGTGACTCACCGCGCTCGTGGCGAGCGTCCCCGTGAGCCGCGGGCCGAGGCCGTCCTCGCGCGCCGCCAGGAAAAATCGCAGCAGCCGGTCGCGGCGATCTTGCGGCCAGCCGTCCACGCGGCCATCGATGGCGGGGTTGCGGTGCCAACCGGAGCTCGAGATTTGAAATGAGGCGCCCAGCCGCCCGCCGGGAGGCACATACTCCGCCTTGAGCCAGAGATCGCTGGTGCCGAAGCTTGTGGTGGTACTGCCGGTGCCGCCGCTGCCGTCGAGGCTGCTCCAGTCGGCCAGCAGCGACACCCCGAACCCCGATCGGGTGCGCTTCGAGTACCCGGCGCGGTAGTCCGCGATGCTCAGATCGCCGGTGAGGATACCGATCTGGGTGCCGGGCGCCGTGGAGCGTGGCCGCGCCGTGACGAGATACACCTGCAGTGTCGCCGGGAGGACGATGACGTCCACGCGCTCGAGCGGCGCCAGAGGGATTCGCGCAGGGTCGAGATAGATCGAGTCGCGGCCAAGCGGCAGGTAGGGGAACCCATCCCAATACACCTCGAGGGCGGCCGGACCACGGCCGCCGTACAGCACGAGCTCCGCTTGTCCGTACCAGCCGCCCCGGGCGATGTAGACCCCGGGAATGTGTCCCAGCAGATCGCTCAGCGTGCGGACGTTCGAGAACAGCAGCGAGTCGGCCGTGAAAGTGTAGCGGGCCCCTCTCGGGAGCGGGCCCCGCGCGATGGGCGGGGCGAACGTGGGCAGCAGTGCTGGGATCGTGTCGCGCGTGGTGGTATCACGCGCCGCCGTCGTATCGCGTCCGATCGTCGTATCGCGGGCCGCCGTGGTGTCGCGGCGCGTCGTATCCACCTGGGCGGCTGCACCGCTCGCCGCGACGCCGGAGAGCGCAAGGGCGAGAACAGCCGCCCTCCCCAGGATCAAGCGCCCGCGCGGTTGAGGAGAAACTCGGTGAAGAGCCGCACGCCCACCGCCGTCGGCCCCTTGAACTGGTGAGCGCCCTCACCCTCGGTATAGGCGGTGCCGGCGATGTCGAGATGCACCCAGGGGAATCCCTCCACGAACTCGCGCAGGAACCAGGCGCCCGCGATCGTGCCGGCCGACCGTCCCCCCGAGTTTTTCACGTCGGCGATGTCGGACTTTACCAGGTCGCGATACTCGTCCCACAGCGGCAGGGGCCAGCAGCGCTCGCCGGCGCGCTCCCCGGCGTCGCGTACCTCGGCGATGAGCGCTTCGTCATTCCCCAGGGTCCCGATCGCATGGTGTCCCAGCGCGATGACGACCGCGCCCGTCAGCGTTGCCGCGTCGAGTACGGCCGCCGGTTTGAAGCGGCGCGCGTACGACAGCGCATCGCAGAGAATCAGCCGGCCCTCCGCATCGGTATTGATGATCTCGATGGTCTTGCCGAAATGGCTCTTCACGACGTCGCCGGGCTTGAAGGCTGTGCCGGACGGGAGGTTCTCGGTCGCGGGGATCAGGCCGACGACGTTGATCTTGGGCTTCAGGCGCCCCAGCACCTCGAACGTGCCGAGCACGGCCGCCGCCCCCGACATGTCGTACTTCATCTCTTCCATGTTCTGCGCGGGCTTGATCGAGATGCCGCCCGCATCGAACGTCACGCCCTTCCCCACCAGCACCACGGGCGCTCCGGTGCCGCCCTTGTACTCGAGCACGATGAAGCGCGGTTCCTCGGCACTTCCCTGGGCGACGGCAATCAGCGCGCCCATCCCTTCCTTCATTATCTGTGCGCGGTCGAGCACGGTGACGCCGAAGCCATGCGTCTTGGCCACCGCGCGCGCCTGCTCGGCGAGGTAGCTGGGCGTGCAGATGTTGCCGGGCTGCATCTGCAGGTCGCGGGTCAGCCGGTATCCGGCCGCGACCGCGTCGCCGATGCGGCGGCCGGCCTCTGCCTCAGTTTTGTCGGCCGCGTCCACGACGAACTCCACCGCCTCGAGCTCGGGCTTCGGGTCCTCGGCCGCCTTCTTGAGCTCGGTGAACTGCCAGCCGCCCTGCGCGGCGCCTTCGACCGTGACCTGGGCGAGCTCGGCGATCCCCACGCCCCCGCGCGCTTCGGCGGCGACCGCGAACGCGTAGGTCTTGGTTCCCAAGGTGCGCGCGCGCTTGGCCGCAATGGCGGCGGCGCGCCGCAAGGCGCTGCGCGTGATCTCCCCGGGCTTGCCGACGCCCACCAGCAGAATGCGCTGGATCTTGCCGCTGCCGTACAGCAGCAGGGTCTCGTCGCGCTTGCCCTTGTGGTCCCCGGCGCTGATGGCGCGCGCCAAGCCGCCGCCTGTCGCGGAGCGATCGAGCTCGGCGAGCGAGGCGGGGAGGGTCGGGGGGGTGCCTTGCGGCACGGCCACTGCGAGCAGTGGGGTCTCGACCTTGGCCAGGGGCTGCGCGGTAACGGAGCTCTTCATGAAAGGTGCTCGATTATGGTGTCGGCGAAGGCGGAGGTCGAGACCTCCGTGGCGCCGGGCAGCTGGCGCGCGAGATCGTAGGTGACGCGCTGCGACGCGATCGCGCCTTCGAGCCCGCGCTCGATGGCCCGCGCGACCTCGTCCCACCCGAGCTCCTCGAACATCATGACACCCGACAGGATGACGCTGCTCGGATTCACTTTGTCCTGGCCGGCGTACTTGGGGGCCGTGCCGTGCGTCGCTTCGTAGACCGCGTAGCCGTCACCCACGTTGCCGCCAGGTGCGAGACCGAGTCCCCCAACCTGCGCGGCAGCGGCGTCGGACAGATAATCCCCGTTCAGGTTCGGCGCCGCGATGACCGAGTAATCGTCGGGGCGCAACACCAGCTGCTGGAACATCGCGTCGGCAATGCGGTCCTTGATGATCACCTTGCCGACGTCCGCCTTTCTCTTGGCCCCTTCGGCTTCGGTCACCGTTTGCTCGCCGAAGCGCTGCTTCGCGACCTCGTATCCCCAGTCCCGGAAGCCGCCCTCCGTGAACTTCATGATGTTGCCCTTGTGGACGAGGGTGACCGACGCGCGGCCGCTCTTGATCGCGTACTGGATCGCTTTCACGACGAGGCGCTGCGAGCCGAACTTCGACATCGGCTTCAGGCCGACGGCGCTGCCCTGCCGGATCTGCGCGCCAAAACGGCGATGCACGAACTCGATCAGCGCGTCGGCCTCGGGGCTGCCGGCCTTGTACTCGATGCCCGCGTACACGTCTTCGATGTTCTCACGGAAGATGACGACGTTGAGCTTGCCGGGTTGCTTCACGGGCGCGGGCACGCCTGCGACGTGGCGCACTGGCCGGATACACGCATACAGGTCGAGGATCTGCCGCAGGGCGACATTGAGGGACCGGATACCGCCGCCAACCGGTGTCGTCAGCGGACCCTTGATGGCCACACGGTGCTCGCGAATACTCGCGAGGGTCTCCTCGGGGAGCCAGTTGCCCGTCTGCTGGAATGCTTTCTCGCCCGCGAGGACCTCGCGCCACACGATGCTGCGTTTACCGGCCGACGCGCGAGCCACCGCGGCGTCGAAGACACGCACCGCGGCGCGCCAAATATCGGGTCCCGTGCCGTCGCCCTCGATGAAGGGGATGATGGGATGGTCGGGCACGATCCAGTGTCCATCCCGGAAATCAATGCGCGCGCCGGTCGCGCCGCCGCGCCGACCTTCGGGGGGGGCCGCTGGTGACATGGCCCCCAGTTTACCTGTGGGAATCAGAAACTGGAAGCGCGGGGCGGATCACTGAATGGTGATGGTGCTGCTCGCCGGCCGAGGAGCTCCGCGGGCCACGATTAGCCCCGTCACGGTGTACGTTCCCGGCGGGAGGCGGCCACTGAACTCCGCGGTGTAGTCGCGGGACCCGCCGGGTGGCAGGCGCTCCGTGCCCAGCACCTGCGGGAACATCCGGTCGGCCCCCCAGCTCCATACTGTGGCGCCGGCGCGATCATCGACCTTGAAGTCGTAGCGCTGCCCGGTCGTGAAGTCGACCGTCCGCTCCTGGCCCGACCGGTTGGCCAGTGTCAGCGTCATCCGGACCGGCTCGCCGGAGCGGTAGACGGGCTTGTCGGTTGTCACCGTGATCTGGAGGGAGTCAGCGGTCATTGGTGCAGCGATGGCTCGCGTGTCGGGGGGCTGGCACCCGCCCATGACGAGGGCGATTGCTGCGTGGAGGGCGCTCCCTCGCGGGAACGCCCTCCACGTGAAGATCCTCAATGCTGTCCTTGCTGATCGCCGCTGGCTGCCGTCGTGAAGCTGCGCGCGGCTGAAAATGCGCTCGAGCCACCGGCGTTCGTCGCACTCACGCGCCAGTAATAGACGGTGCTGGCGGCGAGCCCGGACACGCTGGTCGACGTGGTCGTGACCCCCATCCGGTCGAGGAACAGGGTGGCGAACGTGGAGCCTGTGGAGACCTGGACGCGATAGGACGTCGCGCCCGTAGCGGCGTTCCACGAGAGCGTGGCAGGGACCGCCACGCCTGTCGCCGCGTTGGCCGGCGACGCCAGTGTCGGCGCCGGGGGAGGTGCTGGCGCCGCTGCCGTGGTGAAGCTAGACACCGTAGAGAACGCGCTCGTGCCGCCGGCGTTGGTCGCACTCACGCGCCAGTAGTAGACGGTGTTCGCGGCCAGCGCCGAGGAGACCGTCGCCGATGTCGTCGTTACCGTCTGATTGTACGCGAATGAATTGAAGGCATTACTGATCGACACCTGGACGGTATACGAGGTCGCGCCCGACGAGGCGCTCCAGGACAGCGTCGGGGTCAGCGACACGCCCGTCGCCCCGTTCGTCGGCGCGCTGAGCACCGGAGGAGCGGGCGGCGGCGGTGGAGGCCCCGCCGGGGCGATGAGCGAGTACAGGAAACGGTTGGTGGTGCCGGACGGCACCCCCGTGATCACGTTGGTCGTCGCGTTGGAGGTCAGCGCCGCCGCAACGGCCGCCGGATTCGCCGTCGGGTTCGCCTCGAGGTACAAGGCTGCCGCGCCGGTCACGTGCGGGGTGGCCATCGACGTTCCCGAGATCGTGTTCGTCGCGGTGTTCGACGTGTTCCAGGCCGACGTGATGTTCACGCCCGGCGCCGAAATGTCCAAGCCGGCGCCGAAGTTCGAGAACGACGCGAACGCGTCGCTGATGTCCGTGGCACCCACCGTGATCGCCTCAGCCACATCAGCGGGCGATTGGGTGGAGACGTTGGCAGCGGAATTCCCCGCCGCGACCGCGTACGTCACGCCGTCGGCGATCGAGCGCCGCACCGCGTCGTCGAGCGCGGCCGACACGGGGCCGCCGAGAGACATGTTGGCGACGGCGGGATGCGTGGTGTGATCACCGGTCACCCAGTCAATGCCCGCAATGACCTGCGCGTACGTCCCCGAGCCGCTGTTGTCGAGCACTCGCACGGCGATCAAATGGACGCCCTTCGCGACCCCGTAGGACATTCCGCCGACCGTGCCGGCGACGTGCGTGCCGTGGCCGTTCCCATCCGTCATGCCCCCCGGGGTGATGGCGTCAAATCCCCATACGGCCCGCCCGCCGAAATCGACGTGGGTCGTGCGGATGCCGGTGTCGATGATGTACGCGTCCACGCCCACGCCGGTCTGGTTGTACGTATAGGAACTGCTCAATGGGAGCGCGCGTTGGTCGATGCGATCGAGGCCCCACGACGGGGGATTCGTCTGCGTCGCGATGATGTGCGCTACTTGGTCTGGTTCGATGTACGCCACGCGCGGGTCGCGACGCAACGCCTCTACCACCGCGTCTGGCAACACGCCGGCAAATCCCTTGATCGCGTGTTTGTAGCGAAACGCCGCCCTGACGTTGTAGCGCTGGTCGATCTCGTTGACTTCACCGTCTACATCGGCGACGGATTCCTTCATGACGACGATGTACGATCCATCGATGTACCTGCCCCCGGGGACCCTGCTCGCAAGCGGCGCGAGTGTCGTCTGGGGCGCGCTGATCTTTGAGGACTGGTCGGCGCAGGCGACCATCACCGCGGCTGAAGCGACTCCGAACGACAGTAACCAGAGGCGAGAACGGCGCATGACAACCCCGCTGCGGTGAGTATGGTGGTCCTTCGTCGGCTCCTACAGGGCGCGTGAGGAGATGGAGTGGCGTTCCAGAATGTGCCGCGTTGGCGCTGCTGTCAATAAGCAACCGGTCTTTCGAAACGAGCTCCGCCCTGGGACGCACGCTGCCATCCGGCGGAGTGGTGCTGCAAGTAAGCGACCGAACTACCAGCGATTTTGGCCTAGACCGAGGACTTAAGTGCATTTCAAAATGGGGTGATGGTGGGAACGGCAGCTCGGCAAATAGTGTACGCCGTGGTATGCGACTAGCCCGATCATCTCTGATTCGCACACTCACGACGCTCGTGGTGAGTGGCTGTATCGGCGGGACCGGTTCCGGGCTCACCGGCATCAGCACCGGCACATCCGGAACACCACGAGTCCTGGCCTTCACCGCGCAGCCCAGCAGCGGCACAGCTGGGCAGATAATCACACCAGCGATTCAGGTCACGGCCCGCGACACGGCCGGCAAGACCGTTACGACCTTCACCGGCACCATCACGGTCGCCCTCGGCACAAATCCCACAGGCGGATTTCTGAGTGGTACCAAGACGGTCGCAGCAGTGCTGGGTGTAGCGAGCTTCGGGGACCTGAGCGTGGATCGGGCCGGCACCGGCTTTAAGCTGGCCGCGAGCTCTTCGGGCGCGACCGCAGCGACGAGCACGACCTTCAACATCGTGACGGCCCCGACACCGTAGCGTTCCCGCGGCATGCCCGAGGTGAGAGTCGAACTCACACGGGGTTGCCCCCGGGGGATTTTGAGTCCCCTGCGTCTGCCATTCCGCCACTCGGGCGAGTAGCGCGGGAATATAACCCGCGCTACTGTTGACCTATCGGGCCCTTGCGCGTTCATGCCAGGCCCAGTCTTGTGAATTAATTCACATACTTGGAGGCCGCATGGCCGTCCCCGTACACAAAAAGGCCGAGGCGAAGAACCGCTGGGCCGCCGGCGTCACACCGTATGCCGAGATGGGCTATTACGAGCCCGACTACCTTCCCAAAGACTCCGACATCCTCTGCGCCTTCCGGCTCATTCCTCAGGAGGGCATCGATCCGATTGAAGCCGGCGCCGCCGTCGCCGGCGAGTCGTCTACGGCCACGTGGACCGTCGTCTGGACCGACCGGCTCACCTCCTACGAGAACTATCAAGCCAAGTGCTACCGGGTCGACCCCGTTCCCGGAACCGATCAATACATCGCCTACATCGCCTACAACCTCGACCTGTTCGAGGAAGGCTCGATCGCGAACCTCACGTCCTCGATAATCGGCAACGTGTTCGGGTTCAAGGCGCTCAAAGCGCTCCGGCTCGAGGACATGCGGATTCCCCCGCACTACGTCAAGACATTCCACGGCCCGCCGCACGGCGTCGTCATGGAGCGCGAATACCTGAACAAGTTCGGCCGCCCGCTGCTGGGCGCGACGGTCAAGCCGAAGCTCGGTCTCTCGGCCCGCAATTACGGGCGCGTCGTGTACGAGGCGCTGCGCGGCGGCCTCGACTTCACGAAGGACGACGAAAACATCAACAGCCAGCCGTTCATGCGCTGGCGCGACCGCTTTCTGTTCGCCATGGAAGGCGTGGCGCGCTCGATGGCCGAGACGGGGGAGATCAAGGGCCACTACATGAACGTGACCGCCGCGACGATGGAAGAGATGTACGAGCGCGCCGACTTCGCCAAGGAAATCGGCAGCGTCATCGTCATGATCGACCTCACCATCGGGTACACGGCGATCCAGTCGATGGCCAAATGGGCCCGCCGCAACGGCGTGATTCTCCACCTGCACCGCGCGGGCCACGGCACCTACACGCGCCAGAAGATCCACGGCGTGAATTTCCGCGTGATCGCGAAGTGGATGCGCCTGGCGGGCGTGGACCACATCCATGCGGGCACGGTGGTCGGTAAGCTCGAGGGCGATCCCAACGCGATCCGCGGCTACTACCGGACGCTACTCGAGAACACGATCGCTCCCGATCCGCGCATCGGGCTCTACTTCGAGCAGGACTGGGTCTCGATGCCGGCGGTGATGCCCGTCGCCTCGGGCGGGATCCACGCGGGCCAGATGCATCAGCTGTTGCATTATCTGGGCGAGGATGTGGTGCTCCAGTTCGGGGGCGGCACGATCGGCCACCCGGACGGCATCGCCGAGGGCGCCACCGCCAACCGAGTCGCCGTCGAGGTGATGATCCAGGCGCGCAACGAGGGGCGCGACTACTTCAACGAGGGTCCCGAGCTCCTCGCGCGCGCCGCGCGGTGGTCGCCGTCGCTCCGCAAGGCGCTGGAGATCTGGAAGGACATCACCTTCAACTACGAGTCGACCGACGTTCCTGACGCCGTTCCGACCCTGACCGTCTGAGCGAGGCGCCTCCCATGCGGATCACCCAGGGGACATTTTCCTATCTGCCAGACTTCAGCGAGGAGCAGATCAAGGCGCAAATCCAATACTGCATCGACCACGACTGGGCGGTGTCGGTCGAGCACACCGACGATCCGCATCCGCGCAACGCGTTCTGGGACATGTGGGCGCTGCCGATGTTCGACCTGAAGGATCCGGCGGCCATCATGCTCGAGGTCAACGCCTGCCGGAAGGCGTTTCCCAATCTTTACATCAAGGTGAACGGCTACGACCGCACCTACGGGCGCCAGACGACGGCGCTGAGTTTTCTCGTCAATCGCCCGAAGGACGAGCCGGGATTCCGGCTCGAGCGTCAAGAAGTGCAGGATCGCGTGGTGCGGTACACCCTGCACTCCTACGCGACGGAGCGGCCCAAGGGGGAGCGCTACGGAGAATAAGACGCTTGCGGCCCTGGCCGCCGATGCCGGCCTCGTGGACCTGGGCGCGGAATTCCGCGCGTCCAACATCCAGCAGCTGCTCGACGAGCTCGAGCGCGAGCTGATCGGGCTGACGCCGATCAAGACGCGGATCCGGGAGATCGCCGCGCTGCTCCTCGTCGCGCGGGTGCGCGAGCAACGAGGCCTCACCACCGAACGCCCTACCCTGCACATGAGCTTCACGGGACGCCCGGGCACCGGCAAGACCACGGTCGCCATGCGTATGGCCAAGATCCTGAACCAGCTCGGCTTCGTGCGCAAAGGCCATCTCGTGGTCGCGACCCGCGATGACCTCGTGGGCCAGTATGTCGGCCACACCGCCCCGAAGACGAAGGAAGTCATCAAGCGCGCAATGGGCGGGGTGCTGTTCATCGACGAGGCCTATTACCTCTACCGCCCCGAGAACGAGCGGGATTACGGTCAGGAAGCGATCGAGATGCTGTTGCAGGTGATGGAGAACCAGCGCGAGGACCTGGTCGTCATCCTCGCCGGTTATAAGGATCGGATGGACACGTTCTTCCACTCGAACCCCGGGTTTCACTCGCGTGTCGCCCACCATCTCGACTTCCCCGACTACGCGCTGGATGAGTTGATGGCGATCGCCGGGCTGATGCTCGAGCAACAGCACTACGCGTTGGACGATGCTTCACGCCAGGCGTTCCGCGAATACCTGGAGCTGCGCATGCCGCAGCCACATTTCGCGAATGCCCGCAGCGTGCGCAACGCCCTCGATCGGGCGAAGCTGCGGCAGGCCAACCGGCTGCTCCGGCTCGGGGGTCAGGTGCCGGAGAGCGAGCTCACCCGGCTCGACGCCGCGGACATCCGGCAGAGCCGGGTCTTCGGGAGCTGACCATGGCCTTCGGCGCCGGACGGCCCATCATGCTGTGCCTCGTCGGGGACTCGGGCGCCGGCAAGTCCACCTTGTCGACCGGCTGCGTGACCATCCTCGGCACCGAGCGCGTCACCGACGTGTGCCTGGACGACTATCACTCGCTCGACCGGGTGGGGCGGCAGGAGCGTGCGATCACGGCGCTTGACCCCGAGTGCAATCACCTCGACCTCATCGCTCAGCACACGCGGCTGATGCGCCACGGCGAGACCATCTTCAAGCCGGTGTATGACCACACCGACGGCACGTTCGGACCGCCCGAGTTCGTGGCGCCGAAGTCCATCGTGCTCGTCCACGGGCTCCACGGCCTGTACACGGCCGAGCTGCGCCGCCAGTGGGACGTTTCGGTATTCCTCGATCCCGATCCCGAGCTCCGCGTCGACTGGAAGATCAAACGGGATACGTCGAAGCGCGGATATACCCGGGAGGACGTCGTGAAGCAGCTCGAGCACCGCCGCCACGACTCCGAGGCCTATGTCATGCCGCAACGGGAGAACGCTGACATCGTCATCTCGTTCGCACCGGGTCCCGATTACGCGGCCCGCCGCGACAGCTCCCGTCTCGACGTCCGGATCTTGCTGCGGCATCCGATTTCTCTTCCCGATCTGGAGGATGCGGTCACGGCGGCCGAGGATCAGAACGGGGGCCCGTACCTGCGCCTGCATCGCGGCGCCGAAGGAACCGACCGGCTGGAGATCAGTGGCGCCATCAGCGATGTGGCGACACAAGCGATCGAGCAGCGCATGTGGAACCACATGCTGACGGCGAGCCACCTGCGTTCCGACCGCGTAGGTATCTTCATGGATGGGACGACGGAGCGGCGCTCGAACCCGCTCGCCGTCACGCAGCTCGTCTTGACTTATTACCTGGTGAAAGTGATGGCACTGGTGCACAAACAGGAAAAACTGCAGCAGGACGCCAAGACCACCGCGGGCGAGCGTCGATGACATCTCCTCTCATCCGTCTCGGCCAGCTAGGCCAGAGTCCCTGGCTGGACTTCATCACCCGCGACCTGCTCGAATCGGGCGCCCTGCGCCGGATGATCGAGGAGGACGGTCTGCGGGGCATGACCACGAACCCGACGATCTTCGAGAAGGCGGTCGGCGGCAGCGACCTCTACGACGCCGACATTCGCGCGCTGGTGGAGCGCGGGCTCGAGCCCGCCGGCATCTTCGAGGCCATCGCCGTGGCCGATGTCCGCCAGGCCTGCGATCTGTTCCGCCCGCTGCACCAGGCCACGGGCGGCGCCGACGGATTCGTCTCGCTCGAGGTCTCGCCGGAGCTGGCCTCGGATACTGCGGAAACGCTCCGCGCGGCGAAGCGCCTCTGGGCCGCGGTGGACCGGCCCAACGTGATGATCAAGATCCCGGGTACGAAAGAGGGCCTCCCCGCCATCGAGCGGGCGCTCTCGGAAGGGATCAACATCAACATCACGCTGCTCTTCTCGGTCGAGCGCTACGCCAAGGTGATCGAGGCCTATCTCGCGGCGGTCGAGCGCAGTCCGCGCAGCGCCTCAGTGGCGAGCTTCTTCGTGAGCCGGGTGGACACGAAACTCGATCCCAAGCTTGGAAAAGACATGCGCGGCACGATCGCGATCGCGAATGCCGTCGTCGCCTACGGCATGTTCGAGGAGGCCTTCAGCGGGCCCCGCTGGGAAAAGCTCGCCAAGAAAGGCGCCCGCGTGCAGCGGCCCTTGTGGGCATCGACCAGCACCAAGGATCCGGCGTACTCCGACGTGCATTACGTGGAGCCGCTCGTCGCGCCGCACACCGTGAACACCCTGCCGCCCGAGACGTTCGCCGCGTACAAGGATCACGGCGCGCCGCGCGTCACGATCCGCGAGGCGCTCCCCGCCGCCAAGGCGCGGCTCGAGGCACTGGCCCGGCTGGGGATCGACCTCGGGCAGGTCACGCGCGAGCTCGAGCAGGAAGGCGTCGCGAAGTTCGCCGCGTCCTACGCACAGCTTCTGAGCGTCGTGGGGCAGAAGGCGGCGGCGCTGGGCGCCGGGGCCTAGATCGGCCGCCGCCTGGGGCGCTCACCGGGACGTTGATCCGGCCGCATGCCCCGCCCCGGCCCCATCCTGCCCCCGCGCTGCTCGCGCATCTCGCGGACCCGCTGCATGAAGTGCTCGCGCATTTGCTGGTAGCGCGCGCGCTGCACCGGCGTCAGGTACCCGGACATGTCCTGGTCTTCGTCCTGCTCGATCTTCAGCATCTCGCCGCGCCCGCCGCGCAACCCATCCATCAGTTTACGCACGCTGTCGGCGTTGGCGGCCACCCCGGGTTGCATCTGGTCCTCGAGTGCCCGGCGCCGCTCCATCTGCTGCCGCATGAGCGAGCGCCGCCGGGCGCCGAACCGCTCCTGACCGGCGCGTAGCTTGGTCGCCTGGTCGGGCGTCAATTTCAGCTCCTCCTGCACCCGCTGACTGAAACGCTGCTCGATTTCCGTCCGGAGCCGTTCGGCTTCGGCAGTATCACCCCGCAGGCGCGGTGCCTCAGGCTGCTGCGCCGCGAGGCCCGGAACGAGAAGGACGGCTGCACTCAGCATCCACAGTCGCTTCATTTATCCCTCCAAAGAGCGCAGCACCGCACGGAGCTGCTGCGCATCGAGTTCGTCGAAATCGGCGCTCCCCTCGGGGAGCACCGTGCTGCGGCGATCCAATGTCTCATCCAGCCTGGCCAGAACGTCCCGCAGCTGATCGGTTGAGAGATCGCTGAGGTCGTCGGCGACGAAATGCGCCGCATCGCCGCGGTGTTCGTAGCGAGGCCACACCTGCCGCACGACAAGCGCGCCGCCAACCACGATCACCAGCGCCGCGGCGATCCGCAGCCACGCCGTTGCAACCCACACTGGGCGAACCGCGGGCTGTTGGCGCAGTCGCTCCACGACCAACCGCGCGGTCAGCTCGACGTCGAGCCGCTCGGCGGCCTGCGCACCGAGCCGCTTCGCGATGTCCTGCAGTCTGGCGTCGTCATTCATTTGACCAACTCCTTCAATCGCTTAACGGCATGGTGGTAATGCACCCGGGCCGCTCCCGGTGTCGTCGCCAGCGCTGCTGCGATTTCTTCGTACTCGAAGCCCTGTTGCGCCCGGAGCAGGAAGACCTCGCGTTGCAAGCGCGACAGCACCTGCAGTCCCGCCGCTAACCGCGCCTCGGCGTCGCTCGCTTCCGCCAGCTCGTGGGGGTCGCCCCGGGTGTCTCGTACTCCCTCGTCCAGCGGTATCACTCTGCGCCGGCCTGCCCGGCGGCCGAAATCCTTGAGCACATTCCCGCCGATCGTGAGGAGCCAGGTGCGGAACTGACACTGGCCTCGAAACCGGTTTGCGCTGCGGAACGCGCGGATAAACGTCTCCTGTACCAAGTCGTCCAGATCCGCCTCGGGGGCCCCCGCACCGGCAAGAAAGCGAGCCAGCGCCCGGGCATGGCGCCCCACGAGCTGGGCCGCCGCCTGTTCGTCACCAGTGTGCCACGCGGCAATCAGCGCCGCGTCGAGCGGTGGCTCTGCGGTGGCCGGCTGCGGTAGTGTCATGGACTCCGATGCTTGGACGCGGGCGATGGCCGGATATTAAGAGGGCGCGGCGACCTTGCCCGCGCTGGGGCCTCGGGATAGCTTCCGATTCGAACGATCGTTCGAACTATCATGCGCCCCTACGATGAACGTCTCGACCACCTGTTGGCCCGCGCCGCCCGGATTTTCGCGGACAAGGGCTACCACTCCACGACCATGCGGGACCTGGCCGCCGCCAGCGGCATGTCGCTCGCCGGGATGTACTACTACGTCCGCGGCAAGGAAGACCTGCTCGCCCTGATCCAGGAACGCTGCTTTGCCAGCGTGCTCGAGGGTGCCGAGCGAGCGGTGTCATCGGCCAGCGACCCGGTCGAGCGGCTCCAGGCGTTCATCCGGCATCACGTGACGTTTTTCGCGCAGCACATGGCCGAGATGAAGGTACTGTCCCATGAGCCCCCCCCGCGGGGAGTGAGCGCCATCAAACGGCGGTACGTGGATCTCCTGGAAGCGCTCCTCAAGGACGCGGCACCGGATGAGACCGCGGTCGATCGCAGCGCCGCCGCCTACATCCTCTTCGGCATGATGAACTGGATCTACAACTGGTACGACCCGGCCGGCGAGATCGATCCGCGCCGCCTGGCCGACCTCATTGCGCGGATCTTCCTCGGCGGCTTCGTCGAGGCGCGCTCCCCCTCCCCGGTTCACGGAGGCTAGTGTTTCCCATGACGACAATGACCGAACCCACTCGAGATACCAAGGCGCTCGTGCAGTATCGCACGGAAGACGGGCTGGCGATCATCGAACTCGACGACCCCCCGGCGAATACGTACACGCATGAGATGATGCGCCAGCTCGACGACGCGATTCTGAAGGCGCGTTTCGACGACGACGTCCACGTGATCGTGATCCGCGGGCACGGCGAGAAGTTCTTCTCGGCGGGCGCCAACATCGCGATGCTCAACAAGGTCACGCCGCGCTTCAAGTACTTCTTCTGCCTGCACGCGAACGAGACGCTGAACCGGCTCGAGCAGACGCCCAAACTCACGATCGCCGCCCTCAACGGGCATACCGTGGGTGGCGGGCTCGAGATCGCGATGGCGTGCGACCTTCGCCTCGCCAAGGAGAACGGCGGCAAGATCGGACTCCCCGAGGTAAACCTGGGCGTCCTCCCGGGCACGGGCGGCACGCAGCGGATCGCGCGCATCGTCGGGAAGCCGCTGGCGATCGAGCTGATGGTGAAGGGTGAGACGTTCTCCTTTGAGCGTGCCAAGGAGCTGGGTCTCGTGAACGAGGTCTTCCCCGCCGACTCGTTCTGGGAACAGGTCGTCCTATACGCCAAGCAGTTCTGCCCGCCCCACAAGGCGTCGAAAGCGGTCGGCCTGATCAAGCGGGCGGTCCAGTCGGGTGCCGAGGTGCCGTTCGAGAGCGGGCTCGCGATCGAGCGTGAGCTGCAACAGCAGCTCTTCCAGAGCGACGACGCGAAGGAAGGCATCGCGGCCTACAATGAAAAGCGGGTGGCGGAGTTCAAGGGGAAGTGAAGACCGACCTCTTCATCAATAACGAGTGGCGGCCGGCGGCGTCCGGGAAGCGGTTCCCGGTCGTCAACCCGGCCACCGAGGAGGTGCTCGCGGAGGTCGCCGCGGGTGACGCCGCCGACGTGGACAACGCCGTTCGGGCGGCCACAGCCTGCTTCGAGTCGAGCGCCTGGCGCGATCTCTCGGCCCGCAAGCGTGGGCGGCTCCTGTCGAAGGCCGCCGATTTGTTGGAGGCCCGGCTGGACGAGTTTGCCAAGCTCGAGAGCATGCAAAACGGCAAGACGTTGTTCGAGGCGAAGATCGAGCTGACGATGACGGTCAATACGCTCCGCTATTACGCGGGATGGGCGGACAAAATCACCGGCGACACGCTGCCGGTCGAAGGACCGTTCTTCGCCTACACGCTGCGCGAGCCGGTTGGTGTCGTGGCGGCAATCGTGCCGTGGAACTTCCCGCTCAATATCGCGAGCTGGAAGTTCGCGCCGGCGCTGGCGGCGGGGTGCACGATCATCCTCAAGCCGGCTTCGGAAACGCCCCTCACCGCCCTGCTGTTCGCCGAAGTGGCGCTCGAGGCGGGCCTGCCGCCCGGGGCATTCAGTGTGGTGACGGGCGGCGGGTCGACGGCCGGTGCGGCGCTCGTACGCCATCCCGCCGTCGATAAGATCTCGTTCACGGGCTCGACCGAGGTGGGCCGCCAGATCATGAAGATGGCGGCGGAGACCAACAAGCGCGTCACGCTCGAGCTCGGCGGCAAGAGTCCGAACATCATTTTCGCGGACGCGGACCTGAAGGCTGCTGTGCGCGGCGCCCAGACGGGGATTTTCTACGGCAAAGGTGAAGTCTGCGCCGCGGGCTCCCGGCTGCTGGTCGAGCAATCGGTGCACCAGCAAGTCATCGAGCAGCTCGCCGAAGGGGCGAAGAAGATGACCCCCGGCGACCCCCTCGATAAGAACACGCGTCTGGGAGCGCTCGTCTCCAAGAAGCAGCAGGAGAGGGTCCTCTCCTACATCAAGAAGGGCGTGGATGAAGGCGCCCAGCTCGTCGCGGGCGGCAAAGCCGCGAAGGCCAACGGCAAAGGCTATTACGTCGAGGCCACCGTTTTCGATGGCGTGCAGCCTGAGATGACGATTGCGCGCGAGGAGATCTTCGGGCCGGTCCTCGCCGTGCTCACGTTCGACGGTTTCGACCAGGGCGTAAAACTCGCGAACCAGACGATCTACGGCTTGGCGGCGGGGATTTGGACCAAGGACATCCAGAAGGCGCACCGCGCAGCCAAAGCCATTCGCGCCGGAACTGTCTGGATCAACTCCTACAACTTCTACGACTGCGGCGCCCCTTTCGGCGGCTTCAAGGCGTCCGGCTTCGGCCGCGACCTCGGGCGTGAAGCCCTGGATGGCTACCTCGACACAAAAACCGTCTGGGTCGGACTGTGACCGAAGCGTTCATCACCACCGCCCTCCGCACCCCGGTCGGGAAGCACGGTGGCTCGCTGGCGAGTATCCGTCCCGACGACCTGGCGGCGGTGCCGATCAAGGCCGTCGTCGAGCGGTCGGGCGTCGACCCCACCACCATCGACGACGTGATCTTCGGCTGTGCCAACCAGGCGGGGGAGGATAATCGCAACGTCGCCCGGATGGCCTTGCTCCTCGCCGGCCTGCCGGTTGAGGTGCCCGGCCAAACCGTGAACCGGCTGTGCGGCTCGGGTCTCCAGGCCGTCGCGAGCGCCGCGCAGGCGATCAAGGCCGGGGAAGGCGACACGTTCATCGCCGGCGGCGTGGAGAGCATGACCCGCGCGCCATACGTGATGCTGAAACCGAGCGAGCCGTGGAGCCGCCGGACTCCGGAACTGGCCGACACGACGGTCGGCTGGCGGTTCACGAATCCCCGCATGAAGAAGGAATGGACGATCGCGCTCGGCGAAACCGCCGAGGTGGTGGCCGAGCGCTACAAAATCGGTCGGGCGGAACAAGACGCATTCGCGGTGGAGAGTCAGCGGCGCGCCGAGCGCGCGCTCAAGGAATGCGTGTTCACTGACGAGATCGTTCCCGTGTCCCTCGCGGACGGAGCATCCTTCGCGAAGGACGAGTATCCGCGCGCCGGCACGACGCTGGATGCGGTCGCGAAGCTCAAGCCGGCCTTCAAAAAGGACGGCACGGTCACGGCCGCCAGCTCCAGCGGCATCAATGATGGGGCCGCCGCTCTGCTCGTGACCTCGAAGCCCGCGAAGCCGCTCGCGAGAATTGTCGCGACCGCCGTGGCCGGCGTCGATCCGAGCTGCATGGGGCTGGGGCCGATCCCCGCCACCCAGAAAGCTCTCAAGCGCGCCGGACTCAGGATCGATCAGATCGATCTCATCGAGCTGAACGAGGCGTTCGCGGCGCAGGTGATCGCCTGCATCCGCGATCTCAAGCTCGATCCCGCCAAGGTGAACATCTACGGCGGGGGCATTGCCCTTGGGCACCCGTTGGGTTGCACGGGTGCAAAGCTGCTCACCACGCTGGTTCACGCCTTAGTACGCCGTCAGTTACGCCTTGGTTTGGTAACTATGTGCATCGGTGTCGGCCAGGGCATCGCGATGATCGTGGAGCGCGTGTAGTGGCAGCCTACGAGCGGGTACTCGTCGAGGTGGCGGATCGCATCGGGACGATCACGCTCAATCGCCCGGAGAAACTGAATGCCTTCGATCCCGAGGGGTGCCAGGACCTCGTCGAGGCGTTGCGCATGCTCGCGGCGGCGGACGCGGTGCGCGTCATCGTCGTAACGGGAGCCGGCCGCGCCTTTTGCGCCGGGGCGGATCTCGCGGTGCTGGGCACGCAGGGCGACCAGCTCGTCGCCGCCGGGAAGGAGATCGCCCTGGCGATCCGCACCGCCCCGAAGCCCGTCCTCGCGGCCGTGAACGGTCCTGCCGCCGGCGGCGGCGCCAATCTCGCGCTCGCCTGCGACTACCGCCTCGCGTCCGACCAGGCCTCCATCGGCCAGGTCTTCCACAAGCTCGGCCTCGGCCCCGATTGGGGCGGCAGCTATTTCCTCCCCCGCCTCACTGGGATCTCGAAGGCGCTGGAGCTCGTCTGGAGCGCCCGCATGGTGCCGGCCGCGGAGGCTGCCGCACTCGGGCTGTTCGACCGAGTGGTGCCCCACGCGGAGCTTGCCGCGGAGACCCATGCTCTCGCCGAGCGGTGGGCGGCCATGGCGCCCTTGGCCGTCCGGAAGGCGAAGGAAGCGCTCTACCAATCCGAACGCAGCACCCTCGAGGAGATGCTCGACCTCGAGATCAAAGATCAACACACGTTGTTCGCCACTCCCGAAGCCAGACAACTCATAAGGAACCGCTGATGGTCCGCAAACTCCACAACTTCGACGACTGGATCGATTATTTCCGTTATTGGCAGGATTCGATCGGCCTGCCGCAGGGCGATCTGCGCAAGTACTCCTTCGATGCAAAGTTTGGCGACCAGGAAGTACCGCACATCGAGTTCGGGCACTACCGCGGCCAGCGCAAGTGGCCCTCGGTCATGCACATCCCCGACCAGCGCATCCGGGATGCGCTGCTCAATCTGATCGTGTATCAGGGCGACACCGAGTTTGCCTCCGTCGAGCAGCAGCGCAACCTGCTGCAGCACGCGCCCTCGGACTACGACCTGCTGTCGCTGCAACGCGTGATGACGGAAGAGATGCGGC
Source organism: Gemmatimonadales bacterium (assembly GCA_035602245.1). Classification (GTDB taxonomy): domain Bacteria; phylum Gemmatimonadota; class Gemmatimonadetes; order Gemmatimonadales; family GWC2-71-9; genus 20CM-2-65-7. The sequence continues at coordinate 60,680 of DATNMO010000010.1, forward strand.
ACGGCTGGCAGATGTCCTACCTGCTCTGCACCTATTTCGGCGACGAGGGGAAGCGCGAGGCGGCTAAGCTGCTCGAGCGCCGCGCCGACGAGGGCGAGCGGCTGCTGGGTTCGTTCAACGAGATCGTGGACAATTGGCTCGACTTCTTCACGTACACCCAGTACATCGACCGCGACGGCAAATTCCAGCTGAAGATGCTGTCGGTGTCGGCGTTCGACCCCCTGTCGCGCTCGATGGGGCCGATGCTCAAAGAGGAGTCCTACCACCTCGGCACCGGCAACAACGGCTTGCTGCGGATCGTCAAAGCCGGCAAGATGCCCCCCGAGGTCATCCAGCGCTTCTTCTATAAGTGGATTCCCACGGCGTTCGACCTGTTCGGCACCGACAACTCGTCGTCGGCGCACTGGGCGTACGTGTGGGGGCTGAAGGGGCGCTACGACGAGCGTGAGAACACGCAGGAGCCCGACAAGGCCAAGCTCAACGAGTACGGCCGGGGATTGTACCGTCAGGAGATCGTGAAGCTCGTCGAGCGGCTCAACATGTTCATTCCTGAGCGCGAGCGGCAGCTCAAGGTTCCCGATCTCAAATTCAACCGGCGGATCGGGCTCTACGCGCACCAGCACTTCACGGTGGACGGCCAACCGCTCGACGCGGCCAAGTACCCGGCCTATCTCGCGTCCGTGCTGCCTCGACCCGAGGATGTGGCGACCGTACACGACATCGAGAAGGAGCCGGACTGGATCGAGCCGAAGAAGGCGGATAGCCTGCAGCAGTGAAAGCTCTGGTCATCGCGCACCGCGGCGCCTCCGGCGCCGAGCTCGAGAATTCGCTCGCCGCCTTCCGGGCCGCGGCGCCGCACGGGGCGGACGCGGTCGAGCTGGACGTCCACGCCACCGCCGACGGCGAGCTGATCGTGCATCACGACGGCACCGTCGGCGGTCTGCATATTCCCAAGGCGCGCGCCCGTGACATCGCAGAAGTGCGACTTCCCAATGGCGAGCCGGTCCCCACCTTGTCCCAGGTGCTCGCTGCAATCGGTCCGGCCCTGCGCGTGTTCGTGGAAGTAAAAACCCTCGATCCCCGCTGGGACGACGTGCTGCTCGAGACACTCGACGCCGGCCCGAATCCGGCGGGCTACGCGGTGCACAGCTTCGCCACGCACATCATTCGCCGGCTGGCGGATAAACGGCCGGCCCTGCCCCGGGGCGTGTTCTCGGAGGCATATCCGCGGGATCCACGTGTGTTGCTGCAGAGCGTTGGCGCGTCGGTGCTGTGGCAGGAGCGATCGGTCGTCGATGAAGCGCTGGTCCGGGCGGTGCACGCCGCTGGCGCCGGCGTCTTCATTTGGACGGTGGATGATCCCGTGGAAATGGCCCGGCTGCTCGCCTGGGGCGTGGACGGCATCTGCACGAATTTCCCCGAGCGCGGGCGCCGCGTCGTGGACGCTCCTCAGGCCGCATGACTCCGCCCCGGGTCGCCGTCGTCGGAGCGGGCACGATGGGTCACGCAATCGCCTATGTCGCGGCGATCGCCGGCTGCGAGGTGCGGCTCACCGACGCCCGGCCGGAGGCGCTGCCGCAGGCCATGAGCAAGATCGAGAGCCTGCTCGCGGGCGGCCTCAAACGGGGCAAGCTGACGGAAACGGACCGGGCGGCCGTCTACGAGCGGCTGCGCACGGACCCCAACCTGGCCGGCGCGGTCACCGCCGCGGACGTCGTGATCGAGGCCGTCGTCGAGGACCTGACGCTCAAGCAACGCCTGTTCGCCGACATCGAACGGGCCGCCCCTGCCGGAGCCCTGCTTGCCTCGAACACCTCGTCGCTGTCGATCGGCCAGATCGCGGCCGCGATGAAGGAACCTGCCCGCCTTGTGGGCTTGCATTTCTTCAATCCGGTGCACGTGATGAAGCTCGTCGAGGTTGTCACGCACGGCCGCGGGAGCGCGCGGGCCGCCGAGCGCGCCGTCGCATTCGCGCGCCAGCTCGGCAAAGAGCCGATCGTGGTGCGCGACTCGCCCGGCTTCGCGTCGAGTCGCCTCGGGATCGTCCTCGGCCTCGAGGCGATGCGCATGCTCGAGCAGGGGGTGGCGAGCGCGGAGGACATCGACAAGGCGATGGAGCTGGGCTACAACCATCCGATGGGTCCGTTGAAGCTCACGGACCTCGTCGGGCTGGATGTGCGTCTCGCGATCGCCGAGTACCTGCACGCGACGCTGGGCCAGCCGCACTACGAACCGCCGAAGATTCTGCGGGAGAAGGTGAAAAAGGGCGAGTTGGGGAAGAAAACGGGAAAGGGGTTTTACACCTGGACCGATTGACCCCCCTCCGCATCACCGACGTCCACGTCCACATCCAGCCGTGGCGGGATCTGAAGCCCAAGGTCCAAGAGGCCATGCGCAAGGGGAAAGAGGCCCACTGGGACTTTCTCCTGACGCTCATGGATGATCCCCGGGCCCTGCTCGAGGTGATGGACCGCTCCGGCGTCTGGCGCGTGGGCCTCGTGAACTACCCCAGCCCCGACGTGATGGGGTTCGACGATTCGACCAATAGCTTCGCGGCGAAGTACGCGCAGGCCAACCCCGAGCGGCTGCTCCCCTACGGCGGGGTGCACGCCCGCTACACACGGGATCCGGCCGGCGACGTGGACCGGCTCGTCGACCTGGGGGTCCGGTTGCTCAAGATCCACCCCCCCCACCAGGGCTTTCCCGCCAATGCGTACACGGAGGGACTCGACGCGTTGGCGGAGATTTATCGCCGCTGTGAGGAGCGGGGACTGCCGGTCATGGTGCACACGGGCACGTCGATCTTTCCCGGCGCCCGCTCCAAATACGGCAATCCGCTGGAGCTCGACGATGTCGCGATCGACTTCCCCGACTTGCAGCTCGTCATGGCCCACGGCGGCCGGCCTCTATATATGGAAGAGGCGTTTTTCATCTTGCGACGTCATGGCCATGTCAGGCTCGACGTGTCAGGCATTCCGCCCGCCAAGCTGCTGGAGTACTTTCCCCGCCTGATGGAGATCGTCGACCGGGTGCTCTGGGGCACCGATTGGCCCAGCCCCGGCGTCAAGGATCTGCGGCAGAACATCGATCAATTCCTGGCTCTCCCGCTGAGTGATGCACAGCGGCGGGCCATCCTCGAATCCAACGCGCTCGCACTGTTTCCCATGGAGTCGCCACGTCATGCGTAGTGCCCCGGTTCGCGTGCTGACGCTGCTCGCCCTGCTGCCCGCCCCCACCCTCGCCCCCGCCGTGCTCCATGCGCAGGCGGCGCCCGCGGGCCGGATCGTGTTCGAGCAGTTCGCGCTGCCCAACGGGCTGCAGGTCGTCTATTCCGAAGACCATTCGACCCCGATCGTGTCGGTGGACGTCTGGTACGACGTCGGCTCGCACAACGAGCGCGCCGGCCGCTCCGGTTTCGCGCACCTGTTCGAGCACATGATGTTCCAGGGGTCGGCGCACGTGAAAAAGGCCGAGCACTTCCAGCTGGTGCAGCGGGCCGGCGGGTCCATGAATGGCAGCACGCAGGAAGACCGCACCAACTATTTCGAGACGCTGCCGTCCAACCGGCTGAGCCTCGCCCTGTGGCTGGAAGCTGACCGGATGCGCTCGCTCGCCATCACGCAGGAGAACTTCGCGAACCAGCGGGAGACCGTGAAGGAAGAGCGCCGCCTGGGCGTGGACAACCGGCCCTACGGGGCCGCCTTCACCGACGGCATCACGTGGCCGTTCGACAGCACGGCGTGTTTCGCGTACGCCCACACCGTCATTGGGTCGATGACCGATTTGAACGCGGCCCAGCTACCCGACGTGCAAGCGTTCTTCGACACCTACTACGCGCCCAACAACGCCACGCTCGTCGTGGTGGGGGATTTCAATCCCACGGAGCTGCGGCAGCTCGTCAATCAGTACTTCGCTGGCGTCCCCAGCCATGCGGCGCCCGAGCCTGTTCGCTGCGACGCCCGCCCCCCCCAGGCCGGAGCGCAGCGCCGCGAAGTGCGGGATCCACAGGCCAACCTCGACGCCGTGCTACGCTTCTATCGTGTGCCCGAGCACCGGCACGCCGACACACCGGCACTCGAAGTCCTGAACCTCATTTTGGGCCAGGGGGAAAGCTCCCGGCTCAACGTCGCAGTCGTCCGGCGTGAGAAAGTGGCGGTGAGCACCGGGTCGTTCCTCAACCCCAACGGAGCGCGCAACGGTCCCGGCGTGTTCATGGCGTTCGGCATCGTGAACCAGGGGATACCCGTGGACCGTATGGACAGCGTCATCGGGATCCAGCTCGACAGCATACGCGCGAACGGGATTACGCCGGACGAGCTGGCAAAGGCAAAGAACATCCTGCGCGCGAGCTTCATCAGCAACCGCGAGACGACCCTCGGCAAGGCCGAGGAGCTGCATCACTACCGCATGTTTCACAATTCGATCGACGAGATCAACACCGATCTCGACCGCATCCTGGCAGTCACGAGCGAGGACGTGAAGCGCGTGGCCAATACGTATCTCGCTCCCGCCAACCTGACGCTCGTGATCGTCCGAGCAGGACCAGTGCCGGCGTCGGGAGGCCCCCAATGAAGGCTGCGCTCGCCGCTCTGCTCCTCATTCCCGGCGCTCTCGCCGCCCAGGAACCGTTCCCCACGCGTCCGCCGGCGGCGGGGCTGCTGCGTCCGGTGCAGTTCCCTCCCTTCCGGGAAGTGGCGTTGTCCAACGGCATGACGCTCGTGCTCGTCGAGAACCACGAGCAACCGTCGCTGTCCATCACCCTCAGTTTCCAGGCCGGCAGCGCCTACGATCCCGTCGGCAAGGAAGGACTGTCCGCCATAGTGGCGGAGCTGCTCACCAAGGGCACGCCCACCCAGGGAGCCGACCAGATCGCGGCCACCATCGAGGGGGTCGGCGGTAGTCTCAGTGCGAATTCGGGCGAGGATTTCCTCACCGTCTCCACGGACGTGCTGAGCGATTACGCCGACCTGGCGTTCGCGCTGCTCGGCAGCGTCACGCGGCGAGCAACGTTCCCCGTCGATGAGCTCGAGCTCGCCCGCACCCGAGCGCTCTCGTCGCTCGAGGTGGATCTGTCACAACCCGAAGCGGTGGCGAGCCGCGTGTTCCAAAAGGAGATCTACGGCCGCCATCCATATGGGCGGCACACGACCCCGGCGTCGTTCAAGGCCATCACGCGCGCCGACGTCGCCTCGTTCGCCGGGCGGCGGTTGCGTCCCGGTGGCGCCCTACTGGTCATCGCCGGTGACATCACGCTGCCGCGCGCCCGCGCACTCGCGACCCGGGCATTCGGGACGTGGCGCGGCACGGCCCCGGCCACCCCGCCGCCACCCGCCGTGCCCGTGAAGCGCGGCACCGATATCCTGCTTGTGCACCGGCCCGGGTCGGTGCAGTCGAACATCGTGCTCGGTAACACGACGTTCGTGCCGACGGACACGGGTTACTACGCGGCGCGAATCGCGACCCAAGTGCTGGGAGGCGGCGCCGATTCGCGCTTGTTCTTGATCCTCCGCGAGCAGAAGAGCTGGACATACGGATCGTACGCCGCACTGCGGCGCAATCGCGGCATGGGCCACTGGGAGGCCACCTTCGAGGGCCGGACAGCCGTGACGGACAGCGCGTTGACGGAGCTGCTCCTTCAGGTGGACCGCATCCGCACCGAGACCATCCCGGACAGTGAGCTCGTCGCGACCAAGGGGTTCCTGCTGGGAACGTTCCCGCTGACGGTCGAGACCCCACAGCAGATCGCTCAGGTCGTCACCACGGCGCGGCTGCTGGGCCTCGGCCCCGACTACCTGCCACGCTACCGTGACCGCCTCTCCGCCGTCAGCGCCGCGCGGGCGCGGGCCGCCGCGCAACGCATCTACCGCCGCGACGCGCTCACGATTGTCGTCGTGGGCGACGCGAAGGAGATCTACGACAAGCTGAAGGCCATCGCGCCCGTCAGGCTCGTAGACATCGACGGAAGGCCGATGGACCCCGCCGACTTGAATCCCACGGGGGGACCCGTCGCCTTCGACCGGGCCCAGCTCGTGGCCCGGAGCGACAGCTTCCAGGCGCTGGTCCAGGGTAAGCCGTTCGGCTCACAGACAACGAATGTGGACGTCACACCGGACTCGATCGTGTTCACCGAGTCCACCACGCTGGGAACGTTCGTTCAGCAACGCACGACCGTGGTCCTGAACGCCGATCTCTCGATGCGGCGCAGCGACCAGAGCGGCACCGTGCAGACTCAACAATCCGAGATCCATCTGACGTACGCCGGCGGACGGGTCAAAGGCACCGCGGTCTCGCCTCAGCCGACCGGGACGCCGAAGAACACGACGATCGACACGACGGTTGCCCCCGGGACCATCGACGACAACGCGTTGAGCCTGCTGCTCCCCGCCCTGCCGCTCGCGGAGGGGAAGAGCTTCAACCTGAGCGTATTCTCGTCCGGTGAGGGCGTGACCAAAGTGGTGACCGTCAAAGTGGCTGGGAAGGAGAACATCACGGTGCCCGCCGGGACATTCTCCGCGTACCGGCTCGAACTGTCGGGCATGCAGCTCCCGGTCGTGATGCACGTGAGCACCGCCGCGCCGCGCCGCCTGCTCAGGGTCGCGCCGACCGGTGCTCCGCTCGTGTTCCAACTCGTGAAGTAAGAGGGCGACACTATGCGACATCTGTCGGCGGCGCTCATCGTCTTCCTAGCCGCATGTGCCTCCGCCGGGGCGCGCCAGACGGGCTCGGCGGCACCTGCGCCGACTCCCGCGGCCGCCCCGGCTGCTCAAGACACCACGGAAGGGCCGCAGTATCCCTCGACGTATCAGCGGCACGCCAACCCTCCGGTGCTGATCCGGAATGCGATGATTCTCACGGCGACCGGGCAGGAGATCACCGGCGGCTCGATCCTGCTGCGCGACGGCCGGATTGTCGCGGTGGGAACGACGGTCGAGGCGCCGGCTGACGCGGTCGTCGTGGATGGCACCGGCAAATGGGTGACACCCGGCGTCATCGACACGCACTCCCACTTGGGTGTCTATGCCGCTCCCGGGACGCAGGCGGAGTCGGACGGGAACGAGGCCACGAATCCCGTGACCGCCGAGGTGTGGGCCGAGCATTCGTTCTGGCCGCAGGATCCCCAGATTCCGCTCGCCATCGCCGGCGGCGTGACGACGATTCAGGCGCTCCCAGGGTCGGCCAACCTGATCGGCGGCCGCAGCGCGGTGCTGAAGCTGGTGCCCGCGCGGTCGGTGCAGGAGATGAAGTTCCCGGGCGCCCGCTACGGCCTGAAGATGGCGTGCGGCGAGAATCCCAAGCGCGTGTACGGCAATCGCGGCGGCCCCTCGACCCGCATGGGCAACATGGCCGGCTACCGCACCGCCTTCATCCAAGCGCAAGCATATCGCCGCCGCTGGGACAAGTGGAACAAGGACCACCAGGGTGATCCGCCGGAGCGCAATCTCCGCAACGAGACGCTGGCCGAGGTGTTGCGCGGCAACATCTTCGTACAGAACCACTGCTACCGCGCTGACGAGATGGTCCAGATGCTGGATCTCGGCCACGAGTTCGGCTTCAAGATCCGTTCCTTCCACCATGCGGTGGAGGCCTACAAGATCGCCGACGTGTTGGCCCGCGAAGGGACGGCCGTCTCGATCTGGGCGGACTGGTGGGGCTTCAAGGAAGAGGCGATGGACGGGATCCATGAGAACGCCGCGTTGGTGCAGCAAGCGGGCGGGCGGCCCGTGATTCACTCGGACTCGGAGTCGGGCATCCAGCGGCTCAACCAGGAAGCCGGGAAGGCCATGTACTACGGCCGGCGCGCGGGCATCCAGATCACGCGCGACCAGGCAGTGCGCTGGTTCACCGCCAACCCGGCGTGGGTGCTCGGCCTCGACTCGCTCGTGGGGACGCTCGAGCCCGGCAAGATGGCGGACGTCGTCGTGTGGTCGGCCGATCCGCTGTCGGTGTACGCCCGCGCCCTGCAGGTCTACAACGACGGCTGGCTGGTCTACGACCGCAACGACCCAACGCACCAACCCAAAACCGATTTCACTTTGGGGCGTGAGCCATGATCGCCTTCCTGCTCGCCCAGACCATCGCCATCACGGGTGGGACGGTCTATCCCGTCTCGGGTCCGAAGGTCGAGAACGCCACGGTGCTGATTCGCGATGGGCGGATCGCCGCTGTGGGGACGAACGTGGCCGTCCCCGCGGGGGCGACCCGCATCGACGCGTCCGGCAAGTGGATCACACCCGGGCTCATCGACGGCGCCGGACAGATGGGACTGCGAGAGATCAGCGCCGTCAATGCGACGAACGAGGCGGTGCTCCAGGGCAACGACGTCGCGGCGGCGTTCAACGTCCTAGAAGGCATCAACCCCGCGTCCACACTCATCCCCGTGAACCGGATCGAAGGCGTCACCACGACGTTGGCGGTACCGGGAGGCAGGTTGATCTGGGGTCAGGCGGCGCTGATCGATCTGGACGGCGCCACGATCGAGGCAATGCGCGTCAAGTCGCCCGCCGCGATGGTCGTGGACCTGAGCGAAGGAGCCAAGGAAGCCGGCGGTGGGTCGCGTGCCGGCGTGGCGCAGCGGCTGCGGCGCGTGTTCAACGACGCGCTCGAGTACTCGCGCCGCCGTACTGATTACACCCGCGCGCAGATGCAGCAGCTCGCGGCGAGCGCGGCGGACCTCGAAGCCCTGCTCCCCGTGCTGCGCGGCCAGTTGCCGTTGCTGGTCGTAGCGAACCGCCGCAGCGACATCGAGACGGCACTCCGTATCGGGCGCGAGTACAAGTTGCGGCTGATTCTCGCCGGCGCGGCCGAGGGATGGATGATCCCGGGCGAGATCGCCGCCGCGGGCGTACCGGTGCTGGTGGAGCCGCTCGACAACATCCCGAGCTACGACGCGCTCGGCATCCGCTACGAGAACGCCGCACTCCTCACCAAGGGCGGAGTGAAAGTCGGTCTGCTCGAGACCGCCACGGAGAACACGCGGAACCTGCGCCAACAGGCCGGCAACGCCGTTGCGTACGGGATGACGTGGGACCAGGCGCTGCGCGCCGTCACGCTCACGCCCGCAGAGGTGTTTGGTGTAGCGGAGAGCTATGGGTCGATCGAGCCGGGCAAGGTCGCCAATGTCGTCGTATGGAGCGGTGACCCGTTCGAGTTCTCGACGGGTGTCGAGCACGTGTACATCCGTGGCCGAGAGATCCCGTTAAGGAGCAGGCAGACAGATTTGCTGGAGAGGTATCGGAGCCTACCGCCGAAGTACTAGCGGCGTCGTTCGCCGCCTTAGTTCTTCGCCGCTGTTTCCGCCGCCACCGGATACACGCTCACCTGCATCCGCTTTTTGTCTTTGTGCTCGAACTTGACGTGCCCGTCCACCACGGTGAACAAGCAGTCGTCCGATGCGCGGCGCACGTTTTTCCCGGGGTGGAACTTGGTGCCGCGCTGGCGGACGATGATGGTGCCGGCCGTCACGAACTCGCCCCCGTAGCGCTTCACGCCCAGGTACTTGGGGTTTGAGTCGCGCCCGTTGCGCGAAGAGCCGACGCCTTTCTTATGGGCCACGGATTACCTCAGCCGACCTTCACGTCGGCAATTCTGACTTCGGTGAAATCCTGCCGATGTCCCGCCTTGCGGCGATAGCCAGTGCGGCGCGCGAACCGGAAGATCCGGACCTTCTTGCCCTTGCCGTGCCGCACGACTTCCGCGGTGACCTTGGCGCCCTTCACCACCGGCTGACCGGTCTGCAGGTTCTTGCCGTCGCTCGCGAACAGCACCCGGTCGAAGGTGACTTCGCTCCCGGGCTCGGCGGCGAGCAGCGGGACCTTGATCGTGGCTCCGGGCTCGGCTCGGAACTGCTGGCCACCGGTGGTGAAAATGACGTAGGACATAGGGCCGGAACTCTAATCGCGATACGGACTTCGGTCAAGTGCTACGCGACGGCGTACAATTCGGTCACGTCCCTTCCCGCCGGCTTCGCCATCATCCGGAATTCGTCGAGCCGCATCATCGGATCGTCCCGCACCTCGAGCTCGAGCCCGGTTTGCTTCTCCAGTTGACGCAAGAAGTTAGGCTCCTGCTCCACGAGGTAGAGCGCCACCTCGGGGTGCAGCCGGACGGCGAGCTGACGCTCCTTGTGGTCGGCTCCCGCGCGCTTGAGCGAGCGCTCCATGCGGCGCACCACGACTTCGGGCCGGAACACGCGGCCCGTCCCCGTGCACGTCGGACACTCAATCGTCATCGACTGCCATAGCGAGGGCCGGACCCGCTGCCGCGTCATCTCGATCAGTCCCAGCTCGGAGACGGCGAAGGCGCGGGTGCGCGCCCGGTCCCGCCCGAGGTGGGCACGCAGCTCCTGCAGTACCTTGTCGCGGTTCGAGCGGGTCTCCATGTCGATGAAGTCCACCACGATGATCCCGCCGACGTCGCGCAGCCGCAGCTGCCGCGCGACCTCGCGGGCCGCCTCGACGTTGGTGCGCAGGATCGTGCTCTCGGGATCTCGCTTCCCGGTGTAGCGGCCGGTGTTGACGTCGATGGAGATCAAGGCCTCGGTCGGTTGAATGATGAGGTAGCCGCCGGTCGGGAGGTCCACCCGCTGCTTGAACAGGTTGCGGATCTCCGCCTCGATGTCGTACTCGTCGAATAGTGCTGTTTCGGCCTGGTACAGCTTGACCCGCGGCAAGAGTTCCGGATCGATTTGCTTCAAGTACTGCTCGATCTCGTTGTAGAGGAGTTTCGAGTCCACGAGGAGCAAGTCGACTTTGTCGGACAGCAGGTCGCGAACGATCCCCCGGGTGAGGCTGGTCTCACGCTGCACCAGCGCCGGGGCACGTCCGGACGCCGCCTTCCGCTTGATCTTTTTCCAGAGGCCGATCAGGTGGTCGATCTCCCGCTTGCAGCTCGCCTCCGTCAGATCGTCGGCGACGGTGCGGATGATCCAGCCACCGGAGTCTGCGGGGACGAGTTTCGCGACCATGTCGCGAAGCTTGGCGCGCACGTCGCGGGCTTCGATTTTGCGGGAGACGCCGACCTTGGAAGCGAACGGCATGTAGACGAGAAACCGGCCGGCGAGCGAGACCTGCGCGGTGACGCGTGGTCCCTTGGTCCCAATGGCCTCTTTGATGACCTGGACGAGCTTGGTTTGCCCGCGCTTCAACTCGTCGCCGATGTTGGGAGCCTGCCTGCGCCGCAGCGAGCGATCGCGGCCACGCCGATTAACGCCGGCCTGGTCGCCGCCATTCCCTTCCCCGTTCGATCCGCTCCCCCCGTTCTCATCGTCAACATCATCCGCCCGGTCCTCGGGCTCTTCGTCCTCCTCCGACTCGATTAGATCAGAGGCGTGGAGGAAGGCGCTCTTTTCAGCGCCGATGTCGACGAAGGCGGCTTGGATGCCCGGCAACACCGCTTCGACCTTGCCGAGGTAGATATCGCCGACCGAACGGCGATTGTCGGGACGATCGACCAGGAGCTCAACAAGGCGGTCGTCTTCCAGGATCGCCACGCGGGTTTCCCGCGGGCTTCCGCTGATGAGAATCTCGCGCTTCAAAGCATTTACCCTCGCTCCCGGGCGGGAAACACCCGCGTGGGAGCCTGTGGTTATCCCAGCAATAGTCCAACTCGCCCGGAACGCGGAGCGCGGGCGAAGAGATGAATCGATTGGAGAGGCGGCTGAGAGACGCCAGCGACCAATGCATGCGGTAAAGCTAAGGTGAGTGGTGACTTACGTCAATCAATCAGATGCCCCAGGAGCTGACGGGCGATGACGATGCGCTGAATCTCGCTCGTCCCTTCCCCGATCTCGCAGATCTTGGCGTCCCGCATCATCCGCTCAACCGGGTATTCGGTCGTATAGCCATAGCCGCCATGCAGCTGAACAGCCTTGGTCGTGGCCCGCATGCACAGCTCGGAGGCGTACAGCTTCGCCATGGCTGCTTCCTTCTTGAACGAGTGGCCGTGCTGCTTGAGCCAGGCGGCGTGGTAGACGAGCTGGGTGGCGGCTTCGATCTCCGTCGCCATGTCGGCGAGGGAAAAATGCACGCCCTGGAAGCTTGCGACGGGCCTGCCGAACTGCTTACGAGTGGACGTATACGTCAGGCACTCCTCGAGGGCACCCTCCGCAAGTCCGAGAGACAGCGCGGCAATTCCAATGCGCCCACCATCGAGGGTATGTAAGAACTGCCGGAAGCCGTTGTTCACGGGCCCGAGGACGTTTTCTTTGGGCACGACGGCGTCCTGGAAGATGAGTTCCCGGGTGTCGGAAGCCCGCCATCCCAGCTTGTCCTCCTTCTTACCCGCCATCACGCCGCGGCATTTGGGCAACTCGGCGGCATGACCGATGCCGACGCGCTGTGCCTCGTCGAGGTCGCACGTGTCTTTCGTGACGATGAATGCCGTAATGCCGTGCGTGCGTTTCGCGGAGGGGTCGGTGCGCGCCGTGGCGACGAATACCTCGCCCACGCCGGCATGGGTGATGAAGATCTTGGATCCGTTGAGCACGTAGTGATCACCGCGATCTACGGCGGTGGTCTTGGTGCCGCCCGCATCCGATCCAGCGCCCGGCTCGGTGAGCCCAAACCCGGCGAGCACCTTCCCTGTCGCGAGCAGCGGGACGAAGCGCTGCTTCTGCTCCTCGGTACCGAAGTCCACGATGGGCGAGGTGCCGAGCGTCGTGTGCGCGCTGACGGTGATCGCGTGGCTCGCATCCACTTTGGCGAGCTCGTGGATCACCGTGATGTAAGAGAGGTAATCCATCCCGGAGCCGCCCAGCTCCTCCGGCCACGGAATGCCGAACAGGCCCAGATCTGCCATCTGCTTGACATTGTCCCAGGGGAATCGGCTCTCGAGATCGTACTGGCGGGCGGTCGGCTTCACGACGTTACGGGCGAAGTCTCGGACCATCTCGCGGACCTGGAGATGGTGGTCGGAGAAGTAGAGCGAATCGTGCATTTGGGAAATATAGCACGACCATCGGCTCATCCCCGAGCGGGCTCACACATGTCGCATCCGGTACAACCCCCCGCCCTTTCTCCGAAATACTCGAGCAGCATACGCCGCCGGCAGCGCCGGGCCTCGACATAGCGGCGCATGGCCGCTGCGATGCTACCCCAGCCGAAATCCTGGGGGCGCCACAGGATGCGACAATCGGACGGGCGCCCATCCCGGCCCGCGCGGCCCGCCTCCTGATAGTAGGCCTCGAGCGTCGGCGGCGGTCCCCAATGGATCACCTGACGAACGTCCGGCTTGTCGATCCCCATCCCGAACGCGCTCGTCGCGACGATGACGCTCACCTGGTCGGCGAGGAATGCGCGCAGCACGCGGCGGCGCGTGCCGGCGGTGAGGCCCGCGTGGTAGGGCGCGGCGCGCACGCTGGTGCGGCCCAGGGCCCGGGTGACGAGCTCGGTCAACCGTCGCGTGGGTGTGTAGACGAGCGAGGCGCCCGCGCTTCGCTCCTGGGAGGCGGCACGCACGAGTGCGCGCAGCAGCGCGAATCGCTCCCGGTCGTCGCGCACGCGCCGAACCGCAAATGTCAGATTGGGCCGGTCGAACGACGTCACGACGACCTCGGCGTCGGGGATCCGGAGGACGGCGAGGATGTCGGCACGCGCCGCCGGGGTGGCACTACCGGTCAGCGCAATCGTGAGCGGATGACCCAGCTGGGCGCGAAACACGCCGAGCCGGCGATACACGGGGCGGAATTCATTTCCCCACTCCGTGATGCAGTGCGCTTCATCGATCGCCAGCAGCGCGACCGAGGTGGTGGCGCCGAGCAAGCGCCGCGTGAGGGAGGGGAGCCGCTCGGGAGCGCAGTACAGCAGCGTGACCCGGCCTGCGAGCGTCGAGTCCAAGATCATGCGACGCTGCTCGGCATCGAGCTGGCTGTTCACGTACGCCGCGGCGATCCCCCGGCGGCGCAGCGCGCCGACCTGATCCTGCATCAGCGAGATCAGCGGCGACACGACGAGGGTCAGACCCTCAGTGAGGAGGGCGGGAACCTGAAAACAGAGGGACTTCCCCGCCCCTGTCGGCAGGACTGCGAGCACGTTGCGGCCCGCGAGGAGCGGGCCGAGCACCTTCAGCTGGTGGATCCGGAACCTGGGGTAGCCGAATCGGTCCTCGAGCACCCGGCGGGCGGCGTCCAGGCCGCCGGCGAACGCGCACATGGCCCAACGAAATCATCCGTCCGCCGGCGCCCCCCTACCCCAAAAGCGCGGAGGTGGGCACGTTTACGCGCTATGAGCGCTCTCAAAATCCTACCTTTGCTGGCTGTGGTGATGACTTCGACGATTGACGCGCAGTCGCCTCCTCTGACATACCCGCCCACCCGCAAGGGCGACGTGGTCGACGATTACCACGGGACCAAAGTCGCCGACCCCTACCGCTGGCTGGAGGACGTCGATTCCCCCGAGACCCGGGCGTGGGTCGAAGCGGAGAACCAGGTGACGTTCGCATACCTGGGGCAGATTCCCGAGCGGGAGCGCATTCGCCGCCGGCTGACCGAGCTGTGGGACTATCCCAAGTACGGGGCGCCGTTCAAGAAGGGCGGGCGGTACTTCTTCTTCAAGAATTCCGGGCTGCAAAATCAGTCAGTGCTGTACACGCAAGGATCGCTCACGGCCGAGCCGCAGGTCCTGCTCGATCCTAACACCCTCTCGGCGGATGGCACCGTCGCGTTGTCGATCCTCGCGCTGTCCGAGGATGGGCGTGCGATGGTCTGGGGCACGTCGGGAAGCGGATCGGATTGGCAGGAATTTCACGTGCGCGATGTCGCCACGCGGCAGGACCGCAGCGACCGTCTGAAGTGGATCAAGTTCTCCAGCGCCGCATGGACGCACGATGGACTGGGATTCTTCTATAGTCGCTATCCCGAGCCCGCCGCCGGCGCCGATCCGCTACTCGATGTGAACCGTGATCAGAAGGTTTACTTCCATCGCCTCGGCACGGACCAGTCGGCCGACCGCTTGATCTATGAGCGGCCCGATCACCCCGATTGGGGCTTTGGGGTCGAGGTGAGCGCCGACGGTCGCTACGCGGTCTACTCCGTCTGGCTCGGCACCGACCGGCGCAACCGGGTCTACTATCAGGACCTGGGCGACGCCAAACGCCCCAAGCTCGAGGCACCGGTCGTGCATCTGCTCGACGACTTCGACGCCGCCTACGAGTTCGTGGGGAACGACGGTCCCGTCTTCTACTTCTCGACCGATCAGGACGCTCCCCGCAAGCGCATCATCGCGGTGGACACGCGCCGGCCCGAGCGAGCCAGCTGGCGCGAGGTCGTTCCGCAGGCGCCCGACGTGCTCGAGGGCGTGCAGATCATCCACAACACGTTCGTCGCCCGCTACCTTCATGACGCCTACTCGCAGCTGCGGCTCTTCGCGCTGGAGGGGAAGCCGCTCGGCGAAGTCCCACTCCCCACGCTCGGCTCGATCGTGCAGGTCAGCGGCGAGCGGCGCGATACCGAGATGTTCTACGCGTTCACGTCGTTCCTGTACCCCACGACGATCTTCCGGCACGATTTCACGACGGGACGCTCGAGCATCTTCAAAGCGCCCGAGATCGCGTTGGATCCGTCGGTCTACGAGACGGTCCAGGTGTTCTATCGCAGCAAGGACGGCACGCGCGTGCCGATGTTCCTCACCTACAAGAAGGGCCTCAAGAAGGACGGCTCAAACCCGACGTACCTGTATGGCTACGGCGGATTCACCGTCAATCTCACGCCCGGGTTCTCGATCGGGGTGCTCGCCTGGCTCGAGATGGGTGGGGTATACGCGCAGCCGATTCTCCGCGGTGGGGCCGAGTACGGGGAGGAGTGGCACCAGGCGGGCATGCTCGAGCGCAAGCAGAATGTGTTCGACGACTTCATTGCGGCCGCCGAGTACTTGATCGCGGAGCGGTACACCTCGCCCCCAAAGCTCGCGATTGGGGGCGGCTCGAACGGTGGGCTCTTGGTGGGCGCGGTGCTGAATCAGCGCCCGGAGCTGTTCGGCGCGGCCGTCCCGGCCGTCGGGGTGATGGACATGCTACGGTTTCACAAATTCACGATCGGCTGGGCGTGGGTCACGGAATACGGCTCGGCGGACAGCGTGGGGCAGTTCCCGTTCCTTTATCGCTACTCGCCGCTGCAGAATCTCAAGCCGCGGACGCAGTATCCCGCGACACTCATCACCACCGCCGACCACGATGATCGCGTGGTGCCCGGGCATTCCTTCAAGTACGCCGCCGCGCTGCAGGCGGCGCAGGCCGGCCCCGCGCCGGTGCTGATCCGTATCGAAACCAAGGCTGGGCATGGCGCCGGCAAGCCCACTGCCAAGATCATCGAAGAGCAAACCGATCGGTGGGCGTTTCTTGTGCGCAATCTGCACATGGTCCTGCCCCCTGCCCCCCCTGCCCCCCCTGCCCCCCCTGCTCCCCAGCGCTCGACTACGCCCTAGGAGGCGCTCGCAATGGCCAAGGTGAATTGCTCGCTCTGTGGCACGTCGGTCGAAGGACGCACGCTGGCGTCGCCGCAAAAACTGGAAGACCGCATCCTTGATCTGATCCGGCTGGATCGTCCAGACTGGGACGCGAAGCGGGGAATCTGCCCGAATTGTCTGGAGCAGTACCGGGCGAAGAAGTTCGTCGGTTATCTCGAAGCCGAGTACCGGAAGCTATCGGACATCGAGCACGCCGTCGTCTCGAAAATCACGCGACGCGGTCGAGTGAGTAAGGTGGTGCACCGGGACTTCGATGCGGGGATGACCTTCGGCCAGCACGTGGCCGACCGCGTGGCACGCTTTGGCGGCAGCTGGCCGTTCATCGGGATTTTCGGGGGAGTCCTGGTGGTCTGGATGGTCGTGAACGCATGGGTGCTCGCGAGACATCCCTTCGATCCCTACCCATTCATTCTCTTGAACCTGGTGCTGTCTACGCTCGCCGCCCTGCAAGCGCCGGTCATCATGATGAGCCAAAACCGCCAGTCAGAGAAGGACAGGATCCATGCCCAGCAGGACTACGAAATCAATCTGATGGCGGAGATCGAAATCCGGGACCTGCACGACAAGATGGACTCATTGCGATTCAAGCAGTGGCACGAGCTGTGGCACATCCAGAAGCGGCAGATCGAGCTGCTCGAGCATCTGTGCGCCAGGCAAGAGAATCCGGAGCTAAAGACCCCACAGCCGGCGCCCTACGTCCCGCCAGAAGCCTAGCCGGCGTCCTTCCAGTCGATCGGGTAGCTGCGCCCGCACTCGGCGCACTTCGCATCCCGCACCCCCTCGGCAATCACGGAGCGGGAGTGACATCCCGGACACACGAGGTAGGGCTGGCGCACGACGCTCCACGCCGTGGGCCGCTCCCCGCGGATCTCGAGATCGGCGCGGGGGATCCGGATCTCCACGTGGTGCACGTCCAGCACGACGTAATCCTTCTTGGGATCCTCGACGACGCGGTACCACGCCCCGCGGCGCATACCCTGCCCTTCGGCGCGATTGCCGCGACTGCGTGCCCAGCCGATGTCAGCCATGACTCGCCGCTCCTCCGCCTCCACCTCGCACGAGAACGAGAATCGCCGCCTGTGGCACTACGAGGTACGTCTTGCCCTCGAATGTGATCTCGACGGCGGCTTTCCGGAAGAACAGCGCGTAATCGCCCAGTTCCGCTTGCATCGGTAGGTACTTCACGTCGGGGCCGTGGATCTTCCAGGGTTCCTCATCCATGCTGGCAGGTTCGGCCATGGGCGTCCCCGGCCCGGTGGCGACGATCCGGCCTTCCTGCACCTGTCGGCCCTCGAGCACCGTCGGAGGGAGATAGAGCCCGACCGTCGTGCGCTCCTCACCCTCGGCGGGCGCGATGAGCACGCGGTCGCCGACGACGATCAGCCGCTTCGGGTCATCCGACACACCAGATGAGTAGCTCTGCGCGGGCGTTTTGCGCAAGTCGCGTGCGGTCCGTGACGCCCGTCACCCCGTTGTTTCTTGACTTGTCGGGTTCCGTTTATAACAATGGGGCCGCCGGATCCCCCTTGCCGGGGGGCGTCGGCATCGCCGTCTCACCCCAGGGAGGCCCCAGGCATATGCAAGACTCCATCGTTGCCGTGACCACCGCGCAGACCCAGCAATGGAGCTTCATCCTGTCGCAGTTGTTCGACTGGGTGATGGCTGGGCTCGCGTGGATCGTTCCGTTCCAGGCACGGGTCATCGGTTTCGTGCTCCGGGGCCAAACGTTTTGGAGTCTGGCCGGCAGCGCCATCCTCCTGCTCCTCCCCGCCGCGGCGCTGATCGCCGGGATCTGGGGCACGATGGTCGCTCTGTACACGATTCCCTTCCGCCTGGCGCGCTCGGTGACGCTGCTTCAGTCGGTGTTGATGGCCTGGTGGGACGCGCTGCGCATGGTGTGGTTCTACTGGGCCGGCCTAGTGCGCTTCCTCATCGTGCTCCTGGGTTGGGTGTGGGGCCTGATCAAGGCGGCCGTCCAGCTCGTCTGGGGGACCCTCAAGGGCGCGGTCACCTCGCCGCTCGCGGTCCTCGACGCGACCTCGCGCCGTCCGGGCGTTCCGTGGCCGGCCTTCTTCCTGCTGCTCGTCTGGTCGGCGGTCGAGGCGACGATCTTCACCTTCACGCTCCGCCCGACGATGAGCGAGCTGCTGGCCGACCTCACGGGCTATGAGGTCAATGCGTTCGCGCTCGTCCTCATCCTCTGGATCTTCCTCGCGATCATCATCGCCGGCAGCTTCGCGTGCATCCAGGTGCTGAACGACGCCATCAAGGCGCGTCAGACCGGCAATATCGTATTCATGGTCCTGGTCGAGATCGCGGTCGCGATGTTCGAGGTGCTTTTCCTCTATCGCGAGCTGGTCGACGCGATGACGCCGTGGCTCGCACAGCAAGGAATCCAGCTGGGCGTGTTCGGCACGATCGGTCTCGCCTTCTTCGGCTGGGTCGGCGTGCGCGGCATGACCTGGTTCCTGTTCGGGCGCTTCGGTGCCCCGGCCATGATCGGCTTGCTGGGACGGCAGGCGTTTGGCCAGGAGCATGGCGCAGCGGTCTCGCACGCGTCGGCGATCGGGGACTTCTGGCGTGGTCCGATTGCGGCGCTCAAAGCCGAGCGCGAGTGGTTCCGCAAGGAATCCCGCGAGTTATTCGAGCTCATGTCGCTGCCGGTGCTCCAAGTGGTTGCGGCGGGACTCAACTTTGCCTTCGTCGTGTTCACGGGCCGCGGCCACTTCACGTTGCCCTTCAAGTCGATCGACGACGTTATGGCCGCGTCGCATTTCCCGGCTCGGGTCAGCGGCGAGGTGGCCCGATGAAGCGAGCCATCGCGGGACTGTTCCTCCTCGGCTTGGTTGCGTGCAAGCCGCAGGCGAATTCGCCGCCGCCGCGCTCGACGCTCGTCGTGGGTCTCGACATTTCCGGCTCGTTCCGGAAAAGCGGCCAGTTCGACCCCGCGTTGCGCTTCGCGTCGCTCTACATTTACGCCCATGTCAACGCGCTAGGCGGCTTGAAGCAAGCCACCGACGTCTTCGTTGGCTCACTGGGCGGCGAGCGAGTCGGGCAGCCCAAGACTTTCCACCCCATTCAGGACCTGACGGGGAGGACACCGGAGCAGATCGAGGCGGACCTGCGTCGCTGGTTCCCAGAAGAAGATCCGATCACGGACTTCAACTCCTTTTTCCAGCGGACCGCCGTGCACATCAAGCGGCAAAACCTCGTGCTGGCACCCCTCAACATCGTCCTGTTCTCGGACGGCGTCCCCGACTTCCCCGGTGCGGGGCGCCTGCCACCTGCTCAGCTCTATGCCAAGATCGATGTCAGCCCGATCGAATACCTGTCGCGCAATGTCACCGTGCGACTGCTGTACGCCCAACCGACGGTGGCGCAGAACTGGGAGCGCCTCGTGCCGCGCAACCGGGTGAAAATCTGGACGCAGGACGAACAGGTGATGGCCGGCTGGCGCCGCCACGAGGTGCAGGGCGTCGCGCTGGAGCAGCAGGACTCTTTGTGGAGCTGGACGCAGCAGATCGTCGACTTCCGCGTGCGGCGCGGTAAGATCCTCTAGCCGCACCGCCGTACTGAACCGCACCGCCCGGCGCGCCAACCCGCGCCGGGCGGTTTGTCGTCTTGACGGGTCGTTAGCAGTGGCGGTCGAACGCGGCGGTCAGGTCGGCCGCGATGTCGCGCGCGTTCCGGCCCTCGATGTTGCGCCGCTCCAGCATGAAAGCGACCTCCCCGTCCTTGAGCAGCGCGATTTGCGGTGACGAGGGCGCGTAGCCGGTGAAATAGCTCCGGGCCCGGGCAGTGGCGTCGGCATCCTGGCCGGCGAACACCGTCACCAGCCGTGCCGGACGGCGCGCGTGCTGGACGGCCAAGGCCGCCGCCGGGCGCGCGTTGCGGGCCGCGCAACCGCACACCGAATTCACTACGACGAGCGTGGGCCCTCGCTCACGGGTTAGCACCGCATCCACTTCATCGGGGGTCCGCAGCTCTTCGAAGCCCAGACGGGTGAGCTCTTCCCGCATCGGGCGGACCATCTCCGGATCGTACATCGGGACGTTCAGATTGCGCATGGCATCCTCTAGGGGTCTATACACACAAGCTAATCACTTTTTGAGAAACGCCGTCAGCGCGGCGCGGAAGTCCGGCGTACTGCGGCTCACGGCGTTCACGTCTGCGCCGAGCCGCAGCCCCGCTTCAAAGTCGAGACCGTCGAGCTGGTAGAACTGCTGTTTGGTGAATGCGAGCGCCGACGGGCTCACGTCGGCCAGGATACGCAACACCTTGCCGGCCTGCTCCTCGAAATCGAGGTCCTCATAGACCCGGGACGCGAGTCCCACCGCGGCCGCTTCGCTGCCGTTCAGGAGGCGGCCGGTGGCCGCGAGATCGAACGCGACCTTCTCCCCCACCGCCCGCCGCAGCATCGTCATGACGATGGCGGGAACGAATCCGCGCTGCACCTCGGGATACCCGAACTGAGCCGACTCCGCGGCCAGCACCAGGTCGCACGCCGTGGCGACCCCGCAACCGCCGGCCAGTGCCCGCCCCTGCACGAGCGCAACGACCGGTTTGGGTAGCCGGCGCATGCGTACGAAGATGCCCGCGAAGTGGAGCGCGGCCTGCCGGTTCTGCTCCGTGCTGTGATCCGCTGACGCCAAGAGCTCGTGCAGATCCATCCCGGCGCAGAAGTCCTGCCCCGCGCCGCGCACGGCCACGACCCGCACGTCCCCATCCAGATCGGCACGCTCGAGGGCAGCGAGCAGCGCGTCGATCATCGCAGTATCGATCGCGTTCCGCTTATCGGGCCGGTTCAGCGTCGCCGTGAGGACGCCGGCAGCCACGCTGACCAGAACGTGATCGGCGGGGGCGGGGCTCACCGCTTCACCTCGATCTCCATCCGTAGCAGCGCGGTCGAGAAGACCTTCCCTTGCGCGTCCGTCTTGAGCGAGATCGTTCCGCCTCCATCGAGGGCACCATGCAGCAGGAAGTTGAGGGCGTGGAGATTGGGCAGCTCGAAGCGTTCAACCGGTCCCTTGATCATGCCCTTAAAATGCCGCGCCACGCGCGCCGCCGTCACGTGTTTCACCAGCAGGGGATAGTCCTTGGGCTTGCGCGCAATCAGGCCAACATTGGCCGTATCGCCCTTGTCGCCCGACCGGGCGTGGGCCAGATCGAGTAGGCGCCGTTTCATGCTTCGACCAGCTCCACCGATGGCTCGACCATTCGTTTGTCGATCAGCGCCGGCCAGTACGCCACGATCTCTTCCGGCTTGGGCCGTCCCCCCGCGAATCCCGTCACACTGGGGGGACCGTTCAGTATCAACGGCGCAATCTCGCGCGTGAAGCGATCCACAGGCGCTTTGTCCGGCGCCCGCACTCCGATCCGCAGCTGCACTTCGGGAATCTGAGCCGGATCGAGCTCGTTCAGGGCCAGGGCTCCGTGCGTCGCGTTGGCCCCGACGAACTCCGTGTGGATCGCCTCGAACCGCAGCTTCAGGTCCTTGAGCCGCTGCCGCAAGATGCGATCGGCCGCCTGGGCTTTCTTCAGTGCGTCGGGCCAGGCGTAGACGAGCGTCCCCACCGCCTTGTAGCCGTAGAAGTAAGCGATCGACACCTTGAGCTTGTCCGTGGCGGGCTTGCCTCTGACTCCCGATACGCGCACCCTATTCTTCCCCGCCTGAGCCAGCCGGATGCTCGTGAATTCCGCCACGCCGTCGGGCGTGATGTAGTCGCGCGGATCGCCCATCTCGTAAACGAGCTGTTCGGTGACTCCGGCGACGCTGATGCGGCCGCCGGTGCCGGGATGCTTGACGATGTCGAACGTCCCGTCGGGCCGCGCCTCCACGATCGGGTAGCCGACGTTGGCGAGATCGGGGATCTGCTCCCAATCGATGAGGCAATTGCCGCCGCTCGCCTGGGCGCCGCACTCGATGATATGCCCCGCCACCGTGCCCGCCGCGATCAGGTCCCAGGCATCGGGCGCCCAATCGAAAGCGTGCATCAGGGGCGCCAGTGTGAGGCCGGTATCGGTCACGCGTCCCGTGATAACGACCTGGGCGCCGCGTCGCAACGCCTCCACGACCGGGGCCGCGCCCAGGTAGGCGTTCGCCGCGAGCACGCGATCCCGCACGTCGCGCAGCGGACGGCCGGTATCGAGGTTCTTGAGCTGGTGCCCCCGCGCGATCAACCCATCCAGACGGCCCAGCAGATCGTCCCCGGTGACGACGCCGATTGTGAGTTTGCCTTCGAACCCGAGCTGCTTCGTAACGGTGGCGACGGCGTCGGCGCAGGCGCGCGGGTTCACGCCGCCCGCGTTGGCCGTGACCTTGATGCCCCGCTCGATCACGGTGGGAAGAATCCGCTGCATTTGCGTCACGAAGTCGGTCGCGTACCCGAGCGACGAATCGCGGGATTTCTGTTTTTGCAGGATGGACATCGTCACTTCGGCGAGATAGTCCATCATCAGGTAGTCGACCGGCCCGCCCGTCACCTGGCGGTACGGCGCTTCCAGCCAATCTCCCCAGAATCCCTGCCCGGCCGCGATCCGGACGCCGTTCGCCCGCGCAGCGCTCACCGCGCGCCGCCTGGTACTGTACTGCGCCGCGCCGCCACGGCGCCGGCCTGGGTCGAGACGCGTGTCTCAATCAAGGCGCCGAACCCATCCGGCAGCTCCAGGGCCGGGGCAGCCGGCACCTTCACCGCGACACGCCCACCCGCGACGACTGCGATCTCGCCGCCCTCCCCAACCGGCTCGTCGGGGCCGAGGAAGCGGATGCGGGCGGTGCCGCGCCACGGGTGGGCGGCGATGCGCGCAAACGCGGGATACAGCTCCACGGTGAGCAAGCGGCCGGCGAGCGAATCGGGGAGCGCGAAGCTCAACCGCCCGAACGCGTAGTTCACCGCCTCGTTGCCCCCCCGCACTTGCTGTTCAGTGGAGTCGTATACCGTGACACTGAAATCCGTGAGCTCGTCCCATAGGTCAGGCGACAGGTCCACGTCCACCTCCACGCGCTTCGTCCACGCGGGGGCTCGCACGAGTAAGGTCTCGGCGGGCTGCCCCCGACCCGCGACCGTATAGGTTCGCTCCGCGCCAACGAGCCGGTGGATAACCTCCCCCGTCACCGTTCCGGACCCGGGCAGCACGCTGGATGCCTCGAGACTCGCACTGCCTGCGGTTACGGCGGTGAGGGCCACGGGCCCGAGATCAGCGCGCACGGTCGCGGTGACGGCGGCAAGTGGTGGCGCGATCACGTCGAGCTCGTACACCCCCGGCACGAGATCCTCACCGCGGACGGTGACGACCGCGGTGCCCGGGTCGTCGCGTCCCCCGATGTCGACGTCCTGGGGCGCGGATCGTGCGGGCGCACCGTTCGGCTCGTAGAGACGCACCGTCGCTTGCTGCGACTGGGAGTCGGGCACGGTCACCGTCGCCCGCAGCGTCGCGCCCGGCTGCGCGACCCGCAGGAAGTAGCGCTGCACGGCCGCGGGTCCCACGGCCCGGCGTTCGTCGAAGAGCGGTTTCGACGCCAGGTCAAGGGGCACGATCACGGTATTGACGAGTGTGAATAGCGGGCCCGCCAGCGTATCGCGGGGGTTGAGCGCCGTCACCGTTCCCACGTATACCCCGGGCGTCATGAGGGCGCTGCGCCGATAGCGCACGGGGATCTGCGTCACGCGCGGGGCCGCGTCCACCGTGTCCTCGACCCCGAGCCACGCAACATCGGCGCGCAAGACGAACTGCGCCGCCCGCAGTCCGGTGAGATGCCGCACCGCGAACGTCTCGAGGGTATCCGCGGGGCCCGCGAGTCCGTTACGCCGGTACGCGGCCGACGCCCCGGTCGTCGCGTGGATTCCGTAGGTGGAGCCCTGGTGCCCCGCCTTCAGCCACTGGTAGGCCAGCTCGAGGACCGGCGTTCCCGCCCCTTGATCCACGATGCGGGCCCCGCTGAACGGATGTGCCGACACGCGCAACGCCTGGATCAGCTCCGCGGCGCTGGTGCGCCGTCCTTCTTGCGCCATGGCCGACACGAGGCACGCCACGAGGCCGGCCGCGTGTGGCGCGGCCATGCTGGTGCCGCCCTTGATCTCCCCGCCCGTCGCCCACGGCGGTACGGTCGAGAACGCGACGCCGGGCGTGACGATGTCCGGTTTGGCGAGCTCCC
This sequence comes from Gemmatimonadales bacterium, assembly GCA_035602245.1. Taxonomy (GTDB): domain Bacteria; phylum Gemmatimonadota; class Gemmatimonadetes; order Gemmatimonadales; family GWC2-71-9; genus 20CM-2-65-7. The sequence goes on from DATNMO010000010.1 coordinate 85,292, forward strand.
CGCCGCGGGCGCTGAACCACCCGAGCACGTCGCGAGCGGGCGGGACACCCGGCTTGGGCGCCTGGGCGAAGACCCCCGGGTACGTCGCGCCGACCGACAGGGCCAAGTCTGCCGAGCCCGGGAAGCCCATCGTCGAGAGTCCGGGGCCGTCGTTGCCCGCGCTGATCGCGAACACCACCTCGGGATGCGTCAGCAGAAACGCGTCCACGATCGAATCGATCACGGCCCGCCCTTCATGCTCGTTGCCCACGCCGAAGCTCAGATTCAGCACGAGCGGCAGGTTACGTTGCGCGGCGAAGCGGGCCGCGTAGTCGATCGCGCGCATCATGCTGCCGTGCACGCTGACGCCGCCGCGCGCGTTGTTGGCGATTTTGAGTCCGATGAGCTGCGCGCCCGGCGCCACGCCGTGAAAACCGGTCACGTTGAACAGGTTGTACCCGGCGGCGATGCCGGCGACGTGGGTCCCGTGTCCCGACGTGTCGAAGAAGAGATCCAGCGTGGGTACGCCATCCCGCTCGTTGAAGTTGGCGACCAGTGTGAGCGGCCGCGTGCCCAGCGCGATCGTCTCGCGGCCCTGCCGGTAGTCATGCAGCGGCATCTCGTCTTCGAACGAGCCGTCGAGGTTCGTATCGATAAACGCCACCCACCCATCTGACGCCTTTACCACGACAACGGGGAAGATATCCGTGTTGCGGCCATTCCCGTTGACGTCGCCGGCCGGCGGCCGGCCCAGCGGCAGCTCGCGAAACACGCCCCGATACCACGTCGTTGCGGTCGTCAGCCGGCCGATCCGGGCGGCACCGTGCATCTCGCTCTCCGTCGGCTCGGCGAACGGCGCCAGCGTGACGCGGCCTTCACCGGAAAAGTCGCGCAGCTCGATCACCTTGGGGGCGCCGGTGCTGGTCGTGATGAGCCCCGGGACGCCGGGGTCTAGCCCGCTGTCGAGAATGGCGATCAACACACCGCGGCCATCGTAATTGGGGTGGGCGGTGCGGAAGACGTCGACACCGGTGCTTTTCAGCGGCATGAGGCCAAGCATGAACGCCACCGGCGGCTCCACGGCCGGCTGCGGTGTGCGGCTCCCGTCCGCCTGCGTCGGGGGTGTGGGCGCCGGGGACGCATTGACCGTTCCCGGGGTGCCGGGGGGGGCGCGCTTTTTTTCGGGCGTCGGTCCGGTGGGGGGGCCCGCCTTGCTGCTGGCACAGGCGGTCGCGAGAGCGACGAGAACGGAGAGGAGGGACCGCTTCATGAGAGACTCGGCAATGCAAAGACTCCGAGATGTGGGCCGGTGAACTCCGTGGACACTTCCAACAGGAACGCGAGGGTGTCGCGCGTCTCCTCAGGCGTCAGAATGGCGTCCACGAAGCCGCGGGCCCCGGCGAACTTGGCATCGAGCTGTTGCTCGTAGTCGGCCCGCATGCTGTCGACCGCGGCGGCGTTATCGGGCTTCGTGGCATCGGCACCGTAGACCGCCTGGATCGCCGACTCTCCCTCCATGACGCCCATCCGGCCGGTTGGCCACGACACAATGAAGTCGGGGTCGAACCCTTGTCCCGCCATCGCGTAGTAGCCAGCGCCTGAGGCGTGATTCACGGTGAGGACCAGCTTGGGGACGGTCGCCGTCGCCATGGCTTCCACGAAGCGCGCACCGGCCCGGATGATGCCCGAGTGCTCGGCCTCCGTCCCGACCATAAAGCCGGAGACGTCCTGGATGAAGAGCAATGGCAGCCGCTCGCGATCGGCGTTCTCGATGAAGTAGGCCACTTTCTCCGCGCTCTCGGTATAAATGATCCCTCCAATTTTCGGTGCCGCGCCCTTCTTCTGGCTTTTGATCACGCCGCGGGAGTTGGCGATCACGGCCACCTGCCGGCCCTCGATGGCGCCGTGCCCACAAATCATCTCGGGCGCGACATCGGGCTGGAACTCGTCCAAACGTCCCGCGTCGAGGAGGCATTCGAGCACCGCGCGCACGTCGTAGCTCATGCGATGATCGGCAGGGATCAGATCGTAGAGCTCCTTGGGATCGCGCTTCGGTGCCGGGTAGGTGCGCCGCGGCGGCGGGCCGTGGGGGAGCCGGGCCACATACTCACGGATGCGGGCGAGGCATTCGTTGTCGTTCTTGGCGCGGTAATGCGCGACCGCACTCACCGCCGTGTGGGTCGTGGCGCCGCCCAGCGATTCGGCGTCGACCACCTGCCCCGTGGCGCCCTTGACCAAGTTCGGCCCGCCCAGACCCATGAACGACGTGCCCTCGACCATGAAGATCACGTCGGACAGGGCCGGCAGATACGCGCCTCCGGCAATGCATTGCCCCATCACGGCGGCGATCTGCGGGACTTTGAGATAGCGTCGCATGATCGAGTTGTAGTAGAAGATCCGTGCCGCGCCGTACTGACCGGGAAACACGCCGCCCTGGTAGGGGAGATTCACCCCGGCGGAGTCCACCAGGTAGATGATCGGGATGCGTTGGCGCATCGCGATCTCCTGGGCGCGGAGGATCTTCTTGATCGTCTCGGGCCACCACGACCCCGCCTTCACGGTCGCGTCGTTGGCGACGACCACGACGGGGCGCCCGCCCACGCGTCCCAGACCTGTGACGACTCCGGCGGCAGGTGCCTGCTGGTCGTACTGGTCCCACGCGACGAGCAGGCCGATCTCGACCCAGGGAGCCTCGGGATCGAGCAAGGTGGTGATGCGCTCGCGGGCGGTGAGCTTCCCCTGATCGTGCTGGCGCTTGATCCGCTCCGGCCCGCCTCCCTGTTCGAGGCGCGCGCGGAGCTTGCGGTACTCGTCACCCAGCGTCTTGAGGCGACTCACGCGGCGACGTGCTCCGCCGCCCACTCCTCGATGTACTTGATGAGATCCGACGTCGGTGTGCCGGGACCGAAAAGCTTGCCGGTCCCCTGCCCTTCGAGCGCCGTCATGTCTTCAGCTGGGATAATTCCACCGCCGGTGAGCAGCACGTCCTGGCGGCCGGCGGCGTCGAGCAGCTTGCGGACGCGGGGAAACAGTGTCATGTGGGCGCCCGACAGGATCGAGAGCCCGACGACGTCCACATCCTCCTGGATCGCTGCCTGGGCGATCATCTCCGGCGTCTGGTGCAACCCGGTGTAGATGACCTCCATGCCGGCGTCGCGCAGCGCCGCCGCGACGACCTTGGCGCCCCGATCGTGCCCGTCGAGTCCGGGCTTGGCGACAAGGATCCGGATCGGACGGCGACGCGCAGTCATCAGCGGCGGAAGCGGAGCAGCGCGGCCAGTCCGTCCACGACCCGGCGCGCTCTCTCGTCGTACAGGACGTCCACTTGGGCGCGCTGACGCAGGGCGTCTTCCACCGCGTCGTCGATGCGGAGATCGTCGTCCTGGCCATCGGCCAAGAGGGTACGCACCTGCCCCCGCGACAGCGCCTTGAGGGTGGGATCCACGCCGTTCACCGCCCATCCCTCCGGCACGCCCTCTTTCACGGCATCTGCGTGCGCGCGTTCCCAAGCCCGCTCCCGTTCCTCCCGGAGCGCCAGCGCCGCTTCTCGCACTTCCGCCGGTGTCGTCTTCTTGGAATTGAGCTTGACGACTCCCATCACCAGATCGTGGACGTAGCTGTGGAGATGCGGAATGACGGCGCCGGCGTCCACGCCCACGCCCCCGACCAGGAGGCCCGCCAGGGGGCGCTGGCGGTGAATCTGGAAGACCCGGTCTGCGATCTGGGCGTAGAAGCGCTGCTTCTCAGTCCGGATGCGCATGTGATAGTTGTGCTCGCCTGCGCTTCCGGACGGCGTCCCGGCGCGCGCCATTACCTGCCGCTGCTTGGAGCCATGGAACTTGCCCGACCGCGACGCGCCGATCCCCGCGAGCGCGGTCAGCTCCACGCAGTCGTACGCCGTGACCTCAAAAAAGCGGGCCGCGGTCCGATCGTACACCACCACCAGGATCGTGCCGAACTCTTCGTCGAGCGCGACGAGCTCACGCACCAGCGGTTCGTGCTCCACGGCGAGGCGGGACCTATGCACGTGGGGCAGCGGCACCGCCTCGAACAGATCGAGTCCCTGGGACGCGAAGATCGCGATGGCACGCGTGTGTGGCAGGTGACCGGGGTCATCGAGATAGTCCAGTACCCGCTCCAGATCGGTGGCGATCGCCTCACGATCCGCGTGGGCGAGCGACTGACGCGAGAGCGCCGCGGCCGCTTCCTTCACGCGGTTCTTCATCTTGATGAGGTACTTGCCGCGGGTGCGGTCGCGCGGCTCGAGCTTCAGGTAGCACGTCACCACCCAGTAGGGGCCCGGCTCGATCGCCGCCAGCCGGTGGACCGCGGCGCGAATGTCCTGCTCGGTGACTGCCGTCGGGGGGGAGAGGGCGCTCATGGGACTAGAAGAAGACCGGTTCGCGGTACGCGCCCCACACGCGTTCGAGCGCGTGGCGGATCTCAAACAGCGTGCTGTAGGCGCGAGCACAGTCGAGCATGGGCCCGATCACGTTGTGGTCGGCTTCGGCCGCCTGGCGCAATGCCTCGAGGCGGCGCTCGACCAGTGCGTTGTCACGCTCGGCGCGGAGGCGGGCCATGCGGCGCCGCTGCCCGTCTTCGGCGTCGTTCGAGACCTTGAGGATCTCCACGGGGTGATCGTCCTCGGACATGAATTCGTTGACGCCCACAATCATTCTTGCACCCGCTTCGACCTGCCGCTGGAACGCCGCCGCCGACCGCGCGATCTGGCGCTGGAACCACCCCGTTTCGATTCCCTGCACGACGCCGCCGATGGATGCGATTTCCGCGAATAACGCTTCTGCCTCCCGCTCGAGTTGATCGGTGAGCGCCTCGACATAATACGAGCCGCCCAGCGGGTCGATCACCTCGGCCACGCCGGTCTCGTGCGCAAGAATCTGCTGGGTGCGCAGCGCCACCTGGACGGACTGCTCCGTCGGCAGGGCCAGGGTTTCATCGAGCGAGTTCGTGTGCAACGATTGGGTGCCGCCGAGCACGGCCGCCAGCGCCTGATAGGCCACGCGCACGACATTGTTGAGGGGCTGCTGCGCGGTGAGTGTGACGCCGGCGGTCTGGCTGTGAAACCGCATCATCCACGACCGCGCCTGCGTCGCCCGGTAGCGCTCGCGCATGTGGCGTGCCCAGATGCGCCGCGCCGCGCGCAGCTTGGCGATCTCCTCGAAGAAATCGTTGTGAATGTCCCAGAAGAAGGACAGGCGGGCGGCAAAGCTGTCGATGTCCAGACCGCGGGCGATGCCGCGCTCGACGTAGGTGAACCCATTGGCCAGCGTGAACGCCAGCTCCTGCGCGGCCGTCGCGCCCGCTTCGCGGATATGGTAGCCGGAGATGGAAATCGTGTTCCACAGCGGCGTGTGCGTCGCTCCCCATTCAAACATGTCCACGATGACTTTGAGCGCCGGTTCGACGGGATAGACCCACGCATGCTGGGCCATGTACTCCTTGAGAATATCGTTCTGGACCGTGCCACGAAGTTTGGCGATCGGGACGCCCTGCTTTTCGGCGGCGGCGACGTAGAAACAGAAGAGGATCGCCGCGGGGCCGTTGATCGTCATCGAGGTCGAGACCTGGTCGAGCGGGATGCCGCGGAACAGATCCTCCATGTCGGCGAGCGAAGAGATTGCGACGCCGCATTTCCCCACCTCGCCTTCGGAGCGCGGATGGTCGGAGTCGTAGCCCATAAGCGTCGGGAAGTCGAACGCCACCGAGAGGCCGGTCTGGCCGTGCTCCAGCAGGAACTTGTAACGCCGGTTCGTATCGGCGGCGCTGCCGAAACCGGCGAACTGTCGCATCGTCCACAGCTTGCCGCGGTACATCGTGGGATGGACGCCGCGGGTAAAGGGATACTCGCCGGGCCGGCCGAGTTGGCGCGCCACGTCGAAACCCTGGAGGTCCGCCGGCGTGTAGACGGGCTTCTTCTCGATGCTCATGTGGTCGATCCCCCCCCCGCTCCACCGTCGTTCTTCACCTGGTCCAGGATCTCGGCCGCCACGTCGTAGGGGCTGCGGGCGCCGGTGGCGACCTCATCGAGCCGCCGAGCCACCAGCTCCTCGGCCCGCGTCTCGTCCCACACCCATTGGCGGATCGCGCGGTTCACCACAGCGCGGGTCCGGGCTGCCAGGCGCCGTTTGCGCCGCTCGGCCTGCTTGCCGCTGCCGGCAAGGTACTCGCGATGCCGGTCGAGCGCGGCGGCGAGCTCGGCGACGCCTTCACCCTTCGACGCGACAGTGGTGAGTACCGGCGGCTCCCAATCATCCCCGGTCGCCGCCTCGTGCCGTCCTCCGCCGTCCTTCGCCGCCCTGGGGTTGTGGTGCGGAGTGATGTGCGCAAACGCATTCCCCCGGCGGATGCCCAGCATCACTTCCACTTCCTGCTTCAGCTTGTCGGCTCCGGGCCGGTCGCTCTTGTTGATCACATACAGCTCGGCGATCTCCATTACCCCGGCCTTGAGCGTTTGGATGCCGTCGCCTGATTCCGGCACCAGCACCAGGACCGTCGTATCGGCGGTCGCGGCCACGTCGAGCTCCGTCTGACCCACTCCGACCGTCTCGATGATGATGCGGTCGAACCCGAAGGCCTCGAGCACGTCCGCAACCTCTTCGGTGGTCGTGGCGAGGCCCCCTTGGGCGCCGCGGGTCGCCATCGACCGAATGAACACTCCGGGGTCGAGGCTCACGGATTCCATTCTGATGCGATCGCCGAGCAATGCGCCGCCCGTGAACGGACTCGTGGGGTCGACGGCGATCACTGCCACTTTGAGACCGCGCCCCCGGTACTCACGGATCACCCCTTCCGTCAGCGTGCTCTTGCCGGCGCCCGGAGGCCCCGTGATCCCGATGCGGTGGGTTTGACCCCTCCCGACGCGGGCGTGCAGCCGGGTGAGTACCCGCTCGAACCCATCGCGCTGGTTCTCGACCAAGCTGATGGCGCGAGCCAGCGCGGCGGTGTCGCCGCGCGCCAGGCCCTCGAGCACCGCGTCCACTCGCATACGCGTTAAGGATAACGGCGTCGCAGCCGTCACAGGAGGGTTCCGTGCAGGATCAGGCTCGCAACACTGAAATAGATGATCAATCCCGTCACGTCCACCAGCGTCGCCACGAACGGCGCGGATGCGCTGGCTGGGTCGAACCTGAGCCGTCGCAGGATGAACGGGAGGAGCGAGCCAATGACGGTCCCGAACGTGACCACGCCGATCAGGCTGGCAAACACGGTGAGTGCGACCAGCAGATAATGCTGGCCGTAAATCCCGGTGATCGCGTGCCACAAGACGATACGCAGGAAACCGATCGTCCCGAGCACGGAGCCGAGGACGAGGCCGGCGGCAAGCTCGCGGCGGACCACCCGCCACCAATCGCGGAGCCGCACCTCGCCCAACGCCATGGCGCGGATGACGAGCGTGGTAGCCTGGGACCCCGAATTGCCGCCGCTCGAGATGATGAGCGGCACGAACAGCGCCAGCACGACGGCCTTGGCGATCTCGTCTTCAAAGAACGCCATCGCGGTGGCCGTCAGCATCTCTCCGAGGAAGAGGGCCGAGAGCCAGCCGGCCCGTTTCCGCACCATCCGAGCGAAGGCAATTTTCAGGTAGGGCGCGTCGAGCGCCTCCGAACCACCGAGTTTCTGAATGTCCTCCGTGGCCTCCTCTTCGACGACCGCCACGACATCGTCCGCCGTGACTACGCCCTTCATGTGGCCCGCTGCGTCCACGACCGGCGCGGCGGCGAGGCCGTGCTCCGCGAAGACACGCGCGACGTCCTCCTGGTCGGCCTCCGCGGGAATAGTGACGATGTCGGTCTGCATCAGGTCGGCGATGCTCGTCGCGGGATCTGCCGCGATCAGGTCGGTCAGCCCGACCTGGCCCACCAACTTGCCCTCGGCGTCGAGTATGTAGGCGAAGGTCGGCGTGTCGCGGCCGCTGCGCTCCTGGGCCTGGCGGCGGAAGTAGCTCAGCGCCTCGGCCGCGGTCATCTCGGGGCGCACGCGGATGTAGCGCGGGTTCATCAGGCCACCCGCCTCGTCTTCCGCGTACGCGAGCAAGGCCGTGACCTCGGCGCGCGTCGGCTCGTCCAGTAACGGGGATAAGCCGCTGCGTTGATCCGCGGGTGCCGCCTGAATCACGTCCGCGACGTCGTCGGGGGCGAGCTGGCGAATCCACGGCCGACGCTCCGCGGCCGGGAGCGCCAAGAGGACATCGGATTGGTCGGCGGCGCTGAGATCGCAAAAAAACTCGTGTGCCGCGTCCGGCGGCAGTCGCTTGAGCTGGCGCGCGCGCTCGGCGGCGGCGAGCTCCGGCCAGGCCTCCGCAAGATCTAGGTAGGTCAACTCTTTTTTCTTCGCCATGGCCGCTTAGGCGTAGTCCTCCGGCCGGTCGAGCGTCACCACACTCACGGGTCCCGGCCGCACTGCCACGCGCTCGACGCGCGTCGCGGTGGCGGCGAGGACGTCGAACTCGAGCCCCCGGTAGCTGAAGCGCTCCCCGGTTCGCGGGATGCGCCCCAGCGCATGGATCAGCAACCCGCCCACGGTCTGTACGCCGCGGACGTCGAGCGTGACGCCGCCTCCCAGCATCTCGACGAGCGTAGCGACCGGCGTATTCCCCCCGAGCTCGACCAGACGGGCGAGCGGTTCGGCCGCCGGCGGGGGGGGGACCGCCGCGGCGGGAGCCTCGAACAGCTCGCCCACCAGCTCCTTCAGCAAGTCCTCGAACGTGATCAACCCCGCGGTGCCGCCGAACTCATCGAGCACGACCGCAAGATGGCGGCCGCCGCGCTGCATCTCCAGCATCAAGTCGGCGGCGTGCATCGTCCCCGGCACGGTCACAGGCGGCCGCACCGGCACCGGATCGTCGGGCTGGCAGGAAAGGAGATCGAGCGTGTGCGCGACGCCGATCACCTGGTCGAGGGAGCCCCGATACAGCGGGTAGCGACTGAATCCCGATTGCTGCATCACGTGCGCCGCCTCAGCCGCGAGCATCCCCTCGGGCAGCGCCACGATGGCCGTGCGCGGCGTCATCAATTCCCGGACGGGTCGATCCGCGAAGGCCAACACGCCAGACACGACCGCCATCTCGTCAGTGCCGGCGAGCGCATCCGCGGGTGCGCTCGACAGCAGCGCGGCCAGTGTCGTCCTCGTCGACGTCTCGCGCCGGGGAATGAACGGGGACAACAGGATCCCCGCCCGTTCCATCCACGGGACGGCGCGCGCCACCAGCAGCTCCGCCCAGCGCCGTCCCACGACGCGCGGCACGAGGTACGCCGCGCCGATGAACAGCGGGACGCCCACCGTGATCGTGAACACCCCGAGGAACGTGGCTGTCGTCTGGGCGAGGAGGGCGGGCACCGCGCCGGCGGCGAGCAGGACGCCGAGGGTCGTGATGGTGTTGGCCGTGGCCAGCACACGCCCGGGATTATCCAGCAGTCCCGCGGCCGCGGCCGAGCCGCGCAGCTTGTAGGCAACCCAGCGCGTCAGCTCGAGCTGGCTCACGGCGGCGGCGGCCACGCCCACCGCCGCCGACGCGCCGGCGAGGCCCAGCCCGGCCAGGAGCACGACGAGCGCGACGCTCATTGCTTCTCGAACGACACTTGGGTCACCCGCCGCTGGTCCACCCGCTCGACCACCACCCGGTAGCCGTCCAGCGTCAGCTCGTCTCCCGGCCTGGGCACGCGTCCCAGAACGGAATAGACGAGGCCGCCCACCGTCGATACTTCGGAATGGACGAACGTGGCGCCCAGCGCTTCCGACAGCTCGTCCAGGCTCACGCGCCCATCCACCCAGTAGCGCGTGCCATCGCGCCGAATCGCCGCAGGGGCTTCCTCATCGTGCTCGTCGCGGATTTCGCCGACGATTTCTTCGAGAATGTCCTCGCGCGTGATCAGGCCGGAGGTGCCGCCGAACTCGTCCACGACGATGGCGATGTGGGCCGGCGTCCCCTGAAAGTCCCGGAGCTGGCTGTCGAGGGTTTTCGTCTCGGGCACGAAGGACGCGGGGCGCACGACGGCCTGCCAGCGGGCGCCGGGGTCGGCCAGGGCCATGGCGATGGGCACGAGGTCCTTGGCGAACAACACCCCCGCAACGTTGTCCGGAGATCCGTCCAGCACCGGCAGACGCGCGTGCTCGGTCTGGCGGAAGGCGTCGAGGACCTCCTCCGTGGAAGCCGCCAGGTCAACGCCCCGCATGTCGAGCCGGGGTGTCATGATCTCGTCGACGGTCGTGTCGGCGAGGGTGAAGACGCCGAGCAGCACGTCCCGCTGGGCGATGCCGAGGTCGGGCTGGAGCGGCCGCGGCGTCTCTACGAGCGCATGGAGGCCACGGTCCGCCCAAGCCAGCAGCCACAGGAGCGGTCCGAAGGGGGCGAGCGTGCGGCGCGCCAGCGGCAGCGTCGCATCGGACAGCTCCGGCGCGAGGCGCGCGACGCTGCGCGGCAGGGCGTCGCCGACGATGAAGAGCAGCAGCGTGCCGACGGCGAGCGTGAGCAGCGCCTCGGCCCAGGGACGCGTCCACCACGTGACGGCATGCGCCGTCGCGACGGCCCCGAGTACCAGCAGCGCCAGGCGGGCGACGTGAAACGCGCGATGCAGCGGCACCTGACTCCGTGCCGATACGGGCGGCGCGTCGCCCAGCGTGTGGAGCGCTTCGCCGACCGCCGCCTCCTCTGCCAGCGCGAGGAGGGCGGCCCAGACGGCGGCGATCAACGCGACGATGAGCCCCGTGAGGCGGAGCGCGGTTTCGGTGAACATCAGCGGCTGGCGCCCAGCACGCGGCGTACGTAGCGCTCCTGCCGGCGCCACATCGCACTGCGGGTACGGCCCGGCCCGTGGGGGTGATCGTAGCCGAGCACGTGGAGCGTGCCGTGCACGACGAGCCGCACCAGCTCCTCGTCCATGCGGCCGCCGTTCTTCATTTCGCGCGCCGCGGCCGCGGGACAGATGTACACGTCCCCCAGCAGCGTGCCGTCCGGTTGGGGCAGCGCGTACGCGATCACGTCCGTCAGGCCGCGGTGGCCCGTCGCCCGGCGGTTCAAGCGCCGCATGTCCACTCCCGACAGCAGCGTAATGTCCACGCGGGAATCCGGTGCTCCTTCCCACGCCAAGACGCGCCGCGCCACCCGCGCCAGGCGGTCAGCGCCCAGGTGCCGGCTGCCAGGCCGCCCCAATGCCGCCACTGGACTCCGGATAGTCGATGCGGTTGTGGTACATCCCGCTGAGAACGATGAGGAATGCCGCCTTCACCTGCTCGATCTGGTGCAGCGTGAGTGGCGCTTCGTTGAGCTGGCCGGCGCCGACCTTGGTGCGCACGATGTGGTTGATCGCCTCTTCTATCTTCTGCGGCGTGAGGTCGTCGAGCACCCGCAGCGCCGCCTCCACGGAGTCGGCGATCATCGCGATGGCGGTTTCCATGGAGCGGGGTTTGGGACCGGGGTAGGCAAAGTCATCCGGGTTCCGCGACTGGCCGCCGTCGGACTTCTTGGCCTTGTCGAGGAAGTAGGTGATTTCCGTCGTACCGTGATGCTCGGGGATGAAGGCGGCCACGGAATCGGGCAAGTCTGCCTCGGCCGCGAGCGCGAGGCCGTCCACGACGTGCGCCTTGATGATTTGCGCCGACTGCGCGGCCTTGAGGCGGTCGTGGGGGTTGTTGCCCGCAATCTGGTTTTCGACGAAGTACATCGGGTTCTTGACCTTCCCGACGTCGTGATAATAGCAACCCACGCGTCCCAGCAACCCGTTCGCGCCGATGCGATTGCAGGCTGCTTCGACCAGGTTTGCCATCGCGACGCTGTGGGCGTAGGTCCCCGGCGCCTCGAGTGACAGGCGCCGCAGCAGCGGCCGGCTCGGGTCGGACAGCTCGAGCAGCGTGAGGTCGGTGGTGATATGCGTGACCGACTCGGCGACGGGCAGCAGGAAGAACGTGAGCCCCGCCGACACGAGGCCGTTCAATGTGCCCCACAGGCCGCGCAACCCGATTTCCTCGATGCGCCAACCGCTCGCCAACCCCAGGGCCAACGCGCCGATCAGGTACCCCGCCGCGATGATCAGGACGGGCGCGTAGAAGTTGCTGCGGCTCCGCAGCGTCCGGACGGACAACGCGGCCGTGACGCCGCCCACGACGCACAAGAACAGGGCCGGGGCGTCGTGGAAGACGGGTTGCAGGCCGATCACCACCGCCAGGATCATCGCGGCGATCATGGAAACGCGCCCGTTGAAGAGGACGGTCATCATCATCGCGAGGAACGGCATGAAGATGATCTCGGGGTGATCCGGGTAGAACCGCGCCACGGCGCCCGCTTGCGCCAGGACCACCGCGAACAGGCCCCCGATCAGCGCCACCTGCCGCAGCTCGCGGTAGGTCTCGCGGCGGTAGAACGTCAGCAGCACCCAGAAGATCGCCAGGATCAGCATGTCGCGCAGCAGCGGCCCGAGCACGCCGCGGATCGAGTACGTCGTGGCGGCCCCGCGGCGCAGCAGCTCCTGGTGGAGCGCCACCAGCCGCTCGTGCGCCTCGTTGGTTACGATCTCGTGCGGCGCCACGATCCGGTCGCCGGCGCGCACGATGTACTTGCTCGGGTCGACGCTGCCGCGCAGCTCGTTGCGCCGCCGCTCCGTCTCCAGCTGCTTGGGAATCAAGGTGGGCCGGAAGAACTGGCGCACCAGCTTCAAGTACAACACATCACCGACGCTCGAGCCGGCATCGGGATGGAGCTGCTTGGCGCGGTTCAGGTACTGGGCGAACGTGAGCACCTGGTCGCGGGACACGGACGACTCCGACGTTCCGCGCCGCACGATGAGCTCGCGCGATTGCTCGACCTGCAGGACGCCGGGTCCCGTCACGCCCAGCGCCAGGGTGCGGTCGAACAGCTTGGTGAGCGCCTGCTGTAGGGCGTGGCGCTTGCCGCCCTTACTCAGGTACGCGGCCTCCTGCAGCGTGATCGCGACCCCGAATTCGGCGGCCGCGCGGATGATGGCCTGCGGGCCCTCATCGGCCGCGGCGTCGACCGCCGCGAAGAACGCGGCCATCGTGGTCGCCGCCGTGTCGTAGGCGCGCTGGCGAAACTCGTAGATCGGCTTCGCCGACGCGGCCAGCTCCTCGGCCTCGCGTTGGAGCTCGTCCTCCGATTTGTTCACCACGAAGTTGAAAGGCGCGACGATTTCCTTATCGGCCTGCGCGCCGGGCTCGAGCAGCGGCGCAACGTCCGCGGCGCTCGATGGGAAGGCCACGTGGGTAATCACGGCGAGGGCCGGCACCCAGACCCAGCGCGCGGCGTGATAGCGCACCTGTTCCTTCGTCGGGAGTTTCATCTCAGCCCTGTGCGTCCTCGGCGTAGGCCCGGATGATGTCGCGCACCAGCCGGTGGCGCACGACGTCCGCATCCCCGAGATAGCAGAACCCGATCCCGGCGATGCCCGGGAGGATCCGCTCCACTTGCAGCAGCCCGGAGTCTTCGCGGTTGGGCAGGTCGATCTGGGTCTTGTCGCCGGTGATCACGGCGCGCGAGTTCACGCCCAGACGCGTGAGGAACATCTTCATTTGCATGCCCGTGGCATTCTGGGCCTCGTCCAGGATCACGAACGCGTCGCCCAGCGTGCGGCCGCGCATGTAGGCGAGCGGCGCGATCTCGATGATCCGGGTCTCGAGCGCCTTCTGCACCCGGTCGCGCGGCATCATGTCCTCGAGCGCGTCGTAGAGGGGGCGCAGATAGGGGTCCACCTTGTCCTGCAGGTCGCCGGGCAGGAACCCCAGGTTCTCGCCCGCCTCGACCGCGGGGCGCGCGAGCACGATGCGGCGCACCCGCTTGCGCGACAACGCGTCCACCGCCGCGGCGACGGCGAGATAGGTCTTCCCCGTTCCCGCGGGCCCGATGCCGATGACGATGTCGTTGTCCGCGATCGCGCGGAGGTACTCCCGCTGCCCCGTTGTCTTGGCCTGAATCACCCGGCGCAGCCCGGGGAGAATGATCTTCACCGGATCCGCGACCTGGCGACCGAGATCCCCCTGGGCTTCCTCCGCCACCAGCCGTTCCACGTCGTGCACGTCGACCGCCTCGCCCATGCGGGCGAGGTCCACGAGCGCCTGTGCGACAGGCGCGGCGCGCTCGATCGCGGCGGCGGGCCCGGCCAGCGACAGGTTATCCCCGCGCAGCGAGACGCGCACGCCGAGGCGCCGCGCGAGCTCGAGCAGGTTCGCGTCGTTCACGCCGGCGAGCGCCAGCGGATCTACGCCCTCCGCCGAGAGGCGGTGGGTGACGTCATCGTTCATGGCACCACCTTGATATGGAGCGCCGCCAGGTCTTCGGGCCGGGCGGGGGCCGGCGCGCCCTCGAACAGCGCCCGCGCCGCGGTTGTTTTCGGGAACGCGATCACGTCGCGCAGCGAGCCGGCGCCCGCCAGTAGCATCGTCGTGCGATCGAAGCCCACCGCGAACCCGCCGTGGGGCGGCGCGCCGGCAGCGAGCGCCGACAGCAAAAAGCCAAAGCGGCCGTCGATCTCCGCCGAGGACAGGCCCAGGTGCACGAATATCTTGCGCTGCACCGCCGGGTCCGTGATGCGGATCGACCCCGAACCCAGCTCGTTGCCGTTGTAGACGGCGTCATAGTGCAGCGCCCGGCAGGCGAACGGATCGGCGTCGAGCTTCGCGACGTCATCCGGATGGGGCGCCGTGAACGGATGATGCGCGAATACGGGCTTGCCGGTCTCCGGGTCGGGCTCGAACAGCGGAAAGTCCACGACCCAGGAGAACGCGTGCGCCATCTTGGGCTGCGGGGCAAGCCGCCGGATCACTTCCTGACGCACCTTGTCCAACGCGGGCGACGTGACGCGGTCGGGCCCGACCGTCATCAGCGCGACGTCTCCATCGCCGACGCCGAGTCCGCCGAGCGTTGCCGCGGTGAAGTGCTTGCCGACGGAGCCGGACAGCTGCTCGCCCTGGCGCTTCACCCACGCGAGCCCCGGGGCGCCGTGGGTCTTGGCGGTCTCGGCGAGCTGGTCCACGTCTTTGCGCGACAGCCCGCCGCCGCCGCGGACCGCGATGCCGCGCACGCGCGCTCCATCCTTCAGCCCGCCCAGAAAAAACGGCACGGCCAGCGGCTCGACCTGGGCCGTCCAGTCGGCGATGGGAAACTCGTAGCGCAGGTCTGGCTTGTCCGTCCCATAGCGCTCCATCGCCTCGCGCCACGTCAGCCGCGGGAACGGTCGCGCGATCGTGTGGCCGGCTTCGTCCCACAAGGCGACGAGCACCGCCTCGACGAAGGCGAGCACGTCCTCCTGACTCACGAACGACGCTTCCAGATCGATCTGCGTGAACTCGGGCTGACGGTCGTAGCGCAAGTCCTCGTCGCGGAAGCAGCGCGCCAGCTGGAAGTAGCGGTCGAACCCCGACACCATGAGCAGCTGCTTGTAGATCTGGGGCGACTGCGGCAGGGCGTAGAACTCCCCGGGGTGCACGCGCGAGGGGACGAGATAGTCGCGCGCGCCTTCCGGCGTCGGCTTGGTGAGAATCGGCGTCTCGATCTCGAGGAAATCGAGCTCGCTGAGCGCGCGCCGCGCCCGCTGCAGCAGGCGATGGCGGAGGATGAGATTCGCCTGCAGCTCCGGCCGCCGCAGATCGAGGTGGCGGTACTTGAGCCGCAGATCCTCCGCGGGCAACTCTTCCGTTTTGCCGCGCGCCACGGGAATGGCGGGAGTTTCGGCGGGGCCTACGACCTGAAGCGCGGTCGCGTGCACTTCGACGTCGCCGGTGGCGAGCTCGGGGTTCTGCATGGCCGGAGGACGCGCGACTACCTCTCCTTCCACGATGACCACCGTCTCCGCCCCCAACGCCTGGGCGCGGGAGATGATTTCGGGCGCCGCCCACGCCGGACCCACCGCGACCTGGACGATCCCGTCGCGGTCGCGGAGATCGAGGAAGACAATCCCACCGAGGTCGCGCCGCCGGTGGACCCAGCCCCCCAGTCGCACCCGCTGGCCGACGTGCTCCTTCCGCAACGCCCCACAGCGGTGGCTGCGCCAGGTTGTCCGAGTCACCAATGCGTCTATGCTCCCCCCCGCTCTGCATCGCAGAGGACGCGGTAGAACTCTTCGGACGTCTCCGCCCCGATCAACCGGGCACGGATCGGCTCGCGCCGCACGATCCGCGAGATGCGGCTCAACGCCTTTACGTGGGATCCCGCGAGCGACTCAGGACCCGCGAGCAAAAAGAACAGCCGCACCGGCTCGCCATCGAGCGTTTCATAGGGCACCGGTACGCGGGACGTCCCCGCCACTGCAACCAGACTCGTCAGCGCCGGCGTCTTGCCGTGCGGCACCGCTACCCCGTATCCGATCCCGGTAGGAAACTGCCGCTCTCGCTCCAGGATGGCCTGGAACACGTCCTCGACCCCGGGGCCACCCGTCCCGCTGGTACCACCCCCGCCCCCGCCCCCGCCCCCATTGCCGCCCACGAGCAACTCCACGAGCTCCCGGAGCACACCCTCCTTGCTCTGGGCCCGCAGTGGTACTCGAATCCGAGTCGGCGTCAGGAGCTCGGAAAGCCGCAATGGAATGTGTCCAAGTGACGTAACCGGTTGAAGATAGTTGACTTGAGTTGACAGCGCCACTTGCCTCGGTAAACGTTCGACATGCAACGCATTGGCTTGCTGCTCATTGGCCTCGCGGCGTTCGGCGCGGCGCGGGGCGCGGCGCAGCAGGCCGCCGGCACTGCGTTGTGGCGGGTCGCGGCGACCACCTTGCCGCTTCCTCCCGCGCTCGCCACTGGTCCCGCCGCCGCCTTCTGGAATCCCGCGCAGCGCGACGACAGCGCGCGCATGGAGGTCGGGATCGAAGGGATCCAAACTCCCGCCGCCATCGGTGCCTCCGGGATGCTCGCCGCCGTACGGGTCCCCGTTCGGTCGTTGGGATACGTCGGGATCGTGTATGGTCGCGTCGGTCTCAGCGATCTCACGCGCACCATGGACAGCCCCGATCCGGTCGGCAGCGACATCCCTGTCTACACGTTCGCGCTCGGCGCCACGTGGTCGCGCGTCGTCAGCAACACGAGCGTAGGTGCGACGCTCGCCTTCCACGAGACGCGCCTCGATGTTGCGCACGCCGACCGCTGGACTCTCGATGTGGGTGCGAGCCGCACCATCGTTGGCGACAGACTGCGCGTCGCGGCCGCGACTCACTTTTTCTCGTCGCTCAGCGCGAGCGATCCGGCGCAGGACCTCTACGCCGGCATCGAAGGGCTCCTGTGGGAAGGACCGCTATGGGGTGACCGCGCGTTGCTCCGCGGTCGCTATGGACTCGCCTTCGGACACGGGTTCACTGCCGATCATCAGTTCGGTCTCGGCGCCGAGCTGGCGCAAACCGTTGCGCTCGACGTCATGGTCGTCCGCGAGGGGAGCTACGGCAACGGGGAGGGTTGGCGACCGGTGGCGGGTGTGCGGGTCACGATCGGCAAGTACCGCATCACGCTCGCCCGCGACGCGGGAGTAAACGAAGTGGGGTCGGCCTACCGCGTCGGCGTGGACGCGCGGTTTCGATGAGCGTCGATCTCCTCAGTCTCGCCCCCGACGTGGCAAGTGGCGTCCTCGGGGAGTGGCTCCTGGCGCGCGGCGAGCCCGCGTACCGGCTGCGCCAGGTGTTCCCGCGTCTGTGGCAACGACCCGTGGCCCGGTGGGCGGATGCGACCGAGCTGCCGGCGCCATTGCGCGCCGCGCTCACCGAGGCATTTCCGCTCCCCCGGTTGGCTCTCCGCACGCACCAAGTGTCGAGTGACGGAACCGAGAAGTTCCTCTGGATCCTGGACGACGGCGAGGCGATCGAATCGGTGCTGATCCCCGAAGGCAAGCGCCGCACGCTGTGCATCTCGTCGCAGGCGGGCTGCGCGCTGGGGTGCGTGTTCTGCGCCACCGGCCGCATGGGCTTCCGCCGCAACCTGTCGGCCGGGGAGATCGCCGCGCAGGTGCGCGAGATGCTCCTGCGCGACGCCGCCAAGAAGCCAACGAACGTCGTGTTCATGGGCATGGGCGAGCCGCTCCTCAACTGGGAGGCGGTGGACGCCGCGCTGACGATTCTGAATCATCCGGAGGGATTCGGCATCGGCGCCCGCCACATCACCGTGTCCACGGTCGGGATTCTGCCCAGCCTTGCGAAGTTCGCCCGCCGTCCCGAGCAGTTTCGGTTGGCGGTCTCGCTGCATGCACCCTCGCCGGCGCTGCGCCGTGAGCTGATGCCAATCGAAAAGAAGTACACGCTGCCCCAGCTGATGGAAGCGCTACGGCAATTCCGCCGCCGGGTCACCCTCGAGTATGTCTTGATCGGGGGGAAAAACGACTCGCTCGAAACGGCCGATCAGCTGGCGAAGCTCGCTGGGCCGCTCGCCGCACTCGTGAACCTGCTGCCGCTCCATCCCGGCGGAGCGCCTGACTTGACGCCCAGCACGCGGGCGCAGATGCTCGCCTTCGAGCGGCGGCTCAAGCAGCGGGGTGTGGAAGCGGTGCTGCGGCGCAGCCGCGGCCTCGACATCAGCGCCGCCTGCGGACAGCTACGGGTGGAAGTCGAAGCGGCTGGAGGGAGGGGGCACAAAGTCCGTGCCCAGGAGCACGCTGGCATCGAGTAGGCGGGTGCTGTCGAGCTGGACCTCTACGCGCCCACGTCCGAGCGCCGCCCGCACCCGCTCTCCGACGCGCGCTGTGCCCCGCCGCACGATGATCCGCGTCGAGTCGAGCGTCCCGATTTCCCCGGACGCATTCCCGAAGTAGACCACGTCTATCCCCGCTTGGCGCAAGACGCGCGTCCCGATGCGCGCGTCACCCGCCCGACCGTTCGCGTTGAGCACCTCGACGATGATCGCCGGCGCGCGGTCGCCGGGGACGGAGCGTCCTGCCGCGGCATCGCCGCGACAGGCGGCAAGCGCGAGCAGCAGCGCGACCGCCCCGCTCAGCGAGGCGGGGCGACGAGCGAGTTCCAGAACGCCACCGTTTCCGGGAGCAGCCGCCATCCAGACCGGAGCACCCACTCGACTCGCCGGCGGGCGACCTCGCGCAGCACTGCGTCCCGCTCGGCAGGCACGCGCCCGGCGAGCGCGCGCCGCCCGTCCGCATCGAAGTCGCGGCCCGGCTCGAGGAAGTCGGCGAGATACAGCATCCGCCCGACGTCGTCCCATCCGGCGTAGCCGACCGTGTGATAGCGCACCGCGTCGAGCACGCCACGGTCGCGCTCCCCGTCCACGGCGGCGCGCTCGGCGGCGGCGGGACCGTGGACCATGAAGTCCCCTCCGTGGAGAGGCGCATCGCGCAGCGCGTCGTGCAGCCAGGCCGCGCGCAGCCAGCGGTCCCGCTCCGTTGTGGGCACCCGTATCGCCTCCGCCCATTCGCGGAGTAGCGCTGCGACTCGCTCGATGTGCGCCCGGCGCGCCGGCGTTACCTGGGCCCAGGCGGGAAGGCTCATGGCGTAACTCGCGGGTCGGCCGCGATGCCTTCGCCGAGCACGACATTGTCGATGAGGCGCGTCTTCCCGACGCGGGCCGCCACGACCGCAACCGTGTGCGGCGTCACGCGGGGCACGCGCTGCAGCGCCTCGTCCACCAACGCGCAGTACTCGGGCACGACGCCTGGCGCGCGCATGGCATCCATACCGGCGCGCTGCAGCGCGGCGGCGTCCGCCTGACCCCCCCGCCACGCCTGCTCTAGGGTGCGCAAGGCACGTGACAGGGCCAGGGCGGAGCGGCGCTCGTCGGGCGTCAGATAGCTGTTGCGCGACGAAAGCGCGAGACCGTCGAGCTCGCGCACGGTCGGGGCGACGTCGATCGCGATCGGGAAATCGAGATCCCCCACGAGCCGCCGCACGAGCATCGCCTGCTGGAAATCCTTGCGGCCGAACACGGCCACGTCGGGCTCGACCAGGTGGAAGAGCTTGGCGACAACCGTAAGCACGCCGGTGAAGTGCCCGGGGCGGGCGGCGCCCTCTAGCGTGTCGGCACCGGCGCCCGGGAGGGGGACGACGCGGACGACGGGATCGCCAGCGGGGGGATACATGTCTGCGGCGGCGGGCACGAACAGGCAGTCCACTCCGCGCACGGCGGCGAGCTTGCGGTCACGGTCGAGGTCGCGGGGATAGCGGGCGAGGTCTTCGTGGGGCCCGAATTGCAGCGGGTTCACGAAAATGCTCATCACGACCCGGTCGCTGAGCTGGCGGGAGCGGTCCACGAGGCTCAGGTGGCCCTCGTGCAGGTAGCCCATGGTAGGAACGAAGCCAACGCGCCGGCCGCGCGCCCGTTCGGCGCGCGACCAGGCGCGCATCTCGGCGAGGCTCGAGAGTTCTAGAACTCGCGCTTCTTCATCTCCGAAAAGAAGTCGCGGCGCTCGATATCGTCGTCCGTGGATTCCGGCGGCAGGGTCGGATCGTACTTGTGGCGCGTCTTGGGCTTCGCCTTGGCGGCTTTGGCCACGTTCTTCTTGATCAGCTTCGCCAGTTTTTCGTCTTCGGTTTTCGACATTGCGTGCGACTCCGCGAGAAGTTGCCGTGACGATTGGAAGACAGAATCTAATTTATTTCCCGAACGAATGCTCCGGCCCCGGATAACGCCCCTCACGGACCTCCGCGGCGAACACCCCCACGGCCTCCCGCACGTCGTCCGCCAGGGTCGCGTACTTCTTCACGAACTTCGCCGAAAACCGGTCGTTGAGGCCCAGCATGTCGTGCAGGACCAGGACCTGACCGTCGCAGGCGGGCCCGGCGCCGATCCCGATCGTCGGGATCGTCAGGGCCTTGGTGATCTGCGACGCGAGCGGCGCCGGCACGAGCTCCAGCACGACCGCGAACGCGCCGGCGTCCTCCAGCGCCTTGGCGTCGGCCTTGAGCCGTTCGGCGGTTACGTCGTCACGTCCCTGTATCCGGTAGCCGCCGAGCGCGTGCACCGATTGGGGCGTCAGGCCGATGTGCCCCATCACCGGGATCCCGACATCCACGAGGCGGCGGACGGTGGCCGCCATCGGCTGCCCGCCTTCGAGCTTCACGGCGTGGCAGGCGGTTTCCTTCATCGCGCGGCCGCAGTTCCTCACTGCGTCCTCGGGCGTCACCTGATAAGAGAGGAAGGGCATGTCGCACACGACCATCGCCCGTTCGGCTCCCCGGCGCACCATCGTGGTGTGATAGATCATCTGATCCAGCGTCGCCGACAACGTGGAGGGCGCGCCGGCGAGCACCTGGTTCAGGGAATCACCCACGAGGAGGACGTCCACACCGCTCGCGTCCAGGAGACGGGCGAACAGGGCGTCGTAGCAGGTGAGCGCCACGATCCGCTCACCTTTCCGCTTCATCTCGATGAGGTCGTGGGTGGTGACGTTAGGCATGCGTCTCGAGCTCCGCGATTTCCCGCTGCCAGAAGTCCCGGTGGGACAGCTCGGGATGTGGGATCGTGAGATTCGGCTCCCGCACCGTGCGGGCGCCGTAGCGAACGATGTCCAAGTCGAGGGTCCTTGGCCCCCACCGTTGTCCGGCCACGCGCGTCCGCCCCCGCTCAGCTTCGATGGTCCAGCAGTGCGCCAGCAGATCCCCGGGGCTGAGCGTCGTCTCGAGCAGCACCATCTGATTGAGAAAGGGCCCCTGCTTCACGGGCCCGATCGGCGCCGTTTCTTCGACGCGCGACACCGCCACGACCCGCGTGCCCGGCAGTGCGCCGAGCCGGGCGCGCGCGTGCGCCAGGTGCGCCGCGCGGTCGCCCACATTCGATCCCAAGGCCACGTAGACCTGCTCCGGCGTCGCTGTCGGCACGCTGGAATGCTAAGGGGCCTGGGAGGGCTACGCTACGCTGGCAAAGCCGCGCGTGAGATCGCGCAGCATCGTAGCGACCTGCTCCAGGTCGCGGGTCGCGCGCTCGAGGTCGGTCAATCCTTCCGCCGCCTCCATGGCCCGGGTCGCTACATCGTCGGCTTCGGTGCGGTTCTGCCCGGCGATGGTCGCCACGGCGTTGATGCGCTCCCGCAGGCGCGCGAACGCCTGGTTCTGTTCCCCCGCCGCGTCGGTGATGCGGCCCGCATGGGCCGTCGCCTCGGCGGTCGCGGCGACGATCGCGTCCAGCGCTTCCAGTGCCGCCGCCGACAACTCCTCGACGCCTCCCACGTTGACCTGCCCGCGCCGCATCTGCTCGACGACTTCCCCTACCTGGCGGTGGATGTCCTGGACCAGATCGCCGGCTTCCGCGGCCGCGGTCGCGCTCTGCTCCGCGAGATGGCGCACTTCGTCGGCGACCACGGCGAATCCCTTGCCGTGCTTGCCGGCGCGCGCCGCTTCGATCGCCGCGTTCAACGCCAGCAAGTTCGTCATGTCTGCGAGCTCGCGGATCGACGCAATAAAGCCCGTGATGCGCCGGCTCATCTGGCCGAGCTGCTGGACCTTCGTGGAGCTCTCGCCCACGAACGACTTGAGGGCGACGAGCCGCTCGATCGCCTCACGGATCTGGGTGCGGTTACGGGTGGCGACGTCACTCGCGGCGATCGACGCGCGCGCGGCACCGGCCCCGTCGTCCGACACGCGGCGCGACACCTGCGCCAGGCTCTCGGTGGCCTCGAGTCCGCCCGACACCTCACTCTCCTCGCGCCGCACCCCCTCGCGAATGACGCCGGTCGAGGCGGCCACGGCCGCCGCCGCGCCCTTCAACCCCTCCGCCGTCTGGGCGATCGTGGCGAGCTGGCGCGTCATCCGCTCGACGGTCTCAACGAGCGGCCGGCGCAAATCGGTGATGTGCACCGCGGTCGCGAGCTGGCTCGCAAACGTGGTAATGGTGAGGACATCCTGGCGCCGGTAGCTGTTCTTCTTGTGATGTTCGAGCTCCAGCGTGCCGATGACCTGTTCACCAAACTTGAGGGGCACGATCACGAGGCTCTGCACTTCGAGGGGGGCGTCGGCGACGCGCTTGTCGCGCGTCACGTCGTCGATCACTGCGGTGGCGCCGCTCACCACGACCTCTCGGCGCAGCGCGGCGGTGTCCGGCGACGGCTCGCCGCGGCCCTCGCGCCCCTGCAGCGAACGGTGCACGAGGGTCATCTCACCGTCGTGCAGCCGGTAGATCCGGAAGTCGCCCCAATCCACCAGCCGGTGCGCCAGCCGCTCGATCCGCTGGAACGAATCCTCGAGGCTGATGTTCGCCGTGATCACCGCCTCCATCGCGTGGATCTTGTTCAGCTCTTCGGCCGAGACGGCTTCCTCGACCATCTGTTTGAGAAGCAGACCCAGGAAGGTGAGCACCAACCCCACGAGGAGCCACGCGCCGAACGACCACGCAACGACTGAACCCACGAAGATCGTGGCGGCGAGCACGGTGGCGGCGTAGCCGATCACCTCGTAGCGGATGATCATCATCCGCTCGGCGGGCTCGAGCTTGCCGCGGATAATGAGGCTGAAGTAGAAGAGCACGCGGCCGAACAGGAAATACGCGAGCGCATAACCCGCGAGGGCCGGGAGCAGGTCGATGCCCAGCACGGGCGCCGGCATGTCGAGCCAGCGCAACACCGTCACGTAGACGCCGTAAGCGGCCACGAGGGTGATCACCTCGCGGCCCAGATTGATCCACGCCACGCGAAGGGGCTTGCGCTGCCACATGGAATCCGTGACGAGTGTCGCCCCGGCAATGGCGAGCGCCGTGGCCGGCACGCCGACGAGCAGGCTGCCGGCGAGTCCCACGAGCGCCGTCTGGGTCAGGTACGAGTACTTGCTGAGGGGGACCGCAAGCCCCCGCAGCGCCACCGCGGAGCCGAACAGCACGACGATCTCCGGGATCTGCCCCAGCCACCGCTGGTCCGCGATGAGCACGGCGATCAGCACGGCGCTGCCGGCCCACGCGAGGGCCTGGCTATAGAGGGTGACGAACCGCGAGACGGTCATCCGTGCACCGCCGCGGCGAGTTCGCGCGCCAGTTGCTCTGCCGCCCCGACGCCACCCTTCGTCAACGCATCCATCAGCGCGCTTCCCACCACCACGCCGTCGGCGTAGCGCGCCGCCGCGGCTGCCTGCGCGGGCGTCCCGATCCCGAAGCCGACTGCGACCGGCAGCCGCGTGGCGGCGCGCACGCGCCGCACCTGGGCTTCGAGGTCGGCCGGGACGTTCGCGCGCGCGCCCGTGACGCCCAACCGTGAGATCAGATAGACGAATCCAGTGGCGCCGGCGAGTGCGGCCGCTAGGCGCGCGTCATCGGTCGTGGGCGCGACGAGCCGGATCAGGGCGAGCGGGCTGCGGGTGACGGTGGCCTCGACGGCCGGATCCGCGCCGGCGGGCAGGTCGGTGAGCAACACGCCGGCAGCGCCGGCCGTGTGGGCGTCCGTGACGAACCGGTCCACCCCGTAGGCAAGGACCGGATTCAGGTAAGTCATGATGATGACCGGAACCGGAAGGGCCGCGTCTTCGATCAGCGTCAGGACGCCCGCCAGGGTCATCCCCTGCTCTAGCGCCGCCTGGGTCGTCCGCTGGATGGTGGGGCCGTCGGCGAGCGGATCGGAGAACGGCACGCCGACCTCCACGAAGTCGGCGCCGGCGGCGGCGACCCGCTGCAGCGCCTCGCGCGAGGCGTCGCGCGTCGGAAACCCGGCTGTCAAATAGGGAATGAGCGCCCTGCGCTTGCCGAGTGCCCGCCACCGCGCCGCGATCGAGGCGGCCTGCTCAGACAAAGTAGTCGCTGACGTTGATACCGTACTTGACTGGGTCCGTGACTTTGACGATGGTGCGCGGGAAATTGCCCTTCTCGTCCTTGTGCGAGAGATCGACGACGGTGCCGGGGTTGAGGAGCGCGCCGTCCGGCGTCGTGACGACGCGCACCACCGGCCGGTGCACATGCGCGACGTCGGGATTCGCGGTGTGCACGACCGCGACCTCGTACGTGTCGAGGATGACGCAGGTGCCGACGGGGTAGATGCCGATCAGGTTGATGAACGCCTTCACGACCACGGGATCGTAGCCGCGGCGCGGGTTCTCCCACATCTCCTTCAGCACCTGGTCGGGCTGGATCGGCACGGTCTGATAGACGCGGCGGCTGGTCGCGGCGTCGAATCCGTCCGACACGGCGATCACCTTCGAGTAGATGGACAGCTCTCGCAGGCGGATCGACTTGGGGTAGCCCGTGAGGTCCGTCTTCATGTGGTGCTCGTAGGCGACGACCATGCCGCGGTAGGGAATCTCGCCGTAACCGCGCAGCCCGAACAGCGTCAGCACGCCGAGCCAGGGATGGGCCTGGATGATGCGCCACTCCTCGTCGGAGAGGCCGCCCTCCTTGTTGAGCACCTCCAGCGGCACTCGCGATTTCCCGACGTCGTGGAACAGCGCCGCCATGCCGAGATCGTAGAGCTGCAGCTTCGTGAGGGCGAGCTTGCGGCCCAGGGCGACGGAGAAGATGCACACGTTCACCGAGTGCGTGAATGTGTACTCATCGTAGTCGCGCAGCGTCGTCAGGCCGACGAGCGACGATTCGTTGTTCAAGACCTGGTCGACGATCGCTTGGACCGCGCGTTTGACCTTCTTCACGTTGGCGGTACGCCCCATCCGGATGCTGTTGATGACCTCCTTGGTCACCGCGACCGACCGGGCGTACGTGCGCTTGGCGGCTTCCTTCTGCCGCTCTTCCTCCTCGACGTCTTCTTCAGCCTCGAGCGGCGGCTCCACGCCGATGAACGACACGCCGCCGTCGATCAGCTTCTGCGACACCTCGAACAGCTTATTGGGGTTCGCTTCCTTGGCGGCATAGGCGAGCAGCAGCGATACGAAGATCTGGAGCTGGCGGCGATCCACGCCCTCGTCCACGCGCACCGCCCCGATACCGCACTGGCGGAACACATTGAGGATGTGCGAGAACGACGCGTAGTTGTCGAGATCGAGTCGCAAGCGCGTCGAGTTCACGAAGATGAACTCGCCCTGCATGCGGATCTCGACCTCCCGCTCCACGTCCAGCAGCTGCTTGGTGGTGGCGGCGAGGTCGTCCAGGGCCTTCTGTACCTGTGCGTTCTCGATCGGGTAGAGCTTGAGCGACCGGAACGCCGTGTACAGCACGACGAGGAAGTCTCGTCCCGCGTGGCGCAGGAACCCGTCCGTCGTCTGGACGGTCTCCATCATCGAGGGCCGCTTGCCGCCGGGCGCGCTCATGCTGCTGCCCCCCCTGTTCCGCCGACCTCACGCAGCGCCCGGCTCACGGCGTTGCGCACCAGCGCTTCCTTGTCCTGCATGACCTTCTGGAGGACGTCGCGCGCGGCGGGCGCGCGGATCTTTCCGAGCGCCATGGCCGCGCAGGCGCGCGTTTCCGGATCCTCTTTGCGGGCGAGCAGGCCACCCTTGGCCACGAGAATCTTCTCGAGGACCGGAATGCCGGCCGCTCCCGCGAGCGCGCCGTACGCCTCGAAGAAGGTCATCTTCTCGGTGAGGTCCGCGTCCTTCAGCTTGTTGCCGACCACCGCCGATTCGATCTGCGGGAACGCGTTGCGGTGCCCGCGCTGCCCCAGGAATTTCACCGCCGCGATCCGCACGTCGCGATCCGCATCTTCGATCACCTTCTCGAGCAGACGCATCGCATTGGGGGTGCCGATCGTCGTGAGCGCCTCGACGACGGCCAATTTCAGCTCGCGATCGCCGCGCTCGAGCAGCGCGCCCATGCCGTCCGGCGCACCGGGCAGCTTGAGGCGGCCGGCGAGCCGCACTATCTCGAGCTGGACCACCGGGTCGCTCGAGCCCAACGCCTTGAGCACCTCCGCGGCGTGCGTCTGCGCCAGCCGCTCGGCGGCCGTTTTTACCAGGTCGCGGACCCGCTCGTTGTTGAGCTTCGGCAGCCAGCCCATCAGCGTCGCCAACGCCTCGGCGCGCAGCTCGGTGAACAGCTCGCTCAACTCTTCTTCCGTTGGGTGACCCGCCGCCTCATCGAGGGATTGCAGCAGCTGCGACAATGCATCGGCCTGCGACAGCCGCGTCGGCAGCGCCTCGAGGGCCTGGCGGTGCTCGGGGATCAGCTCGCGGGCGCGCTGCAGAATGACCTTGCTCTCGCGCAGAATGTAGGCGACGGAGCGGAAATCCCCCGCGCCCAAGAGATACGGGATGAAGTTCTCGAGAATCGACAGCAGCTCGGCGCGGACCGTACCGTAGGTCTGGAGCTCCAGCAGATCGAAGAGCATCGCCAGCACGTTGCGCCGCAGATCCTGGGCGTATTCGCGCTCGACTTCTTTGTGGAGATATTCGATTTCCTTGTCGTCGAGGAAGTACAGCGTGGTGTCGAAGTCGTCCACCGACACCAGGCCCTCGCGCTTGGGCGGCGCCTCCTCCTCCACCTGGCGCCGCACCGTCGCGGGGTCCGAGCTGCGGGCTTCCCCCTCGCCCCCGCCCCCACCACCGCCGCCGATCGGGGGGGCGACCGTGCGGTCGCGATCGATTGGGACCGCGTTTTCGCTGGCGAGCTCGCGGAACGTGTACGTGATGAACTGGAAGTCTTCCGCCCAGAGCAAGGTCAGCAGGTCATCGGGCGCGTCGGCCTGGAGATTCTTCGCCTTATGCAACACCCCGAGGAAGCGGACGATCTCCACGTCCTCGACGCCCGGTTTGAACGTCAGGGAGCGGACGCCGTCCTTGTACAGGGTCCACGCGATGCTCTCGTTGCGCTGGTCCTGGCTGTAGACCGGGTGATCCTCCCAGCGCATTTCCGTCTCGCCGATGTCGAAGATCAGATCGTCGGTGGCTTGCCAGATTTGGCGGAACGCGCCGCGGACGTTGTCGACCGAGCGTTGATAGACGGGATTGTTCGGCATGTACAGCTGGGTCGCCCGCATCCCCTTGCTGATGACTTGCATCAGCTCCTCGACCTGCGAGGGCGGTAAGGCCAGTTCGGGGATCGAGGGGTTCGTCAGAGCGCCGCTCCCGTAAGCTCAGCGACCAGGGCGACATCCTTGTCCCCGCGGCCACTCAGGTTGACCAGGATGAGATCCTCAGGGGCCCACCGCCCCCGCTGCGCCCTCCCCATGACCCAGGCGATGGCATGGGCACTTTCGAGGGCCGGAAGAATGCCTTCCAGCCGCGACAAGGCGGCGAAGGCGTCCAAGGCCTCCCGATCCGTCACGGCATCATACAATACGCGACCTGTGTCCTTCAGGTAAGCGTGCTCGGGGCCCACGCCCGGATAATCGAGTCCCGCCGAGACGCTATGCGCCGGCTGGACTTGACCCGCCCCATCCTGCAAGAGGTAGCTCAGACTGCCGTGGAATACGCCGGGCCGCCCAGCGCCTAACGTGGCCGCGTGCTTGCCGGTCGCAACGCCTTCTCCTGCCGCTTCAACCCCCACTAACTCCACGGCGGCGTCATCGAGAAACGCCGAGAAGATCCCCAGGGCATTCGACCCGCCGCCGACGCACGCGACGACCGAGCGCGGCAACCGGCCTCCGCGCTCCAGCATCTGCGCCCGCGCCTCCCGTCCGATCACCGACTGGAAGTCCCGCACCATGCGCGGGAACGGATCGGGACCGACGACCGACCCGATGATGTAGTGCGTCGTCGTGACGTTCGTGACCCAGTCGCGCAGCGCTTCGTTGGTCGCATCCTTCAGCGTGCGCGTGCCGGAGGTGACCGGCACTACTTTCGCGCCCATCAGCTCCATGCGGTACACGTTGAGCCGCTGGCGCCGCATGTCCTCTTCGCCCATGAAGACGACGCACTCGAACCCGAAGCGCGCGCACACCGTGGCCGTCGCGACGCCGTGCTGCCCAGCGCCGGTTTCAGCGATGATGCGCCGTTTCCCCATTCGGCGTGCCAACAGCGCTTGACCGAGCGTGTTGTTGATCTTGTGCGCGCCTGTGTGATTCAGATCTTCCCGCTTGAGGAGCACCTGCGCACCCACCTGTGCGGAGAGGCGTGGGACGGCGGTGAGGGGCGTCGGCCGCCCGACGTAGTTCTTGAGCAGGTCGTCGAGCTCGGCCCAGAACTGCGGGTCGGCGCGGGCTGCGGCATACACACCGGCCAGCTCGTCGAGCGCGTGCATCAGAGTCTCGGGAACGTAGCGGCCGCCGTAGGGGCCGAATCGTCCCTCTACTGCCACTTCAGTCACGTCCGCGTCTCCGTACTTGGGTGAGCGCACGCACCGCTTCCTCGGGATCGCTCCGTCGTGCCAGACTCGTACCGACGAGCACAAAATCCGCCCCGGCCGCGGCCAGCCGCTCCACGTCCTGCCGCGTCTCGATCCCACTTTCGGCCACCGCAGGCAGGCCTGGCGGGACCCGGCCGATGACGGCTTCCGCCCCGCGAAGATCGACGACGAGACTCGCCAGATCACGCGCGTTGACGCCGATCGCGGCGGCGCCCGCGGCGAGCGCCGGATCGAGCTCAGCCGCGCCATGCACTTCCACGAGCGTCGCGAGGCCCCACGCCCGGGCAGCGGCCGCAAGCGCGTTCAGCCGTTCGCGGGAAAGGACGCGCACGATCAGCAGCACCGCGCTCGCCCCTGCTGCCCTCGCTTCGAGAATCTGCACCTCGTCCAGAATGAAATCTTTCCGCAACACCGGCGCGGAGACGGCCGCAGCCACCCGCGCGAGGTCATCCAGCGACCCTCCAAAGTGGGCTTCATCGGTGAGGACCGAAACCGCCACCGCCCCGCCCCGCACGTAGGCGCGTGCGTGGGCGACGGGGTCGAGATCGGCCCGGATTGTCCCCTGGGACGGCGACCGGCGCTTCACCTCGGCGATGACCCCGACCATCGCCCCCGAGGGGGTGGAGGGGCTGCCGAGAAAGGGCCGCGGCAGCGGCGCGGCCGCAGCCCGGCGCTCGAGGTCGGCGGCGACCTTTTGAAGAGCCGCCACGCGTGCGCGGGTCACCGCCAGGATGGCCTCCAGGGTAGGGCGGGCTGGTGTCGAGGTCATACTTGCGTTCGGGCGTTCTTCGGGTAGATTATGTTTCGGTATCTCTTCGGGAGCCATGTATGTCGGTCACGCGGCGCCAGCGCGAGATCCTGGACTTCATCACCAAGCACCTCGACGAGAAGGGCTACGCGCCCAGCTTCGAGGAAATCGCCCACCAGTTCGGGTTTCAATCGCTGGCTACGGTTCACGAGCACCTGACGAACCTCGAGCGCAAGGGCTACATCCGGCGCACCCATAACGAGAGTCGCGCCATCGAGATCGTGCCGCCCAAGGGCCAGACCGGCGCCACCGAGCTGCCGCTGTTCGGCCTGGTCGCGGCGGGACAGCCGATCGAGGCGATCAGCGGCAACGAAACGATCGCCGTCCCGGACGAGCTGCTGCCCCGGCGCGGCCGCAGCTACGTCCTCAAAGTGCGCGGCGACTCCATGATCGATGAGCACATCAAGGACGGCGACTACGTCGTCGTGCAGGAGCGCAACCAAGCCGATAGCGGGCAGACGGTGATCGCCCTCGTGCACGGTGACGGCGCCACCGTGAAGCGGTTCTACCGTGAGCCGGGCGGCTGGATCAGGCTGCAGCCGGCCAACTCCTCGATGCAGCCCCTGCGTGTGAACGAGCGGGATGTGATTGTGCAAGGGGTGGTCGTCGGCGTCATCCGGAAATACTAGCGGTCGCTTTGCGCAGCCGGTCGAGGGCTGCGCGCGCGGCACCCGACGCGACGACCTCTCGCGCCCGGCCGATTCCCTCTGCGAGCGAACCCGCGATCCCCGCGACATAGATCGCCGCCCCGGCGTTCAGCAGCACCGCCGCGAGTCCCGGCGGGTCCGCCGCACCGTTCCCCAGGATCCGTTCCAATCGCTCGGCGTTGGCGGCGGGCTCGCCACCCATCAAGCTTCCCACGTCGGCGATCCCCAATCGGTAGCGCTCCGGATCGATTTCCCAAGTGCGCACGGTGCCGTCCTTCACTTCCCACACATCCGTCACGCCCTGGGGCGAGATCTCGTCCATGCCGATGCGGCCGTGCACGACCAGCGCGTGCTCCGCGCCGAGCCTGAGCAGTGCCTCTGCGACGACGGCGGCCCGATCCGGCTCGGCGACGCCGATCACCTGGCGGCGGACGCCGGCCGGATTGGCCAGTGGCCCGACCAGATTCATCACCGACGGCGTGCCGAGCTCGCGCCGCACCGCGCCCACGTGTTTCATCGCGGGGTGAAAGCTGGGCGCGAACAGAAACACGACGCGCGCCTCCTTGAGGACGCGAGCGGCCGCAGGGGCGTCCAGGACGATGCGAATGCCGAGCGCCTCGAGCACGTCGGCCGAGCCGCAGCGCGAGGTAAACGAACGGTTGCCGTGCTTGGGGACGACGGCGCCCGCGCCGGCGGCGACCAGCGCCGCAGCGGTGGAGATGTTGAAAGTGGGGACCGTACCGCCGCCGGTGCCGCAGGTGTCCACGAGATACGGTGCCGCCGACTCGACTCGCACCATCGCCTCTCGCAGCGCACGGGCCGCACCGGCCACCTCCTCCGCGGTTTCACCCTTCGCGCGCAATCCCATGAGCAGCCCGCCGATCTGTGCGGGCGTGGCTTCGCCCCGCATCACGATCCCGAACACTTCGGCGGTCCGGCTCTCGGACAGCGACTGGCGGTTGGCGAGCGCAGCGAGCGCGCGGCGGAGCGGCGAGGGGGCGTCGGCCATCGGGTTTGCGGCCCAAAAAGCTATCCCCGCGAAGCGGCCCTTGTCAAATAGTGACAATGAGTTGCATCTTTCGCCGGTGACGAGCCGCCCCTTCCTCGCCGTGATCCAATACGACGGAGGCGGCTTCGCAGGGTGGCAGCGCCAGCCGAAGGCGCGCACGGTCCAGGCCGAGTTCGAGGCCGTGCTTGAGCGCCTGATGGGCCGGCGCACCGTAGCGACGGGCGCAGGCCGGACAGACGCAGGTGTCCACGCGCTCGGCCAGGGTGTCGGGTTCACAGGCAGTGAGCGCTGGGTCGCCCAACCAGACGACCTGCGGCGTGCGCTCAACGCGCTCCTGCCGCGCGAGATTTGGGTGGAGCAGGTGCATCTGATGCGGCCCGGATTCGACGGACGGCGCAGTGCGGCAGCGCGGCGCTACCGGTACGTGATCGGGACCGATGAGGCCGGAGCGTCGCCGTTCCGCCGGCCCTACGAATGGGCTCTCGGACGGGCGCTCGAGGTCGCGGCACTCGAGACCGTCGCCGCGGCCCTCGTCGGGGAGCACGACTTTCGCGGCCTGGCCGCGGCCGGTGCGAGCACGGCCCACTACCGATGCCGCGTGGCGCTCGCCCAGTGGGCGCCGCGAGCGGACGGAGCGGGCGTGACGTTCACGGTCGAGGCCGATCGGTTCCTGCATCACATGGTGCGCTTCGTCGTCGGCACCATGGTGGACATCGCCCTCGGCCGGCGCCCGCCGGCAGATTTCTCCCGTTTGCTCGCTGCGACTGACAATCTGGCGGCCAGTCCGCCCGCCCCGCCCCAGGGTCTGTTCCTGGAAGCGGTGCGGTATCCCCCGGACCTCTACGCTGAGGCCCCGCGATGACCGGTTCGAGCTGGACCTCGCCACTCGCGGTACGCTACGCTTCCCCGGCGATGCGGGTGCTGTGGGGCGAGCGCCGGCGCATCGGTCTGTGGCGGCGGCTGTGGCTCGCGTTGATGCAAGGCCAGAAGGAGCTGGGACTCGCCATCCCGGACGCCGCCCTCGCTCAGCTGCGGGCCCATCTGGACGACGCCGATCTCGAGAAGGCCGCGGAATACGAGCGGCGGCTGCGGCATGACGTGATGGCCCATATCCACCACCTCGGCGATCAGGCGCCCGCGGCACGGCCCTACCTGCACCTCGGCGCGACCAGCGCCTATGTCACCGACAACGCCGACCTCGTGCTGATGCGCGAGGCGATGCAGTTTCTGCTGGGCCGCGTCGGTGCGGTGCTCGTGGCGATGGGCAAGCTCGCGCGCCGCTACCGGGCTCTGCCCTGCCTCGCCTACACCCATTTCCAGCCGGCGCAGCTCACCACGGTGGGCAAGCGGATCACGCTGTGGATGCAGGAATTCGTGCTCGACGCCGAGGAGCTGCTGCACCGCATCGGCACGATGCGCTTTCGCGGCGTGAAGGGCACGACGGGAACGCAGGCGAGCTTCGTCGACCTGTTCGACGGCGACCACGCGAAGATCACCGCTCTCGATCAGGGCGTCGCGCGGGCCATGGGCTTCGCTGCCGTCTTCCCGGTTACCGGGCAGACCTATCCGCGCAAAATCGATGCACAGGTATTGGCGACGCTGTCCGGGATCGCGCAATCGGCTGCCAAGTTCGCCACGGATCTGCGGCTGCTGCAGCACGAAGGCGAAGTCCTCGAGCCGTTCGAGAGCGAACAAGTCGGCTCCTCGGCGATGCCGTACAAGCGCAATCCGATGCGCGCCGAGCGCATGACGGGCTTGGCGCGATTCGTGATCGAGCTCGAGGGCAATGCGTGGCACACCGCGGCCGAGCAGTGGCTCGAGCGGACGCTGGACGACAGCGCCAACCGGCGGCTGGTGATTCCGGAAGCGTTCCTCGCCACCGACGCGATCCTGGTGCTCGCCACCAACGTCGCGGCGGGCCTCGAGGTGCGGGAACAAGCAATTGCCGAGCACGTCAAGTCTGCGATGCCGTTTCTCGCGACCGAGCGCCTGCTGATGCGGGGTGTGAAGGCCGGCGGCGACCGTCAGCAGCTGCATGAGGTCATTCGCACCCACAGTCTCGAGGGCCAGGACGATCTGCTCGAGCGGCTCGCCCGTGACCCGGCGTTCAAGCAGCTCGGTATTCGCGCCAAAGCCGGCGAGCTCGATCCCGCGGGATACGTCGGGCGGGCGCCGCAGCAAGTGGACGATTTTCTCGATCGCGTGCTGCCGGAGCTGATGAGCACTATCCAGGCGGCGGCCCCGCCACCGGCGGCCGC
Organism: Gemmatimonadales bacterium; assembly: GCA_035602245.1. Taxonomy (GTDB): domain Bacteria; phylum Gemmatimonadota; class Gemmatimonadetes; order Gemmatimonadales; family GWC2-71-9; genus 20CM-2-65-7. Next base: position 119,078 of record DATNMO010000010.1, read on the forward strand.
TGAGGCGGAGGTGGAGGTATGACGGGGGTGCTGGTCGAGAGCCGGCTACCGCTGCCGCTCGTGCGCCGCGGTAAGGTCCGGGAAGTGTACGCAGTGGACGACGCGACGCTGCTCCTCGTGGCCAGCGATCGCGTGAGTGCGTTCGACGTGGTGATGCGCGAGCCCGTGCCTCACAAGGGGCCCGTGCTCACCCAGCTGAGCGCGTTCTGGTTCGCCCGGCTCGCCCCCGTCATGGCACACCATTGCCTCACGGCGGACGTTGCGGAGATCATCGCGCGGGTTCCCGCGCTCGCCGCCCATCGCGACGAGCTCGCCGGGCGCGCGATGTTGGCGCGTCGCGCGACCCCGGCCCCGTTCGAATGCGTGGTCCGGGGCTACCTCTCGGGCTCGGCGTGGGCCGAGTACCGGCAGTCGGGGACGCTCGCGGGCGAGCCGCTCCCGTCCGGGCTCGTCGAGAGCGACCGCCTGGATCCGCCGATTTTCTCCCCCGCAACCAAAGCCGAGCAGGGACACGACGAGAACGTCACGTTCGACCACGTTGCCCGCACCCTTGGCCGGGGCCCCGCAGAGCATTTGCGGCGAGCGAGCCTGAATCTCTACGAGACGGGCCGGGCCTACGCAGCCGAACGTGGCATCATCATCGCCGATACCAAATTCGAGTTCGGAACCGCGCCTGACGGCACGCTGCTGGTCATCGACGAGATCCTGACGCCCGATTCGTCACGCTTCTGGCCTGCCGACCGCTATCAGCCGGGGCGCGGCCAGCCGAGCTTCGACAAGCAGCCGCTGCGAGACTACCTGGCCGATCTCAAGCGCCAGGGCCGATGGAATGGCGAGGCTCCGCCGCCGCCCCTGCCCCCCGAGGTAGTGGCGGCGACGAGCATCCGGTACCGCGATGCGTACCGCCGGATCACGGGAACAGACCTGGAGTGAGGATCGCACCCGAGGGATGGCCGTTTATCGCGATAGCCTGGACGCTCGTCATTGTGGCGGCCATGGTGGCGGTTCGCTGGGGCGGCGCGTGGTGGGCACTGACGGGCGTGATGGCGTTGTTCGCGGTATGGGTCGTCGCCTTTTTTCGCGACCCCATCCGCCCGGGACCGCGCGGCGAGCGTTACGTGCTGGCGGCCGCGGAGGGAAAGGTCGTGCACGTGATCGAGGTCGATGAGCCGATGTATGTGAAAGAGCGGGCGGTGCGCATTTCGATCTTCCTGTCGGTCTTCGACGTTCATGTCAATCGGTATCCAGTGGATGGCACGGTCGAGCTGGTCCATTACAACAAGGGCAAGTTCCTCCACGCGGCGGACGAGAAGGCGAGCCTCGACAACGAACAGTCCTCCATCGGTATCCGCGGTCCCCGTGGACGCGTGTTGGTGCGTCAGATCGCGGGCCTGATTGCGCGCCGCATCGTCACCGACGCCCGGCCCGGCGCTAGCGTTACGCAGGGCGCGCGGCTGGGTCTGATCCGTTTCGGTTCCCGCACCGACGTCTTTCTGCCGCTGTCCGCCCGACCGAGCGTGAAGGTCAAACCGGGAGACCGCGTGCGAGTGGGCGGCAGCGTGCTGGCGGAGTACCCGTGAGGCCGCCGCCATTCCCCATCCGCCGCGTGGTCATCGTGGTGCCGAGTCTGTTCACGCTCTTCAATCTATTCTTCGGCATCTGGTCGATGGTGCTGGCCACGCGGGGGGAGTTCTATCGCGCCAGCTGGTTCATCGTCTTCGCCGGCATCCTCGACACGCTCGACGGGCGCGTGGCGCGGCTGTCTGGGACGGGGACGCGGTTCGGCGCCGAGCTCGACAGCCTGGTGGACATCGTGAGCTTCGGCGTGGCTCCCGCCTTCCTGATGTACCAGATCGAGTTCGCGAGCGCCGGCCCCGCCGCCTGGATCTTCTGCTACTTCTATGTGATGGCGGTGGCGATCCGGCTGGCGCGGTTCAACGTCACCCAGGCAGGGCGCGCCAAAGAGTACTTCATCGGATTGCCTTCGCCCGCCGCAGGCATGACGGTGGCCACCTACTACCCATTCACGCAGACGGAGGGGTTCGAGGCGCTGCGCGGCCTCCCGTGGCACTTGTTGCTCACGTTCCTCATGATCGCCCTCACGATCCTGATGGTGAGCAACGTGCATTACGCCACCTTACCGCGCGCCGGCTTCCGCTCGGTCCGCGGACTCTTGGGGCTCACGCTGATTGTCGTTATCCTGGTGTTCGGCATCTGGCAGCATGACGTGTTCCTGTTCCCGCTCGGCATCCTGTACATGGCGTACGGAGTGGTCCGGGCGGTGTTGCTGGGGTTCTTCTCGGCTCCGGCCGAGGACGAGGAGGCTGAAATCGCAGGACCGATCGTCATCGACGAGTCGAACCAGAGCTACCGCCCCGGCCCGCGGCGCGGCGGGGGAACGCCGGCATGAGCGCCTTCACCGTGGAAATCCGCGTGATGCCCCGCGCGTCGCTGCTCGACCCGCAGGGACAGGCGGTGCAGCACGCACTGCAGGCGCTGGGGTTCGCCGAGGTCGCGAGTGTCCGTGCCGGCAAGCATCTCGTCGTTCAGGTGCAGGCCGGCACACGCGAGGAAGCGGCCGCCAAGGCTCGCACGATGTGTGACCGGCTGCTCGCGAATCCGGTGACGGAGGATTACGAATGCAGCGTGTCGCTGTAGTCGTCTTCCCGGGGTCCAACTGCGACGCCGACACCCTCGATGCCGCGCGCGCTGCCGGCTCGGATGCTTACTACGTGTGGCACCGCGACACGGACCTGCAGCACGCCGACGCCGTCATTCTTCCCGGCGGCTTCAGCTACGGTGATTACCTGCGGTCCGGGGCGATTGCCCGTTTCTCCCCGGTGCTTCGGGCCGTGACGGCGCACGCGCGGGCAGGAGGCGCAGTGCTCGGGATTTGCAATGGATTCCAGATCCTGTGCGAGGCGGGACTGCTCCCGGGGGCGTTGATGCGAAACGCCCATCTCAAGTTCCTGTCGCGGCCGGTACGGGTGCGGGTCGAAGCGCCGGACACGCCGTTTACGGGAAGCTACGAACGGGGCGAGGAGCTGACGCTGCCAATCGCTCATGGCGATGGCCGCTACGTGGCCGACGCCGAGACGGCGGCCCTGCTCGAGGCCAACGGACAGGTCGTGTGGCGCTATGTGGAGGAGAACCCCAACGGCTCGACGCACGACATCGCCGGCATCTGCAACGCCGGCCGCAATGTGGTGGGAATCATGCCGCATCCGGAGCGGCGCAACGCTCCGGTTCTGGGCGGTCAGGATGGCGCCCGCGTCTTCCTCTCTCTGGAGGCTCGCAATGCGACGCAGCACGCTGGCGATATGCGCGCTGTTGACGGTCGCCACCTTCGGGTGTGACAAGGCGAAGGACAAACTCAAGCTGGCGTGGGAAAAAGTCCGCGGTCGATCGACCGCGACCGCCCCGACGCCGGTAGCTGGCCCCGCCACGACCGATACCGCGGCGGCCAACCGGGCGGCCGCGCAACAGCAACAGCAGCAACAGGCGGCCGCGCAGCGGCCCCGGCCACCGGCGAGGCCGCAAGGGACCGCGCCCGCCCGCGACGTGCCCTTAGTCTCGGACGATACCGGCACGGTCGCGCCGGGCATGTCCGAGCGCGAGGTGTACTCGGTTTGGGGCGCGCCCGCGGCCGTCCGCCGCGTCGGCGAGTACACCTATCTGTTCTTCAGAAACGGGTGCGAATACTCGTGCGGGACCATGGACGTCGTGACGTTGCATAACGGCCAGGTCGTGGACGCCATCGTCCGCTGGGACGGGCATCGCTATGCGGGCGAATCGTCCTCGCCTGCCGGCCGGGTCCCGAGCGCCAATCCCGGTGGCGACACGCTGAGCATGCCACCTCCACCGGCGCCCCCGCCGGCTCCGGCGCCCACGAGCCCATGACCCACGACAAGCCGAGTAAGAACGAAGACGAATACTTCGCGCGCCGCGACGCCGAGCTGCTCCGCCAGCAGCGCGCGGCGGCGCAGCAGGCCGCCGGGGAGAACGAGCGCAAGTCGCATCACATGAAATGCCCGAAGTGCGGCTACGACCTCATCACGGGGGACTGGGACGGCATCCAGATCGACCAGTGCACGCACTGCCATGGGATCTGGTTCGACGCCGGCGAAGCCGAAACGCTGCTCCGGTCACCGCAGTCGAATCCCCTCGGCCGCCTGTTCCGCGCGGTGGTGAAGGGCGTGACACGCACCAAGGCTTCCGGTAGGTGATCACGCCGGAGCTGGTCCGAGAGCACAACCTCACCCCCGAAGAGTACGCACGCATCGAAGCCATGCTCGGCCGGCAACCGACGCTCGAGGAGCTCGGCATCTTCTCGGCGCTGTGGAGCGAGCACTGCTCGTATAAGCATTCCCGGCCCATCCTCAAGACGTTGCCCACCACGGGACCGCAGGTGGTCCAGGGGCCGGGCGAGAACGCCGGCGTGTTGCGCCTTCCGGATGGCTGGGCCGTCGCGTTCAAGATCGAATCGCACAACCATCCCTCGGCCGTCGAGCCCTACCAGGGGGCGGCCACGGGCGCGGGCGGCATCCTGCGCGACGTCTTCACCATGGGTGCCCGGCCCGTCGCGCTCTTGAATAGCCTGCGCTTCGGCTCGCTCGATGAAGCGCGTAACCGCTACCTCTGCGCCGGCGTGGTCCGCGGCATCGGGGACTACGGCAACTGCGTCGGCGTGCCCACGCTGGGAGGCGAGGTGGACTTCGCTCCTGGCTATTCAGGCAATCCTCTCGTCAACGCGATGTGTGTGGGCGTGCTGCGGGAGAAGGACCTCATCAAGGCAGCGGCCCACGGGGTGGGTAACGTGCTGCTCGTGGTCGGATCGCGGACTGGGCGCGACGGCATTCACGGCGCGTCGTTCGCTTCGGAAGAGCTGACGCACGAGAGCGAGCAGCGGCGCCCACAGGTGCAGGTCGGCGATCCGTTCACCGAAAAGCTGCTTCTGGAGGCGAGCCTCGAGCTGATCGCGTCGGGTCACATCGTCGCGATCCAGGACATGGGGGCGGCTGGGCTCACCTCGTCATCCGCCGAGATGGCGGCACGGGGCGGTGTTGGCGTCGAGATCGACCTGTCGAAAGTACCGACCCGCGAAGCGGGGATGACGCCTTATGAGATTCTGCTCTCGGAATCGCAGGAACGGATGCTGGTCGTCGCGAAGGCCGACCGCGTGGCGAACGTCCAGGCGATCGCCGCGAAATGGGAGCTCGACGCCACCCCGATCGGCCGCGTGACAGACGACGGGATGTATCGCTGCACCTGGGAAGGCAAAGTCGTGGTCGAGATTCCCGGCCGGCCGCTCGTCGAGGACTCTCCCGTCTACCATCCAGATGCGAAAGAGGATCCTAAGATCGCAGAGCTTCGGGCGGCGACGCCGCACGCCGCACGCCGTTTCACGCCTTCTCACGCCTTACTCACGCTTTTGGACGATCCCTCCATTGCGTCGAAGCGCTGGGTCTTCGAGCAGTACGATTCGACGGTGCAAGCGAGTACGGTGATCGCGCCGGGCGGTGATGCAGGCGTCCTGCGCGTGCGACACCAGGACTTTGGCATTGCGGTGACCACCGATTGCAACAGCCGCTACGTGCGGCTCGATCCCTACGAGGGCGGCAAGGCGGCGGTCGCCGAAGCGGCACGCAACATTGCGTGCGTCGGGGCACGGCCCCTTGGCATCACGGACTGTCTCAATTTCGGCAACCCGGAGCGTCCCGAGGTTTTTTACCAGTTCCGGGAAGCCTGCCGAGGCATCGCCGATGCGTGTCGGGCGCTGGGTACGCCGGTGGCTGGTGGGAACGTGTCCTTCTACAATGAGAGTCCCACCGGCGCGGTGGATCCCACGCCCGTCGTGGGCATGATCGGGCTACTGACCCGCGCTGATCACGCGGTCCCGAGCCACGCGCGCGCACCGGGTGACGCTGTCTTTGTCCTGGGCGACACACGCGCCGAGCTGGGGGGGTCGGCCTTCTGGCAGGTCTGCCATGGGTTCGTGGGCGGCCAGCCGCCGCGGGTGGACCTCGAGGCGGAGCGCAAGTTGGTAGACCTGCTCGTGGCGGCTGCGGAGCGCGGCCTCGTTCGGTCGGCCCACGACTGCTCTCAAGGGGGGCTCGGCGTGGCGCTTGCCGAGGTCGCCATGGGTGGGCCTTATCAGCAGGCGGGGTTCGGCATGGAGGTCGATCTGACCTCGTACAGCGCACCGCTCAGCGCGGACCAGTTGCTGTTCTCTGAGTCACACGGCCGGGCGGTGGTCACCTGCGCGGCGGAGCGGGCTGCGGCGGTGCAGGCGCTCGCCCGCGAGATGGGCGTGCCGGTGCACCGGGCCGGGACCGTGGGGGCCGCCGCGGGCGCGTTCCGCATCACGCTGCGCGACGGAGCGGTCGAGGAGCCCATCGCCAGGTTGAGGGAGGTATATTTCACCGCTATTCCTCGACGTATGGGAGACTGACGGCAGGATGTGTGGCATCATCGGCGTATCCGGCGTTCCCGACGCATCGCGCGTCGCCTACCTCGGCTTGTACAGCCTGCAGCATCGCGGCCAGGAATCGGCCGGCATCGTCGCGGTGGACGGCGCGGGCATCGCGCGCACGCACCGGGGCATGGGGCTCGTCTCGGACCTGTTCGGTGAGCCGGTGCTGGCGGGGCTCGGGGGCGACGTCGCGATCGGCCATACTCGCTATTCGACCGCCGGCTCTTCTGTCCTCGCCAACGCCCAGCCGATCCTCGCCGGCTACCACGAAGGCCCGCTCGCGCTCGCGCATAACGGCAATCTCACCAACGCCCAGGCGCTCCGGGCCGATCTCGTCGCTAAAGGATCGATCTTCCAGACGTCGTCGGACAGCGAAGTGTTGATTCACCTCATCGCCCGCTCCGAAGCGCGCGAGCCGGAAGACCAGCTGCTCGATGCGCTGGAGCGTGTCGAGGGGGCCTATTCGCTCGTCGTGACGATCGGCCGGACGCTCTATGCGATCGTGGACGCCCGCGGCTTCCGGCCTCTGTGGCTGGGGCGGTTGGGCCAGGGTTACGTCGTCGCGTCCGAGACGTGCGCGCTCGACCTGATCGGCGCCACGCCGGTCCGCGAGATCCAACCGGGCGAGTTTCTGCGGATTCAGGGCACTCCCCCGGAGGTGGACCGCCTCCCCTCACTGCCCGCGAAGCCGCACCGGCGGTGCGTGTTCGAGCTGGTGTATTTCTCGCGGCCTGACAGCACGATCTTCGGCCGGTCCGTCGATCGCGTGCGGCGGGCGCTCGGTCGGGAGCTGGCGCGCGAGCATCCCGCGCCGGGGACCGACTGCGTCTTCTCCGTTCCCGACTCCTCCAACGCGATGGCGCTGGGCTTCGCCGAGGAGGCCGGGCTGAAGCTCGAGCACGCGCTCATCCGCAATCACTACGTGGGCCGCACGTTCATCAACCCGACGCAGGCGGCGCGCAACGCCAAGGTCAAGATCAAGTTCAATCCCGTCCGCGAGGTGCTGGCGGGCAAGAAAGTGGTCGTCGTGGACGATTCGCTGGTGCGCGGCACCACGAGCCGGGAGCTCGTCCAAATGATTCGCCAGGCGGGCGCCGCCGAGGTGCATTTCCGCGTGGCCTCGGCCCCGATCACCGGGCCGTGCTATTACGGCATCGACACCCCGACGAAGGGCGAGCTGATCGCGTCAACGCATTCCCTCGAGGAGATCCGCCGTCATTTGGGTGTCGAGACGCTCGGCTATCTCTCGCTCGACGGCATGCTGCGGGCCGCCGGCGGCGACCCGGCAGAGTTCTGCCATGCCTGTTTCTCTGGGGATTATCCGACGCCCATTCCGGACGAGGTCCCCGGGGCGCGGCATGCCGTGCCTCTGCAAACGGCCGTGACGGTCTGATAGCTGCCGTTGCATGCCTTCCGTTGAACGCTACGTCTACTCGTTTGGCAACGGCCGCGCCGACGGCTCGGCCGCCATGCGCGATATCCTGGGCGGCAAGGGCGCGGGGCTCGCGGAAATGGCGAATCTCGGCCTGCCCGTCCCTCCCGGATTCACCCTCTCCGCCAGACTCTGCATCACCTACCTCGAGCAGGGCACGTTTCCCGACGATCTGCGCGAGGAAGTCGCACGCCACCTGAAGCAGCTCGAACGCAGCACGAAAAAGGGATTCGGCGACGCCAAGAATCCCCTGCTCGTTTCAGTGCGCTCGGGGGCAGCGGTCTCGATGCCCGGGATGATGGAGACGATTCTCAACCTGGGCCTGAACGACGACACCGTGCAGGGACTGATCGCCCAGTCGACGAATCCGCGGTTTGCCTACGACTCCTACCGCCGCTTCGTGCAGATGTACGGCGACGTGGTCTTCGACCTGGGGAAGGAACCGTTCGAGGAAGTGTTGGCGGAAGCCAAGACCCGCCGCAAGGTCAAACGCGACATCGATCTCCCGCCCGCGGACCTGCAGGCGCTGGTGCACGAATTCAAAGCGATCATCCAGTCGCGCACCGGGATGCCCTTCCCCGAGGATCCGGACCAGCAGCTGTGGGGCGCCATCGAGGCGGTCTTCAAGAGCTGGCGCACGCGCCGCGCCGCGGACTATCGCCGGGTGAACGGCATCCCCGACGACCTCGGCACGGCCGTCAACATCGTGGCGATGGTGTACGGCAACATGGGGGACGACTGTGGCACCGGCGTGGCGTTTACGCGCGACTGCCGGACTGGCGAACGTATCCTCAACGGCGACGTCCTCACCAACGCGCAGGGCGAGGATGTGGTCTCGGGCGCGCGCACGCCGGAACCGATCGCCCGCCTAAAACGCGGGAAGCTCGCCAAGATCTACCGCGAGCTGGAGCGCCTCGCGGTGAAGCTCGAAAAGCACTTCAAGGACGTCCAGGACGTCGAGTTCACGTTCGAGCATGGCAAGCTATACATGCTGCAAACGCGCCGGGCGCAGCGGACCGGCGTCGCCGCAGTCCGCATCGCTGTCGAGATGGTCGGCGAGAAGCTGATCAGTGAGGACGATGCGGTGCAGCGGGTTCCGCCCCAAGATCTCGATCAGCTGTTTCACCCGATGGTGGATCCGCGGGCGGCAGTCACCGTGCTCGCGAAAGGCCTGCCGGCGTCGCCCGGGGCGGCGACCGGCGAAGTCGTGTTCGATGCCGACGAGGCCGAAGCGCTGAAGAAGAAGGGCCGGGACGTGATTCTCGTGCGCCCCGAGACGTCACCTGAAGATTTTCACGGCATCGTCGCGGCGCGCGCCATCCTCACGGCGCGGGGTGGCATGACCAGTCACGCCGCCGTCGTGGCGCGCGGGATGGGCAAGACCTGCGTCGTGGGCGCCAAGGACCTGGACGTTGACCCGGCGGCCGGCCGCTTCCGCGCCAACGGCCGCGTCGTCAAACGGGGCCAGGTCATCACCGTAGACGGCACCAGCGGCAGGGTGATCCTTGGCGCCGCCAAGCTCGTGACGCCCAAGATCGGGACCCATTTCGCGAAGCTGATGGCGTGGGCGGACGCGCGCCGCCGCCTCCGGGTGCGGGCCAACGCCGACGTCCCCGCCGACGCGCGCCGGGCGCGCGAATTCGGCGCCGAGGGAATCGGGTTGTGCCGCACGGAGCACATGTTCTTCGAGGGCGACCGGATCAGCACGATGCGGGAGATGATCGTGGCGTCCGACGAGGCGGGACGACGGCGCGCGCTCGCCAAGCTGTTGCCTATCCAGCGCTCCGACTTCGAGGGCATCTTCGAGGCGATGGCGGGTCTCCCGGTCACGATCCGCCTGCTCGATCCGCCGCTGCACGAGTTCCTGCCGCACACGCGCGCCGAGACCGCAACGCTAGCGAAGCGACTCAAGCTTCCCACCGCGCAGCTCGAGCGCCTCGTCAATGCGCTCGTCGAGGCAAACCCGATGCTGGGCCATCGCGGCTGCCGGCTGGGGATCACCTACCCCGAGATTACGGAGATGCAGGCCCGCGCCATCTTCGAGGCGGCCTGCCGGGTTGTGGCCCGTGGGAAGAAGGTGACGGTCGAAGTCATGGTGCCCCTCGTCGCGGACGTGCGCGAGCTCGTGCACCAGACGCAGATCATCCGCCGGGTAGCACGGGACGTGTTCAACGCCGAGGGGCGGGCGGTGCCCTACCTGGTGGGCACGATGATCGAGCTGCCGCGCGCCGCGCTGACGGCAGATGAAATCGCCAAAGAGGCGGAATTCTTCTCCTTCGGCACGAACGACCTCACGCAGACCACATTCGGCCTGTCGCGCGACGATGCGGGGCGGTTCCTACCTCTCTACGTGGAGCGCGGGATCCTGAGGGAGGACCCGTTTCAGGTCCTCGACCAGGACGGGGTGGGGAAACTGATCCAGCTGGCCGTCCGGCTCGGTCGGCAGTCGCGGCACGATCTCAAGATCGGCATCTGCGGTGAGCACGGCGGAGAGCCCAGCTCCGTGAAATTCTGCCACCACGTAGGCATCAACTACGTGTCCTGCTCGCCGTTCCGGGTCCCGATCGCCCGCCTCGCCGCGGCCCAAGCGGCCCTCGAAGAGGCGGGCGTGATCAATCGGACGAGGGCCACCGTCTAAGCTCCTGGCGCCGCACGAGCGCATATCCGGACCAGAGGCGCTCGAACGCCGCCCGCGGCAGCTCGAACTGCCCCCAGGCGGGATCGGACACAATGACCGCCCGCGCCGTGATCCGGTCGACGACGACGTAGTGACCGAGCGCCGCTCCCTGGAGGTGAGCGATCCACGGGACCGTCGCCGGAGCCTCGCTGAGCCCGACCAGGCGATACCCATCGAGCGGGAGTCCGAACGCCCCGGCCAGACCTGCAAGGGCACGGAATGTGATGCCGCGGACAACGCGTTCCTCGACCGGGAGCCGAGCCGTGAGTTCCCCGTACGTTGCAGGAATGGCGTTCCGGCGCAGCAGCGTCAGCAGGGCGGCGAGTCCGCAATCGGCGTCGCTTTGCTGGGGCACCACGTCCCCGGGGCCCAAGTAGACCGCCTCCCGCGGCGGGTAGTCCGAGAACCGAATCCCCCCGACCGTAAGGCGGAGCGCGGACGGCAGCACCGTGAGCACCAGCAGCAGGCCAGTCAATCCAGCCAGGACGCGCGCGCCCCGCCGGAGGGCGACCGGGCTCATCGGGCCAGCAGATCGATGGCGACGAGCCCGATCAGGACAACCCCGTAAGTCACACCGGCCGTCAGCGCCGCGGACCGTATCCTGACCCGCGTCATCTCAACGAGGCCGATCACCAACAGGACCACGAACCACACCTCGAAGACGCCGAGGTGGCGGGCGACCGAGACCAGCACCGGCGGCCCGCTGCGAAAGACCTCGAAGGGGATGTCGAGGCCGGTCCAGACCTCGTAGTTCCCCGGAGCGCCGGCCAGCCCGGCGTGCCGGACCCACAACACCGACAGCGCAAACGCGCGCCGGAGCACCTGGGTGATGCCGGCGACGAACACGATGACGGCGCACGTGCGAAAGTCCACATCGAGCCGTCCTGTCAGGGCGCACACCGTCCAGAGCAATCCCGCGACCAGCAGCAGGTACGCCACCGTGTCCCCGGGCGTGACCACGGCCAGCCTCAGCAGCACGGCGCGCCCGACGAGGGGCGACCGGGGATCCAGCCCGGCGATTTGCGCCGCGGCGCGCAGGTACGTGGTCATTGGCAGCGCAGTAGCGATCGTCAGGATGACCAGGCCGGTGCAGACGGCCAGGGGCCGCGCCCCGGCGGCTTGCTCACTGAACACGTGCCCGGGTGCGATCGCGGCGCGTAGAGGGGCGAGCGCGGCGCCGCCGACCCGACGCCACTGCGCCGGCGCCGAACCGTCAGCCACGGCGCCGAATCAGCGCCTCCGGCGTCAGTGCCGAAAGCGCGATCCTGTACGCGATCAGGTCCGCGACCACCAGCGTGCCGCTCGCCACGAGCACTGACCAGCGGGTCACCGAGAGCAGGCCCAAGAGAATACCGAGCAGCACCAGCAGGACGGGTGCAGCCACGAATGCCGTGACGCTGATGGCGCTCTGCGTATTGGACGACTTGCCCGATACGATGATCGCGATAAGGGCAAACAGCGCTGCGATGAGGGGTGCGATCACGGCGGCGACGTACTGCGTCGCGGGGTTCACCACAAAATGGTATTGATCCGGCCCGGCGTAGAGTTTGGCCGCGCCGACACCCGCGAGATACACCACACCGAGCTCGCACAGAGCGACCGCGAAGGTCGCGAGCCACTTGCCGCCGAGCAGGGCCCGCATCGAGACCGGCAGGAGCAGGAGGGATTCCATGGTACGCCGCTCCTTCTCGCCGACGAACGCGTGGACGCCCACCGACGCGGGCGCCCCGACCGCCGCGACGAAGAGCAGGAGGAGGAAGTAACCGGTGAGCTGCTCGTGGGCCCCCTGCCGGATGTTGTTCGCCAGGAGCGACCAGAGGATGACCACCGCCACGACTTGACCCAGGACGACCTTCTTGTTCCTCGCAAGCATCCGTAACTCATGCGCCACGACGAGCCCGAGCGCGTTCATGTTACGTGTCTTCCCGTGCGGACATGGCCTGGTGCAACGCGGCATAGACCGCGTCAGGATCATCCTCGGCCGCCTTGCCTACCAAGCGGCGAATCGCGGCGAAGTCCTCGAAGCGATACAGGCGTCCGGCGACGAGCAGCAGGATTTCATCAGTGAGCTGCTCGACATCGGACAGGGTGTGACTGCTGAAGACGACGAGCTTCCCGGCGGCCTTGAGCTCGCGGAGCTGCTGCTTGATCCCGATCCTCACCACCGGATCGAGGTTCACGAAGGGCTCGTCGAGCAACACGACGTCGGCCCACGGGTGCGCGGCCCGGGCGACGGCCAGGCGCTGTCGGAAACCCGATGACAGGCGGCCGACGGGGGTGTCCGCTACGGCTTCGAGGCCGAACGATCGGAGCTGGCTCCGCACGACGCCTTCCACCGTCCCCTGGGGGGCGCGTCGATGATAGAAGGCGAACGCGAACCGGAGGTTCTCCGCCGCGGTGAGTTCCTCGTAGTGTCCCGGCGTCTCGATGAGCGCGCCCACCCGGGTCATGAGCTCGGGTTCGTTGCGGTCGGCCACCCGACCCAGCAGCCGCACCTCGCCGTTGGACGGCCGGAGAATGCCGGTGGCCAGACGGATGAAGGTCGTCTTGCCCGCTCCGTTGTCGCCGATCAAGCCGACAATCCGCCCGGCTGTCAGCGAAGCGGTGACGGCCGAGAGCGCGTGCACACCGTCGAACGACTTGCTGACCTCGATGAAGGAAAGCGGATTCACCGACTCGTCCGTAGTCCTCGCCCCGGCGCCGCCCCGAACGCGACTGCGCGGGGCACCGGATCTCTGGGATGCGACAGCGAGCTGCATGGTCAACTTACGCGGCGGCTCATCAGCTCAACAGCCGTCCGAGCCCCCAGCCGGCGCAGAACGCCCCACCAATGGGGTCAACGGCAAAATTCAGGGCGGCCGCGACGCCGGCCGCGGCACACCCGGCATCGAGGGCGGTCGTCACCGCCCCGGCCAGATCGCTGAGCCATCCGGCCCCGCGGACCGAGGCCATCTGATCCGGGGTCAGGGGCGCCGAGCAGCGCTCGGCCGCCGACGCTACCGCAGTGGCCCGGGCAGGGGCAGCAGCGGCGACATTCAGCTGCAGCATGGAACTGAGCAGCGCCACGACCAAACCGGCGCACGCGATGCGAGTCAATGGCTTGCGTGACATATGCGACTCCTCCCGTGAGTGAATCGAATGATGCGAACGCCGCATCCCAGAGAGCGCGGTTCTTGAAGGTTTCTCGGGAGCGTCAACGGAAGGTCAAGCACCGTACAACGTCATTCGAACGCCCGCCTCGCCGCAGCCCAGGTGGGCGGCGAGGAGGCGGGCGCGATCAATCGGACGAAAGCTAGGCTTTAACTCAGCCCGCGCGGCTGCCGAACAGTCCGGCGAACAGCCCCGCGATGCACACGCCAATCAAAAACGAGATCGTCGCTACGAGGTAGCCACTGCCCTTCGAGAGGCGATGCGTGGTGGATACGCCGATCGCCGTCAGCACCAGTCCCCAGATACCGAACGGGTTGATGGCCTTGAGCGCCGCACCGAGGAAGCCCTTGGCGCTGGGGACGAGCAGGTCCAGGCCGAGCGCCGGCTGCATGTCTTGCGGCGACGTGATCTGCCCGGTGCCTTGCAGGTGCAGCACGATCGTACCGACAATCGCGAGGACTACGACGGCGGGGACCGACGCGTACGTCGCCACGCTCAGCAGGGTGCCGAACTTCCCTTCCCCCCCCACGAGCGACACGAGTACCCAGAGGATGAATGCGGCGAGGACGAAGGCGATGGCGATGCCGATGGGAATGAAGAGCGCACCGATCGCGGCGAATTTCGACGGATCGGTCGCTCCCGCGGGAGCGTGCGCCGCCGCCATCTGCGCCTGCATCGCCACCTTGAGGTACGGCAGATTTACGAAGTAGATCACGATTTGCAGGGCGCAGATGGCGAGGAATGGCACGAGGAACCGCGGCCGCTCCCGCACTCGCTCGAACACGGCGGTGGGCTCGAACAAGACCTTTACGACATCGGCTAAGGCGCTGCCGCCGCCGCCCTGCTGCAGTGGGGGCTGCTGAATTCCCGCACCCATTCCGCCTCCCGCGCGAGGTTGGTTTTCGGGGACCGTCGGACGGCGCCCAATATAGGGTTGCGACGCAAAAACGGGAAACGGAGCAGATGCCGTTTCCCGTTCTCGTATGGAGGCGCGGGGAATTGAACCCCGGTCCGAGCATGAATCCGATACCGCTCCTACGTGCGTAGACAAGGCTTTTTGGGTCTCGCTACCTCGGCGCCTTGTCAGCCCTGGTAGCAACAAGCCTCTGAAAACTCTTGCGTATCCCGTTGAGGCCCCGGGTTACGCCAGCCCGACTTTGCGATACGTGAGCGCCGCCTCAGGCGGGCTGCCACTCACGCAGGTGCGTGAAGCCGAAGCTTACGCAGCCAGAGCCAGTTCAGAGTTGGCTTGTGTGTCTTCCCAGTTGTTTTACCAGGTGACTGAGATCCTGGGCACGCAACAGTATCTTCACCAAACCCGTCGAAGCCTGTCGCCCCCGCGCAGGGAAGCTAGTGACCCGGGACCGCCTTTTCAACTCGGTTACGGCCTGCCTGCTTGGCACGATACAGCGCGGCGTCCGCGGCCGTGGGAAGGTTCAACAGGTCCCCGATCGGCTCAGGGTAGCCCGCGACGCCACACGACGTCGTCAACGGATATCGCGTGCCGCTCCAGTGCCAGGCGGTGCCCGCGACCAAATCGCGAATGCGCTCCGCCACCTCCAACCCTTCGCGCAGCTGCGCGCGCGGCAGCCACACCGCGAACTCTTCTCCGCCAATCCGCGCCACCAAGTCGCCGTCGCGCACCGCGGCCTCGAGCACCCGCGCGATATGCCTCAATGCCGAGTCCCCCGCGGCGTGGCCGAGCGTGTCGTTCAGCCGCTTGAAATGGTCCAGATCGACATACACCAGCGTGGCGGGGGGCGGCTGCTTCTGCGCGCGATAGGACTCCAGCACCCGCTGGAACTCGCCGCGATTCCGCAATCCAGTGAGATGGTCGACGACCGCGCGCTGCTCGGCGTCACGCACCGACTTGGCGGCGGCGAGCCGCGGGCCCAGCTCCAGGACGAGCGACGCGATACGGTCCGCCGCGGCGACTTCAGCGTCCGGCGCGGGAGAGCCGATCAGCACCAACGCTCCGACGATGTTGCGCCCGTCCACCAGCGGGTAGGCCGCCCCCGCCCGCTCGTGGCGGCGCCGCTCCGGCATGCCGGGCCCAAAGACGTCGTCGGTGCCCTGCGTGACTACGGGCAAACCCATCTGCAAGACCCGCCAGACGGGCGCCTCCGGCTCGAGCCAACGTCCCGCGAGCCGCTTATCTGCGGCAGTCGAGACGGCGATCACCTGCGCCGCTTCCTCGCCCCGTCCGCTTCCCCCTCCCCCTCCCCCTCCCCCGCCCCCGCCTCCCCGGGTCACGATGGCGACGCCGCGCTGCGACATTTGCTGCGCCAGCTCCGCCCCGGCGCGCGCGATGCCCTCGAGCGTCTGCGCCCCCGCGACACCCAGGGCCAGCTGGCGGGCAACGAGCTGGCCATGCCCCGCTGGGGCGTGCAGCTCGGCCAGCCGCATGCTTTCGACCAAACGGCGCAGGTCCCGAACCGCCGCGTCCACGGACTCCTGGGCCGACTCGCGGCCGTGCAGCAGCAGGGCCGCCCCATACGGGAAGTCACCGATCGCCACGTAGGTGCCTTCCACGTCGCGAGTCACGTGTACGCGACCGTCTACCGAGGCGAGCTGCACAAACGCCGTGCCTCGACGGCGGGCGTCCTGGCCCTCTTCCTCATTCGTCAGCTCACCCAGCGACTCGACCGGTCCTCCATCGAGACCGATCGCCCAGCCCGCGACCGCGTCGTGGGCTCTGCGCAACAAGTCGAGCGTGTGCGGAAAATCGAAGGGCTTGGCGAGGGATGCGGGCGGGGAGCCCGCCCACTGCGTGCGAAGCGCGAACCCGAGTATGAAGCCGCCGAGCGCGCCCAGCAGCGTCCACGCCGTCCCGCGCCACAGCGCCTCGAAGAGGAGGCTGCCACCGAACACATACAGCGCGGGCGCGATCCACGCGCCGGCGCGCTTCACGAGTGATTGATGCGGCTCGCGGCGGCGGCGGCGCCGAATCCGTTGTCGATGTTGACCACGGTGACGCCCGCGGCGCACGAATTCAGCATGGCAAGCAATGCAGCCAGCCCGCCGAACGACGCGCCATAGCCGACGCTGGTCGGCACGGCGATGACGGGCACCTTGACGAGCCCACCCACCACGCTGGGCAACGCGCCCTCCATCCCGGCGACGACGATGATCACGCTCGCCGAGCGCAGGATGTCGGTCTGGGTGAGCAGCCGGTGGATACCTGCGACACCCACATCGGTGAGGCGCTCGACGCGGTTCTTGAGCGCGCGCGCCGTCACCGCCGCTTCCTCCGCGACCGCGAGGTCGCTCGTGCCGGCGGTGCACACCAGCACCGTGCCGCGTCCCGTCGGGGCGGGCTCAGGGTCGGGCGGCAGATACGCCGTCCGCCCCAGGGCGTTCACCTCGGCGCGGGGAAACCGCGCCGCCAGCGCTTCGCCCTGCGCGGGGTCGACGCGCGTCGCCAGAAAGCTGCCCCCCGCGATCTCCAGTCGTTCCGCGATCGCCACGACCTGCCCAACCGTTTTGCCCGGACAGAAGATCACCTCCTGATGCCCCTGGGTGATGGGCCGGAGGTGATCGATCGTCGCGAACGGCAGCTGCTCGAACTTCACGCGGCAACCTCGATGGCGGACGCCGCCAGGTACGCCGCGAAGATCGCTTCGGCTTCAGCCATCGATTCGATGACGAACAGACGCTGCCGCAGTTCGGCCGAGCCGGGGAGGCCCTTGGTGTACCAGCCGAGATGCTTGCGGAACTCGATCGCCGTCTTGCGGTTGTCGCCCTGGATGCGGAGCGCCAGCCGCGCGTGATCCAGCGCCGTCGCGAACCGCTCTTCGGGCGTCGGATCGGGCCGCTTGGCACGCCCGTCCAGCAGGTCGCGCCCCTGCGCGAACACCCACGGATTCCCGAAGGAGCCGCGGGCAATCATGATGCCCGCGCAGCCGGTGTGGCGACGCATTGCGAGCACGTCTTCCGGCGTGCGGATGTCGCCATTCCCGATGACGGGGATGTCGAGCGCCTCCACGACGCGGGCAATCTCGTCCCAGTCGGCCGCGCCCTGATACATCTGCGTCCGGGTGCGGGGGTGGAGCGTCAGGGCTTGGGCCCCCGCCTCCTGACAGCGCAGCGCGATGGTGACCGGGTCACGCTGCGCGTCGTCCCAGCCGCTCCGGATCTTCACCGTCACGGGCAGGCGGGTGGCGTCGCGCACGGCCCCGATGATGCCGCGGACCAGGGTCATGTCCTTGAGACACCCGGAGCCGCCGTTGTTCTTGACCACCTTCTTCACCGGGCAGCCGAAGTTGATATCCACGAAGTCGGGCTCGAACAGCTCGGTCACCATTCCGGCCGCTGTGGCCATGACGTGCGCGTCGGCGCCGTAGATCTGGATGCCGATGGGGCGCTCGCTGGGCTCGAAGCGCATCTCGGCAAGCACCCGCTCGATGCCGAGCGAAATGCCGACCGACGAGATGAACTCCGACACCACGACGTCCGCCCCGAAACGGTGGCAAATCTGCCGGAACGGAGACTCCGACACTCCCGCCATGGGAGCGAGAAAGAGCGGCACATCGTGCGCCGTGGAGTACGGGAACTTCATGCGGTGGAACGTAATAGCGCGTTGCGCGCGGAGCAACCAATCATTACGTTTGGCGCCGCAATGCGCCTGCGCGAGTTCTTCTCCGACGATGCCATCAAGCTCGAGCTCGAGAGCACCACGAAGGATGCCGTGCTCAAGGAGCTCGTCTCGCTGCTCAAGCTCGACGAGAAGGCACAGGCGATGCTGTTCAAGATGTTGAAGCGCCGCGAGACGCTGGGCTCGACCGGGATCGGCCAGAACATCGCGATTCCCCATTGCCGGTCGCTGGTGGTGAGTCGGCTCCGCTGCGCATTCGGACGGTCCATGAAGGGGATCGACTTCAAGGCCATCGACGATAAGCCGGTCAATTATTTCTTCCTGATCGTCGCCCCGCCGCTCGAGGTCTCCAACCAGTATCTGCCCGTGCTCGGTAAGATCGCCCAGTTCGCCAAGGAGCCGGATGTGCCGGCGCGGCTGGCGAAGCTCAACACGCCGGCGGAGTTTTTGGCGCTGCTGGAGGAAAAGAACATCTAGGGGCGGCGCGCCGCTCCGAGTACCTCTGTGGCGCTCTCCACGACGTCAGGCTCCCCGGGAAACCGGCGCAGCGCCACGCGCGCGGCACTCACCGCACCCGCCGTGTCCCCGGCGGCGAGCAGCGCTCGAGGCAACAGGGTCCACGCGGCTCCGAAATCGCTATCGACTGCCGTGGCGGCCTGCAGCTCACGCGCTGCGGCCTGCCACAGCCCGGCCTGCCAGTAGAACCGCGCGAGATCGAAACGCGGACCCGCTATCGCCGGCGCCAGCGCAATCGCCTCCCGCAGGAGCTGCTCCCCACTCCCCCAACGACCCGCCTGGAACTCGTCCTTGCCGACCATCCAGACCGTCCGGTAGGAGCGGGGCGCGTCCCGCTTGAGCGCTTGGAACAGCGTTTCGTCGTCGTGCCACACCGTCACACGCGCGACACTGCGGGCCGCGCCCAGCAGGAGCACGACGATCAACACCGCGATGCGCCGCCGCTGCGGCCAAGGCACCGCCATGCCTCCGGACGCCAGCGCGAAGGCGATGCCAAATGACGGGAGATACAGCGTCCGCTCGGCGACGAGCAATTCGGTCGGGACGACGATGTTCGCGACCGGCGAGACCGTGATGATCATCCAGGCCAGCCCGAGTGCGATCCCCGGTACGGTCCTGCGCCAGCGCCACGCCACCCATCCGGCGAATGCCCAGACGAGGGCGCCCAGGATGTGCGCCGGCGTGAGGTCGGTCGAGACCACGAGGCCGCCGGGCGAGTAGTCCGCCGAGAGATGCGCGGGAAACAGCAGCAGGCGCCACCATTCGAGCGACAGCGGCAGCATCGCCCAGGCGCGCTGCACGAGGCCGAGCCGTTCCAGCCCCGCGGCGGTGCCGCCGGCGGACAATATCCCTGCCCCGACCCAGGCGTGGAGGACGTAATAGCCGACGATCGGGACGACGGCGACCGCCGCCGGGAGCAGCGCTGCCCGGACGCCCGCCCGGACGCCGGCCGGGCGCCCGACATAGACCAGCAGCACGGCAGCGGGAAGCGTCGCCGCCAGCTCCTTCGAGGCGATGGCGAACGCGGCCGCCAAGGCCACGCCAATCAGGTAGGCGCGCTGCCGCTCGGCACGGAGTGCGCAGAGCAGTGCGGTGGCGTAGCCCGCCGCCGCCATCAGCTCGGCGCGCCCCACCACGTTCGCAACGGCCTCCACATGCACGGGATGCACCGCGAACAACAGACCCGCGACCAGTCCGGTCGTTGGATCGCTGAGCCGGCAGGCGAGGAGGGTGAGCAATGCGGCGGCGAGCCCGGCCCAGCAAACGTTCACCGCGTGAAACCAATGGGGGCTCCCGCCCAGGCGATAGTCGAGCGCGTAGGCGGCGAGCACCGCCGGCCGCCACAGCGCACCCCCGAATGTGGCGGGCCAGTACGGCTCCCGCAGCACGGCGGCAACGGAGGGAGGGTGTTGCAGCAGGGGCCGCTCGGCGATCACCCAGCGATCGTCCGCGACAAAACCATTCCGGATGGAGGGCGCGGCGACCGCCGCGGCGACGAGACCCGCCGCGAGGGCGGCATGCCGCGCGCTTATTCCCACTCGATCGTCGCGGGAGGTTTCGAGCTCACGTCGTAGGCAACGCGGTTGACCCCGCGCACCTCGTTGATAATGCGGTTGGAAATCCGGCCCAGCACCTCGTGCGGGAACGGAAACCAGTCCGCCGTCATGCCATCCCGACTCGTGACCGCCCGCAGCGCCACCACGTAATCGTAGGTCCGGCCGTCTCCCATCACGCCCACAGACTTGACCGGCAGCAGCACCGCGAACGCCTGCCAGATCTGGTTGTACAAGCCCGCGGCGCGGATCTCCTCGAGGTAGACGGCGTCCACGCGGCGGAGCAGGTCGAGCCGCTCCTCGGTCACCGGGCCGAGGACCCGGATCGCCAGCCCCGGCCCCGGGAATGGGTGGCGGCCGACGATCTCGTCGGGGAGGCCAAGCTCCCGGCCTACCTGGCGCACTTCGTCCTTGAACAGCTCGCGTAACGGTTCGATCAGCTTCCACGGCAGGTTCGGCCGCAGGCCGCCCACGTTGTGGTGCGTCTTGATCGTGGCGGACGGCCCGCCCTTGGCCGATGTGGACTCGATCACGTCGGGGTACAGGGTGCCCTGCACCAGGAACCCCACCTCTCCTGCCACGTGGCGCGCGGCATCCTCGAACACGTCAATGAACGTGTGCCCGATGCGGCGCCGCTTTTCCTCGGGATCCTCGACGTCCTTTAGCTCCTTGAGGAACCGGTGCGCGGCATCCACGACTCGGAGATCCATGCCGAGGTGTGCCCGAAACGTCCGCTCCACCTGTTCGCGCTCGCCGCGCCGCAACAGGCCGTGGTCCACGAACACGCAGGTGAGCCGGTCGCCGATGGCGCGGTGCACCAATGCGGCCGCCACCGCCGAGTCCACGCCGCCCGACAAGCCGCAGATCGCCTGGCCTTTGGGCCCGATCGTTTCGCGGATCTCGGCGACCTCCTGCTCGACGAAGTGACCGGGAGTCCAGTCGGGTGTGCAACCGCAGATGGCGAACAGGAAATTGTGAATGATCTCGCCGCCCCGCGGGGTATGCGCGACTTCGGGATGGAACAGCACGCCGTAGATCGGCTTCGTGTCGTGCTGCATGGCAGCTACGGGGGCGTTATTGCTCGTCGCGGTCACCTTGAAATGCGGTGGCGGCTGCTCGAGCCGGTCGCCGTGACTCGCCCAGACGGTCGTGCTCGCCTGCGGCTCGAAGCCCGCGAACAGACCCTTGCTTTCTCGCACGGTAACGTCGGCGCGGCCGTACTCGCGCGCGTGCGACGGCGTCACCTTGCCCCCAGACAGCTTGGCGATGAGCTGCATGCCGTAGCAGATGCCGAGGACGGGGATGCCGAGGTCGAGAATCTGGGGCGCGGCCGTGGGCGCCCCTTCGTCGAACACGGAATTCGGACCGCCGGACAGGATGATTCCCTTGGGATCGAAGGACCGGACAAAGGCGAGATCGGTGCCACGGGCCGCGGGGTGGATCTCGCAGTAGACGCTCGCCTCCCGAATGCGGCGCGCGATCAACTGCGTGAACTGCGAGCCGTAGTCGAGAATGAGAATCCGGTTCACGCCTTGTACCAGGTCGTGGGCTCCGCCGTCTCTCCTCGCAGCAGGTCCTCGAGCGTCTCGCGCTGCCGCGCCACATAGTAGCGGTCGCCTTCCACGACCACTTCGGGCGGGCGGGGTCGCTGATTGTAGGTCGAGCTCATGACGAAGCCATACGCTCCGGTGCCGAGCACAGCCAGGACATCTCCCGGCCCCACCGCGGGCAGCCTGCGGTCGAGCGCCAGAAAGTCCCCCGACTCGCAGATCGGCCCGACGACGCTGACCGTCTCTTCTGCGCGCTTGCTGTTTTTCAGGGGGATGATCTCGTGATGCGCGTTGTAATGGCTGGGGCGGACGAAGTCGTTCATCCCCGCGTCCACGATCACGAAATCCTTGCCGCCGGCGTGCTTGCGGTACAGGACGCGCGTCAGCAGCACACCAGCGTTCGCGACGAGATAGCGCCCCGGCTCGCACAGGAGCCCCAGGCCGGCAGCCTTGACCGCGGGCACGACGGCGTCCGCGAATGCCTTGGGGCTCGGTGCCTTCTCGTTGTGGTAGCGCACACCCAACCCGCCGCCCACGTCGAGCGCCTCGAGCGTCGTGATGCCCGACGCGCGAATCGCGCTCACCAGCTCGAGCAGCTTGACGGTGCCGCGGTGGTAGGGCGCGACGTCGGTCAGCTGCGAGCCGATGTGCATCGCCAGGCCGCGGAGCACCAGCCGCGGCTCGGCCGCGATGCGCCGGGCGACCGGCACGACTTCGTCGAACGGGACGCCGAACTTGGTGGTCTTGTCGCCCGTCTTCGTGTAGGGGTGCGGGGTTTCGGTCGCGACGTCGGGGTTCACGCGGATACCCACACGGGCGGGCAGCTTGACCTCTTTCGCGACCGCCACCAGCACGTCCAGCTCGCTCGTGGACTCGATGTTGATGAACCCGACCCCGGCGCGGATCGCCTCTTCGATTTCCGCCGCGGTCTTCCCCACACCCGAAAAGACAATGCCGTCGGGATCGAAGCCGGCGGCGCGGGCGCGGCGCAGCTCCCCTACCGACACGATGTCGGCGCCCGCGCCGAGCTGCTTCAGCACGCGCAGGACGCCCAGGTTGCCGTTCGCCTTCACGGAATAGCAGATCCGGTGCGGAATCCCCTGGAGCGCGTCGTCCAGGGCGTGGTACTGCGCGCGAATGAGATTGGTGCTGTAGACGTAGGTGGGGGTACTGATGCGATCCGCGATCGCCTGCAGCAGGCCCGGATCGAACCCTAGTACGCCTGTGCCCACACCGCCTCCGCCACGCTGGGCTTCCCACACCACATGCAGGTTGTGGGCGTCTCCTTGCTGCGGAACTCGGGATCGGGAAGCACGCGGATCGTGGCGTTCGTTTGTTGCTTGATCTCCGCCTCACACGACGAACTGCCGCAGAATCCCCCGTACGCAAATCCGCCGGTCGCCTTCATGAAATCGATGAACTGCGCCTTAGTGACGCCGCGGATCGAGTGTTGCTCCTGCCGCTCGCGGGCGGCAGCGAGGAGCCCCGCCTGGATCTCTGCGAGCGCGGTCGTCACCGCGGCTACGGCGCTCGTGAGCGGCGCCGGTGCCTTTCCTCCGGTGCGGCGGGCGAGCATCACCTGTCCCGCGGCGAGATCGCGTGGGCCGATCTCGAGACGGACCGGCACCCCCAGCCCCTCCCACTCGAAGTACTTTGCGCCGGGCTTCATCGTATCGCGCACGTCGAGCTCGACGCGCAAATCGGCTTTCTCCAGATCGGCCTTGAGCTGATGCCCGACGGCTGACACCTGGGTCTTTTCCTCGTCACTCTTCCAGATCGGGACAATCGCCACCTGGACGGGCGCCAACTTGGGCGGGGCGACGAGGCCGTTGTCGTCAGAATGCGTCATGATCAGGCCGCCAATCAGGCGCGTCGAAACGCCCCACGACGTGTTCCAGACGTGCTCGAGCCCGCCGGCGGCGGTCTGGTACTGCACGTCAAACGCCTTGGCGAAGTTCTGGCCGAGGTTGTGGGACGTCCCTGCCTGGAGCGCCTTGTTGTCCTGCATCAACGCTTCGATGGCGTACGTGCGCAGCGCACCAGCGAATCGCTCGCTCTCTGTCTTCACGCCGGTGAGCACCGGCATTGCCATCCATTCTTCGGCGAAGCGGCGATAGAGCCCGAGGATAGTCCGTGCCTCGCGTTCGGCGTCGTCCTCGTCCACGTGCGCCGTGTGCCCCTCCTGCCACAGGAACTCGGTGGTGCGCAGAAACAGCCGGGTGCGCAGCTCCCAGCGCACCACGTTCGCCCACTGGTTCAAGAGCAGCGGCAGATCGCGGTAGCTCTGGATCCATTTCGCGAACATCGCGTAGATGATCGTTTCCGAGGTGGGCCGCACGATCAACGGCTCCTCGAGCGCGGAGCTTGGATCCACGGCAATCGCGCCCGCCCCCACCTTCCCCGTCGCCCGCAGGCGCGTATGCGTGACGATCGCCACCTCCTTGGCGAACCCTTCGACGTGCTCCGCCTCTTTGGCGAGGAAGCTCATCGGAATGAAGACTGGGAAGTAGGCGTTCCGGTGCCCGGTGGCCCGGAACATGTCATCCAACGCGCCCTGCATCAGCTCCCAGATCCGGTAGCCGTGCGGCCGTATCACCATGCAGCCGCGCACCGGCGAGTAATCGGCCAGCTGCGCATTGGTGATGACGTCGCCGTACCACTCGCTGAAGTCCTTCGCGCGTGGCGTGATCTTTTCCGCTTTGGCCATCAGTCGAAGAATCCGTTCAGGAGCTTGTCGAAGGGTACCTTGGCTTCGGTGCCGGCCTTGAGGTCGCGCACCATCGCCGTCCCCGCCGCGCGCTCTTCCGGTCCGATGATGACCGCCCGTGAGGCGCCGCGTGCCGCCGCCAGCTCGAGCTGCTTGCGCACTGCCGCAGGCCGGAGCCCGTATTCCACCGCAATGCCGCGCTCCCGCAGCGCGTGGGCAAGGCGGAGCACGCTGGGTAGGTCGTCGGCGCCGACCCCTACTAAAAAGGCGCCGAGCTCGGTCGACGCCTTGGGGAGCGCGCCGCGCTCCTTCAGGAGCTCGCCGAGCACGACATCTCCCATGCCGAAGCCCAGCGCCGGCAGATCCAGCAGCCCGTCGTAGCGGCCGCCGCCGGCGATGGCGCGCAGAGTCTTCTTGGCATCGAACAGCTCGAACACGATGCCCGTGTAGTACGCGAGGCCGCGGACGATCGACAGGTCCACGGTCGCGAACTCGCCCAGGCCCATCGCCTCGAGCGCCTGCACGGCCTGGACGAGAGGTTCCCCCGCCTCGTCCCCGCCCTTCACCGTGCCGAGTGCGGCCGTCACGGCGGCGAGTCCGCGCAGCCCTGCCGTCTCGAATACCGACTGCGTCTCCCGCTTCCCGTATCCCGCGTCCTTCAGCATTTCCTCCAGGACGTTCTTGGGGACACGCTCGCTGCGGTCGATCACGGCGAACGCTGTCGCCAGCTGCGTCTCCTTCACCCCACCCCCCAGCAGCAGGGCCTTGAGTACGCGCCGGTCCGAGATGCGGACCTGCACGTCCTGGGGACCCAGCCCGAACCCGCGCATGATGTCGACCGCCGCCGCCATCAGCTCGGCGTCGGCGAGCGGCCCCGCCTCACCGATGATGTCCATGTTGAGCTGGAAGTGCTCTCGCAACCGGCCGCGTTGCTGGCGCTCGTAGCGGAACAGCTGCGGGATCGAGAACCAGCGAATGGGTTTCTTCAGGGCCTGGGCACGAGCCGCCACCATCCGCGCCAGCGTCGGCGTCATCTCGGGCCGCAACGCCACGTCACGGTCCCCCTTATCCCGAAACGCATACAGTTGCTGGACGATCTCATCCCCGCTCTTCTGGGTGTACAGGTCCAGTGATTCGAGGGGGGGCCCGTCGTATTCCTCGAAGCCATAACGGACCGCCACGCTACGCCAGATGGCGAAAATGTGATTGCGGAGAGCCAGTTCTTCGGGGTAGAAATCGCGGAAGCCGGGGAGCGCTTTCCCTTGCATCACAACAATTTAGCCCACCGGCGCGAACCCGGGCAAGCGGGCGAGTGCGTCGCCGACGGTGTGGAACGAGCCGGTGACAAGAACGGTCGCCGCGCCTTCCTGAATATCGCGCAACGCGCGCTCGAAGTCGGGTTCAAAAACCGGGCCTGGTCCGCCCGTGCGCCCGTCCGCCCGTCCGCCGGTCTCATCCATCGACCAGCGCTGCAACACCGGGATCGACGGCGGCACGGTCAGCACCAGCCGGTCCACCACCGGCTGGAGCGTGTCGAGCATCGCCCGCCAATCTTTGTCGTTGCGGATCCCGACCAACGCATGCAGCGGGCGCCGAATGGGTGGCACGTTGTCGCGCACCGCGTCTGCGACTACGCGCATGCCATCGGGGTTGTGCGCGACATCGAAGATCCATTTGCCGCGCATTTCGAACCGGCCGGCGATGTAGGCGTGCTCAAAACTCGCCGGAAGCGCGTCTCCTGCCGGTACGAAGGGCGCCGGCAGCTGCTTGAGCGCGGCGTGGGCAACGAGCGCGTTGGCGAACTGATGCCGGCCCCGGAGGCCGAGGCGGATGCCGGGTGGCAGCTGCCGGGCGGCGTCCACTTCAACGATCGGTGCGGCGCCACGACGTTTCGCCTCGCCTATCAGCTCCGCGCGTATCTCGGGGTCGGCTTCGCCGGTGACAAACGGAACGTGGGGCTTGGCGATCCCCGCCTTCTCACGCGCGATCCCCTTCAAGTCCTTTCCCAGATAGTCCGCATGCTCGAGCGCGATCTTCGTGACGACGCTGACGAGGGGAGTCAGGACGTTGGTCGCATCGAGGCGGCCGCCCAGGCCGACTTCGATCACGCCGATATCCACGCCGCGAGCGGCGAAGTCGGCGAAGGCAATCGCGGTCGTCGCCTCGAAGAAGCTCGCGTCGAGCCGGTCGATGTGGGGCTGGAGCTGCGTCGTCCACGCGGCGAAGGCGTCCTCGCTGATCGGGACGTCATCCACCGTGATCCGCTCGCAGGGCGAGACGAGGTGGGGCGAGGTGTACAGGCCCACGCGCCACCCCTGTGCCCGCAGCTCGGCCGCGACGAAGGCGCAGGTCGATCCCTTGCCGTTCGTGCCGCCGATGTGGACCGCCGGAAAGTGCCGCTCCGGCCGTCCCAGCACGTCGAGCAGCCCCTCGGTCGGGCCGAGGCTCCATTTGATGCGGCCGGCTTGTCTCGCGAAGAGGAACTGGCAGGCGTCTTCGAACTTCAGTCGGCGGCCTCTGCCGGCCAGGCGCCGGTCATGTGCCGCAGCAGCTGCGCGGTCGTGTCCCGCAGCTCTCCGCGGGGGACCACGGCGTCGATCATGCCATGCTCCAGCAGGAACTCCGCCGTCTGGAACCCTTCGGGCAGGTCCTGCCCGATCGTCTGCTTGATGACGCGCGGTCCGGCAAAGCCGATCACGGCGCCGGGCTCGGCGAGGATCACGTCTCCCTGCATCGCGTACGACGCCGACACACCGCCCGTCGTGGGATTCGTGAGAATGGAGACGAAGGGGATTCCCGCTCCCTGCAGCTCGGCGACCACCACCGACGTCTTGGCCATCTGCATCAGCGACAGCACCCCCTCCTGCATCCGGGCGCCGCCCGAAGCGGACAGCAAGATCAGCGGCGTTCGCTTGTCGATCGCGTGACGGGTGAGGCGGGCGATCTTTTCTCCTACCACGGAGCCCATGGATCCCCCCATGAAGCTGAAATCCATGACGCCCAGGCTGATCGCCATCCCGTGCAGCCGGGCGTAGCCGGTACGGATGGCGTCGAGCGGACCGGCCTTCTTGATGGCCGCTTGCACACGGTCGGCGTAGTTCTCGAACTTGAGGGGGTCGGCGGACTTCAGCGCGGCGAAGAGCTCATGCCACGACCCCTCGTCCACTAGGATGTCTATGTAATCCTGCGCGCTGATGCGGCGGTGGTGGCCGCAGTTGGGGCAGACGTTGAGCGCGCGGACGAAGCGCTCTTTGATGTCCACATGGCCGCACTCGTCACACTTTTCCCAGGCATCGGCCGGAATCTCGAGCCGGACCCGTTCTGACGTGCGAGGCTTACGTTCCTTTTTGAACCATGCCATGCGAGCCGCTTCTCGGTGACGAAGCGCACAATCTGGGACTCGCCGCCGGTGGACGCCAGTCCCGAGGCGTTAACTCATTGTCCCAGTTCACCGTAACCAGACTGACGGGACTCCCACGCCACCCGCAGCGCCACGCCCACTCCGAGCGAGCAGACCAGCAGGAACGATCCGCCGTAGGAAAAGAACGGCAGCGGAATCCCCGTAATCGGCATCAGGTTGATCGTCATGCCCACGTTCTCGACAATGTGGGTGAAGAACAGACCGGCGATCCCGAATACGCACAGGCTCGAGAAGGGGTCGCTGGCCTTGCGGGCAACGCGCAGCAGGACGAGCAGCAGCAGGGCGAAGAGCGAAAGCGCCACCAGCACGCCCACGAACCCCAGCTCCTCGCCGACCACCGAGAAGATGAAATCGGTGTGCTGGGCGGGCAGGAAGGCCAGCCGCTTCTGCGTCCCCATGGTGAAGCCCTTGCCGAGCAGCCCGCCCGAGCCCACCGCGACCTTCGATTGGATGACGTGCCACCCCGTGGCCCGCGGGTCAACGTCGGGGTTCAGGAACGCCAGTAGCCGGTTCTGCTGATAGGGCGCCAGCCGGTTCCAGAACGGCAGTGCCAGCACGCCGCCGAGCACGTTGAAACCCATGACCGCGAGCCCCTCCCACAGGTACGGGCGCCACCACAAGAGGAGGGCTGCGAGGACCGCAATCCACAGTCCCCAGGCGACGGTCGAGAAGGCTAGGACGAGGCCGATCACGGGCGACGCCGCCAGAAGCAGCAGGGACGGCTTCGTGCCGGCCCAAAAGAGCATGAAAAAGAGAATCGCCACGAACACGATGGCGCTGCCCAGGTCGGGCTGGCGCATCACCAGGAAGCACGGGAATCCGGCGATGGCGAAGGGGGGAAGCAGCTCGCGCAGCGTCGCCGGGGACTCCCGCTGCGCCGCCAGCCAGCGGGCGAGCATCAGGATCACCGCCAGCTTGGCGAGCTCCGCGGGCTGCCCGAACCGATGTCCGGCGATCGCCAGCCACGACTTGCTACTGGCGGCGGTTCCGGCCCCGGTCCCGATGAACAGCGTCAACACCAGCAGGAACACGGCGATGCCATACACGAAGGGCGTCGCCCACTCGAGCATGCGGGGCGAGGTGCGGAACGTCACCCCCGCCACGATCACGCCGAGTCCCAGCCATACGAGCTGACGCTGCCAGATGTTGGCGACGAACGTCGGCACTTCGGTCTGGCCCGCGGAGTAAAGCGTGGCCAGGCCGTACACCGCCAGCACGATGACGGCGCCGGCGAGCGGCTTATCGAGTTGACGGAGGCGGGAGAACACGGAGCGTATCGGTGGCGGGAATGGGCGGGAGAGAATCCGGCTGTCCCGGGATTTGGAACGGCTCGGGCGCGGAGTCGGCCGGCACCGTGATCCGGATCCTGGCGGCGTTCGTCTCGTCCACCCCTAAATAGTGCGCGATGGTCCGGGCCACGAGCGGCGCCACGGCCGTGCCGTGCTGGGCGAACTCGATGATCGCGCCCACGACGATCTCCGGCTTCTCGGCCGGGCCGAACCCGATGAACCAACCGTGATCGGGTCCGTGCGGGTTCTGCGCGGTCGCTGTCTTGCCGGCGATCGTGAGACTCGCGAGCCGCGAGCCCCGCGCCGTGCCCTGCTCCACCACAGCCACCATGGCCCGGCGCAGCCCGGCGATCTGCTCGAGCGTCAAGTCGAGCGACGAATTCTCGAGGGGCCGATCCGGGGAAGGCCGTACGAGGAACGGCGTGCGCATCCGGCCGTCGCTCGCAAGCTGCTGGTAGAGTCGCACCATCTGCACCAGCGTCTGCGCGTTCTCCCCCTGCCCGATCGCGAGGTTCAACGCGACCGCGGACGTCCAGCGGCGTGCCCCGTATAGCCGGTCGTAGTACTCGGGACCTGTGGGGAACTCGGACGCGATCTCGTCGGGCAGGTCGATCCCCGTGCGTCCGCGAAATCCCCAGGCATTCCCATCCTCGAGCATCGTCGTGACGCCGAGCTTGATGCCCAGCTGGTAGAAATAGACGTCGCAGCTCTGGGCGATCGCTTCGGTGAGTGTCAGGTCGCCGTGCCCGTGCGGGTCCCAGCACCGGAAGTAGCGGTTCCCGTACTGGAGTCCGCCGCGGCACGGGATCGGCATCCGGCTCCGGAAGCCCACGATGCCGCGCTTCAGCGCCATGGCGGCCACGCCCAGCTTCCATGTCGATCCGGGGGGATAGCGTGCCTGGATCGCCCGGTCCAGCAGCGGGCGCGCCGCGCTCTCGTTGAGCGAGCGCCAATAGGGGGCGGAGATCCCGCCGACGAACGCGTTCGGATCGAAGCCGGGGCTGCTGTAGAGCGCCAGCACCTCGCCGTTGTTGGGATTCAGCGCCAACAGCGCGCCGCGCTGTCCGGCAGGAAACGTGTGGGCGACGTACCGCTGCAGCTCGAGGTCGATCGTCGTGTGCAGATCCGTTCCCGGGGCCGGTGCCAGATTCGCGGCGGCCTCCGCCTCGCGCACCATCTGTCCCCGGGCGCTCACCTCCACGAACCGCACGCCCTCGGAGCCGCGCAATGAGTCGTCGTACTCGCGCTCGAGGCCGTTCTTGCCGACGAGGCCTCCCAGCCGCACCGACGCGAACCGTTTGGTCGCGCGCTCGCCTTCCGTCACCTCGCCGACGTACCCCAGCAGGTGCGCGGCGATCGTCGTGTCGGGATAGTACCGCTTGGGTTCCGCCTGGATCAGCAGGCCGGGGATCTCGACACGCCGCTCTTCGAGCGCGGAGACCACCGGGAACGGCGCGTCACCGAGCACGAGCGCAGGTTGGTAGGGAGCCCGGCGGGCGCGCTGCAGCACGCGCTCCATCTCGACGCTGTCGAGGTGCGCGATCGGCGCGATGCGCGCGAGCGTCGCCCGCAGGTTCGCTTCCGGGCCGGGCAGCAGCGACACCGCGTACCCGGGCACGTTCTCCGCCAGGACGCGGCCGTTGCGGTCGAAGATGATGCCGCGCGGGGCCGGGAGCGGAATCGGGCGCAGGCGGTTCGTCTCCGACTGGAGCTGATACTTGCCGTGGCCGAGGATCTGCGTGCGAAAGAAGGCCGCCACCATGACGCCCAGCACCAGCCACACGGCCATCCGCGCGGTGGCGAGTCGCCGGTCGAGGAGATGCGGATGGAACCCGCTCACGCCACGCTCCGCCGGGGCGAGAGCCAGCCGCGGAAGAACCACAGCACCCCGATGCCCACCAGCGCGGTCGTCAGCCCCTGCAGCGGCGACCACACCAGCAGCTCCCAGGCGAGCTGCGAGCCCTGCATGCGGCCCGAGGCGAGCAGCACGATGAGATTCCGCAGCCAGGTGCCGGCGAAGAACAGGCACCCCTTCACGAAGACGTGTTCGGCGAAGAACACCGCCTTTGCCCACGAGGAGAAAAACCCCACGAGCGTATGCGCCAGCGCCCCCGCGCCGAAACTCGCGGGGGTGAGCGCGTCACGCAGCAGCCCCACCACGAACCCCCCGGCCGCACTCCGTCCCGGCTCCGCCCGGATCGTATAGATGAGCAGCGCGAGCAGCAGAAAGTCCGGCGCCACGCGATCCCCACCGAGCCGGCTGCGGACCGTGAACTGGAGCACGACCAGCAGCGACATGATCACGGGATAGCGGTAGCGGTCGGTGCGTCTCATTGGGGGGGGCGCTCGCTCGCGCTGTCGGGCGCAGTAAAGGCGCCCCGGAGGTCGGCCCCGGCGGGGCGCGGGGATGTGAGAATCATGACGTGAGACAGCGCGGACGGATGTACGGCGGGGCGCACGAGGTAGGTGCGTCCCCACCCCTTTGCCTCGCCGGCTGGGCCGACCACGGTACCGATGGGAATGCCGCGCGGAAACACCCCACCCAGCCCGGAGGTCACGATCACGGTGCCGGTCGGGACCTGCTGGCGGTACAGCACCCCCTGGAGCTCCAGCAGCCACACGCCGGGCCCATCGGCGCCGTGCGGCGCGGCGATCCCGACCACGCTGCCGTCCACAGCGATCGCGCTCGCCCGGAACTCCGGGTGCGCCCAGCTCAAGACGACGCTGGTATGCTCGTCCACCGTCGCGACCAGCCCCACCAGGCCCTCAGGACTCACGACGGCCGACAGGGGCCGCACGCCCTCCCGCCGGCCCGCCGACACGACGAAACTGAGCGGATTCGTGGGCTCTGGCTGGTGCAAGATCTCGGCGGAGACGTAGCCTCCGCCCAGGCGGCTGCTGAGACCCAGGAGGCCGCGCAGCCGCGTGTTTTCGCTGCGCAGCTCTGGAAGGAACGTCGCGGCGAGCGCGGAGGAATCACGCTGCGCGACCACGCCGTCGTACCGTGACCGCGCGGCGGCGAGCAGCTCGGTCTGCCGTTGAAGAATGAGGAAGGGAGCTAGCACCGTCTGCCGCAGTCCCTGGGCGAGCGGGTTCCGCCACTGGTCCGGCAAGCTCAGGGCCGCGAGGGACAACGCTACGCAGCCGATGAAGAGCAGGGTGTCGGCGCGCGATGCGTAGCGATCAGTTCCGATCGCCATGATACTACGTGGTCAAGACGTTGCGGTACTTCTCCGGAGAGTCGAGGATCCGCCCCGCCCCCCGGACCACGCAGGTCATCGGGTCCTCATCCAGGTGAATCGGCAGGCCGGTTTCCTGCTGCAGCAGCAGGTCGAGCCCGCGGATCAACGCACCGCCGCCCGTCATCACGATGCCGCGGTCCACGATGTCCGACGCGAGCTCGGGCGGCGTGATCTCGAGGGCGCGGCGCACCGCGTCCACGATCTGCTGGATCGGCTCCTGCACCGCCTCGCGGATCTCGCTCGAGTGTACGCGCACGATCTTGGGGATGCCGGACACGAGGTCGCGGCCCTTCACTTCCATCTCGCGCTCCTCACCCACCGGCGCAGCGGACCCGATCTGGATCTTGATCTGCTCCGCCGTCGGCTCGCCGATCAGGAGATTGTAATTCTTGCGCATGAACTGGACGATCGCCTGGTCGAGCTCGTCGCCACCGGTGCGGATCGAGGTGTCCGACACGATGCCCGAGAGCGCGATGACGGCGATTTCGGTGGTCCCACCGCCGATGTCGATCACCATATTGCCCGTCGGAGTCTCGACCGGCAGTCCCACCCCGATCGCTGCCGCCATCGGCTCCGCGACCATGTACACCTCTTTCGCCCCGGCCGACTGCGCCGAATCGCGCACCGCGCGCTTCTCCACTTCGGTGATGCCGCTCGGGACGCAGACGATAACTTTGGGCCGCACCCGGAACAGATGGCGATCGATGATGGTCTTCAGGAAGAAGCGCAGCATCTTCTCGGTCACGTCGAAGTCCGCGATGACGCCGTCCTTCAGCGGCCGTACCGCGAGAATTCCGTCGGGGGTGCGGCCGAGCATCCGCTTGGCCTCGAGGCCGATCCCCTTCACCTTGCCGGTGGCTTTTTCGATCGCAACAACGGAGGGCTCGTTCAGCACGATCCCCTCGCCGCGCACATAGACGAGGGTGTTGGCGGTACCGAGATCGACGGCGATTTCGTTCGCCGGGCTCCAGGCACCCATTTTGAAATTCATCCAGCGTGGCAGCACGTGATCGTCGGGTGAAAGAGTGAGGCGGGCGCTGCTCGAACGGCTGAAACTAATGAAATGCGTAACCCCAAGCAAGCATAACGCTTGACGCTCCTTCCCCCCACCGCTACCGTTCCGCCCATGCGTCGCGTGACGCCCGCCGAAATCGCCGTCGTCGACCTCGCGGTATGCGACCGCTGTGGCCTGTGCCTGCCCCTTTGCCCCCCCGAAGCCCTGCATCTGGAACTGAACATCCTGACCGTGGACCGGGAGACCTGCACGGGGTGCGAAAAATGCATCGCCCCCTGCCCCGTCGGCGCCCTCGACATGGTGGCGTATGCCTGACCTCGACGTGCTGGTCATCGGCGCCGGACCCGCGGGCGCGGTGGCCGCCTGGCAGGCGAAGCAGGCCGCCCCGGAGCTCGACGTCGTTCTGTTGGAACGTGACCCGGCGGTTGGGTCACCCGTCCGCTGCGCCGAAGGGGTGGGCGACGCGGGGCTGCGCGAGTTCGCTACCCCCGACGGCGCCGACTGGGCAGCCCGCAAGATCACCCGGGTGATCTTCCTCGCTCCGGACGACACCGAGGTCAAGGTTACGGAGCGAGACGTCGGCTGGGTGCTGGATCGTACGCGCTTCGATGCGCATCTCGCTGCCCAGGCAGCGGCAGTGGGCGCCGAGGTGTTGGTCGGTACCGAAGCCACCGCGATGTCCCGTAATGGGGACGGCCGCTGGCACGTGCGCGTCAAGCAACGGGGTGTCGACGAGATCTATCGGGCGCGTGTCGTCATTGGCGCCGATGGCGTCGAGGCGATGGTGGGGCGCTGGGCGGGGCTGGATACGCGAGTGCCCTCGCGCGACATGGAGTCATGCGCCCAATACGTGTTGCAGGGAATCGCCTGCGATCCCGACGCGATCTATCTACAGTTCGGCGACACGATCGCGCCCGGCGGCTATGCGTGGATCTTCCCGAAGGGTGTGGGTGTGGCCAATGTCGGGCTCGGCCTTGTCGCACTCAAGACCGACGGCCGCAACGCGCGTCAGTACCTCGATGCCTGGGTCGCCCGGCGCTATCCCGGCGCGGCGCGCGCCGGCTATACCGTGGGCGGGGTGATCGTCCATACGACGATCAAGAAGACGTATACCGATGGTGTGATGATCGCGGGCGACGCGGCCCACATGATCAATCCCCTGTCGGGTGGCGGGATCGTGAACGCGATGAAAGCGGGACGGTTGGCGGGGTGCACGGCCGCGGCAGCAATCCGCGCAGGCGATACCAGCGACCGCCGGCTGTCAGCCTATCACCACGCGTGGATGGAGCTCCTGGGCGACGATCACCTCAAGTACTATCGCCTCAAGCAGGCGCTCGAGAATCTCGATGACGCGTTCTTCAATGGCTTGGCCCGAACGGTGAACAGGATTCCGCAAGGGAAGCGGTCGTTGGGGCGGATCTTTGCCCACGCATTGATCAAGCACCCGCAGCTGATTCCGGTTGCGGCGAGGTTCTTCGTCTAGCTGATCGCTCGCAAGACGCTCGTCCCCACCGCGCACCGGTTTGCCATGTGCGCCACGGTCCTCCCCAGCGTGCCGAGCGCGTCGTCCCGCAGTCCAAACGGCACGTTCCCCGCGTCCCACGAGTAGACCGGCACCCGCGGCAGGCGCAGCCGATCGCCGTTACCGCGGACCCCCCCCCCGAAGCCGAGCTCGTACCCGGCGCGGCGTGCCACTGCAACGACTCGCGCATCCACAGCCCCGAATGGGTAGGCGACGGCCCGGCCGGCCTCGGGGCCAAGACGGGTGGTGAGTGCTTCGCGGGAGCGGGACAACTCGCCGCTTACGTCCGCGTCTGCCAGCCAGGTGAGTCGCCGGTGCGTGGCGCCGTGCGAGGCGAAATTGAACCCACGCGCGCGCCAGCGCTCGATTTCCGGCCAGTCGAGGTGCGGCACCCGGTCCCAGGTGTAACGGACGTCCCAGTCGTTGGCCTTCCCGACGTAATCAGTTATCAGGAACGTCGTGGCCGTGAAGCCTAACTCCGCGAGCACAGGGTAGGCATGCTCGGCGAGGGACGCGTAGCCGTCGTCGAAGGTCAATAAAAACGTGTGGCGTGCGGCGTGCGGCGTGCGGGTCGCTGCGAATTCGTCGAGGGAGAGCGTACGCCATCCCGCGCGCGCCAGCGCGGTCATCTGGCGGGCGAAAACCGTGCGGCCCACCCGCGTGACGCCGAGCTCGAGGGGACCGCCGATGCGGTGGTAGCAGAGGATCGGCGGGATCAACGCGGCCACAGCCACCCGAACACACCGGCCGTGAGGCACGCGTAGATCAACCCGTCCACCGTACCCTTGATGGTGATGCTCCAGGCACGGTGGTACCAGATCGACAGCTGCCAGAGCGCGAGGGAGTAAGCGAGGAACGCGCTCGTGCCCACGAACCGGAAGACCTGGAGGTATGCGGCGCCCGGCGTCAGCGCATGGCTGGCGATATACGCCGAGAATACCCCGACGACGACGATGTACACAAACCACCCTGCCAGGCTCTTTCCCATACGCCCCTCCATCGGGGGCATGACGGTCATGAGGACGTTTGGACCGCGCTTGACCTTTTCGATGAACGCGGGAGAGCGCATCTCCGCCGCACCCGCCGGCCGGGGCATGAAATAGTCGCCGGGCGGGAGGCCGATCGGTCGCAGCGCGTCCATCACGCGGTCTTCGTTCGCCAACTTGGGGTAATCGTTCTTGTGCCACAGCGGCGTCATGTGGATGATGGAGCTCACCACGAACACGAGCACCGACGACACCAGGATCGGCAGCCACAGCGCAGACAAGGCGATCATCTCAGGCCTCCAGTAGGGTTTACTGCGCCGCCACGACGAGAGCCTCGAGCAACGACGCGGCGTCCCACGATCCGTCGTAGCGCACGCCGTTGATGAAAAACGTGGGGGTGCCGTTGACGCCGCTGCGGACGCCGCTCGCGAAGTCCTCGCGCACCTTGTCGCCGAACAGCCCCTGCGCCAGGGCCCTTGCCGCCCACACCGGGTCGATGTCCAACGTCTCGGCGTACGCGATCAAGGCCTCGTCCTCGAGCGCGGTCTGGTTCTGGAACAGCAGGTCGTGCATCGGCCAGAACTTGCTGTGCTGACCCGCGGCTTCCGCGATCTCGGCGGCGTGCTCGGCGTGTGGATGCACCTTGACCAGGGGGAAATGCCGGTAGGCAAACCGCAGCTCGTCGCCCAGGCTGCGCTGCACGGACTTCACAATCGGATAGGCCCGGCCGCAATGCGGGCACTCGAAGTCGCCGTATTCGACGAGCGTGACGGGCGCCTCATCGGGGCCGACAGTGTGATTGCGTGAACCCAGGGGAGGCATGAGACGGCTCATCAGGAGGCACCGGCGCCGGCGGGCTGGGACAGCTGCTCGAGCGCGGCCAGGATGCCGTCGGCGCCCGGATTCACCATGATCGGGGAAAGATGACTCCAGCGAATGACGCCCTTGACGTCGAGCACGAACAGCGCGCGCTCGGAGAAGCCCTCTTTGGTGCGATACGCGCCGTAGTTACGTGACACTTCGCCCTTCGGCTCGAAATCGGCGAGCAAGGGGAACTCGAGGTTACGCGCCTTCGCGTAGGCCTTGTGACACCACACGCCATCCACCGAAATCCCCAGCAGCTGCGCGTCGTAGCGCTGAAACTCGGGAAGGACCTCGTTGAAGAGCGCGAGCTCGTCACCACACACGGGGCTCCAGTCGGCGGGATAGAAGGCGAGAATGACGGGATGGCCGCGGAGCTCGGACAAACTGAGGGTAGCGTCGGGACTCTTGTTCAGCGTGAAATCGGGTGCTGTGGTGCCGGCGGGCAGAACCATGGGGGCTCCCTTTTCAGGAGAAGGTAGATGTGCAAGTCACGCGGCCTATCCGCCGAATGGGTTAGCTCTGCCCGCGCGCTGGGCGGTCTCACCGGTAGTACCACAACAGATCGTCCGGAGCCACCTCGACGCGGCCGTCGGTGTTCACCAGGATGCCGTCGGCCACCACGTGGCCGATGAAGTACAGCGAATAGTACGTCGGCCACCGCAGCGACGGGATCAGCGCCTGCACGACGATGAGGGTGCGCCCGTCTTCCAACGCACCCCGCCAGGTGGTGAGGGCGAAACTCTTGCCGTCGCGCTCCACCGTGTCGGTATGCTCTTCCGGCAGCTGCAGCAGCTCGTGCGGCGCCTGCTTCTCGAGCCACGCGAGCCGCGCGAGCAGCGCCGAACAGGGCCCCTGCACGACGGGGCGCAGCCGCTCGGCTCTGCAGGTGCAGTGACCAAACGCAATGCGCACTAGTTGGGAGGTTTCCCGCCGCCCGCCGTCAGGCTTTCCGCCACTTGCCTACCGATGGTAGCGCCCCAGCGCTGTCCCACCTCAATGCTCGCTTGCGTGATCAGCGGCTGCACCTCGATGAGGTGCCTTCCGTCGGGGCTTTCATAGAACCGCAGTAGCTGCTCGAGCTGCGGCTGCGTGAAGTGCGCGGCGTAGATCGGTACGAGCGAGTCTACCAGCTGGTTGACATTGCGTTTGGCTCGAGCCATGAACGCGTCCCAGAAGGCCGCGGGAATCTGGGGATTCGCCGCGCGCTGCGCCGGGACCATCGCCTCCATCGCGCGCACCGACAGCTGCGCAGCCCCCGTGAGCTCGAGAAAACGGCGAATAGTCGCAGTCTTCGCCGCGTCGGGCGACGTGCTCTGCTGCGCGACGAGAGATGGTGTGAGCGCCACCGTGACGCACAACAAGGCGAGTAGAACGCGGGTCTGGCCCGTCATGGAATGAGTCCGGATGTTGATGGGTGGCCTAAGGTGCAGGTCAGGGCGCGGCCGCG
Organism: Gemmatimonadales bacterium; assembly: GCA_035602245.1. Lineage (GTDB taxonomy): Bacteria > Gemmatimonadota > Gemmatimonadetes > Gemmatimonadales > GWC2-71-9 > 20CM-2-65-7. Next base: position 157,515 of record DATNMO010000010.1, read on the forward strand.
CAACGGCGCCGAACCGGCCCGTCTGTCAGCGCAAGACCTCATCCCCATTATGGCCATGCGATTCCATCTGGCGCCGGACCATCGCGTAGTAAGTACCGCGCGCCCGCATGAGGTCTTCGTGCGTCCCCCGCTCGATGACCCGCCCCTCTTCCATCAGCAGGATCAGATCGGCACGGCGGATGGTGGACAGGCGATGGGCGATCACGAACGTCGTCCGGCCGGCAAGCAGCGTGGCCATCGACGCTTGAATCAACTGCTCGCTTTCCGTGTCCAGATTGCTGGTGGCCTCATCGAGAATCAGGATCTGCGGGGACGCCAGAATCGCCCGGGCGATGGCCAGCCGTTGTTGCTGACCCCCCGACAGCTTGACGCCGCGCTCGCCGATGAACGTGTCGTACCCCCGGGGCAGTCGCAGGATGAAGTCATGCGCATTAGCGCGCCGGGCGGCGTCCTCGATCTCGGCGTCGGTCGCGTCGTGCCGCCCGTAGGCGATGTTGTCCCGGACCGACCCGTCGAACAGGAAGACGTCCTGTTGCACGATGGCGAGCAGGTCGCGATAGGTCCGCAGGCGGAAGTCCCGGATGTCGGCCCCGTTGAGGAGAATCCGCCCCCGGCTGGGATCGTGGAAGCGGGCCACCAGGTCCGTCACCGTCGTCTTCCCAGCCCCGCTGCGGCCCACCAATGCCACCACCGAGCCGCCGAGCACCGGCACGTTGAAGTCGCGCACCACCGGATGGCCTTCGCGATATTCGAAGGCGACATCCTGGAACTGAATCTCGCGCACGACCCGCGGTGCGTCGCGCGCGTCGGGCCGGTCGGGCTTGTCGTGCTCCATGGCCAGTACTTCGAACACGCGCTCCATGGCGGCCAGGGACCGCTGCATCTCGGAAAACGAGTTGACGATGTTCCACACCGGATTGAGCAGCAGGAACATGTACCACTGGAACGCCATGATGTCACCGACGGACGCGCGGCCCACGATATTCAGATATCCGCCGAACCAGACGATCACCACGCTGATACCCGCTTCGAGCAGGCCCCACGACGTCCACAGCACGAGCTCGCGGCGCTGGGCGAATAGCTCCTTGCGCAGCACCGTGTGCCGCCCGAGCATGAAAGTCAGGAGCTCCTGCACTTCCTGCCGGAACGCCCGGACGATGCGAATCCCGGAGAACGTCTCCCCCACGCGGCCGTCTACCCGCTCCACATCCTTGCGGACCGATCGGTAAATGGGTCGGATGCGCCGCGCAAACACGAGGCTCAGCGCCATGACGCCGGGAATGATGGCCAGCGCCGTCAACGCGAGCCGCCAATTCAGCAGCAGGAGGATGACGATGGCAATGATCAGGCGGATCGCCGAGATGGCGGGCGAGACGATCGCCAGCTGCAAGAGACCGCTCGTCGTTTCCACGTCCCCGGTCAGACGAGACAGGATGCCGCCGGTCTTCATCTCCCACAGTCTTGGCAACGGCAGATGCAGCAGCCGCTCGTACAGCGAGCGGCGCAGCGACAGCATGACGCGTACGTTGAGCAGGCGCTGGCGGTAGTCCTTGAACGCGCCCATCAGGTGAGACAGGATGACCACGGCGAGGAACGCAATCCCCGCCAGATGCAGACGGGTCAAACGCGCCGTCACGTCCAGTCCCTTGATCAGGATGACTCGGTCGATGATGAACCGCATGAAGAGCGGCTCGATCATCTGCAGGCCCGCGACCACCAGGGCAATCAGGAAGACGGCGCCCAGCGCGTAGCGGTGCGGCCGCAGCCAGCGCACGTATTCGCGCAGATACTCGCGCCGCTTGCCGGGACGCCGTGGCGCGGACGGCGCGCCGCTCGATTCCGCCGGGGACTCGCCCGCCGCCGAATCGTCGAGACGCCCCTGCTTGTAGTCCTGAACGAATTCCCGATAGCGCTGCCGCGACGAGCGAGGCTGGCTCATGCGCAAACGTGAGCCTCGCGGCTCACCCGGTCAATGCCGCGCCGGTGCGAGCGGAGGCAGGGAGCGGGGCGGTCCGATGCGTCGGGCGTCGATGCGCAAGTGTTCCATCGACCACGTCCGCCCCTCGTCCGTGGAGCGGTCGGCGGTCCAGGAAAAGCGATCCGGTTGGATGTCGTAGTAGCGGATGCGCCACAATGAAGGGTGTGGGCCGCCGACGCCGAACCGCTGCTCGATGCGCATTTCCGCGCCGACGCGGTGGCCGGTGCCGACATTTTGCAATCCCGTGCCCCCTTCCGTCGAGACCAGCTCCCAGCGGTCGAGGTTGGCGTTGTACGCGCGCAGCGTGCGGGTCACGTAATACGTCTCGCCACTGTCCCCCACCACGCGATACTCGTCCAGGACGAGCGCGCCCGCATCGTCAGGAAAGCGCACCGCACTCCAGAATCCGCGACCCGGTCCAAACTCCTTGCTCATCGCGGTGAACTGCCAATCGCCGAGCAGGTAGTCGAAGTCGCCCTGGTGGGCTGCGAGGGATGCCCGCAGCTGCTCGGGCGTGCGTGGTGCCGCGGCTTGCGCGCACAACCGCGGCGCGGTCACCACCATCGTGGCTAGCAGAACGACGTATCGGATCACGACCTCCGGTCAGCGCGCCGCGTTTGCCAGGTCTGTCAGCGCCACAACGAGCAGACGCACTCTGGCCGCATCAGGGGCTCCCTGTGCGTCACCGTTCAACTGGGTTGCCAGCTGCGTGAGCGCATCCCGGCGCTGCTGACCCGACAGCTTCTCGGCGCGATTGAGCGCATCCCGCGTGGCGGACACCCGCGCAGGAGCCAAACCGTTCGAGCGGGCGAGCTGGTCCACGTAGGCGCGTGCCACCACGAAACTCGCGGGCCAGACCAGTTTCTGCTGATCCTGGGCATTCAGATAGTCGAAACGGATCAGCTTCGCGGCGTCAATCTCATTCTGTGAGAGCAACCCGCTCGGCTGGAGCTCGAGGATGTCGAGCCCGCGCGAGATCTCCGAGCTCACGATGTAGCCGTTGTACCAGTACGCCGACCATGACCCGGCGCCGACGAGCTTGGTCGAGTCCATCGGGCCGCGGTCGAAATAGGCGATCTCTTTCGGATGGGACGGATCGGTCCAATCGAAGACCGAGATGCCACCCTGATACCAGGCCTGGGCCATGATATCGCGCCCGGGGATCGGGATCAGCGTGCCGTTATGGGCGACGCAATTCTCGTTCGCGGTCTGCGCCACCGGCAGCTTGTAGTAGCTCTTGAACGTCATCGTGGTGCCCGACAGCGTGAAAATCGCGTCCGCGCCCCACTCGGGCTTGTCCGTCGACCGGCAGCGGGGTTGCAAGCCGCCGCCCCATTCGTCGGTGAACAGGATCTTGGTGCCGTCGTTATTGAACGTCGCCGAATGCCAGAAGGAGAAGTTGGAATCGGCGACCGCCCCGATGCGCCGCGGGTTGGCGGGGTCGCGAATGTCGAGCAGCAGGCCGTAGCCGCCGCACGCGCCGCCGGCGAGGCCGATGGCCGGATAGACCGTGATGTCGTGGCACTGGGTCGGTCCCGGGCGAGGGCCGGACCCCTGCGGCGGATTGACGATCAAATCGACGATGGACTGGGCGTTGGCTCGCAGCGTGGCGGTATCCGCGGCCGTCGGCGTGCCCGTACCGCCGCGCGCCTTGACGATACTGTCGAGCCGGAATCGGATGAACCCCGGGCCGAGGATGATGTCCATCCCGTTGAACTTTGCCGTATACCCGCCGGCGGCCCGCGCCGAATCCGCGGCGTGCGCCGCGTGGGCAATGTCTTCCGGCGCTTCGGGATGGGTGGGCGCCCGCGTGAGGTCCTGGAAGATGCGCGGCGAGGTTACGATGTGCGCCTGCTCGGGGTGGGCAAGCGGGACTTGAATCACCTCAATGCGGAAGAGCGCCGTGTTCGGATTGGAATCAGGCGCCGCCGCCGAGCACCCGGCGAGTTCGCTGGGCGAGCGCACCGGAGCCGAGCCCGAAACGTAGATGTACACGTTGCCCGTGTCCGCCAGGGACGTCACCAGGGTGTGCGTATGCGAGCCGCGGCACGTCTGGACGTCGGTGATATGGCGCGGGTTCGCGATGTCGGTGATGTCAAAGATCCGGATGCCGCGGAGCCGGTCGTGGCTCACGGTATCGGTGACTCCCTGTGTACCGCAATCCGTCCGCCCGTTGAAGGCCTCACCGGACACGAACAGCAATTTGCGGTAGACCGAGACGTCACTCTGCGACCCGGGGCAGACGAACGCCTTGTGCAACCGCGGACTCTTGGGATTGGAGATGTCCCATACCTGCACACCGGAGAAGTTGCCCTGAATGACGTACGGCCCGGTGAACGACAGGTCCGAGTTGATGACCCCGAAGTCGCCCGGGGTGCTCCGATGGATGAAGTCCGCGGACGGCTGGGTGCGCGAGACGACGCTTAGATTCCAGGTGGCCTCCGCGGCGTCCATCCATCCAGCGCGGAGATGGAGCCGGGGGTCGGGACTGGGGGCGCTCGTCGACATGTCGTAGCTCGACGTCGTCCTGGATGTGGCGCACGCGGCGAAGGCCAGCGCTGCGATGGCGAACAGGGATCTCGATTTCACTGAGGGCTCCGTTTGAGGTCGTCGAGCATGAGGGTCATGCGGTTGATTTCGGTGGTCTGGTCGGCGTTCACATCGGCGGCGAACCGGAAGATGGGGCCGTCCTGCGCGGCGCCGGTCACGCTGAGCAGCTGCTGAACCATCGTGAGCGCGCCCTGGTGGTGCTGGATCATGAATGTGAGGAACAGCCGGTCGAACTCGCGGCCGCGCGCCGCGTCCAGCTGGGCCATTTGCTCGGGGGTCAGCATGCCGGGCATCAGCATCGGATGATCCATGCCCGGCATCACGTGGCCGCGCGGGTCGGCGGGTGGCACGAACTCATTGTGCTCGCGCAGCCAACGCTGCGCGAACGCGATCTCATCGCGCTGGGCGACGACGATGCGTTCGCACAGGGCACGCACGGAGGGACTCGCACCGTGCGACGGGGCCCAACCGGCCATCAGGATGGCCTGGGCGTGGTGGCCGATCATCCCGGCGACGAAATGCACGTCCGCCGCCGTATAGGCCGGCTGCCCGGCGGGCGCGAGAACGGCCGTGCCCGTGGCGGGCGGCGGTGCGCTGCTGGATGGCGACCGTTGGCTAGCGGTGGCGCACGCTGCAAGGGCGATCATCGCCAGCGCCGAGATGGCGCGCGGAGGCATACCAAAATCTAGCCTGGCCGGGAGGCTTCGGTACCTGTTACGCAACGAAACCTCGCCGTAAGCTATGCGTGGAGCCATGGCCACCAAATCGAAGCCGGCCACATTCGCGATCGCTCCGCCGATCGCGCCGATGCTCGCCAAGCTGGCCGACGCGCTGCCGCCGCCGGGCGACCATCTCTTCGAGCCCAAGTGGGACGGTTTTCGCGCCATCGTGTTTCGCGGCGGCCCCCCTGACGACGTCTTCATCCAGAGCCGGGACCTGCGGCCGCTCGATCGCTACTTCCCGGAGCTGCACGACGTCTTCATGAAGCAGCTGCCGAAGGGGTGCGTGATCGACGGCGAGATCGTGATGCCGACACCGCACGGGCTGGATTTCGACGCACTGCAGATGCGCCTCCACCCCGCCGCCTCGCGCGTCGCCAAGCTGGCGAAGGCAACGCCGGTCTCGTTCGTGGCGTTCGATCTGCTGGCGGTCGGGGGCCGCAGCCTGATGGCCGCGCCCCAGGCCGAGCGGCGTGCGCGTTTGGAGAAACTGTTCGCGGACGTCCGGCCCCCCCTGCATCTGACACCGATGACCCGGGACCGGGAGCTCGCCGCCGAGTGGCTCGATCGTTTCGAGGGCGCCGGTCTCGACGGCGTGGTCGCCAAACCCACGGCAAGCTCCTATCAACCTGGCAAGCGCGCGATGATCAAGGTGAAGCACGCGCGCACCGCGGACTGCGTTGTCGCCGGCTTTCGTTGGCACAAGAGCGGCAAGGACGCGGTGGGCTCGCTGCTGCTGGGCCTCTACGACGATCGCGGCATGCTCCAGCACGTGGGCGTCACGTCAGCGTTCACCATGGCGATGCGCAAACAGCTCGTAAAGGAGCTCGCCCCGCTGCGCAAGAACGCCCTGAAGGACCATCCCTGGCGCGACTGGGCCACCGCCGCCGGCGAGACGAGTCGCATGCCGGGCGGGCAAAGCCGCTGGAGCGCCGGCAAGGATCTGTCGTGGGAGCCGGTCCGTATCGAGCGCGTGTGCGAGGTCAAGTACGACCACCTCCAGGGCGACCGCTTCCGTCACGCGACGGTGTTCCTGCGCTGGCGGCCCGACAAGAAGCCTCGTGACTGCCGCTACGATCAACTGGAAGTCACCCAGGCCTACGAACTGGAGAAGGTCTTCGGGGCCTGAGCTTTTCCGGAACATGCTGCAGGTTGATCCGGATCCGGTACCACGCCGACGAACGTCCACGCATCTGATCCACTAGCACGTCGGCAGGTTCGAGGTAACGCGCTACGCGCGGGTGACGTTTGCGCCACGCGGCGAGCCCGGCGAGTGCCTCCTTCTTATCCTTCCCGCGGCTGACTTCGATGAGCGGGAACTTGGGCACGCGGGTTCCGCGCGCTTTGGACGGCTGCACGCGCGGCGGCTCCCCCTTCTGTTTCTTGTAATGCGGCGGCCAGGGCGCATCCCCCTGGCCCTCGCGTTCCTGCCGGGCGGACAGCTCGAGGAGGCCTTCGAGTGAGCCGGGCTTGGTATCGATTGCGGCGTGCCTGTCGCCGCACTGCGCAAATCGCTTCGGCATGGTCGCTAGTGTAAAATCGGCGGGATCCGCCGCATCCACCTCGTCCCAGCTGAGTGGCGCGGACACGCGCGCATCAGGCGTCGGCCGCACCGAGTACGCCGAGGCCACCGTGCGGTCCTTGGCGTTCTGGTTGTAGTCCACGAACACGCCATGGCGCTCTTCCTTCCACCACTTACTGGTTGCCAGGGCCGGCGCGCGCCGTTCGACCTCGCGCGCCAGCGCGAGCGCCGCCCGGCGCACTTCATCGAAGCTCCAGCGCGGCTCGATGCGCACGACGACGTGCATGCCGCGCGAGCCCGACGTCTTTGGCCAGCCGACGAGACCGAGGTCACGCAGCGTCGTCTCGACCACGCGCGCCACCTTACGCACCTGGGGCCATTTGATGCCGGGCACCGGATCAAGGTCGACGCGCAGCTCGTCGGGGTGCTCGAGGTCCTCGGCGCGCACGGGATGGGGATGCAATTCGAGGCAGGCGAGGTTGGCGAGCCATGCAAGCGCGGCGGCATCGCGGGGCACCAGCTCCTCTGCGCTCCGGCCCGAGGGGAAGCGCAGCGTCACCACTTCGATCCAGGATGGCCGCGCCTCGGGCGCGCGCTTTTGATAGAAGAACTCCCCCCCGATGCCGTTGGGGTAACGCACCAGCATGTTGGGCCGGCCGCCGGCGCCGCGGAGCGCACCGTCAGCGACCGCGAGGTAGTAGCGGACGAGATCGAGCTTCGTGTACTTCGCCTTGGGGAAGAGCACCTTGCCGGGATGCGAGATGGCGATCTCGCGCCTTGCCTTGGGGCGAACCCTGGACCTTGGTCGCGACGAGCTTGGTCTTGCCCGCGAGCTTCTTGACTGCCATAGGGACGTGCTCGTCCTGATAGAGTCGCTCAAAGGCTTGCACGTCTTTCGGCGGCGGGTACATCAC
>DATNMO010000011.1:0-99910 GCA_035602245.1 Gemmatimonadales bacterium
CCCCCCCCCCCGCCCGCTCGGCCGCCGCCACGATGTCGTCGTGGCGGCTCCGGATCAGCTGCGTGAGCGACCGGTAGGTGTCGGTGGCGAGGAGCCGAATGACTTGCTCATCGAGCGGGAGGAAATGGACCTCGACCGTGCCGGTGGTGAAGCGCACGACGATGTCGTCGCGGGTCAAGGTGCCGTAGCCGGCCGGGATGGTATCCTGCCCGACGGCCGGACGGGCGGACGGCCCGACGGCCAGGAAGGCGGCACCGATAGCCACCCAGAGCGCCCGTCCGCTCATGACCGCTCCTCCACGTTCTGGATCAAGCCCACGATCGCCTCTCGCAAATCCTCTATCCCTTCGCCTGTTTGGGCACTCGTGACGACGATCTGATCCTCCGGTAGGCCCAGGTCGGCGCGGAGCGCCTGCTCGCGCTCGCGGCGCTGCGCGGTCGTAAGCTTGTCCGCCTTGGTCAGCGCCGCAAGCACGCGCGTTTCCCCCTCGGCCAGAAGCTCCTGCATGGTCCAATCATCGGCGGACGGAGGGTGGCGGATGTCGAGCAGCCACACCACGCCGCGCAGCCGCTCGCGCCGCAGCGCGTGATGCACGAGCCGACGGAAGCCCGCGCGCGCGGACTTCCCCGCGCGCGCATAGCCATACCCGGGAAGATCGAGAAAGTAATGCGAGGTGCCGATCAAGAAGACGTTGAACGCACGGGTCTTCCCCGGTGTGCCGGAGACCTTGGCAATGCGCCGCCCGACCAGGGCGTTGAGCAGCGTGGACTTACCGACGTTGGAGCGGCCGACGAACGCGACTTCGGGCAGCGGAGGATCGAGTGCGGCGTCGGCCCGGGGAAACGAGCCGAGGAAGCGCGGGTCGGAGGCGGTCAGGCTTCTTTCTTCTGGCGGGGACGCTCGGTGACGAGCAACGGCGCGCGGCCGGCGGTGACGCACTCGGCGGTGATCGCCACTTCGCGCACGTCATCGCGGCTGGGCAGCTCGAACATGATCTCGGTCATCATCTCTTCGAGGATGGCGCGCAGCCCGCGGGCGCCGGTGCCGCGTTTCATCGCCTTCGCGGCGATTGCCCGCAGCGCATCCTTTTCGAGCGTGAGCCGGACGTCCTCGAGATCGAACAGCTTCTGGTACTGCTTGGCCAGCGCGTTCTTGGGCTCGGTGAGGATGCGGACGAGCGCGTCCTCGTCGAGCGCGTCGAGCGGCACGGTGACCGGGAGGCGGCCCACGAGCTCGGGGATGAGCCCGTAGCGGAGCAGGTCGTCCGGCTCGACGTCCACGAAGGGATTCTTCTTCAGTTTCTCGGCGACGCCCTTCTCGACTTCTTCTTTGGTGAAGCCGATCTGGCGGCGGCCGGTGCGCGATTCGATGATCTTCTCGAGCCCGTCAAACGCCCCGCCGCAGATGAAGAGGATGTCCTTCGTGTTGACCTGGATGTATTCCTGCTGGGGGTGCTTGCGGCCGCCCTGCGGCGGCACGCTTGCCACCGTGCCTTCGAGGATCTTGAGCAGCGCCTGCTGCACCCCTTCGCCCGACACGTCGCGGGTGATGCTGGGGTTCTCGGACTTCCGGGCGATCTTGTCGATCTCGTCGATGTAGACGATGCCGCGCTCGGCCTCGGACACGTTGAAATCTGCCGACTGCAGCAGGCGCACCAGAATGTTCTCGACGTCCTCGCCGACGTATCCCGCTTCTGTGAGCGTGGTGGCGTCGGCGATCGTGAAGGGCACGTCCAGGATGCGGGCCAGCGTCTGCGCCAGCAGCGTCTTCCCCACGCCCGTGGGGCCGATCAGCATGATGTTGCTCTTGTCGAGCTCGACTTCGTTCTCGCGGCCCGAGTGGGAATTGATGCGCTTGTAGTGGTTGTAGACCGCGACGGCAAGGGTCTTCTTGGCCCGCTCCTGCCCGATCACGTATTGGTCCAGCACGTCCTTGATTTCGGCAGGCGTGGGGACCTGCGTGATCGCCTCGGCGACTTCGCGCTCTTCGTCCTCCGCCAGAATCTCGTTGCAGAGCGCGATGCACTCGTTGCAGATGTACACCGACGGCCCGGAGATGAACTTCCGGACCGAATCCTTGGACTTACCGCAGAACGAGCAGCGGAGATGCTTGTCGTGAGACATGTCTTCCTAGTATGGGAAGGGGGTCGGGCCAGCGCAAGGGATCACTTCTTCGCCTTCCCGTCTTCCTTGATTTCTTGAAAGTTGGAGATGACGTGATCGATCAGGCCGTACTCCTTCGCCTCTTCGGCCGACATGAAGCGATCGCGGTCCATGTCCTTCTCGATCTGCTCCACCTCTTTCCCGGTATGCTTGGCGTACAGCTCGTTGAGCTTCCGCCGCAAGAACAGGATCTCCCGCGCCTGGATCTCGATGTCGGAGGCGGTCCCCTGGGTGCCTCCCGAGGGCTGGTGCATCATGATGCGCGCGTGCGGCAGCGCGGATCGCTTCCCCTTGCGGCCGGCCGTCAGCAGGAACGACCCCATCGAGGCCGCCATGCCCATGCAGATCGTGTTCACCGGGGCGCGCAGGAACTGCATCGTGTCGTAGATCGCCATCCCCGACGACACGAGTCCGCCCGGGGAATTCACGTAGAGATAGATGTCCCGCTCGGGATTGTCGGCATCCAGGAACAGGAGCTGGGCGATGATGATGTTGGCGACATCGTCGCTGATCGACGTGCCGAGGAACACGATCCGGTCCATCAGCAGCCGGCTGAAGATGTCGTAGGTGCGCTCGCCACGGCTGGAGCGCTCGATGATATAGGGTGGGTAAATCTGATTCTTGGTCACGTCTGCTCCACGGTGGACTGCGACAGGAGATAGGCGAACACCTTCTCCTCGGTGATGCTCCGCGCAACGTCGCGGAGCCGCTTGGCCTTTTCCAGTGAGGCGTAGAGCTGCGCCGCCGGCATGCCGCGCCGCGCCGCGAGCTCCTGAATGCGCTGGTCCAGCTCGGCTTCCGTCGCCCGCAGTTGCTGTGCCTCGACCACATGATCGAGCACCAGATCGCGCCGCACCTGCGACTCGGCGACGGTGCGGAACTCCTGCGCGAACTTGGGCCACTGCTCCTCGGGCACCCCGTATGCCTGTGCGTACACGGACAGCGCGCGCTCCACCAGCGGGCGCGGCGCCGTCACGTTGTTCGCCTGCACGAGCTGTTCGACGAGGTCCGCGCGCACCCGCGCGTCGGCCTCACGCTCGGCCTCCTTGGCGAGGTCTGCGGCGACCGCGGTGCGCAGCGCGGCGACGGACTCGAAGTCCCCCACCTCGCGCGCAAACGCGTCGTCGAGCTCGGGCAGCTGCTGGCGCTTCACCTCGCGTAGCGTCAGCCGGATGTCGCGCGTCTGGCCGCGCTTCGCCTCTTCGGGGAAGTCGTCGGGGAAGCGGACCGTGGCGTCCACCGATTCACCGGGGAGGAGGCCCATGATCTGCTCCTCCACCTCGGGAATCGCGCGCCCCTCGCCCAATACGAGCTGGTAGGGCTGTGGATCCTTCGCTTCGCCGTTCTCGCGCGTCGCGATGATCACGTCCACCAAGTCCTTGGGCTTTGGCTTCTCGCCGGCGACGGGCGTCCACGGCGCGCGCTGCTCGCGCAACGCGTTCAGTTGGCCTTCTACTTGGGCCTCGGTCACGGCCGGGATGGTGCGGGTCAGCCGGAACCCGCCGAGCCGCTCGAGCTTCAGGTCGGGCTTCACCTCGACGTGAAACTCGAAGGTCACCGGCGCCCCTTCTTCCCACTTCAAGTTGTGGATGTGGGGGTCGGCGATCGGCTTGAGCTGCTCCTGCTCCTGCGCCACGCGCCAGCTTTCCTGCACCAGCTCCTGCAGCGCCTGCTGGCGGATGTCTTCCGCGAACTTCTTGCGCACGACCGCTGCGGGCGCCTTGCCCGGACGGAAGCCCGGCAGGCGCGCCCGCTGCTGATAGGCGCGCGTGGCCCGCTCCTCGGCCGCCTGCACGCTGGCGGGCGGGACGGTGACGGCGAGGGAGGTCTCGCCGGGCTCGGCGTGGGTTTTGGTGACGAGGATGTCCGGCATGTGCCCTGAAAGCTAATCAGGGGGGTTAGGGGGGTTAGGGGCAGCGACCCGCGAGCCAACCGCCGCTGAACCCCGCCCGGCACAGTCCGCGGACGATGTGGGGATTGGTGCGTATCACGCGCCACACGAGGCCGGTGCGGTAATTCTCGATCATCACCAGGATCGGTCCCTGGTCGATCCCCAGATAGTCGACGTCGAACCAGCCGAGCGCGGGATCCACGCTGCCGGTTTGCTGGCTGCCGGCGGCGGTGAATGTCGGGTTGAAGGCGTCGAGGAAGCCGTAGCGCGCGAACAGCTTGTCGCCGTATGTCTGGCGCATCGCGAGCAGCGCCGGCAGCGTGATTTCAGGCGCGAACGCAACCGCGCCGCCGGCGGCGGTCGGACAGAGCGTACCATCGTCGCGAATGTCGCCCAGCGCCGCGCCGCGCGCCCAGTAGGTGTGGAACTGCCGCGACCGGCCGGCGAGGGTGAGGGTGACGTTGGCGGGACCATCGCACGCGGTGAGCCCCCACACGTCCGCCGCATAGCCCTGCCAGCCGCCGGGGTTGGCGATCGCGTAGGCTCGCTGCGCCACGGTGGCCCGGCGCGAGTTCTCGAAGTAGTCGATCCCCCGGCCCCGCATGTAGGCGTCCTGGACGTTTCGGAAATCGATCCAGACGTGCGAGTACTCATGTCCGAACAGCGGCGCGAACTGGACGAAGTCCTGCCCATAGAACGGGCCCCACGTATAACCGCTGACCCAGGTTCTCCACGTCGTGGAATCGACGGGATGGGTGGGAGAGCCGAGGGCGAGGATGTTGAGGATCATCGCCTCGTTGTAGCCGATCCAGTCGGCGGGAATGAATCCGCCCTCGGGGTGCCAGCCCATGCTGACGGCGGGGGGGCGCGCCTGGGCCCACTTCCAATCGACGCGGAAGTAGATCGAGTCGGCGAGGGCGCGGATCTCCGTTTCGGTCGGATCGGGCCGGTCGAAGTACGACTGCGCAAACAGAATGCCGGCGAGCAGGAGCGACGTGTCGATCGTGGAGAGCTCGACGTTCTGAAAGCGCCGCCCGGTGGGCATGTCGAGGAAGTGATAGAAGAACCCGTGGTAGCCTGTCGCGCCTGTGACCGCGGAGTCCTGCGGCGCAGTCCAGAAGAACCGCAGCGTGGCGAGGGTGCGGTCCGCGGCCTGCGCGCGGGTGACCCAGCTGCGCTCGACCCCGATCGGGTAGGCGGTGAGGGCGAAGCCGACCGCCGCGATGCTCGAGAATGACGGGGTGGGCCAGCGATCGGGGGTGAGGCCGGTCGCCGGAGGTGTCAAGTCCCAGAAGAAGTCGAAGGTGCGGCGTTGGAGCGTGTCGAGGAAGGCGGTGGTGTCGGGCGAGACGCCCGGGCCCCCGGGGCTGCCGGCAAGGCAGCCTCCGAGGGCCAGCGCGGCGAGGGCGGCCGCGATGCGCGGGCGATGATTCGTCAGAAGGTGTACTCGACGCCGATCTGCACTCGCCGCGGATCGCTGATGACTTGGCGGCCTTGGCCGAATGTCGTTGAACGGAATCCCCTGTCGTAATCGCCGAAATTCATGTAGTTGAAGACATTGAACACGTCGAGTGTGACGCCCACCTGCGACCTACCCATCTGCGGAAGATCCTTGCGGAGCCTGACATCGAGCCGCCGGTAGGCCCAACCTCCGAGCACGAAGAAATTGTATTGCGTGGGGATGAATCCGCCTCTGAAATATGATGAATCCGGCACGCCACCAAAGCGGGGCGGATCGCCGATATCGAGCCGCGAGCCGCTGCCCAGGGTCAGCAAGCCGCTGAACTGAATCCCGAACAAGTACGGCATGTCCATGATCCAGTTCGCCACCATGCGATGCCGCTCGTCGTTCCCGCCGTTGTCGGAATGCTTCGGAATACTGTTCGCCTTTGGGAATCCGCCCGGGAATGACGAGGAGATGTCGTTCAGGTTATCGACGCCGGCTACTGACCGCTGGGCATACGTATACGTGACGCCTCCGCCCCAACCGATCCCGTCGGCAGATGGCCGATATGGATGGTCCAGCTGCAACGACACGGCGTCGTACCACGTTTTGCCGTCGTTCGTGGAGTTGATGAAATTCCGAAATCCGTGGGCGCCGATGTCGAAGCTGACACAGCAGCGGCCGTTTGCGGGGTTGATGCCGATGTTCGCCCAGTTGTACGTAAAGAGATCGGTGCCACGCTGGCCCTGATACGTGAGCGCTGCCACCCATGACCCCAGCACGCGCCGGACGCCGAGGCTCCACTGCGTCGACTTGGGTGGTTTCATCTTATTGTCCAGGAGGAAGGCCTCCGGCTGTCCGCTGGTCCTCGCCAACGCGCTCAACACACTCGTGTCAGCTGTGAGGTAGCTGTTGTTCCAGCGCACCTGCCCTGGCCCTACTGCCGAATCGGGGTGCGCGAAGCGAACGACAAAGGTCGGACGTGCGAGCTTTTGAATCTCGTCCACCGAGAAATCAAAGATGGAACGATCATAGTAGATGCCCCAGCCGCCGAACATTGTCGTGATGTTGTTGGCATCCAGGGCGTAAGAGAATCCCAGGCGCGGCTGTAAAGCACCACCGAATGGTTTCCGGTTATTCCCCGTGCTGATGTAGCGACTCAAGTCCAGTGGCACAGGCAACGAGCTATTGTATCGCGTGAGCGTGTCGACCACGTTCTGCGGCGTCACGTAGCTCGTGTTCAACATGTTCGATTCGCGATCCCAACGGACACCCAGATTGAGCGTGAGCCGCGACGTCGGGCTCCAATCGTCCTGGATGTATGCTCCGACCTGCCTGTTATCCACGCTGACGAGGCCTGCTCCCGTCGCGTACTGCAGCAGGAATGGGTTGCGGAAGTTGAACGGGAGTCCCGCCGTGTTCGTGGTCCACCCATAACTGGCGGGGTCCACGTACTGCGCGAACTCGAACATCGGCGTGACGTTGTTCTGCTTGTGGATGTCGTACGTCACCATATCCACGCTCACACCACCCTTGAAGACGTGCTGTTGCAAGCCGCTATAGGTGATGTCATCACGCAGACCGACCCGCTTCTGAATGAAATCCTGGACGCTCAGATCGCTGCCGATGCGCGCGTCCTGGCCCGGATAATGAAAGAGCCGAGACGCGACTCCCGGCACGTCAGGGGCGAAATTGCGACGGAAGCGGGAATAGTCGACCTTTGCTTCGTTCAGCCAACCGCCCCAGAACCGGTTGTACTTGAGCTGGCCGATGGACACGTCCTGCTGGAAATTGACGGCCGTCATCAGCGCTCGCCCGCCGCCAAAGTCTCGAACGTCGGTCTCGTGCCGGTTATTGAAACTCAGCTCCGCCGATGATCTCGAGTTGATCGCGTAGTTCAGCTTGCCGAACAGTAGCGTCTCCCGAAATGGAGACGTGAAGTTGCCGTTGTACTGGGTGAGATTGACGGTGTCCAGAGGGGCGATGCCCGTCGGAGGAGTGAGATTGACGCGGCTGGCCCGGTTTTGATAGTTGCCTTCGTAGGACCCGAAAAAGAATAAGCGATCACGCTGGATCGGGCCGCCGGCGCTCAGCGCAGTGAGGACGCGTGAGTAATCAGGGGCGGTGAATGTCGATGGTGCGCCGGTTGCCCTGGCGATGCTGTCCGCTTTGTGCTTGTCCTTCAGCTGGAACGTGTCCAGCGCCAGCAGGCCCTTATTCTGATAGCCGAACAGCGCATTGCCGGTCCATTGGTTGCCGCCGGAGCGGGTGGTCGCGGTGATGATCGCGCTCGACGCCTTTTGGTATTCGGCCTTGAAGTTCTGAGAGATGACGCGGTACTCCTGGATTGCGTTTCTCGGGAACGGATTTCCTCGGCTCGCGTCCTGTCCCGCGACGCCGCCAGCCGTGAGGTCGTTCTTGAGGCTCGATCCGTCGACGAAGACGTTCACCTGGTTCGGACTCCCGCCGCCCGCGGAAAAGGTGCGGAAGCCCGTTGAGTTGACGCGATCCTCCGAAACGGTCACGCCCGGCGCGAGCGCCGCGAGATCGAGGAAGTTTCGAGCGGGTGTCGGCAAGCTCTGGATCTGCTGCGGCGTAACGTTCGTAGCGACTTCCGAGGTCCGCAGCTCGATCGCTGATGCTCCCTCGACCGTCACCGCCCGCAGCTCGACCGCTCCAGCCTGCAGCGTAAAGTCCATGAGCAGTGTCGCGCCGATCTGAACGGTCACCTGCCGCTGCTGGGGCGCGCTGCCGATATTGCGAGCCGACAACTCGTAGCTGCCGGGCACTAGGCCCGGTAGGGTATACGAGCCGTCAGCGCGCGTCGCGGTCGAACGCTGCACGCCACTCGCGACGTTGCGCGCCTGGATCTCGGCAGCGGGGACACCCGTGCCATTCTGATCCTTCACGTAGCCGCGGATCGTTCCGGTGGTGGTCTGAGCGTTGAGGGAAGGAGTGACAGCGAGAAGGGCGCTACCAAGAAGCCACAGAAAACGATGTCGGAACATGGGGAATCTCCGTGAGGGCGTTTCAGTTGGCATAATTCTGTGTGGGTGACCCCGCGGCGCGCTAGGCCTTCGCGCTGTCCGGTTTTGTGCCGTAACTTTCCCGCCCGTTCCCTCGATCCGGAGACTCGGCCATATGTTGCGCCGCTGCATCACTTGCTTCGCCGCGCTGATCTCGTTCGGGGGAGCTGCTGCCGCCCAGAATCTCGACTCGCTGCTCGCCCGCATGACACTCGAGGAGAAGCTCGGCCAGCTGCACCTTCCCACCGCCGACCAGCGCGCCACCCCCGCACATCTGGCCCTGGTGCGGCGCGGGCTGGTGGGCGGCTTCCTCAACGTGTTCGGTCCCGAGGCGGTGCGCGAAGCGCAGCGCGTGGCCGTCACCGAGTCGCGGCTCAAGATCCCGTTACTCTTCGGGCTCGACGTCATCCACGGCTATCGCACAATCTTCCCAATCCCGCTCGCCGAAGCCGGTACCTGGGATCCCGAAGCGGCGGAGGCTACGGCCCGCGTCGCCGGCCGCGAAGCCCGGGCCGCGGGAGTCAACTGGACCTTCGCGCCCATGGTGGACATCGCCCGCGATCCGCGCTGGGGCCGCATCGCCGAGGGCTCGGGCGAGGATCCCTACCTCGGCTCGGTGCTCGCCGCGGCACGTGTGCGGGGCTTCCAGGAATCGATCCTCGCCACGGTGAAGCATTTTGCCGCCTACGGCGGCGCCGAAGCGGGCCGCGAGTACAACACGGTGGACGTCTCGGAACGCACGTTGCGCGACGTGTATCTCCCTCCGTTCAAGGCAGCGGTAGATGCGGGTGTGGGGAGCCTCATGACCGCGTTCAACGAGCTCGGGGGAGTGCCCAGCTCCGCCAACGCATGGCTGACGGACACCGTGCTGCGGCGCGAGTGGGGATTCAACGGCTTCGTCGTCAGCGACTGGACGTCGATCGCCGAGCTGATGAAGCATGGCGTGGCGGGGTCGCGCGCCGAGGCCGGCCGGCTTGCGCTCCAGGCGGGCGTGGACATGGACATGGTGGCAGGGATCTATCTCGACTCGCTGGCGCCGCTGGTGCTCGCGAACCGGATCCCGATGGCACTCGTGGACAGCGCCGTGCTCCGTGTGCTGCGGGCCAAGGCTCGGCTCGGGCTGTTCGCCGACCCATATCGGGAAATCCCGTCCCCAAACGCGAGCGAAGCGCGCGAACTCGCGCGTCGGGTCGCGCAGGAAGCGATCGTGCTGCTGAAGAATGACCGTGCCCTGCTGCCCCTCGCGCGCAACGCGAAGACAATCGCCGTGATCGGCCCGCTCGCCGACAACAGGCTCGACCTCCTGGGTCCGTGGCATACGCAGGGCCGCGCGGAGGACGTCGTGTCCGTGCTCGCGGGAATTCGCAGCCACGCGTCCGCGGGCGTGAAGGTGCTGTACGCGCCTGGGTGCGGCATCGAAGACACGTCCCGCGCCGGATTCGCCCGGGCCGTCGCCGCGGCGCGCCGCGCCAACGTGGCGATCCTGGTGCTGGGCGAACGACATGACATGAGCGGCGAGGCGGCGAGCCGGTCATCGCTCGACCTTCCCGGGGTGCAGCAGCAGCTCCTCGAGGCCATTCATGCGACGGGCACGCCGGTGGTGCTCGTGCTGATGAACGGCCGACCGCTGATTCTCGAGTGGGCCGCCGAACGCGTACCGGCGATCGTCGAGTCCTGGTTCCTGGGCGTCGAGGCGGGATCCGCTATCGCTGATGTGCTGTTTGGCACGGTGAATCCGAGCGGTCGGCTCCCGGTGACGTTCCCGCGGTCGCTCGGGCAGATCCCGCTCTACTACAACCATAAGAACACCGGCCGGCCGCCCTCAGCGACGGACAAGTACACCTCGAAGTATCTCGACGTCCCCGTCACGCCACGCTATCCGTTCGGCTACGGCCTCTCCTATACGACGTTCAGCTATCGCGACCTGAAGCTCGGCAGCGCGCGTGTCGGGGCGAATGATACCCTGCGGGTCTCCGTGACGGTGACGAATTCGGGGATGCGGGAAGGCACCAGCGTTGTGCAGCTGTATGTGCGTGATGAAGTCGCCAGCGTGACGCGCCCGGTGCGCGAGTTGAAGGGATTCCGGCGCGTGGCGCTCAAGCCGGGAGAGACGCGCAGCGTGGACCTGCAAGTACCGGTCTCCGCACTCGCCTTCTGGGGATTGAACCGGCGCTTCGCCGTGGAGCCGGGATCGTTCCGAGTGTTCGTGGGGCCCAGCTCGGCAGAGGGTCTCGAAGCTCGTTTCGAAGTGGTAGATTAGCCCGGTGAGTTACGAGGCGTTCACAAAGCGACTTGTCGATGCGGTGCTGAACACGCCGGGCGATTCGCCGAGCGCGTTGCGGCGCACCGTACTCGAACGGGGGCAGGTCCCCGGCCCGCTCGCCGGCTACGTGGATAAGGTCTCCCGGCACGCGTACAAAGTGACTGATGACGACGTCGCCGCCTTGCAGCGCGCGGGCCATTCCGATAATGCCCTCTTCGAGGTCACGGTGGCCGCGGCAGTCGGGGCCGCGCTGCTGCGGCTGCAACGGGGCATGGCGGCGCTGCGGGGCGAGGAGCCGGACTGATGCGCGTGCGCGCAGTCGAGCACCGGCATCGCCTCCCCGAGCGCCTGAAGCTCATGCTCATCCGGCTGGTGAGCGGGCGACGAGTGCCCGATGTGGTGAAGACGATTCTCTATCGGCCCGAGCTGTGGGGCCGCCCGATGTGCGCGTGGACGCAGGCCGTCATGCGCGGGCCCTCGGAATGGAGCGTCGGCGAGCGAGAGCTGTTCGCCGCGTTTACGTCGCGGCTTAACAGTTGCGTCTTCTGAACGGGCGCGCACGGCGCGGTCGCGTCGCTGGCCCTGAAGGATGACAAGGTGGTCGCCGCGGTGCTCGAGGACTGGCGCAGCGCTGCGGTGAATCCCAAGCTCCGCGCCACGCTCGGCTTCCTCGAAAAGCTCACGCTGCATCCCGCGGATGTCCGGCCCGCCGACATCGCGCCGCTCCGGGCTGCCGGTGTGAGCGATGCGGCGGTCGAAGACGCCATCCACGTCTGCGCGCTGTTCAACATCTATGACCGGCTTGCCGATGCGCTGGGATGGTATCTGCCGGATCAGGCCGGCTACGCGGCATCCGGCCGCAACCTCATGAAGCGCGGATACCTTATCTAGCGCTCCGCCTCAAGGTCAGGCGGGACGGGCCGGAACGGAGCGGGCGCAGGATCTGCAGCCGGTCGTTGTTCCGTGCCACCACGATGAGGAGCTCGCCGCCCCGCCTCCGTAACAGCGCCATGTGCCGTACCTGGCCCGTGATCACGAGATTCGACGTCTCCAGATCGACCGGCGCAAATGTCTCCCCCTCCCCCCCCCGTCCGTCTCCCCGCAGCAGCAGGCCATAGCTGGCGTCGTAGCGGCCCTGCACGGGCGTGACGCCGTAGAAATTGCCGGCGAGCAGCAGGTCGGTATGGCCGTCCCCTTCGAAGTCGCCCGCCACCGAAGCGTAGATGGGAGCGAACTGCGCCTCCGTCGGCAGCGGCCGGAGCTCGAATCGGCCGTCACCGCGGTTCCACGCGATTGCGCTCGCGAACGTGCGTGCTTCCATAATGCGCGCCTGCCGCAGCTCCGACGCCGGGAAAATGTCCTCGATGCGGCTGGCGCCGAAGGCGGCGTAGGACGTGTAGCGGCTGCGCAGCTGCGGCATCAGCCGTACCAGCTCGTCGCGGCCGGCGAGCGGATAACTGACGCCGTGCTTGTAGAATGTCAGGATCTGCTCGAGCGTGCCGTTCTGGAAGAAGTCGCGCACGTACAGCCGGGCAGGCTCGGCGGCTGACGCGCGGATGTAGGAGTTGAGGCCGAGGTTTCCCAACACGAGATCCATGCGGCCATCGCCGTTCAGGTCCACAGCCTGGACGCTATTCCACCACCCGGTCGTTCCCGCAAGACCCGCTTCTTCGGTCCGGTCCACGAACCGGCCGTGCTCCTGGTGGAACACATGCACCGCCATCCACTCGCCGACGACGATCAGGTCCAGCTTGCCGTCGCCGTCGTAGTCGAGCCACGCCGCACTGGTGACCATGCCCACCTCGGCAAGGCCCGGCGCTGTCTGCTCGGTCACGTCCCGGAAATGTCCCGCACCATCGTTTTCGAGCAGGTAGCTCCTGGGCGTCACGCCGTACTGGCGCGCAACGACACGACTGCCGACGAAGAGATCTGTATGGCCGTCGCCGTTGAAGTCGCCCGCGACAACACACGACCCGTTGTGCTCGAATTTCGGAAGCGCGTCCTTGGCGCGTCGGAAGCCGCCATGGCCGTCGTTGAGGTACAGCCGGTCCTGCAGGGGCTCACCCTCCCAGAACTCGTTGCCCCCGCTCACCACGTAGAGATCCGGGTGGCCGTCTCCATCGGCATCGAAGAACACGGCATCCACATCTTCGTGCACACTATCCGCGCGGAACGCCGCAACGTCGGCGGCTTCGAAGCCACCGTCCCGGCGCTGGAGGAAGAGCCGTCCCGCCTGCCACTTGGCGCCCCCGATGTAGATGTCGTCCAGCCCATCACCATTCACGTCGCCCACCGCGAGCGCCGGCCCTTCGGTTGAGAGCAGGTGCGGCATCAACGGCTCGCGATCGTAGTCAAAAAACGTGTTTTCGCGATGCTCGAAATCGATCCCGACGGCGGCCGTGACGTCGGCGAACGCGGGCGGCGATGCCGGCCGGGCGTAGCTGTAGCGGCCGCCGGCAGCCTGCTGCGATAGGGTGATCGTCTGATCAGCGCGGACGTTGGTCAGGACCTGGAAGCGGCGGTCCGGCCAGACGACGGTGAGCGAGTCCACGCGGGTGGCCGCGCCCAGTCCAAAGTGGGGGCGCGGGTCCACGGCGGACTCAAAGCCGCGCGTGGGCATCTGTTCCAGCAGCTGCCGCTTACCTTGAGACACGATCATGATTTTCGCGCCGATCCCGGCGGTGTTGGCACCGGCGCCGCGCAGAATCACTTGCAGGTAGTGATTGTCGTTTCGCTCGCGCGCGCGATTCTGGTAGATCGCGGCGGGAGCGTTGACGTTGTTCACGACCAGGTCGAGGGCGCCGTCGTTGTTCAGGTCCACATAGGCGGCGCCGTTCGAGAAGCCCGGCTGCGCGAGGCCCCACTCCTCCGCCATGTTCGTGAACGTCAGGTCGCCGTTATTGTGGAAGGCGTATTTGCTGAGCGGAACCTGCGGCATGCGCTCCAGCAACGCGCGATCCGACGCCCGGGCCGCTTCGTTGCCCGCATAATTGATGTAGTCGAGGTCGTTGGGGCGCCGGAAAATCCCGTTCGTGATGAACAGGTCCTTGAAGCCGTCATTGTCGAGGTCGGCGAACAGCGGTGACCAGCTCCAATCGGTCGCAGCGACCCCGGCCAGGTAACCGATTTCGCTGAAGCGGCCATGGCCGCGGTTGAGCTGGAGCGTGTTGCGCGCGTACTGCGGATGGTAGCCCGCCTTGAGCCGCAGGTTGAACAGATTGAAGCTCTCGGCGTTGGCGGAGGTCTTGAGGATTTCTTCGCGGTCGGGCAGCATGTCGAGCACCACAAGATCGGGCCGGCCATCGTTGTTGAAATCGGCCGCATCCACGCCCATCGAGAAGCGGCTGGTGTGTCCCATTGCGCTCGCCAGGGATTCGGTGAACGTGCCGTCGCAGTTGTTCAGATAGAGATAGTCGTCGCCCTGGAAATCGTTCGCGACGTACAGGTCGGGGCACCCGTCGAGATTGAAATCGCTCGCCACCACGCCGAGGCCGTAGCCGTCGATGCCGTCCACCAACCCGGCCGCGGCCGTGACGTCCACGAAATGGCCGCCGTCGTTCCGGAACAGCCGGTCGCCCGCCCGCCGGTGGCGCGCGGTACGGCTGGCGTGCGGCGTGATAGTGCGCTCGGTGTGCGTCGAGTGATCGAGCAGGTACATGTCGAGGTCGCCGTCGCCGTCGTAGTCGAAGAACAGCGCCTGGGTGGAGTAGCCGATGTGCTCGAGACCGTATTCCTTGGTGCGGTCGGTGAAGGTGCCGTCCCCGTTGTTGATGTAGAGGACGTTGCGGCCGTGCATCGAGAGGTAATCCACGGCGCTGACGTAGATGTCCAGGCGCCCGTCGCCGTTCACGTCGGCCATCGTCACGCCCGTCTTCCATCCCACCGAGTCCGCGACGCCGGCGCGCGCGGTGATGTCTTCGAAGCGGAAGTTGCCGAGATTCCGGTACAGCCGGTTGGCGCCGAGGTTCGACGTGAAGTAGAGGTCGGGGAGGCCGTCGCCGTCGATGTCGCCGGCCGCCACGCCGCCGCCGTTGTAGTAGTACAGGTATTTCAGGATGTTGAAGCCGCTGTCCTCCGGCAGCCGGTTCACGAACGTCACGCCCGTGGACGCGGAGTCGAGCGAGGCAAACAGGGGTGGGCGCGGCGGCGAGGCCGGTGCGCCGCGGCACGCGGCGAGCACCAGCAGGACGGCGGACAGCCGAGCCTTCACTTCGTTGCCGGCCGGATCCGGATCGCCTGGCCCCCGCCCGGCGCGAGCGCGAGCCGCAGATGCGTGGCCCTCGTTACCCTCCGGTGCGAGATCGCGACGGGCAGGGGATTAGTGAGCCAGTCCGCGCCCGGGCCGTCGGCGTAGATGTCCGCGACGTAGGATTTGCCGGCGTCGAGGAAAGTGAGCGGCACGTCGAACGTGCGCGCCTCCTCGTCGGTGATCGCGCCCAGGAACCACTGCGGGCTGTTCCGTTCCCGCCGCGCCACGATCACATAGTCGCCGATCTTGCCCTCGAGTACGCGGGTCGTGTCCCAATCCACCGCCACGTCGCGGATGAACTGGAAGGCCGGCTGGTGCTCGTAGTTCTCCGGCAGGTCCGCGGCCATCTGCAGCGGCGAGTAGATCACGACGTACAACGCCAGCTGTTTGGCGAGCGTGGTGCGGATGCGCGGCTCCTCCGGCCGCCGCGGGCGTCCCGTACCGCGCTCGATCAGGATGTCGAAGATGCCCGGCGTAAAATCCATCGGCCCGTCGAGCAGGCGCGTGAAGAACAGGATCGTCTCGTGCTCCGGCGGGTTGCCGCCTTCGCCACCCCACGCGTTGTATTCCTGCCCGCGCGCGCCCTCGCGGCTCATCATGTTCGGATAGGTGCGGCGCTCGCCCGTGTCGTGGATCGGCTCGTGCACGTCGAGCATGATCCCGTATTGCGCGGCTTTCTCGATCACGTGGCGGTAGTGGTTGACCATGAATTGGCCCCAATGCGAGTGGCCCTCACTGGTCTTGTCCGTCACATAGCCTGACTTGATGGCATCGAGCCCGAGCGAGTGATAGAGCGCGAAGGCGCTATCGATCTGGCGCTCGTAATTCTGGATGCCACCCGAGGTCTCGTTGTGCACGATCAGCTTGACGCCCTTCGCGTGCGCGTAGCGGGCCACCTCGGCGAGGTCGTAATCGGGGTAGGGTTGCGTGAACGAGAAGGCGTTGCGGTTCTGGATCCAGTCGCCGTCCCAGCCGACGTTCCATCCTTCGACCAGCACCCCGCCGATGCCGTTGGCGGCTGCGAAATCGATGTAGCGCTTCGTGTTCGCGGTGGTGGCGCCGTGCTTGGGCCCCGAGCTCCAGGTCATGGTGCCGATATGCATGCCCCACCAGATGCCGACGTACTTCATCGGCTTGATCCAGCTCGTGTTGGCGATGACGCTGGGCGGATTGAGGTTCAAGCCGATCAGCGACGGCGACAGTTCCGTGACACGATCGGCGATCTGGATCGTGCGCCACGGCGTCACGAAGGGCGTGTGGCCGCGCACCTTCACGCCATCGGCCCAGGGCGCGAGGTCGGCGCGCAGGGTGCGGCCCTCCATGCGCGCGCCCCGGAGGTTCATGCGCGCGTAGTCGACGAGGTTCGCCTCGTGGATCACGATGAACGTCTTGCCGTCGCGCGCCTCCATCGTCAGCGGCGTCTGCACGCTATCGAGCACCGACACCGGGGACGATGACCAGAGCTGCTCGGAGCGATCGAGACGCGGCCGGTTGGAGGGAATCGACCAGGCGCGCGCGTTGTCGGCCATGGCGAATTCGGTGAGCTCGTCGCTGATCTCGAAATCGCCGAGGTTCGGCTGCGCGGGGAACTCGTAGCGGAACGCCACGCCATCGTTGAACGCGCGGACCGCCAGCGTGAATTGGCGATTGGGAGCCGCCGTCTCGGCGACCCCGAGCTTGAGCTCGTTGTGGTGATCGCGCACGCGCGCGACCTCGCCCCAGGGCTGCGTCCACGTCTCGTCCACGGTGTTGCGGGTGGAGTCGGTGATCCGCAGGCTGTCGCGCAGCCGCGGCGCGCCACGAAACTCGAACCCCAGGAGTGAAGGGGTGAGCAGCGCGCGGCCATCGCGGTCCACGACGTAATAGAGCTTGCCTTCCCGGACCGCCACCGTCACCGCGTTGCGGCCGTCCGGGGAGGTGACGCGGACCTGGCTCAGCGCGGGCCGGGCTGCAGCAGCGGCGACGAGCGCCAGCCATAGGGGCAAACGGCGGATAGTCATGCGTGACTCCTGTTGACGATGGCGTGACGTGCGGGCGGCGGCGGCAATGGTATTATTCCGGTGTGGACATGAGGTTGCTTGCCTGTATCCTCCTGGCTGTTGTCGCCGGCTGCGGCCGCCGCAGCGGCGCCAGGTCGACGTCGGCCCCGACGTCCGTCACCCTCATCACCGCCGAAGACATCGAGCGCGCGCCCGGTTTATCGCTCGAGCAGCTGCTCGTCACGCGAGTGCCGGGGCTCTCGCTGACGCGAGCCAAAGATGGCCATACCGTCATTCATATCCGCGGGACGACGAGCCTGCTCAGCGAGCAGGAGCCGCTGTTCGTCGTCAACGGCATCCCGCTCGATACGCCGGCGGGCGGAAACTTTTTTGCACTCAACCCGCGCGACATCGAGTACATCCAGGTGCTGCGTGACGCCGCTAGCACCGCCCTGTACGGCAGCCGCGGTGGCAACGGTGTGATCGTCATCAGAACGAAGCAGTCGTAGCGACGGATTCGCGGGTCCGCACCCGGCGGATGACGAAGTCGCCGACCCGCCGCCCCTGGGCCTGGCCCTCTTCGATGGCGCGGCGATAGTGAATCCCGCCGTACATGCGGCTGATGGCCGCCTCGGCAGCCGCCTGCTCGAACGAGGGGAATGCGCGCGGCGGTAGGCCGTACCCAACCTCGACGCTGTCCACGAAGCTGAAGCCCGCCCCAAACTCGTCCGTCAGCACCACCGCCGCCGCCGTCGAGATGCCGCTGTGGCCGCTCGTGTACTCGGGGAAGGGGGGCGTTTGCAGCAGCGGCTGCCACTGCTCGTCCAGATAGGCGTTGATCACCGTTTCGGGTCGGATCACGTTGCTGCGGTATTTCTCGTCCCATACACTGATGAAGCCGTCGGCGAGCGCGATGGCCGTGCGGGCGTACGCTTCGGCGGAGCGCATGAAGTCGGCGTGGGCCTTACGGGCCGCGATCCGCACGATGCCCATCCAGTGCCCGCCCGGAGAGATCTTCTTCGTGGCGAACATGGTGTGGCCCTGCACGTTCATCACGTACGGGTTACAGTCCCAGAACGCGGCGATGGCGCGCTGCTCGCCCGTCAACTTCCTCCCCGTCTCGTACACCTCCCAGGCGTCGGCGAAGAAGGGGCTGCCCCGCCGCAGATCGAAGCGATAGGGCGGGCGCGGCCGGAACTGGCTCGCGGAATCCAGGACGAAGGGCCGCAGCTCGGCCCAGTGGGGCTCGATCGCGTCCATGTAGGCGGGCGGCGTCGGCCGCCAGCGGCCGCGCTCGGACGTCACGGTGTACTTCGGATAGCCGCGCGTTTGCAGGTAATGATCCTGGCCCGCCCAGCGGAGGATGTGTTGCGCGACGGTGTCGCCATACGCGATGGACCGCGCGAACACTGCGCTCGGAATCCCGCGCCGGCGCATCTGCTCCTCCAGCGCGATTCGCATCGAGTCCACACGAGCGCGGGAGAATGTCAACGCTCGTCCCACCGTGAGAAACGCCTGAATGCTCGAAAGGGGCAGGTAGTACTCGAGCCGTGAGTCGGGCGGCGGCAGCGGCGTCAGCCCGCGCAGCTGCCCGGCGAGCGTCCGTTGCTCCGGATGGCTCGGCCGGGCGGCCTCGTACGCCGCGATGGTGGCGTACGCGTACGCCCGGCTGGCCTGCGGCGGGCTGAAGATGTCGTAGACAATGACGTCGGTCAGACCCTGCACGGCCGCGTGGAGCAGCTCAGGATCTGCCGGCAGGGCGCGGTAGTTGGCGGGGGGCCCGCTCGCGCATGCTGCTGTTGCCATCAGTGCGAGGAGCGTAAGCCTCATTTGAGTCTCCTCGCCGCGATTGCCGGCCGCCGCGCCGGCGCGGCGCGGAAGAATAGCGGGCGATCGTTGTTTCTCGCGACGAGGTAGAGGTCACCGCTCCTGGTGCGGAGCCGCTGGATGTCGCGCGCCTGCCCGGACACGAGAAACCCGCTCTCCGCGGTGGGCACCGGCGTGAAGCGGCCGGTCCCGTCGCCGCGCAGGAACAGGCCATAGCTCGCGCTCATCCGGCCGATCTCCGGCTTCACGCCGTCGAAGTTGCCGGCCAGGAGCAGGTCCAGCTTGCCGTCGTGATCGACGTCGACCGCGAGCGCGCCGTACATGGGGGCGATCTGGGCCGCGAGCGGCAGCGGCACGAGCGTGAACGAGCCGTCGCCGTTGTTGCGGGCCAGCGCGGTCGCGAAGGTCTCCGCTTTCTTCAGTAGCGCATCATCCAGGGCACTCCCAAAAATATCCCTCACGGTCTGCCCAGCGTAATCGGAGTACTTCAGATAACGCGACTTGAGGTACGGCAGAGCCTTGATCAGGTCGTCCCGCAGCGCCAGCGGCAGGCTCACACCCCCCGAATAGTACGACAGGATCGGCTCGGAAAAGCCATTGCCGTCGAAGTCCTTGACGTACATCGTCGCGGGCTCGGCGGGGCTCGCCCGCAGGCGCGTGTTGAGCCCCAGGTTGGTGATCACGAAGTCGGGCAGTCCGTCGCCCGTAAAATCGGCCGCGATGATCCGGTTCCACCAGCCGGAGCTGTGTTCGAGGCCGGGTGTCGCGACGCGCTCGAGCTTCGTGCCGGTGTTGTGAAATATGGTGATCGGCATCCACTCGCCGACGACCACGAGGTCCAGCCGCCCGTCGCGGTCTACGTCGATCCAGAGGGCGTCCGTGACCATGCCGACGTTCGCCAGCTCGGGCGCGACCTCCTGCGTCACGTCGGTGAAGTGTCCATGGCCGTCGTTGTGCAGCAGCGTGCTCGGCGGATCGATCCCGTAGTGCCCCGGGACGACGCGGCCGCCGACAAAGAGGTCGACATGGCCGTCGCCGTCGAAGTCTCCCGCGGCGACGCGCGAGCCGCTGCCGTAGAGCGGCGGCAGCTGGCCGGCCGTCTTGCGGAACCCGCCGTGACCGTCGCCTTCATAGAGCCGGTCCTCGAGCGCCGGCGCCATCTCCGAGAACTCGTTCCCCCCGCTCACGACGTAGAGATCGAGGCGGCCGTCGCCGTTGGCGTCGAAGAACGCGGCGCCCAGGTCCTCGGCAATCCTGTCCTGGGCGAACAGCGGCTGGTTCATGCGCGTGAAACCGCCGTCCGGGCGCTGCACGTACAGCGCGCTCGGCTGATCCTTCGCGCCACTGATGAAGAAATCGTCCAGCCCGTCGCCGTTCACGTCCGCCACCGTGACCAGCGGTCCTTCGGTGGACAGCAGCTTGGGGATCAGGCGCTCGCGGTCGAAGTCCACGAACGCGTTCTCGTGGTGCACGAAGTCGAGGGCGACGCGGTCGGTGACGTCGGTGAATAGCGGAGGGCCGGACGGACGGACGGGCGCGCCGGCCGGACCGCCGGGGGCGGCGTCTTGCTCACGGATTGTGAGCCGCTGGTTCGTGGCGACGTGCGCCAGGCGGCTGGTACGGCCGTCCGGCCAGTCGACCGTCAGGGCCTCGATGGTATCGAGCCGGCCTAGGCCGAACGTGAGGACGTAGTCCACGCTTGACTGGAAGCCGCGGGTCGGCTCGAGCTCCTGGAAGAAGAGCTGCTGGCCGTCTTGGATCGTCACCTGAGCGCCGACCGCAAACCGGTTCGGCGCGTCGCCCTCGAGTCGCACCTGCAGGTAGTGGTTGTGCGGCAGCAGCCTGCGGGCGTTATTGCGATAGACGAACGCTTCGTCGTTGACGTTGTTCACGACCAGGTCGAGTGCGCCGTCGCCGTCCAGGTCTCCGTACGCGGCGCCGTTCGAGAAGTTGGGGCGGTCGAGGCCCCACGCCGCGCTGGTGTTGCTGAACGTCGAGTCGCCGTTGTTGCGGAACGCATAGTCGGACAGTTTCGTCGACGTCATAGCGCCGATAAGGCCCAGGAAATCGACGCGCTGGCCGCGCGTGGCGTCGCGCATAGTCTGGTCGTTGGCGAGAAAGGCCACGTAGTCCTGCGACGTCACGTCTCTGGCGAGGCCGTTGGTGACGAAAATATCCTTGTTGCCGTCCAGATCGAGATCGGCGATGAGCGCGCTCCAACTCCAGTCGGTGCGTGCCACGCCCGCCGCCTGGCCGATGTCGCTGAACGTGCCGTTGCCGCTATTCAGCTGCAGCATGTTGCGCATGAACTGGTGGTGATATCCCTCGCGGACCTTCGCCTGATACACGTCCCACCCCTCGAACGACGAGGTCGTCTTGAGGCGGCGGTCGTCTTCGGGGAGCATGTCGGTCGTGTAGATGTCGGGCCAGCCGTCGTTGTTGATGTCCGCGATGTCGAGGCCCATCGAGAAGTAGCTCAGGTACGGCATCGCGCGGTCCGCTACCTCGGTGAAGGTGCCGTCGTGGTTGTTGATGTAGAGGTAATCGCGCTCGAAGAAGTCGTTCGCGACGTAGACGTCGGGCCAGCCGTCGCGGTTCACGTCGCCGACGACGATCCCCAGTCCGAAGCCGATCTCGCTGCCGAAGATCCCGGCCTCCGCGCTGACGTTCACGAAATGGCCGCCGTCGTTGCGGTACAGCTCGTGCCCGCCGAGCGGGTCGCGGATGTTGCGAGTGTTACGGATGCCGAAGCTCGACACCGGACGCGGGGAGTTGCGGATCAGGAAGAGGTCGAGATCGCCGTCGTGGTCGTAATCGAAGAACGCGGCCTGCGTCGAGTAGCCGGTATCGGCGATGCCGTAGGCCGCGGCCTCTTCGGTGAACGTCGGGATGCCGGCTGCGTTGAGCCCGTGATTGATGTACAGCGTATTCGCGCGGCTCGCCCCCGTGCCGTTGCCGGCATGGCAGACGTAGATGTCGAGCCGCCCGTCGCCGTTCACGTCGGCCAGCGTCACCCCGGTGGTCCAGCGCCCCTGCTCGCCGATGCCGGCTTCGGCCGTGATGTCCCGGAAATGAAACTTGCCCTCGTTCAGGTAGAGGAGCGGCCCGTCCATGTTCGACGTGAGGACGATCTCCGGCAGGCCATCACCAGTGAGGTCGCCGAGCGCCACCCCGCCGCCGTTGTAGAAGTTGCGGTACGTGAAAACGTTCAGCTCACGGCTGTCCTTGAGGCGGTTCTCGAACGTGACGCCGGTTTCGCGTGAGGGCAGGCGAGTGAAGAGGGAGGGCGCGACGTCCGCGCCGGCGCTGGAGCAGCCGCTGAGGCAGGCGGCGACCAGAAGACAGTGTAGGGGCGCAGCGTGCTGCGCCCCTACAAGTCTCAAGTCATTTAAAACGCCCCGGTACAATCAGTAGCCGGGGTTCTGCACGAGCAGCGGGTTGGCATCCAGCTGCGACTGCGGGATCGGCAACAGAATCCGGAACGTCTCCGTCGCCGTAAGCTTTCCGTTCTTCGAGGTTTCCACCCAGGTCGTGTATTTGCCGTGGCGGATCAGGTCTTGCCGGCGCTTCGCCTCACCGGCAAACTCGAACCGCCGCTCGTTCAGGATCGTCGGGCGATCGATGGTGAGCAGCGGCTTGGGCGGCGTGAAAACGCGGGCGCGATTCGTATTGAGCAGACCCAGCGCCGTGGCGCTTCCCGGCGTCTGTTCGTTCAAGGCCTCCGCCTTGATCAGATAAATCTCGGCGAGCCGGAAGAAAGTGTAATCGTTGCCGTTGTTCTCGGCCACGTGCCCCGGATCGACGGAGAACTTCATGATCCGCGGGCCTTCGTTCTCGCGCGCCGACGTCACGTCGCCGATGGTATCGGTGAAGACCAGCGGTACGGACCCGGGGCCGCACGTTGTCTTGGGGCGCTCGCACACGGGGGCGCCCGTTTCCTGATTCACTTGCGGGCCGACGAGGAAGATCGCGCGGCGATCGTCAGCCGCGTCGAAGGAGCGATAGGCTTCCGCAACCGCCGAGAAGCCGTTCCATGGCTCCGGGTTGAACTGCGAGTAATGCAGCGCACGCTGCGGGAAGTTCAGTCCCAGCCCGCTCGAGGCCAGGTTCTTCGCGACAAAGATGTTCTCGAGCGAGGTGCGGTTGGTCGAGGTGAAGTTGGAGCGCCAGTTGGTCGCAAGGCTGTAGACGCCGGAATTCAGGATACTGTCGGAGAAGTTGATCGCCGCCTGGCACGCATCGATGCCGCCGGCGACCGCGATGCCGGCGCAGGAGTTGTACGCCGTCGCGCTGACGCCGGTCTCCTTGTGGAACACGCCGGCATTGAGGTACATGTTCGCAAGGATGGCGTCGGCGACGCCCCGGCGGACGCGGCCCTGTTCCGTCGCCGGGCGGTTGAGCGGCAAGGTGCCCCGGACCGCGAGCAGCTCGGACTCGATGAAGCGGAACAGCGAGTCGCGCGTCACGCGGGCCCGCGGGATGACCTGCGCATCAGTGGCGAGCGGCACGCCGCCGAAGGCGTCCAGCAGGAGGTAGTAGTAGAACGCGCGCAGGGTGCGCAGCTCAGCCTCCATGCCCGCCTGGTTGCTGACGGTCACCTTCTTCAGCGCATCGAGCACGACGTTGGCGCGGGCCACGCCCTTGTAGCTGTCGACCCAGATGCGGTTGATATCGTCGAGCCCCGCGGGGCTCGCCGCCTGCCAGGTCTGGCGGTGGATCTCGAGCCAGCGTCCGTTGTCGTTCCAGTCCTGGCCGCGCGTCGGCACGATCATCTCATCCGTGCTGATCTCGCTGATGTTGTAGTAGCCCCAGAGGGTGCCGTCGTTGCGGAGCATCGCGTAGACCGAGGCCACGCCGCCCAGCACTTCCGCCTCGTTCCGGTAGAAGTTGCCGGGCGTGATGTTGCTCTTGGGGTTCTCCGTCAGGTCGGTGCAGCCTTGCAGCGGCAGCCCCGACAGCGCCACCAGCGCGGAGAGCCAGGCGAATCGGATCGAATTCTTCACAGGTCTCTCTCCTCTTAGAAAGCGACCCGCAGGCCGGCGGTCACGGTGCGGGCACGCGGATAGCTGAGGTAATCGACTCCCCGCGTGATGATTCCGCCAATGGATGCATCGTTGAAGACCTCGGGATCAAGGCCGGAGTAACCGGTCAAGAGCAGCAGATTGTCGCCCGACACGTAGATGCGAGCGGTCCGCGCGCTGCCGACGCCACTGGGAATGTCGAACGAGTAACCGACGGTGACATTCTGCAGGCGCACGAACGAGGCGCTTTCGATCCAGCGGGATGAGTAGACCGCCGGATCCCTGAGGCGGATCGGATCGTTGAGCGCGTCGCGGAGGAAGTTCTTGCCCTGAAGCGCATTCCCCTTCGTCGCATACACGAGCGCCGTGTTGTTGAAAACGTCCTGCCCAAACGAGCCGCGGACCAGCATGCTGACGTCGAACCTGCCCCGCGTCAACTCGCTGTGGAAGCCGAGCGTGAAGTCCGGATTGGCGTTGCCGATCACGGCGCGCGTGCTCGCGCTCGCAGTCGTCGTGACGCCGTTCACGCAGCTCGTGCCGCTGTCGCAGCGGAACAGCTGCCGGCCGGCGCTGTCGACGCCGGCGTACACCGGACCGTAGAAGCTCCCGATCGGGAATCCGGGGATGACGCGCTGCGAGGTCTGACCCGATTGGCCCTGGCCGCTCACGTTTCCGGTCGTGATGAACGAGTACGGGCCGAGGTCGATGACCTTGTTGCGCTCAACCGAGAGCACGATGCCCGCCCGCCACGTCATGGACGACCGGGAAATCGGCAGCGCGTCGAGCGACAGCTCGAAACCCTTATTGCGGATCTTGCCCACGTTCTCGAGCCGGTTGACCACGGGGGCCGGCTGCGGGACGTTCACCGTCAGCAGCAGGTCGGACGTGTTCTTGACGTAGTACTCGAGGCTTCCGGAAATCCGGTTTTGCATCAGCCCGTAATCGAGGCCGACGTCGATCTGCGACGTCCGCTCGAAGCGCAGATCCGGGTTGGCGTTGCGGTTGGCCGCGATGCCCGTCACCGGATTGGTGCCGAACACGTACCGCGCGTCGCCGCTCGCATCCAGTGTCAGGATCGAGGAATAGGCCGCGGCGCCCGGGTTGCCCACCACTCCGTAGCCTACGCGGAGACGCATCTCAGAGAAAGGACTCGAGGCCATAAAGCCTTCCCGGCTGAGGTGCCAGGAGGCCGAGATGCCCGGGAATGCCGTCCACTTGTGTCCGGGCGCGAACGACGAGCGGCCGTCGTAGCGCAGGACGCCCGTCACGAAATAGCGCTCTTTGTACCCGTAGTTGGCGCGGGTCAAGAACGAGATCCACCGATCCATGCGGCCGCCCGAGGTCGGCGGCACGACCACGGTGCCCGAGCCCATGTTATTGAAGCTGAACGCATCGGAGAGGAAGTTGTGGGACTCGGCGATCAGGGAATCGCGGTCGACCTGCGTCCATTCGTACGCGCCGACCACATCGACGGAGTGCGCCTCGCCGAAGTCGCGGCGGAAGCTCAGCTGGGCCTGTAAGGTCTTTGAGACGTTGGTGTATTGGCCTTGCCGGGCCAGACCGCCGACCGAACTGCCGATCGGGTTCGATTTGGGGATATAGAGCTGGCGCAGGCCGGCTGTCTTGTCGGCACCCACGTTGATCCGTGCCGTGAGGTTCGGCATGAGATCGAAGTCCGCGCTCAGGTTGCCGATCGTGCGATTCGTCGTGGCCTGATCCGTGATCTGCTCGGCCAGAGCAACGGGGTTGCGCACCGACGTGGAGCCGGTTTCAAAGAAGCGCGTGACGCCGAGCGAGTCCGTGACCTTGATCGGTTGGGTGGGATTGAAGGTCGCCACATTCTCGAAGACGCCCCCCGCGAAGCCGCCGGTGTTCTCGTAGGTCAGAAAGTTATCGTTGACCTGGGAGGTGGTCACGTTGACGCCGAGGCGCAGGCGGCTGTTCAGTGCCTGATGGGTGGCGCTGAGCCGGCCCTGGAGCCGCTTCATCCCGTTCGACAACGCCACGCCCTGCTGATTCATGTAGTTCAACGAGGCGAGATAGCGGGTGATATCGCTGCCGCCCGCGAAGCGGAGGTTGTGATTCTGCGTCGCCCCCGTGCGGGTGATCGCGCGGGCCCAGTCGGTATTCGCCGTGCCCAGCGTTCCGAGCGCCGTGGAGTCGAGGCCCCGCGTGGAATCGGTGTTGTGCAACGCCACCTGCGATTGAATGAACGACCGAAACTCAGACGCAGTCAGCACGTCGTAGCGCTTCGCCGGGCTTGCGGCGGCGACATAGGTGTCGTACTCGACGGATGATCCACCGGCTGCGCCCTTCTTCGTCTCGATCAGGATCACGCCGTTCGCGCCGCGGCTGCCGTAAATGGCGGTCGCGGATGCGTCCTTCAGGATGGTGATGGAGCCGATGTCGGCGGGATTGAGGAGGTTGAGCGGGCTGCGGGCGAGTGGCGGTGACCCGCCGGCGACGTCGAATCCCGAGCCCGCCGTGGCGTCGTTCGAGATCGGCACGCCGTCGATCACGTACAGCGGCTCGTTGCTCGCGCTGATCGAGGTCGAGCCGCGGATGCGGATCTGCGCGCCCGCGCCCGGCTCGCCGTTGTTCGTCACCATCTCGACGCCGGCAACCCGGCCTTGAATCAACTGGTTGGCGTTCGTGATCACGCCGACGTTGGCGGTGTTGGGGTCAACCGTGGACACCGCTCCCGTAATCGCCTCGCGCCGCTGGGAGCCGTATCCGGTCACCACCAGCGGCTCGAGCACCGACGCCTGAGGCGCGAGCGAGAATTGCACCTCGACCGCCGCGCCGCCACTCACGTTGACCGACTGCTGCTGCGGCGCATAGCCGATGCGCGTCGCGCGCACCACCTGGCTGCCGGAGGGGACGTCGGCCAGCGAGAAGCTGCCGTCGAATTGGGTCTGGGTCTCGCGCTGTGTGCCTTGGATCCTGATCGTGACACCGCCAAGACCTTGCCGAGTCACGCTGTCGCTCACTTGCCCTCGTAACGTGCCGGTGGGGCCCTGCGCGGCGAGTGGCAGCGAAACAGTCATCAGCAGTCCGAGCGCGGGAATGTGGCGGAACAGGCGCATTGAACACCTCCGCAGGTGGTAAAAAAACCGGCTCCCTCCCGACCCGAAATGCGGTCCGGAGCGGGACCTGTCAAGGCTGGCCGGACAGGCTCGGAGCGGGTACGATTCCCGGCCCAGATGCACCTGCTCGCCCTGCTCGTCTTAGTCCAGGCTGTGCTGGCCGGCCGGCCGGTGGCGCCCTACCTCGCGTTTCCCGAGGCCGGGCTCGATGATCCCGCCTCGTATGCCGGCTATGCCACGCGTCTCTATCGCGACTCCCGCGGGAACACCGTCCAGATCTATCTCGATTCGAAGACTGGCCGGGTCGTGCACCTCTGGGCCGATGCGCTGAACGAGAGCATCGGCTTTACCGCACGCGATATGGCCGACCAGGGGAACGTATCGTGGGGGCCACCGGCGGCGAGCGTCGCGACGCGCGGTGCCCGCCGCACCGTGACATACCGGCTGACTGCGCACGGCATCGTTCGCATCGGCCATTTTCTGCTGGGCTCGATGCGCATCGAACGCGACTTCCAGTACGCCGGCCACCAGCACGATTCCCTCAACGCGCCGCCCTTCGTCGTACCTGAGTTCACGCAGCTCGCCGAGCGACTCGACGGTGTGTTCCGCGATCGTTTAACGCCCCATCTCGACACAATGCATACCGCCACGCGTTGGACGCTGCGCGTCACACAGCCGAGTCTCGATGGCAAGAACCACCTCTGGCTGACATTGGGCGGGGATGCACGCCGTTCGAGCCACAGTCTCAAGGGCGGCGTTCTCACGATTCGGCCTCGGGGGGCTGATTCGGGTCCGATCGGCCTCACCGTCGAGATCGCGACCGACGGCAGAGCGCTCACACCGCTCACACGCGACGCGATCTTTGCCCCGCCGTTCCTGCGCTTCGCCGACGCGGTCCACTCGCCGCGCCTCGAGCGGGAAATCCGTGGCTTCGAGCTGCTCTCCTCGCGCGAGAAGTTGATGGCGGGTCTGCCGAACTACGCAACGTATTTCGGGCGCGACATGCTGATGACCGCGCTGCTGATGCAACCGATATGGTCCGATACGATGGCGGAGTTCGTGATCGCCGCGGCGCTCGCCAAGCTCGGCCCGGCCGGTGACGTCAGCCACGAGGAGGCACTCGGCGGCCAGGCGATCCGCGAGAACGGCTCCGAGTACCTGACGACGGGCGATGCGAGATTGCTGCGCAACCTGCAACGCACGCGCGAGAACTACTGGATGGTGGACGACGACTTTCAGCTGCCCGTCGTCGCCGGCCGCTACTTCGGAGACGCGAACGTCTCCGACGCGCGCAAGCGCCGCTTCGTCGCGCGTTGGGGGCCGGCGCTCCGCCGCAATCTCGCGTTCGTCTGGCGGCAAGCCGCGCCGTACGCGCGCGAGCCGGTCGCGACCAACCTCGTGAGCTTCAAACGCGATGACGACGGCTGGTGGCACCCGGGCAGCTGGCGCGACAGCCGCGTGGGCTACGCCGGCGGCCGCTTCGCGTTCGACGTCAACGTCGTGTGGGTCCCGGCGGCGCTGCGCGCCATTGGCACCATCGACCGCGCGCTGCGGGCGCTGGGAGAGCCCGGCATCGAAGACGCCTCGGGCATCGCGCAGGCGGCGGAAACATGGCGCGGGACCGCCCGCCACTTCGCGGTGACGCTCGCACCGGCCGAGGTCGAATCGCGGGTCGGCGCCAAGCTCGCGTCACTTCCCGAGGTGGAGCGCGCGCACTGGCAAGCCGTGCTCTC
This sequence comes from Gemmatimonadales bacterium, assembly GCA_035602245.1. Lineage (GTDB taxonomy): Bacteria > Gemmatimonadota > Gemmatimonadetes > Gemmatimonadales > GWC2-71-9 > 20CM-2-65-7. Next base: position 28,682 of record DATNMO010000011.1, read on the forward strand.
CCGCACCGGCTTTCCCACGGACACGCTGCGCTTTCCCGCGCTGTCGCTCGACAGCGCCGGCCACCCGATTGCGGTGATGAGCACCGACCCCGCCATGTGGCTGCTGCTCGACACGCTCGGTGCCGCGCGGGAGCGCGAGCTGCTGCGTCCCTTCCTGCTGCCGTATCCGCTGGGACTGTTCATCGATGGCGTCGGGCCGGTCGCGACGAATGACGCGTACGCCCCGCCCGCCGTGTGGGACATGTTCGAGCGGGATCTCTATCACTCGCCGCGGGTCGTGTGGGGACGGGAAGTGAACGTCTTGCTCGCGGCGCTGGCGCGGCGCGACCGGGCGGCGGCGCTCGACTCCGTGAGCGGAGCGGTCGAGCGCTCGGGGTTGCGCCACGCCGAGTTGTGGAGCTACCGCTTTGAGGACACGACGCTCCGCCCGTTTCGCTACGGTTCCAGCTCCGATGTGCAGCTGTGGAGTCTCACCGACCTCGCGGTTCAATATCTCCTCAACTCCCGAAGGCCGACCCAATGAGCAATCTCCACGCGTTCGACCTGCTGTTCATCGCGGTCTACTTCATCATTCTGTTCGGCATCGCGTGGTGGGCCGCGATGCGCGAAAAGAACGTGAGCTCCGACTACTTCCTCGCGAGCCGCGACGTCGCCTGGTTCGCAGTGGGGGCCAGCCTATTCGCGTCGAACATCGGTTCTGAGCACTTGGTCGGCCTGGCCGGCACGGGTGCGGGAAGCGGTCTCGCCGTCGGCCACTTCGAGTGGCTCGCGTGTCTCATCCTGCTGCTGCTCGGCTGGCTCTTCGTTCCCTACTACCTCAAGAGCGGCGTCTATACGATGCCGGAGTTTTTGGAGAAGCGGTACAACTCGGCGGCTCGAACCTACTTCACGTGGGTCTCGGTGATCGGCTACGTCCTCACAAAGATCAGCGTGACACTATACGCGGGCGGGGTCGTGATTCGCGCGGTGACGGGGTGGAATTTCTACACGGCGGCCATCGTCCTCATCGTCGTCACCGGACTGTACACGGTCTTCGGCGGACTGCGCGCCGTGGTCTACACCGAGGTGCTGCAAGCGATCGTGCTGATCCTCGGCTCCGTCACGCTCATGGCGATCGGGCTTTCACGAGTCGGCGGGTTCGCGGGGCTCGAAGCCAAAGTTCCAGCAGGATTCTTCTCGATGTGGAAGCCGTCCAATCACCCGGACTTCCCGTGGACGGGAATCGTCTTCGGCGCGCCCATTCTGGGAATCTGGTACTGGTGTACCGATCAGCACATCGTGCAGCGCGTGCTCGCTGCGAAGAACATCAAAGAGGCGCGCACCGGAACGATTTTCGCCGGGTATCTGAAGATTCTTCCGGTCTTCATTTTTGTGTTGCCCGGCATCGTGGCCGTCGCCCTGTTCCCCGAGCTCCGCAACTCGCCCGATTCCGCCTATCCCACGCTCGTGACGCGGCTGTTGCCCGCCGGCATCAAAGGCCTCGTGCTCGCCGGGATGTTGGCGGCGCTGATGAGCTCCCTGGCCTCCGCCTTCAACGCGTGCTCCACACTGCTGACGTGGGACGTCTATCGCAAACTGCGCCCGGCCGCGACCGAGCGGCAGCTCGTGACAGTGGGCCGCGTTTCCGCTGGTGTGATGGTGGTGCTGGGCTTGCTGTGGATTCCGTTTATGAAGTACGTCTCGTCCCAGATCTACATCTACCTGCAGAGCGTTCAGGCGTACATCGCGCCGCCGATCGCTGCCTGCTTCCTGCTCGGCCTGTTCTTCCGGCGGCTCAACGGCACCGGTGCGATGGCGTCGCTCGTGACGGGACTTGTCCTAGGTTTGCTGCGGCTGATCCTCGAGCTGGCGAACAAGGCATCGGGCGGCGGTCTCGCCTCGGGCACGGTGTGGCATTGGATCGCCACCATCAATTTTCTCCACTTCGCGGTATTGCTGTTCGTGATTTGCACGGTCGTGCTCTTCATCGTGAGCATGATGACTCCGCCGCCACCCCGCGAGAAAACCGAGGGCCTGACGTACGGCAAGCCGGACGTCGGAGAGCCAGGAGCGGCTCTGAAAGCGGGCGAGACAAAGGACGAGAGGAAGTTCGAGGTCGGGCTGTCGGTCCTGCTCGTCGCGCTCCTTGGCGTGCTCTGGATCGTCTTCGCTTGAGACTTACGCGCGGCGTGCGGCGTGCGGCGTGCGGCGTAATGCTCGTTCTCGCGACGAGCTGCCGCCCGTCCGCCCGCCCGCCCGCCCGGCCGTCCGCATACGATCCGGCGCACGATCTCGGGGCGCTGTTCGCGGACGTCCAGCTATCGGGGATGTTCCCCGACTCGAAGGAATTCGTGGACGCGCGGCCACGCTCCGCACCCTCACTGATCTCCGCGCGCTACGACTCCGCGCGCCACGGGCCGGGGTTTGCGCTGCGGATGTTCGTCGAGCAGAACTTCGAGCTGCCGCGGCCGGCGGGAGAAACCTTCCACTCCGACACAACTCAGACCATGGAGCAGCACGTCCTGACGCTGTGGCCGGCCTTGACGCGCCGGCCCGACAGCGCCGATGCGCGCTCCTCGCTCATCCCGCTGCCGCAGCCGTACGTGGTCCCCGGCGGCCGCTTTCGCGAGATCTACTACTGGGACTCGTACTTCACGATGCTGGGTTTGGTCGCGAGCGGCCGGACCGATCTCGTGAAGAACATGCTCGACAATTTCGCGCATCTGATCGAGACGGCCGGCCACATTCCCAACGGCAACCGCACGTACTACTTGAGCCGCAGCCAGCCGCCGTTCTTCGCCGCGATGGTCGGGCTGTACGCCCGCGCCACCGATACCACGCAGGCGCTCGCCTACCTCGATGCGCTCGAGCATGAGCACGAATTCTGGATGGATGGGGCGGAAGGGTTGGCGCCGGGGCAAACCTACCGCCGCGTCGTGCGCATGCCGGACGGCGTCGTTCTCAACCGCTATTGGGACGATACGGCGGAGCCGAGGCCCGAGGCGTACCGCCCGGACTTCGAGGTCGGTCAGACCGTTGCCCCCGCGAAGCGCGAGGATTTTTATCGCAATGCGCGGGCGACCGCCGAGAGCGGCTGGGACTTCTCGAGCCGCTGGATGCGGGATCCCAAGGACCTCCGGACGCTCGAGACGACCGAGCTGATACCGGTCGACCTCAACAGCCTCCTTTATAATGCCGAGCGCACGATTGCCGCGTTGCGGACGTTTCGGGCGAAACCGGGGGACGCGGACGTCGCGCGCCGCTACAATCAGGCGGCGACCAAGCGGCGCGAGGCGCTGCTCACCACATCCTACGATCCCACCGCGGGATTTTTCTACGACGTGCGCTGGCGAAGCGGCGAGCGCGTCACGGATCGGCCGACGCTGGCGGCCGCGGCGCCGCTCTATTTCGGCATCGCGACGCCGGACCAGGGTAAGCATGTGGCCGACCGGCTGGGAGAGCTGTTCCTGAAGCCCGGTGGCTTCGTCACGACACTCATCGCGTCGGGACAGCAGTGGGACGCGCCCAACGGCTGGCCGCCGCTCGAGTGGCTCGCGATCGAAGGCGCGCGCCGCTACGGCCGCGCCGACCTGGCCGACCGGGCAGCGGACCGCTGGCTCGCCCTGAACCGGCGCACCTACCGGGCGACGGGACGCATGATGGAGAAGTACGACGTGGTGCACTCGGATCGGCGGGCGGGCGGAGGCGAGTACCCGACGCAGGACGGGTTCGGCTGGACCAATGGTGTGGCGCTGGCACTGCTCAAAAGCGGCGCGCCGCGGTGAACTGGCTGCCGGATGCGACCGGAGGGACTCGAACCCCCACGGGTTGCCCCACCAGCTCCTAAGGCTGGCGCGTCTGCCAGTTCCGCCACGGTCGCAGGTGCTGCTCAAAATGTATAATTGATCCTTCTCCCTCGCTTTCGGAGTCGTTCATGCGCGTTCGTTTTGCCATCGCCGCCCTGAGCCTGCTCGTGGCTACGCCGCTCGTGGCACAGGACAAGCAGCAGATCTGCCGTGACCTAGAGAACCACCCGATGACCGTCGGCACCTGGGCCACGTACAACTGGACCGGCGGCCGCACTGATGGCAACACGATGCGGGCCGCGGTCATCGGGAAGGAGACGCGGGAGGGCACCCCCTTGTACTGGTATGAAATGATGATGCAGAACCCCAAGCGTGCCAAAGACAACTTCATCATGCAGATGCTCGTGCCGGGCCTCACCTACAACCCCAACGCGATCCGGGGCTTCGTGATGAAGAGCGGCGATCAGCCGGCGATGCGTATTCCCGAACAGATGGTCCGCATGATGGCCGCGAACCTGGGGCCGAACATGGCCGCCGACATCGCGCGCGGTTGCGGCGAAATGGCGGTGGTGGGCTGGGAGCAGGTGAGCGTGCCGGCGGGCACATTCCGCGCTCTGCATTTGCGTCATCCGCAGACCGGTATGGAAGTGTGGCTACAGCCGACCCTGGCCTTCCCGCTGGTGAAAGCGGTGACGAAGGACAATGGCATGATGGCGCTGGCGGGGCAGGGGACCGGCGCCAAGTCTTCCATCACTGAGACGCCACGCGAGATGACGGGGTTCCCGGGCGCCCCGCCTCCGCACCGATAGGCGCCTCAACTCCCGTCTTTTCGCTCCCGGCCCAGGCGCGCCAGCCCGGCGCGTGCTTCGTCTACGTACGGTTTGAGCTCCGGGTCGGGATTGCGCCAGGCCTGGATGACGAAGGTGTAGCCGGCGATCGCGCGTTCGCGGTTCCCGAGACGTTCATTGACGCGTCCTCGTTCGAGCGCACGCAGCACCTCGACCGGAAACACGCCGGCCGCAAACCCCACCGCCGGTCGCTCGATGCGCGCCGCCGCCTCCGCGAACCGGCCTCGCGAAACCAGCAGCTGGACGTGCACCAAGTCGTCGATCCCACAGGCACCGTAGCACGCCGAATCGGGGAGCGCCTCGAACAGACGTAAGGCCTCGGCGCTGTCTCCTCGGGCGAGCGCGATGTACGCCCGCGTCGCTGCCACCACGTATCCCAAGACCTCCCGGGCAAACGGGGGCGCGCTGGGAGGGAGGGGGCGACCTGCCGCGGCGTCCAAGGCTCGCACGGCGCCGGCGAGCGAAGCAGTATCGCGCTGCGCTGCCAATAATGGAGCGGCAACGAGCGCGCCCTCGCTGGGGCGCCCCGCCCAGCTGCGCGCGAGCCGCAACGAGCTGTCCGCGGAAACGGCGCCCACGAGCGCGAGTTGTCCGAGGATCGGCGGGAACGTGGTATGGGACGCTGCCTCCCGGACGTGCCCACGGCCGGCGAGCGCGATCGGTAGGCTGAATACGCTGAAGTGGGTCGTTTTGCCCGCGGCCTGCTCGCGCGCCTGCCGCGCGCGCGCCAGCGCGATGACCGTTTCCGCGGAGTCGGTCCACCGGTTGAGTGCGAGCCACACAGTCTGGAAGAGCGGGGCATCGGCGCTGTCAGCGAGGTACGTCACCGCGGCATCGCGGGTCGCTGAATCGAGGAGCCGCAGCACGAGCTCGGTGCTCTGGGCATACCGTCCCATACCTCCCGCGGCAAGAAAGGCCTCGGCGTAGCGCCGTCCCGCGGCGGTCCCGTCCAGCTCGAGGCTCAACGGAACGGCGTGGACGTACGACGGCGTGAACGAGGAATCAAGGGCGATCGCGTGATCGAACGCGTCCAGGGCGGCGCGAGGCAGCAGCCCTGCCAGGGCGCCCGCGTGGAAACGTGCGTCGCCGAGGAGGTACCAGATCTCGGGGTCGTTGGGATAGCGGCGCACCGCTTCTTCGAGTGTGGCGTTGAGACGGCGTCCATACGTCCACCAGCGCCCCCCGATCTGCTGCGGTCCCGCGTAGACGACTGCGGCGAGCGACTCGCTCTGGACGAGTAGGCTCTCGCGCGGCGGCAGGCCATGATTCAGGCCGCCGGCCATCAGGTGGTAGATCCGCGATTTGGGATCGGTCGCCGGGGAGTGCTGCCATCCAGCCGCCATTCCCGCGTGGCTCCAGGCGAGCGTAAAGCCGCTGTCGAGCGCGATCGCGTTCTCGTGGTAGGCGAGCGCCGAGTCCCATTCAGAACGGCGGAGGAACTGCTCTCCCTGCAGGAACGCCTTGAGCGCCCCGAGCGACTTCGATCCGAGCGGCGTGCCGCGCACGACGCCGATCGCCCGGGTGCGGCCGAGAACACGCAGCACGCTGACCGTCAGGGAATCGGTGAGGCGGTCCATTCGGTCGGACGCCTCCCGCAGCTCGATCTCCCCGAGCGGCGCATCATCGGGAACGCTCAGCACCGTGGCGGTGAGACGGACCGAGTCGGCACCGGCGCGCACGAGGCCGCCGAAGACCACCGTGCCCGCGCTCGTCACACGGCCGAGTGCCCGCGCCGACGCGGCATCCGCGCGTCCGCGCCAGCGGCGCACGATCAACGTTGGGGATACCGTGCGCAGCGGCCCGGCACCATCGAGACTGCGCGACAGCACGTCGACCAGGCCCTCGCGCCACAGTGCGAGTTCAGCACCGCCGCCGAGCACGTCGAAGGGCGCAATCGCGATGCGGTTCGCATCCAGCGCCACCCCCACGCGCGGCCGTAGCGCCAGCCAGCCGCCGGCAAGCACCACGCCGAGCAGCAGACCGAGCGCCACGCGGCGGTTGCGGGGCCGGCGCAGCACGTGCCGCACCGTCGCGCCCGGCGAGGTAGCCGCGAGCGATCCGCTCGGCGTCGCCAGCGCTTCGAGGGTCTGGTGGATCTCGGCGGCGCTCTGGGGCCGGTCGGCCGGGTTCTTGGCGAGGCAAGCCATCACGAGATCGGCGAGCGCGGGCGGCACCGTCGGCCGGTGATCGGTGATCGGCTCGACCGGCTCGGTGATGTGCGCCGCGAGCATCTGATGGGGCGAGAGGCTCGTGAATGGCGTACGGCCGGTGAGCATCTCGTACGCCATCGCGCCCAGGGCGTAGATGTCCGCGCGATAGTCGATGTCTGGGTCGCCGGCGGCCTGTTCGGGCGCCATGTAGGCCGGCGTCCCGAGCGCGACGCCCACCGACGTGAGCCCGCTCTGCCCCTTCGCCTGGCTCACCGCCTTCGCGACGCCGAAATCGGCGACGACGGCGTGATGGCCGGTGAGCAGGACGTTGTCGGGCTTGATGTCGCGGTGTACGATGCCGCGCGCGTGCGCGTAGGCGAGCGCGTCGGCGACGTCCTTGAGAATCCTGACGGCGTCGCGTACCGGGAGCTCGCCTTCGCGCGCCAGACGGGTACGCAGCGCCTCGCCCTCGACGAACGGCATCGTGTAGTACAGCACGTCCGCTGAGCCGCCCGCGGTGAGCAGCGGCACGATATGCGGATGTTGGAGAGAGGCCGAGAGCTGGATCTCGCGGTTGAAGCGGTCCACGCTGATCTCTGCCGCGAGCTCGGGCGGCAGGACCTTCACGACCACGCGGCGAGCCAGCCGCGTGTCAACGGCGACGAAGACACGGCTCATCCCTCCGCCGCCCAGCTCCTTTTCGATTTGATACGCCGTCCCGAGGACGGCTTGCAACCGATCGGACAATTCGGCCATGGGCGCCAAAGATAACGCGTTGACGTGTCGCAGGGGTCCGTCTACTTTGACGCCGTGCCTCTGCTGCTCGTCGCACTGCTGCTCGCCCTCGCCGGATGCGGCGGATCATTTCCTCAGAGCACGCTCGCCCCGAAATCCGATTTCAGCGCCGCGATCGACTCGCTGTTCACGAGCATTTTCTGGTGGGCGGTGGTGGTGTTCGTTATCGTCGAAGGCCTGCTGCTGTTCGCGATCGTGCGCTACCGTGCCCGCGCGGGCGGCCGCGAGCCCAAGCCGACGCACGGGCACACCGCCCTCGAGATCGGGTGGACGCTCGCCCCGGCGCTGATTCTCGTCTTCATCGCGGTGCCCACCATGCGCACGATCTTCGCCACCGCCGGCCACGCCCCGGAGGGCGCGCTGCGCGTCGAGGTCGTCGGGCATCAGTGGTGGTGGGAGTACCGCTATCCGGCGCTCGGCATTACGGCGGTGAACGAGCTGCACCTGCCGGTGGGCACGCCGGTGCAGCTCGACATGACCTCGGCGGACGTGATCCACAGCTTCTGGGTGCCCGGCCTGGGCGGAAAGCGGGACCTGACGCAGGGGCGCACCAACCGCATCGCGTTCCGTCCCGATTCGACCGGTGAATTCTGGGGCCAGTGCGCCGAATTTTGCGGCGCGTCGCACGCCAACATGCGGTTGCGCGTGTTCGTGCAAGCCGATACCGCGTTCGACGCCTGGGTCGCCCAACAGCGTATCGCGCCAAGTCCGGCTCCGCGGGGCTCGCCCGCCGAGCATGGCCGGCAGGTGTTCGCTCGCAGTGCGTGCATCGCATGCCACACGATCGCCGGGGTGTCCCGCGGGACGATCGCACCTGATCTGACCCACGTGGGGGGCCGCACGACGATCGCGGGTGGGCTGTTCCCCAATACGGCCGAGTCCCTCCGCCGCTGGATCACGAACGCCCCGTCGCTGAAGCCCGGGGCCCAGATGCCCCCCCAGGTCCTGTCCGACGCCGACCTGACGGCAGTCGTCGCCTACCTCCAGAGCTTGCGATGAAGAGCTGGCTGACGACCACCGACCACAAGCGCATCGGGCTCCTGTACTTCTGGACCGCCTTCGGGTTCTTCCTGCTCGGGGGCCTCGAGGCGCTGGTGATCCGCGCGCAGCTGGCGAAGCCGGAAGGCATCGGTGTGAGCGCCGAGTTCTACAATCAGATGTTCACGATGCACGGCACCACGATGGTGTTCCTGGCGCTGATGCCGCTGTCGGCCGCGTTCTTCAATTTCATCATCCCGCTGCAGATCGGCGCCCGCGACGTAGCGTTCCCGCGGCTGAACGCGTTCAGCTACTGGGTGTTCCTGCTGGGCGGGCTGTTCATCAATGCGAGCTTTCTGGCCGGGCCGCTGTTCGGTGCCGACCGGCTGTCCGTCGCGCCCGACGGCGGCTGGTTCGGCTACGCCAATCTGACGTCGAAACAGTTCTCCCCCGGCCCGAACATCGACTTCTGGCTGCTCGGCCTCCAGATCCTCGGCATCGCGTCGCTCGCGGCCGGTTTCAACTTTATCGTCACCATTCTGAACATGCGGGCGCCGGGGATGAAGATGTTGCGGCTCCCGGCCTTCAGCTGGATGACGCTGGTCACGCAGTTCCTCGTGATCACCGCGTTTCCCGTAATCACCGTGGCACTGGTGCTGCTGATGTTCGACCGCTTCTTCGGCACCCATTTCTTCATCCCCGCCGGCGGCGGCGATCCGATTCTGTGGCAGCACCTCTTCTGGCTGTTCGGCCACCCCGAGGTCTACATCCTCATTCTCCCGGCGATGGGGATCGTGTCGGAGGTGCTGCCCACGTTCTCGCGCAAGCCCTTGTTCGGCTACACGGTGGTCGTGTACTCGGGCGTGCTGATCGGCTTCATGGGGTGGGGCGTGTGGAGCCACCACATGTTCGCCGCGGGCCTCGGCCCCATTGCCGATTCGGTGTTCTCCGCGACGACGATGCTGATCGCAGTCCCCACGGGCGTGAAGATCTTCAACTGGATCGCCACGCTCTGGGGCGGGCAGCTCCGCTTCCCGACCGCGATGCTGTTCGCCCTCGGCTTCGTGAGCATGTTCATCATCGGCGGCCTCTCGGGCGTCTCGCACGGATCGCCGCCGGCCGATCTCCAGCAGACCGACACATACTACGTCGTGGCGCACATCCACTACGTGTTGTTCGGCGGCACGATGCTCGGCCTGTTCGCCGGCATGTACTACTGGTGGCCCAAGATGACTGGCCGGCAGCTCTCCGAGACGCTGGGGAAGTGGCACTTCTGGCTGACGTTCGTGGGCATGAACCTGGCGTTCTTCCCGATGCACTTCAGCGGACTGCTCGGCATGCCGCGCCGGATCTACACCTATGGCGCGGAGCTCGGGGTCACCGGCTTCAACGTCGTCTCGACGATCGGCGCGTTCCTGATCGGCGCGGCGACGTTGGTCTTCTTCGTGAACCTGCTCCGCACCCGTCGTCACGGCGCGCCGGCCGGCAACGACCCATGGGGAGGCGCGACGCTCGAGTGGGCGATTCCGTCGCCCCCGCCGGTCTACAATTTCACGGTCATTCCGCAGGTTGCGAGCCGCCTTCCGCTGTGGCGAACGGAACGCCAGGCGCCCATGGCGCCGCTGCCGCTAACCCCTCCGGCACCGATCCATGTTCCGGGCGGCTCGTGGTGGCCGATGTTCACCGCGTTTGGACTCCCCGTGATGGCTATCGGCGCGCTGTCACATCAGGTGTGGCTGGTGCTGGTCGGCGTGGCGGTCGTGATCACCGGGATCTATCGCTGGGCCTACGAGCCGTTTGAGGTCTGAGATGAGCCAAGCGCACGCGACCAGCATGGGACTCGACAGCCGCAAGATGGCGTTCTGGGCCTTCATCGGCTCGGAGTGCCTCCTGTTTGGATCGCTGATCTCGACGTACCTGATCTACAAAGGGAAGAGCCTCGTGGGGCCGTACCCCCACGAGATCCTGAACATCCCGTTCACGTCGTTCAGCACCTTCGACCTGCTGATGTCGAGCCTCGCGATGGTGCTGGCCTTGGCCGCGATCCAGCGCGGCGACATGAAGCAGGGCAAGACCTGGCTCTTCGTCACCGCTTTCCTCGGCCTCGTGTTCCTGGGCGGGCAGGTGTGGGAGTTCAGCCACTTCATGCACGAAGGGCTAGGTCTCACGACCAATCTGTTCGGCTCGACGTTCTACGTCCTGACGGGGACGCACGGGACGCACGTGACGGTGGGAGTGATCTGGCTGCTGACGCTCTGGGTGCAGGCCCTGCGGGGAAAGCTGGGACCAGGCCAGGCGCTGACGGTCGAGATCACCGGACTGTACTGGCACTTCGTGGACGTCGTGTGGATCGTGATCTTCACGGTCGTATACCTGATTCAATGAACGGAGCTCGATGATGAGCGAGCAGGGGCGGGCAGGGGAAGTCCACGCGACGACGGGGACGTACCTGCGGGTCGCGGCGATCCTCGTCATCGTGACGTTTATCGAGGTGGGAATATTCTACGTGCCCGCCTTCCAGGGCGTCCTCGTGCCGCTGCTGCTCGCCCTGTCGGCGCTCAAGTTCACGCTGGTGGTGATGTTCTACATGCATCTCAAGTTCGACAACCGCTTCTTCATGTTCCTGTTTGGGGGGCCGCTCCTTCTCGCGCTGGTCGTCGTGATCGGCCTGCTGTTCCTCTTCTTCGGAGCGGTGCGCCTGCGGGCCGGGATGTGAACACCTGGAGTTCCTGGGACCTGCATCCCACCGTCGTGATCGGGCTCGTCCTCTTGGGCGGGCTCTACGTGTATTTGGGAGGCCTCCAGGCGCCGCGGCGCAAGGTCGCAGCCTTTGCCGGGGCGGTGCTCGTCATCTTCGCCGCGCTGAACGGGCCGCTGCACAACCTCTCGGATTCCTACCTGTTCAGCGCGCACATGGCGCAGCATCTGCTCCTCACGCTGTTGTTCCCGCCGCTGCTACTCTACGGCACGCCCGCGTGGGTGGCGCGGGCGCTGCTCAGGCCCCGTTGGGTCAGCGCGCTGGGACGCGTGGTGACTCGACCGCTGCCGGCCGCCGCCTTGTTCACGGCGCCGATCGTCCTCTGGCATGTGCCGGCGTTTTACGAGGCAGCGCTCCGCCATCACAACCTCCATATCCTCCAACACCTCATTTTCCTTGCTACCGCGGTGTTGATGTGGTGGCCGATTCTCTCGCCCGTTCCCGAGCTGCCGCGGGTGCCCTACCTGGGGCAGATGCTGTACCTGTTTCTGCTCGGGATTCCGATGTCCATCACTGGGGCGCTGATCACGCTGCCCGATACGGTCCTCTATCCGTTTTACGCCGCCGCCCCGCGTGTGTGGTCGTGGTCCGCGCAGGACGATCAGAAGATCGGGGGACTGCTGATGTGGGTGGGTGGAGGATTGATGTTGTGGGTGGTGGTGACGGTCGTGTGGTTCCGGTATTCACGCCGCGAGCATCGTGCCGATGTGGACGAAGCGGTGCCTCTGGAAGCGTACGGCGCTACTCCCCGTCCTGGGTCTCTCCCAGCGGATGGCGGCGCAGCTCTTCCCCGATCCTAGGATGCTCCCGCCACAGGTAGTAGCCCATGGCGACGGCCGCGAGGCAGTTGCCGATCGCGACGTTCCACCACGCGAGATAGCCTAGCAGCGGCTTGGCGAGCAGCGCGACGAGGATATAGAACCCTACCTCGAAGAAGCAGAATCCGACGATGACGAGAAAGAGGGTGGACGGGGCGTACTCCACCTCAGCGGCGAGCGCGGCGGCGACACAGCCCACCACGACGAACGCGGAGACGTGGATCATCGTGTACCCGAAGATGCGGGCCGGCTCGATCACGACCGACGCGGAGTCATGCGCGCCCCAGAACACCGCGCTTCCGAGCATCGCCGGGGTGAACAGCGCCTGGCCGTTGATCGCATCCACGACGAGGAACCAGATCGCCACCGCCGCTGCGCCGATGCAGCCGGCGATGAAGCCTTCACGCAGAATGCGATTGAGATCCATGGCCGCTCAATATATCGCCACGCCGAGTGCGTGCTAGATTAGGGCCGACTCCGGACCCGGGAGCGGGCCCCATGACCGTGACGCGCCGTCCCATCTTCTACGGGCTCTGCCTCTTGATGGGTGCCCTGTTGTTCGGCATCGCCGGATTGCTGCATCCCATGCTCGTCGGCGACGGAGCCACACAGCTCGAGACCGTCGCGCAGACGAGCGGCTGGCGCGCGATCCACTGGTCGCTGCTGTTCGGCCTGGCGTTGATGTACGCCGGCCTGATCGGGGTGTCGCTGCGGCACGGGGACACGGCGGGCTCCGCGCCGGGACGCGCGGGCATTCTGCTGGGAGGCTTTGCCTTCTCGGTGTGGTCGCTGAACATCCTGCTGATGGTCGGGAGCGGCTGGAATCTCGCCCGCGCCTTCGCGACCTCGGACAAGGCGCTCACCGCCACGCGCGCCGTCTTCCTGTACGACATGCTCCATCCCGCAGGCCTCGCCGCTGAGCGGCTCGCCACGTTCATGCTCGGGCTGGTGGCGTACATGTTTGGCTGGGCGATCCGGAACGGCGGGGTGTATCCGCGTTGGCTCGCGGGGGCGGCGTTCGCGGTGGCGCTGGTGAACGGCGCCGTGGCCGTCGTGTTCGACGAGTTCTCGCCGAATCTCTTCTACGGCCAGGCGCTGTTCGTCGTCTGGCTGGCGGCGACCGCCGTGGTGATGCTGGCGGAGCGCCGTCAGCCTTTAGTCTAGCGGGCTCGCAGCCGGACCACGCGCTGCTGCCAGCCGTCCGGCGTACGGGACAGCACGGCGAGCGTGACGATCTCTCCCGCCTTCACGCTGGCCATCGCCTGACGGAATTCGGCCCGCGTGCGGGTTGGATGCCCGTTGACCTTCAGAATAATGTCGGGCCCGCCGCTCTGCGGATCGGCCAGCCGCTGGTAGGCGGGGCCGTCGGGTGACACCTGTGTGACCACCAGCGCGCCGCCGGAACGGGCCACGGACCGCAGCTGCGGGTCGCGCGCGTCTTCCTGCGTCAGCGGCTCCACGGTGATGCCCAGCGATTCCTCGGTCGGCGCGGCGTCTCGCCGCGAGGCGGCATCGTCGGCCTTGGCCACCTCTTCAGAATCGCTGGGGGCCGCGGTGAGCTTCACGGTGATCGTTTTCCGCACGCCACCCTGGCGCACCACGGTCACTTGCACTGTCTCGCCGGGCTTCTTGAACCCGACCCGCTGCTGCAGCTGCGCCACCGATTCGATCGGGGTACCGTCCACCGCCACGATGACGTCGCCCTCTTGCAGTCCTGCGCGCTTGGCGGGCGAGTCCTCGGCCGGCGTGAAGTCATTGACGACCACACCGCGGATGTCCGGCAGCTTGGCGTTCTCGGCATCCTCGGGCGTAATGGGGCGGATCGAAATGCCCATGACCGCGCGCTCGACGTGGCCGGTCGCGATCAGCTGGTTCATCACGGTGCGGGCGAGGTTGATCGGGATGGCAAACCCGTACCCGGCATAGTATCCGGTCTCACTGGCGATGGCCGAATTGATGCCGATGACCTCGCCGCGCACGTTGACGAGCGGCCCGCCCGAGTTTCCGGGGTTGATGGCCGCGTCGGTCTGAATGAAATCTTGAATGGCGTAGCGGTTCTGGGTCAGCCCGGACAGCAGCCGCCCCTTGGCGCTGACGATGCCGGCGGTCACCGTGAAGGTGAAGGCCTCGCCGAGCGGATTGCCGATCGCCAGCACCCAATTGCCGATACGCGTCGAATCAGCATCGCCCAGACTGACGGTTGGGAGACCGGTCGTCTGAATCTTGATCACCGCGACGTCGGTCGTGGGGTCGGTGCCGACCGTCTTAGCCGTGAACTCGCGGTTGTCGTACAGCCGGACGGTCACGCGGTCCGCTCCCTGGACCACGTGGTTGTTCGTGAGGATGTAGCCGTCGGCTGATACGATGAAGCCGGACCCGGAGCCCTGCTCGACCTGAGGCCGGCGCGGGACCTGGAAGAAATCATCGAAGCCCGGGGGCAGGCGGCGTGCGGTCGCCCGCTCGCGTCGCTCGGACTTTATGAACACCACCGCCGGCTTCACGTGCTCGGCGACGGACGCAAACGCATCACCCAGGTCCGCGGCGATCTTCGCCTGGGGAACAGGATGCGCGTTCTGCTGCAGCACCGATCCGCGCACTGCCGCCTCGCTGCGTGTGGGCAGCTTGAACGCCGAGGCGAAGGCCAGTCCGAACACAAACGCCATCGCCACCAGCACCCCAAATTTTAACCAGTCTCTCGTCTTCACCGACATCTTTGCTCCTCCTTTATGACTTCTTGGATTTGTCGTCGTCCACGATTTCGTAGTCTGCGTCCACCACGTTCTCCTGCTTCGGAGCGTCTCCGCCAGCTCCGGCACCTGCGCCCGCCGGTTCGCCGGTCGTCTGGTCGTCGCCCCCCCCCCCGGGGGCCGACCCGCGGGCCGCGTACAGCGACGCCCCCGCGGCGGAATACGCCTGCTGCAGCTCGTCCAGTGCTTTGCTGATTTCGTCGGCGTTCCCACTGCGGAGCGCCTGCTGCGAGGACTGGATGGCGGCATCGAGCCGGGACTTGAGGCCGGGCTCGAGCTTATCCACCCACTCCTTGGATTCCTTGGTGACCTGGTACACCATCGTATCGAGCCGGTTGCGGCGCTCGATTTCGTCGCGCCGGCGCTTGTCCTCGGCGGCGTGGGCCTCGGCGTCCTTCACCATCTTGTCGATGTCCTTCTCGCCGATTCCGGACGACGCCTCGATCCGGATCTTCTGTTCCTTGCCCGTCGCCTTGTCCTTCGCCGACACGTGCAGGATGCCGTTCGCGTCGATGTCGAACGTCACCTCCACCTGCGGCACGCCGCGCGGCGCCGGCGGGATGCCCGTGAGCTGGAACTTGCCGATGGTGCGGTTGTCCTGCGCCATCTGCCGCTCGCCCTGCAGCACGTGGATCTCGACCGTCGTCTGGTTGTCTTCGGCGGTCGAAAACACCTCCGACTTCTTGGTCGGGATCGTGGTGTTGCGGGGGATGAGCACCGTCGTGACGCCGCCCAACGTTTCGATGCCGAGTGACAGCGGCGTGACGTCGAGCAACAGCACGTCCTTCACCTCGCCCGCCAGGACGCCGCCCTGGATCGCGGCCCCGATCGCCACCACCTCGTCGGGGTTCACGCCCTTGTGCGGCTCCTTGCCGAAGAAGTTCTTCACGATCTCCTGCACCTTCGGCATGCGCGTCTGGCCGCCGACGAGAATCACCTCGTCGATGTCGGACGGCTTGAGACCGGCGTCCTTGAGCGCCTGCAGCATGGGCGGCATCGTCCGCTTGACCAGGTCGTCCACGAGCTGCTCGAGCTTGGCGCGCGTGAGCGTTAGGTTCAGGTGCTTGGGCCCGGACTGGTCGGCCGTGATAAAGGGGAGATTGATCTCCGTCTGCATCACGGTCGACAGCTCCATCTTGGCCTTCTCGGCCGCTTCCTTGAGCCGCTGCAGCGCCATCGGATCCTTGGACAGATCGATCCCCTGATCGCGCTTGAACTCGTCCACCAGCCACTGCATGACCCGCGCGTCGAAGTCGTCCCCACCCAGGTGCGTGTCACCGTTCGTGCTCTTCACCTCGAAGACGCCTTCGGCGAGCTCGAGGATGGAGATGTCGTACGTGCCGCCGCCCAGGTCGTAGACTGCGATCTTCTCTTCCTTCTTCTTGTCTAGGCCGTAGGCGAGCGCCGATGCGGTCGGCTCGTTGATGATCCGCACGACATCGAGGCCGGCGATCTTGCCGGCGTCTTTGGTCGCCTGGCGCTGGGAGTCGTTGAAATAGGCGGGGACCGTGATGACCGCCTTCTCGACCTTAAAGCCGAGGTAGTCCTCCGCCGTCTGGCGCATCTTCTGGAGGATCATCGCCGAGATCTCCGGCGGGGTGTAGACCTTGCCCTGAATCTCGACCGCGGCGAGCCCGTTGGGTCCCTTCACTACCTTATAGGGCACGCGCTTGATCTCTTCGGTCACCTCTTCGTAGCGCCGGCCCATGAAACGTTTGATCGAGAAGATCGTGTTCTGCGGGTTGGTCACTGCCTGCCGCTTGGCCACCGTTCCGACAAGTCGTTCGCCGTCCTTGGTGAACGCGACCACAGAAGGTGTCGTCCGACCGCCTTCCGCATTGGGAATGACGACGGGATCGCCACCTTCCATCACGGCCACAACCGAGTTGGTCGTCCCGAGGTCGATACCGATGATCTTCTCAGCCATAAAATCACAGCTCCTGGTAGGGATTTGATGCGGACCCGATGCTGCGGGTCGCAAAAGCAAGCATCGTGCCCGTGTTCGCTGCCAAATAGGCAGCTAGCGCCGGCTGGGCGCTAGACGGGTAGATTGGTGCCGAATGTTCCCCTACAAAGACGAGAATCCCACCGAACGCCCTGCCGTCGTTACGGTCAGCATTATCGTCGCCAACGTGCTCGTCTGGCTGTTCGTCCAGGGCATGGGCGCGGACGCGCCGTTGGTGCGCTCCGTATGTGATCTCGGATTGATCCCCGGCGAAATCCTGGGCACGGCCAAGCCCGGAAGCGGGATGGAGCTGGCGCCGGGGATGTACTGCCTCGTGGGCGTGGCGCCGAAGTACTGGACGGTGTTGACGTCGATGTTCACCCACGGCGGCTGGTTCCACCTGATCGGCAACATGGTGTTCCTCTGGGTGTTCGGGAACAACATCGAAGACGCGATGGGGCATGTGAAGTTCGTCTTCTTCTATTTGCTGTGCGGTGTGGCGGCGGCCGCGACCCAGACGTTGCTCAGTCCCCACTCGGTCGTCCCCATGGTCGGCGCCTCGGGCGCAATCAGCGGCGTATTGGGCGCCTATTTGCTGCTCTACCCGCGGGTGCGGGTGCATACCCTGATAATCCTACCGATCTACGTCACCACCGTCGCGCTGCCGGCGTACGTGATGCTCGGCTACTGGATCGTGCTCCAACTGCTTGGCGGGATGTTCAGTCTGAGCGAGATCGAGCGGGGCGGGGTGGCGTTCTTCGCACACATCGGTGGCTTCGTCACGGGGATCGTGCTCGTCCGTCTGTTCGTGTCGGAGGATGTTTTGCGCCGCCGCCCCACGCCGCCGGCGGACTACTACCGCTACCGCACCTTCGGCTGATCCCAAAGGGTCGGTAAGCGTCTTCGCAGCTCGTCACGAACCGCGCGGAAATCAGCGAGCTCCCTCGGGTCGGGAAGCGGCCAGTGGAGGCGCCGCACCGCGCCCGGTACGAGGGGACACACCTCCTCGGCGCAGAGCGTGACGATCGTGTCCACACTGCCAAGGGCAATGGCATCCAGCCCCTTGGAGCGGTGGTGCGCGATGTCGATGCGCTGCTCGGCGAGGACCTGGACGGCGAGGGGACTGAGTACGCCCGGATCCGAGCCCGCACTCAAGAAGCGGTATCCCGCCGGTGCCATCGTGCGCGCGAGGCCTTCGGCGATCTGACTGCGCGCGGCGTTCGCCACACAGAGGAAAAGAATCGTGGGCACTACACGACGTCTTCCGCGTGGTGCTTGATCGACTTCCCCTCGACCAGAAACACGACATCCTCCGCGATATTGGTCGCGAGATCGGCGACCCGCTCGAGGTTACGGCTCACCAGAAACAACTCCATCGCCGTGCCGATGATGTGCGGGTCCTCCATCATGTGCGTGAGGAGAATCCGGAACATCGATTGATGCAACGCGTCTACGCTGTCATCGCGGCGGCAGATCGCGCGGCCGGCCTGCGGGTCGCCGCGCACGAACGCGTCGAGGGCGTCGGCGAGCATCGTCCGCGCCTGGCGGGCCATCTCGAGCAGCTCGGGCTCGGGAACGATGGGCCGGCTGGCGAGCAGCCGCTCGGCCGACTGGGCGATGTTGACGGCATGATCGCCGACGCGCTCCAGGTCGTTGGCGATTTTCATCGCGGCGGTGAGGAACCGCAGGTCGCGTGCCATCGGCTGTTGCGTGGCGAGGAGCCGGATGACTGCCTCCTCGACCTCGACCTCGAGCCGATCGACCTCCTTGTCCCCCTCGATTACCGCGCGCGCCTTGTCCCCGTCGCGCTGCAGGACCGCCTCGACCGCGGCGGCGAGGGCGGCCTGGGCGTCGCCCGACATGTTGAGCAGCGCGACCTTGAGCTCCGAGAGCTCGTCGTGAAAGTGTCGATGGGTGGAGGGTTGCGGGCTCATCCGAATCTCCCAGTGATATAGGCTTCGGTCCGCTCGTCGGCGGGCCGGGTGAACACCTGTTGGGCTTCGCCGAATTCGACGAGGCGTCCCAGGTAGAAGAACCCCGTGTAGTCCGACACACGGGCGGCCTGCTGCATGTTGTGCGTTACGATCGCAATCGTATAGCTCTGCTTGAGCTCGACCAGCAGCTCCTCGATGCGCTGCGTCGCGATCGGGTCGAGCGCCGAGCAGGGCTCATCCATGAGGAGCAGGTCGGGCTCGTTGGCGAGCGCCCGGGCGATACAGAGGCGCTGCTGCTGGCCGCCGGACAACGCCGTCCCGGGCTCGCGCAAGCGATCCTGCACCTCGTCCCATAAGGCCGCTTGCCGGAGCGCGCGCTCTACCCGATCGGGCAGCTTGCGCTCGGGGCACAGCGCGTTGAGCCGCGGGCCATATGCGACGTTGTCGTATACGGACTTGGGGAAGGGGTTCGGCCGCTGGAACACCATCCCCACGCGGCGCCGCAGCGCCACGACGTCCGTCCCGGGGGCGAAGATCGAGCCGGCTTCGAGCAGAATATCGCCGCTGTGGCGCGCTCCGGGGGTGAGATCGTGCAGGCGGTTGACCGACCGCAGGAACGTCGTCTTGCCGCATCCCGAAGGCCCAATGAGGGCGGTGATCGCATGCCGCGGAATGGCGCACGTGATCTCGTGCAGCGCCTGGGTCGGGCCGTACCAGAAGCTGTAGGCCCGGGACTCCAGCACTGCCCCGGGGGGCGAGGCTATCGCGGTCATCCGAACCGTCCAGTGATGTACGCCTCCGTCTGTTCGACTTGGGGCTTCGTGAACAGCTCGCCGGTCAGTCCGACCTCCACGAGTCCGCCCATGTACAGAAACGCAGTATAGTCGGACACCCGGGCGGCCTGTTGGAGGTTGTGGGTCACGATCACGATCGTGTAGTGGCGCTTCAGTGCGTGGCACAGCTCCTCGATGCGCTGCGTTCCCGCGGGGTCGAGCGAGGCGGTGGGCTCGTCGAGCAGCAGGATCTCCGGCTCCGGCGCGACGGCCCGCGCGATGCAAAGGCGCTGCTGCTGTCCGCCGGACAACGCCAGCGCGCTCGTCAGGAGCCGGTCCTTCACCTCGTCCCACAGGGCAGCCTGGCGCAGGGCGCGCTCGACGGCTGCGTCGGTTTCGGCGCGCGGCCTCCGCCCATTGACGCGCAACCCCGCGGCGACGTTGTCGTAGATCGACATCGTGGGAAACGGCGTGGGCCGCTGGAACACCATACCGATGCGGCGCCGCAGCTCGACGGGGTTCACATCGTTGGCGTAGATGTCCACGTCGTCCAGCAGCACCTGGCCTGTCACGGTGGCGCCCGCCGTGAGCTCGTGCATCCGGTTGAGGCATCGCAACAGCGTACTCTTGCCGCAGCCCGACGGGCCGATGATTGCCGTGACCGTGTGGGCGGGAAAGAGCAAAGAGATGTCGCGGATCGCCGGCGTGCGGCCGAACAGGGCGGACACACCCACCGTCTCGAGCCGCAGCCGGGTATTAGCGGACGCTGCCATAGCGCTGCCGCGTGACCCAGCGGGCGGTCAAAGCGAGGATCAGCACGAGCCCCATGAGCACCAGAGCGGCGGCCCACGCCATGCGGTGCCATTCGTCGAACGGCCCGGTCGCGTACACGTAGATCTGGAGCGACAGCGTCTGCATCGGCTGGTTCACAGCCAGCGAGAAATTGAGATTGCCGAGGGCCGTGAACAGCAATGGCGCGGTCTCACCGGCGACGCGGGCGATGCCCACCAGGCACCCCGTCACGATGCCGCCCAGCGCCGTTCGCGCCACGATTTTGAGCGACGTGCGCCAGCGCGGGTAGCCCAGCGCCAACGCCGCCTCGCGCAGCGAATGGGGCACGAGGCGCACCATCTCCTCGGTCGTGCGCGCCAGCATGGGAATCATGAGGATCGCGAGCGCGACGCTGCCCGCCAGCGCTGTGAACCGTCCCGTGGGTTTGACGAGGAAGGTCCAGGCGACGATGCCGATCACGATGGACGGCGTACCGTTGAGCACGTCGGCGACGAATCGCACCAGGAACCCCAGTCGCCCCGAGCCGTACTCGGCGAGATACAGGCCCGCCCCGATGCCGACCGGGAGCCCGATGAGGGCCGCCAGTCCCACGATGATCGCCGTGCCGACGATCGCATTCGCGACGCCGCCCCCCGACTCTCCGGCGGGCACAGGGCTCTTGGTAAAGAAGGCCCAGTCGATCGATGACGCGCCTTTGGCGATGAGATTGCCGAGGATGAGGACCAACGCGAGCACCGCGGTGAACGCCAGCACCACGACCAGCGCCGTCATCACGCGGCTCATCAGGTGGCGGCGGAACGTGCCCCCGCTCACAGAGCCCTGCTCCCCACTGCCGCGCCGCGCGCCACGCGCCAGATCAGGATGCGGGCGACCGCGTTGACGACGACGGTCAGGACGAACAGAATCAGGCCCACCTCGAACAACGCCGAGAGATACATGCTGGTCGTCGCCTCGCTGAATTCATTGGCGATGGCGGCCGCCATCGTGTAGGCCGGCTGCAGCAACGACAGCGCGATGTCGTGGCGATTGCCGATCACCATCGTCACGGCCATCGTCTCGCCCAGCGCGCGCCCCAGACCGAGGATGATCGCACCGATGAGGCCGGCGCGTCCGTACGGCAGGACCGCGGAGCGGACCGCTTCCCAGCGCGTCGCGCCCATGGCGAGCGCCGCCTCCCGCTGGCTCGTCGGCACGGCCAGCAGCACCTCGCGCGACACGGCCGCGATGTAGGGCACGATCATGATGGCGAGAATGATCCCGCCCGCGAGCAGCGAATTGCCGTAGAACGCCCCTTGCAAGAAGGGCGTCCACCCGAACACCGCCTTGAGCGGCGGTACCACGTAGCTCCGGAGGAAGGGGATCAGCACGAAAATGCCCCAGAGGCCGTACACCACGCTGGGGATCGCCGCGAGCAGCTCGACGAGGAACGCCACCGGCTGGCGCAGCCAGCGCGGCGAGAACTCTGTGAGGAAAATCGCGACGCCGAGCGCGAGAGGGACGGCGATCAGCAGGGCGAGGAATGACGACGCCAGGGTCCCGAAGATCATCGGCGCCGCCCCGTAGACTTCCGCGACGGGGTCCCACGTCGAGGTCCAGAGGAACCCCGGCCCGAAGCGCCGCACCGCCGGCAACGCGTTGACGAGCAGCACGCCCAGGATCACGAGGATCAAGAACGGCAGCGCGAGCGCGAACGCCGTGAGCACCCGCTGGTAGATCCGGTCGCTGCGATCGACGCCCCGCAGCGCCTGCCACCGCGGATCTGGGCTCGGCCCTGTCTCTTCGGATGGCGACGGGACCGGCTCGAGGGGAAGCGTGGTCATGCGCGCGGGAAACGTATCCGTCACACGGCCGCCCGGTTCGTCACGGCCGTGTAACGGATATGTCACTTGTGGGAGGAAGGGGGGCGATACCCTAGTTGGCGGCGCGCCCTCTCCAGACGGGGCGGCCACCCCCGGTGATCACCTTCAGCCGCGCCTCGATCCAAGGGAGCATTTCCTTGGGCAGCGGCGCGTAGCCGAGGTTTGGCGCCTTGGCCTGGCCCTCCGTGAGACACCACCACACGAACTTCACGAGCTCACGGGCCTTGGCGGCGTCTGGGTACTCCTTGCGGAGCAACAGCCACGTGAAGCTGGAAATGGCGTAGGCCTGCGCCCCGGGCGAATCGGTGAGCGACACGCGGAAGTCGGTGCTCGGCCCCAGGTCGTCCATCGCGCCCTGGGCGGCCGCGGTGACCGATTCGAGGCTGGGCGTGATCCAGTTGCCCGATTTATTGCGCACCACGCCGAACGCCATCTTGTTGATGATTGCGTAGCCAAGCTCGACATAGCCGATTGCGCCGGGCGTTTGCTTGACCGTGGCGGTCACGCCCTCGTTGCCGCGGCCGCCGAGGCCCACCGGCCAGTTGACCGACGTCCCGCGGCCCACCTTCTGCAGCCACTCGGGGCTCACCTTCGACAGATAGTCGGTCCACACGTAGCTCGTGCCCGAGCCGTCTGAGCGGTGCACGACGATGATGTCCTGGCGCGGCAGCGTGAGCCCAGGGTTGATGCTGGCGATGCGCGCGTCGCTCCAGTTGGTGATCTTGCCGAGGAAGATGTCGGCGAGCACGTCGGGGGTGAACCGGATCGGCTGTGAGACGCCGGCCAGGTTGTAGGTCGGCACGACGGCGCCCAGCACGGTGGGGATGTGCAGGACGTTGCCGCCGATCGCCGCGATGGCCGAGTCGCTCATCGGGGCGTCGGTGCCTCCAAAATCCACCGTCTTGTCGGAGAACTGACGGATGCCGCCGCCCGAGCCGATGGACTGATAGTTGATCTCGACGTTGTCGAACTTCTGGTTATACGTCAGGATCCAGGTCTGATAAATGATGTTCGGGAACGTGGCGCCCGCGCCGTTGAGGCGCACTTGCGCCGCCAGCGGGGACGCCAGCGCCCCGACTATGCCGATGGCAGTAAGTGTTCTGCGAAGCACGGTCATCCTCCCTTAAAAGTTCGCTTGCCAGGAGAACTTGATCTCCTTGGCGGACCGGCTCACGCCGGCGGCGTCCTTGTAGCTATAGAGGTCCACTCCTGCGCGCAGGAGCACGGTATTGGCGAAGTAGATGTTGAGCACCGGGGTGATGAGAATCCCCTGGTCGTTGGCTGTCTTGGTGTCAGGATCGACGAAGTCGATCCGCAGTGCCGGTTCCAGCAGCTTGATCACGCGCGTGTCCGAACCGCTGGTCATCAAGCGGTAGGCGCCCACGAGCGAAAACCCGCGGAAGGTGCGGAGGGCGGTGTCGGCGCTGGTGCGGAGGTTGCCCGTGTTGCGGCCCGTCGCGATGCGGTTCGCAATCGGCACGTTGTCGCCGGTGGCGAAGTCGGCAATGAGATGCAGGCCGGGCCGGAAGCCGCCCCACTCGGCATCGAGGCCGAAGGCGGTCGTCTGCTTTGAGGAATCGGCGTAGTACGCGATGGCGCCGGCGCACGTGGAGCAGATCGCGCGGTCGCGGGAGCCGAACGACGCGCCGAACTGCAGGACGGGCTGGTTGTCGGCATTGGTGATCGCGATCGCGGTTGCTCGGCCGAAGAAGCTCTTGGCGTTGTTCACGTCGGGTGAGCTTTCGCGCGAGCCGTTCTGCACGCCCACTTTGACCGTCACCTTGTTGTCTGGGCCGACATAGTCCACGAACGCGCCGAGGTCGTGCGAGGCATAGCCGTTGTTGGCCA
This sequence comes from Gemmatimonadales bacterium, assembly GCA_035602245.1. Classification (GTDB taxonomy): domain Bacteria; phylum Gemmatimonadota; class Gemmatimonadetes; order Gemmatimonadales; family GWC2-71-9; genus 20CM-2-65-7. Next base: position 52,712 of record DATNMO010000011.1, read on the forward strand.
GGAGGTCGTTCAGCCCTTCTTTACCGGAGAGCCGCAGGATCCGCACGCCACGCTCGATCGAGAGCAGGTTGTTGGAGCTGGTGAGCTCGTAGCGCTGGAAGGGCGATTTCTCTTGCCCCACGGCGACGCCGAAGCGCGGTGACAGCCCGACGCGCAAGAACGCATCGCGCATCCGGAGCGCGCCCATCTCAAAGCTGGGCTGGATGACGAGGTTCATGTTGTCGCCGAAGCGAACGTTCGTCTGGATCCGGAGCCGGCGCACTTCGAAGCCGTTGCTCATCAGCGTCGGGTTGTAGTTCCCGGACGAATCACCCGACGACGCGCGATACTGGACCTGGATGCGGCCTTGCACCTGAATGGTCGGGGCTTGGGCGGCGGCGGCCGTGGCGGCGGCGGCCACCGTGCCCGCAAGACAGATGACGGTACGCATAACGGGGCTCATGCGTGAAGCGACTCCTGACTGAGGGAGAAAAGCATGGGAGCATTCATGGATAGGAAACAGCGCGTCCGCCGTCACGCGGGAGCGGCTGCCATGTAACGACTTGGTAACGCCCCTACCCGGCCGGGCTCCTGGGAAAAACCAAACGGATGGTCGTCCCATGGCCCACCGCGCTGTCGGCCTCCACCCGTCCGTCATGCGCCTCCACGAGGTGCTTTACGATCGCGAGACCCAGCCCGGTGCCGCCCTCGTGCCGCGAGCGGCCCGGATCGACCCGGTAAAAGCGCTCGAAGATGCGCGGCAGGTGCTCGGCCGGGATCCCGCTGCCCGTATCCGTGACGCTGACGGCGACCCCGTCCCTTCTCTGACCGGCCTCGGTCACGACGGCGATCCGGCCGCCAGGGGGTGTGTGTCGCAGCGCATTGTGGAAGAGATTCGTGAAGATCTGGCGCAGCGCTTCGGGGTCGACGGCAATGGTGCGCGCGTCGGGCGCGACAGCCGTTTCGAACCGCACGCCTTTTTCCCCAGCCCGCTCCGCCAACGGTGCCCAGGCATCGCGGGCGGCGCCCTCCACGTCGACGACCTCGGGCTCCGGTCGCCAACCGCCCGATTCGATGCGCGACAGGTCGAGAAGATCGTCCACCAGGCGCTGCATCCGGCGCGCGTTGTCGACGATGGTCTGGGCGAAGGGGGACGGCGTTTCGGCGGCGAGCGTCTCGGCGTAGCCCGCGATCGCGGTGAGCGGCGTCTTCAGCTCGTGCGAGACGTTGCCGACGAAATCGCGGCGCACCGTCTCGAGCCGGCGCAGCTCCGTGACGTCGCTCAATACCAGGAGGGTGCCGCCCTCCTCGAGTGGCCGGGCCGAGACTAGCACGGTGCGGCCGGTCAGTTCCAGCTCGCGATCCACGATGACGGCGCCGCTCAACACCTCGCGCATCAGCGCGCGATGAGGTTGGTCGTGAAACAGCTGGCCGAGCGGGGGCAGCGGCCCGGTCTGGCCGTAGCCGAGCAGCCGGCGGGCGGCGGCGTTGGACGAAACGATGGCACCGCGCTCGTCGGCGGCGATGACGCCGTCGGAGAGGGCCTCGACCAGGGTGCGCGACTCCTCGCGCTCGCGCCGCAAAGCCGCGAACCGGCCGTCGAGCTCGTGGTGCATCGTGCGCAGCGCGTCCACGAGGTGCCCGAGCTCGGCGACCTGCACGTCGGGGAACGTCGCGGGCCGGCCCGCGGCGATGTCGCTCGCTGCGGCCGCGATGGCGACCAGCGGGCGCGCCAGCGCGCGGGCAACGAGCCACGCGACGATCCACGCGGCGAGCAGCAAAGCGAGCCCAGCTCCCGCCACCGCCCGCTGTATAGCGTGCACCTGCGCGTCCACCGCGGCGAGCGACGCCGAGACCCGCACGACTGCGAGACCCGGGGGACCGCCGCGAACCGCGACGTACAGCTGACGCTCGTTCGTGGAAGCGCTGAGGCGCGCGTTCTGGCCCGTGCCGACGGCCCGGGCGGCTTGGACCTCGGGGCGATTGCTGTGGTTCTCCAGGCGCGCGAGGGCGAGGCGGTCGAACTCGGTGTCACCGCGCACGTGGCCTTCGGGGTCGATGAGCGTGACGCGACGCCCCAGCCGGCCGCCCGCCAGTGCCGCGAACTCCGGCCAGCGGGCCGAATCCGCGGGCACGAGCGCCGCCACGAGACGGGCCTCTCGTTCGAGCCCGGCAGCGATCTCGGCCTCGAGGTGGCGGCGGAGCAAGAGGTCCGCGGCGACGATTGACCCAACGACGGCGGCCGCCACGAGCAGGCTCATGCTCGCGAACAGCCGGGTCGCGAGCTTCATGAACGGTGGCGGGAAGTCGGGGGCGGCTCGCGCAGCCGGTAGCCGACGCCGCGCACCGTCTCGATCCAGGGGCCCGCGCCCCCCAGCTTGGCGCGCAGTCGCTGCACGTGCATGTCCACGGTCCGGGTCTGGATGTCCGGCTGCGCCTGCCAGACCGACTCGAGCAGCTGCGTGCGGCTCTGCACGCGATCCCGCCGCTCGATCAGCTTGTCGAGCAGCTTGAACTCGGTCGCCGTCAGCTCGATGTCCTTACCGGCGACCGTGACGCGGTGCGCGCTGCGATCGAGCGTGATCGGGCCGGCGGTAAGGCGACCGCCCGAGGCGACCGGGGGCGCCGCGAGTCGGCGCAGGATCGCGCCGACCCGCAGCACCAGCTCTTTGGGGGAAAACGGCTTGGCGAGGTAATCGTCCGCGCCGAGCGTCAGTCCCCTGATGCGGTCGGGTTCGTCCTTCTTGGCCGTCAGCAGGAGCACGCCGACCTCGCGCGTCTCATCACGGCGGCGCAGCTCGGCGAGCACGTCGAATCCGGAGAGACCGGGGAGCATCAGGTCGAGCACGACGAGGTCCGGACGTTCCTCCCGGGCCGAGCGCAAGGCGTCGGCACCGGTTCCCGCGGTGGTGACGCGATACCCTTCCTTCGCCAGGTGGTACGCGACGAGCGCGGTGATGTCGGCCTCGTCGTCTACGACGAGGATGCGGTGGACCGCGCCGGTCTCGGTCGCCATGAGCAGGCCGGAAGGTAGCGCGCCGGGCGTCGGTTTGGCAATTTACAGCGCACTATGCATCTCCTCTGCGCGCTGCTCCTGTCGTTTCAGAATCCCCCTGCTGCTGCTGCCGCCCCAACCCCCGCCGACACCGCGCACATCGTGATCGTCGCGACCACCGACATCCATGGCCGGGTGCTCGGCTGGGACTACGTGCGCGACGCCGCCGCGCCGGGCGGGCTGTCGCGTGCGGCGACGATCCTGGAATCGCTGCGCGCCCAATACCCCGGCAACGTTGTCCTCGTGGACGCCGGCGATCTCCTGCAAGGCAATCCATTCGCGACCTTCTACGCGCGCTACGATCGGCGCCAGCCGCAGCCGATCGTCGACGCCCTCAACGCGCTGCAATACGACGTGGCCACACCCGGCAATCATGATTTCGATTTCGGGCTGGCCCTGCTGCGCCGCGCCGCCACCGAGGCGACCTACCGCTACGTCTCGGCGAATGTCGAGGACTCGGCCGGTGGGCCGCTGTTTCCGAAGATCGTGCTCCTGGCACGGGGAGATGTGAAGGTCGGAGTCACGGGTTTCACGACGCCAGGCGTCATGCTGTGGGACCGTACCCAGCTCGCCGGCCGTGCCCGGGTGCGGCGCATCGCCGGCGCGGCGGCCGGTGCCCTTGCCCGGCTCGAGGGGGAAGGCGCCGATCTCAAGATCGTCCTGATTCACAGCGGGCTGGGCGGCGAATCGAGCTACGATACCACGGGCGTCGGCCCCGAGAACGATGCCGCGGCGCTGGCCGGGGTGACGCCCAAGCCGGACGTCGTCATCGTGGGGCACAGCCACCGCGAGATTCGCGATACCGTCATCAACGGCGTGCACTTTGTGCAGCCGAGGAACTGGGCCCAAAGCCTCTCGGTCGTGCACGTGCGGCTGACACGGGAGCACGGAGCGGGGAGCAGGTGGCGGATTTCCTCGATCCGCGCCGATCTGATTCCGCTCGCGACTGTCCCGGAGCTGCCGCGCTTCACGCGGCGGATGGACGCGTCCCACGCGTCCGCGCGCCTGTGGGCGGCGACGACGCTGGGCACCGCGGCACCGGGCTTCGAGGCGCGCTACGCACGGGTCCAGGACACGCCGCTCCTCGACTTCATCAATGAAGTCCAGCGCCGCAAGGCGGGCGCCCAGCTGTCCGCGGCCGCGGTGTTCGACGTGCAGGCCGGACTGCCCGAGGGGGAGCTGCGCCTGCGCGAGGTGGCGGGGATCTATCCCTACGAGAACACGCTGCGCGCGGTGCGCATTTCGGGGCAGCAGCTCCGGGAATTCCTCGAGCACTCAGCGCGGTACTTCCGGACTTACGAACCGGGACGCCCGATCATCAACGACAGCGTCCCGGGCTACAACTTCGACGTCGTCAGCGGTGTGGTCTACAACATCGATCTGTCCCGGCCGCCGGGGCAGCGCATCCGTGGGCTCGCGTACGAAGGCCGCATCGTGCAGCCGACCGACTCCTTCACGATGGCGCTGAACAGCTATCGCCAGGTCGGGGGTGGCGGGTACTCGATGCTCGCTGGCGCGCGCGTTGTGTACGACAAGGGCGAGGACATCCGCGACCTGCTCGTGGACGAAATCCGCCGCGTGCGCACGCTGCAGGCGGCGTCCTACATCCGGCCGAGCTGGGCGATCATCCCTGACGCGGCCCGCGCCGCGGCGCGCGCGACGTTCGCGCCTCCGCCCCCTTCCGTCAGTACGGCGGACAGCACGCTGCTGCGCGTGCTCGCCATCGCCGACCTCCACGGCCAACTCGAGCCGCGCGTGTGGGACTGGTCCGAGGGCCGGCCGGTGGGCGGCGTGGCGGCGCTCAAACCGTGGCTCGACAGCCTGGCCCGCGCCTGCGGATGCACCAGTGTGCGGCTGGACGCGGGTGACGAGATGCAGGGCACGCCGTTGTCGAATGCGACGTACGGACGCACCACGATCGAGGCCATGAACCGGATCGCGCTCGACGCCGCCGCCATTGGCAACCACGAGTTCGACTGGTCGCTGGACACGCTGCGCATCCGCATGAGCGAGGCCAAGTACCCCTTCCTCTCGGCCAACATCACCGATGCAGCCGGGGGGGGGAGCGCCCGTCCCGATTGGGCGACGCCGTGGACCCTCGTGACGAAGAACGGCCTGCGGATCGCGATCATCGGCCTGACGACCCGCACGACGCCCACGAGCACCGCGCCCCGCAACGTCCGCGGCCTTGCCTTCGGCGACGGCGCGCAGGCCATCCGCCGCTATCTGCCGGCGGCGCGCGCGGCGGCCGACTTCGTGATCGTGGCGGCGCACGAAGGCGCGATCTGCGATTCGGCGGGATGCCGCGGGGAGATCATGGACGTGGCGCGTCAGCTGGACTCGGGCTCGGTGGATCTCATCGTCGCCGGCCACACACACTGGCGCGTCAACACCGTCGTCAACGGCATTCCGATCGTCGAGCCGCAATCGAGCGCGCGGGCGGTCGCCGTGGTGGATTTCGTACGCGTCGGGGGTACGCGGCGCGAAGTCAGGGTGCAGCTCGTGACACCCTATGCCGATCAAGTGAAGCCCGATGCCGCGCTGGTTGACGCGCTCGCGCGGCAGCAGCAGGCCGTTCGCAACATCACCAGCCGCAACGTGGGGACGCTCAAGTTCCCGCTGAAGCGGGACGGAGATGAGTACGGGTTGGGACGGCTCATCGCCGACGCGCAGCGCAATCTCGGCAAGGCCGACGTCGCGATCATGAACAACGGCGGCATCCGCGCCGACCTGCCGGCAGGCACCATCACGTGGGGGGATGCCTATCAGGTGCAGCCATTCCAAAACCGGCTGCAACGGTTGACCGTGAAGGGCCGGGTGTTGCTGCAGGCGCTCGAACAGTGCGTGGCGGGCCGCGACCATCTACCGGACTGCCACGTATCGGGTGTGGAGGTCTGGTACGACCCGCGCAAGCCGGCAGGCAAGCGCATCAGCCGCACCCTGCTCGAGAATCGCAAGGAGATCGACCAAGATCGGACCTACACTCTCGCCGTGAGCGACTTCATGGCGAGCGGCGGCTCTGGGTTCGCGATGCTCGTCGGCTCGCCGGTGGAAGACCTCGACCTGTTGGACCTCGACGCATTCATCCGCTATCTGAGCGTGTTGCACGCTCCGGTGGAAGCGCCCGCCGACGTGCGCTTCCATCGGGGCGATCGCTGATGCGGGTTTTCGTCAACGACAAGCCGGTGGAAGTGCCGCGCGGCGCCCGGGTGCGCGACGCGGTCGCGCAGGCGGACGAGGGCCTGGCGCGCCTCCTCGAAGGCCCCGAGGGAGGCGGGGGGGCCTACGTCACCGACGCAACCGGCCGGCCGGTGGACGCCGGCGACCCGATCGGCGAGGCGGGCGCGGTGTTTCGCGTCGTGGTCTCCGCGCGGCGCGAGGGCAAGCCCCGTCTCTCCAAAGACGTGCTGCGGCGCTGGCCCAAGGCTGAGCTGCACGTCCACCTGGACGGGGCGCTCCGGCCCGCCACGATGCTCGAGCTCGCCCGCGCGCAGGGCATCCGACTCCCCGCCGAAACGCCGGAGGCGCTCGCCAAGGCCATGCTGGTGCGCGACGCCAAGAGCCTCGAGGAATACCTCCAGAAGTACGAGATCACACTGTCGGTGCTGCAGACCCCACAGGCGCTGGAGCGGGTGGCGTACGAATTCGTCGTCGACGTCGCCGCCGAGAATGTGCGCTACGTCGAGGTCCGCTACTCGCCGCTGCTGCATCGCCCGGCGCTGACGCTCGCTCAGGCGATCGAGGCGCCGCTCGCGGGGATCCGGCGGGCGGCGGTGGAAACGGGCACGAAGGTCGGGTTGATCGTGTGCGGCATCCGCACGCTCCCGCCGGCGGATTCGCTCGACCTCGCGCGCGCCGCGGCCGAGTACCGCTCCGCCGGCGTCGTCGCGTTCGACCTGGCGGGCGCGGAGCGGGGGCATCCGGCGCGCGAACACCGCGCGGCGTTCGAGTACGCGGCGGCGCACGGCATGGCGTGCACCTGCCATGCCGGCGAAGGGGACGGGCCGCACTCGATCCACCAGGCGCTGCACGAGCTCGGCGCGCAGCGAATCGGGCACGGCACCCGGCTCGCAGAGGATCCGGCGCTACTCGAGGAAGTCGTGGCGCGGAAAGTCCCGCTGGAAATGTGCCTCTCCAGCAACGTGCACACCCATACCGTGGCGTCGGTGGCGGAACATCCCTTTAAGCGCTATCTCCAGCAGGGCGTCGTCGTCACCCTGAACACCGACGGCCGGCTGACCGACGGCATCACCCTGACCGACGAGTATTATCTGGCGCACGTGGCGCTGGGGCTGACCACCGACGAGCTCACCCGCGTGGTCCTCAACGCCTGCGAGAGCGCCTTCCTTCCCGACTACGAAAAGGTCGCGCTCGTGTCCCGGGTCCAAAGTGAACTGGAGGCTCTGTGATGTCGTGGCGCCGCGTGGTCTTCGCCTTCGCGGTCACGTTCGTGTGCGCGCTGGTGGTCTTCACCTTGCCGCGGTTCGTGTACAACACGCTGCACGGCGAGAGCGTCCCGGCGGTGGCGCAGGACACCGTCGCTGCGGCGCCCGCGCCGCCCGCCGTTCAAGCCGCGCCCCGCTCGCTCGGCACGCGCCTCACCGGGCTCTTCGGTCTGGTCGTGATCCTCGCGATCGGCGTGGCGCTCTCGCGCAATCGCCGCGCGATCAGCTGGCGCGTGGTGGCGTGGGGAGTCGGCCTGCAGGCGGCCTTCGCCGTATTCGTGCTGCGGGTTCCCATCGGGCAGAAGATATTTTCCGCGCTCGGCTCTGTCGTCACGAAGATTCTGGGCTTCTCGTACGCCGGCTCGGAGTTCGTGTTCGGGGAAATCGGCAAGCAGCATTCGAGTATCGGTGTCGTGTTCGCGTTTCAGATCATGCCGGCGATCATCTTCGTGTCGGCGCTGTTCGCGATCATGTACTACCTCGGCATCATGCAGGTGGTGGTGAAGGCGTTCGCCGTGGCCATGAACAAGATCATGCGAGCGAGCGGCGCGGAGAGCCTGAACGTCGCCGCTTCCATCTTTATGGGCCAGACCGAAGCGCCGCTGACGATTCGCCCGTTCCTGCCGCGCATGACGCGCTCGGAGCTCATGACCGTCATGACGGCCGGGATGGCGCACGTCTCCGGTTCGATCATGGCGGCCTACATCGCGTTCGGCATCGAGGCGCGCCATTTGCTCACCGCCGTGATCATGACGGCGCCGGGCACGATCATGATGGCGAAGATCATCGAGCCCGAGACTGAGGTCCCCGAAACGCTCGGCGGCGTCAAGGTGGATATCCCTCGCACCGATGTGAACGTCCTCGATGCCGCGGCGCGTGGTACGAGCGAAGGCCTGAGCTTGATGCTGAACGTGATCGCCATGCTGATCTCGTTCATCGCGCTTATCGCGCTGGTGAACGGCCTGTTCGGCTGGTTGCACGGATTCCTTCCCTGGTTCCCGCCCAGCCTGCAGACTGTGCTCGGCTGGATCTTCCGCCCGATCGCCTGGATCATGGGAGTGCCCTGGCACGACAGCGGCACGATCGGCGCCTTGTTGGGCGAGCGGATGGTGATCAACGAGTTCATCGCCTACGCGCACCTCGGCCCGCTCAAGGGGAGCCTCGATCCGGTGTCGTTTACGATCGCCACTTTCGCGCTGTGCGGGTTCGCCAACCTTAGCTCGGTGGGCATCCAGATCGGCGGGATCGGCGCGCTGGCCCCGGAGCGCAAGCACGATCTGGCCCGGCTCGGCTTCCGCGCCATGATCGCGGGCACGCTGGCCAACTTTCTCTCCGCGACACTGGCGGGAATGCTGCTGTGAGTGAGGGGGAGGGCGCGGTCGCCGCGGCCACAGCCGCGGTGACGCAGCGGCTCGGCACGCGCAGGCCGCGCGTCGCGATCGTCCTCGGCTCCGGCCTCGGCTTCGTCGCGAGTGACGTCGCCGACCCCATTCGCATCCCGTACCGATCGATCCCGGGCTTCCCGGAGCCCGGCGTCGCGGGCCATAAAGGCGAGCTCGTCGCCGGTACGCTCGCGGGCGTCCCCGTCATCGTCCAGGCGGGGCGCTTTCATCTGTATGAGGGACACCCCGCCGCCGTCGCCGCGCTCCCCGCCCGCGTCTTCGCGGAGCTGGGCGTCGAGATACTGATCGTGACGAACGCCGCCGGCGGTGTGCGGCGGACCTTTCAGGCCGGCACCCTGATGTTGATCGCCGACCACATCAACCTGATGGCGCGCAACCCGCTGATCGGTCAGCCGGATCCCGGCGAGCAGCGCTTCCCATTGATGCACGAGTCGTACGATGGAGAGCTGAAGGGGCTCGCCCGCGCCGTGGCGCGCGAGGCCGGCATTCTCCTCGAAGAGGGCGTCTACGTCGCTCTGCTCGGCCCCTCCTACGAGACGCCCGCGGAAGTCCGCATGCTCGAGCGGCTCGGGGCCGACGCGGTGGGCATGTCCACGGTGCCCGAGGTGCTGGTAGCGCGCGCGCGCGGCGTGCGCTGCCTGGGGTTCTCGTCCATCACGAATCCAGCGGCCGGGATCACCGGCGCGGCGCTGTCCCACCAAGATGTCCTGGCGATGGGCGATAAAGTGGCCCAGAGCCTGGGCGTCGTCGTGAAAGGAGTGCTGCGCAGGCTGATCGCGCTATAGCCCCTCGTCGGGCGGCCGGGGTGGGGCCGGCACGAAATGATTCAAGGGGCCATGTCCGGCCCCGTTTTCGTATCCACGTCCGAGCCCCGGCGCCGCCGCGATGGCGCGGTGTACGAAGTCGAGCGCGTCGGCCACCGCCTGCTCCAGCGGCCGGCCCAGCGCCAGCCCGGCGGCGATGCCCGCCGAGAGCGTGCACCCTGTCCCGTGCGTCGACGTTGTGTCGATGCGCGGATGCGCGAACCGGCGCACGGCGCCGTTGTGCACCAGCACGTCGACGATGTCTCCCGCTCCCGTGAGATGCCCGCCCTTCACCAGCGCGGCGCGCGCGCCCATCGCGACGAGCGCGCGGCCGGCCCGTTCCATCTCCTCGGGAGTGCGCACGTCGTCGCGCACGAGGATCGCCGCCTCGTCGAGGTTCGGCGTCACGAGACCGGCGAGCGGCACGAGCCGCCGGGCGATCAGCGCCTCCGCCGCCGGCTCGAGCAGCCGGTCCCCGGAGCTCGCCACCATGACGGGGTCGAGCACGTAATTGGGAAAGCGGTGCCGCGCGATACCCGCGGCGACCGTCTCGACGACTTCCGCGGAGCCGAGCATGCCGCTTTTCACCGCGGCCGGTGGCAGGTCATCGGCGAGTGCGTCGATCTGCCGGGCCACGAGCGCGGCGGGGAGCGCCTGCCACGCGAGGACCGCCACCGTGTTTTGCGCCGTGACGGCGGTGATCGCGCTCGTGCCGAACACGCCGAACTGGTGGAAGGTCTTGAGGTCGGCCTGGATGCCGGCGCCGCCGCCCGAGTCCGACCCCGCGATCGTGAGCGCGATTCTCATCTGCCCCCGCCGGCCCCGCCGGCCCCCCCGCGGCGCTTGGCGAAAGCGACGGAGAACGCGATGTTACGAGCACGAGTGACCAGCGCGAGGACACGCATCGCCAGTAATCTGCAGTCGACCGTCCGTGATCTCCAACGCCGCAAGGCGCGGGGGCGCCGCGGGCTGGCCGTGCTCGAGGGCGTGCGGCTCATCGAGGAGGCCTTGGCGGCCGGGCTCGAGTTCCAGGGCGCGCTCGTGTCTCCCGATCTCGCGCGCACCACGCGGGGCCAGGCACTGGCCGCCGATCTGGCCAGTCATGCCGTCGCAGTGGAGGAAGTCGGCGCCCGCACCTTCGCCCAGCTCGCGGGTACGGAGACCCCGCAGGGAATCCTCGCCATCGTTGCGCCGCGCGCATGGACAGTGGCGGACGTGTCCCCGGCGCCCGGTGGAGCGGTGTTGGTGGTGGACGGCGTGCAGGACCCGGGCAACCTGGGCACACTGATCCGCACCGCGCACGCGCTGGGAGCTTCGGCCAGCGTGCTGCTGCGGGGCACCGCGGATCCGATGAACCCAAAGGCATTGCGGGCCGCGATGGGCGCTACGTTCCGGCATCCCGTCGTCCCGCTCGACGACGCACCCTTCATCGCGTGGGCGCGGAGCCGCGGTCTCAAACTGTGGGCGGCAGCCGTGGATGGTGTGCCGCTCGCCCGCGCGCTCGATGCGAGCGACTCGCGCAAGGATCTGATTGCCGTGATCGTGGGGAACGAAGGCGCCGGCATCCGGCCGCAGTTAAACGCCATCGCGGCGCAGCGCATCGCGATCCCGCTGGCGCACGGCGCCGAATCCCTCAACGTCGCGGTGGCGGCGGGCATCCTGCTCTACGAGGTGCTGCGTGGCCGTTGACCCCGTGATGGTCGCGGGCGCGGTTCTGGTGGGGCTCTGCTTCGGCAGCTTCCTCAACGTCTGCATCCTGCGCCTGCCGCGCGATCAGTCGCTGCTGCGTCCGCGATCCACGTGCCCGCACTGCAAACAGCCGATCGCGTGGCGCGACAATATCCCGCTCTTCTCCTGGCTGTGGCTGCGCGGCAAGTGCCGGTGGTGTCACGCCCCCATCTCCAAGCAGTACCCGCTTATCGAGGCACTCGTCGGCGTGCTGTTCGGCGCCGCGGTGCTGGCCTACGGGATGTCGCTGGAAGCGGTCAAAGCCGCGGTCTTCGGCAGCATACTGCTCGGCATCGGCATCACCGACGCGCGACACTACATCATCCCCAACGAGTTCACGTGGGGCGGTCTGATACTGGGGCTGCTGCTCGCCCTGGGCCACGGCGTGCCGGGGTTTCTCGACGCGCTGCTCGGCGCCGCTGGCGGTTTCGCGCTGCTCTGGATCGTCGCCATGGCCGGCGCGTGGGTCTTCAAGGAAGAAGCGATGGGCGGCGGCGACATCAAGATGATGGCGATGGTCGGCAGCTTCGTGGGGTGGCGCGGCGTGTTGCTCACCGTGTTCGCCGGCGCCGCCCTCGGGTCGCTGATCTTCGTGCCGCTGTCGCTCAAGAAGAAGCGTCTCGTGCCATTCGGGGTATTCCTCGCTGTGGGAGCGGCGGTGACGTTCGTCTTCGGCGACGCCATCATCGGGTGGTACGGACACTTCCTGCGGGGTGACTGACGTTTGATGGGCGATCCCTTCGAGGGCCTGTTCGACTCGGGCGACGTACTGGAGCGCGTCGGCATTGACGTGACGGCGCAGGCGCGCCGCGGCGACCTCGAGCCGGTACGGTGCCGCGACGCCGAAATCGCGCGCGTCGTGGACATCCTGCTCCGCCAGGGGAAAAACAATCCCGGCCTCGTGGGCCGGGCGGGCGTCGGCAAGACCGCCATCGTGGAAGGCCTGGCGCAGCGGATTGCGGCCGGCGACGTCCCGCCCGCGCTCAAGGACGCTCGCATCCTCCAGTTGGACCACGTTGCCCTGCTCGCGGGGACGTCGTTCCGCGGCCAGTACGAAGACCGTATCCGGCGCCTGCTGAAGGCCCTCGCCGCCGATCCCAACCTCATCTTGTTCGTGGATGAGCTCCACAACCTCATCGGGCAGGGGACGGCGATGGGCGCCGCGATGGACGCGGCTAACATGCTGAAGCCCGCTCTCGTCCGCGGGGACATCCGCGTCATCGGCGCCACGACGGGCGAGGAGTACGACAAGTGGATCCGTACCGACCCGGCCCTCGAGCGGCGCTTTCAGCCGGTGACGATCGAGGAGCTCGACGCGATCCAGACGTGGGAAGTGCTGGTTGCCCGGCGGCAGCGGCTGGAGCGCCACCACGCCGTCGCTATCACTGACGAGGCTCTCAAGGCCGCGATCGTCCTGACCGATCGGTTCGTGCCTGAGCGGGCGCGCCCCGACAAGGCCATCGACGTGCTCGACGAAGCCTGCGCCCACGCCCAGGCGACGGCGCACGTGTCGCCCGAGCTCGATCGGCTCATCCGCGAGCGCCGTAAGGTCGAAGCGATGATCCGGCGGGGGCTGACCGAAGAGCGCGCACCCGACGAGCCGATGCCTGATCTGGCGACGGTGCTGCAGCGCTTCGGCGAGGAGCTGAATGAACTACTGGGCGGCGAAGGACGGCGCCGGGCGACGGAGGAGCAGCCCGCGCCGTCGTCCGCCGCCAACCGCCGTCCTCCGCCGCTCGAAGAGCAGCGCGCCGAGCTTGACCGCTTGCTCCGTGCCGAGCTCGAGCGGCAGGGGATCGTGGTGACGGGGAAGGACGTGGCGCGTGTGGTCGCGGTCGCGGTGGGGAAGGGCATCGAGTGGGCCGGCTGACGCGATTCGCGGCCGTCGGCGCCGCGCTTCTCGTCCTAGGTTGTCGCGAGCGCGCCCAGGCGGTGCAAGGGGAGGCGGACCTGCGCGACATGGTGCGGCGCATGATGCCCGTGGTGTCCGAGGCCGCGCAGCTGCCGTTCAAGCGCGAGCCGGTAGTGTTACGCCGCACCCGCGCCCAAGTACGCGACTACGTGATTCACAAATTCGATCAGGACCTGCCGCTGGCCGAGCTCAATGGGGTCCAGGCGGCCCTGCGCCTGTTCGGTCTGATTCCCGACTCGCTCGAGCTGCGACCCACGATGATCGACCTGCTCACCGAGCAGATCGCGGGCTACTACGATCCCGATTCGAACGCGCTGTACATCCCCGCCGACATCGAGCCGTATCAGCTGCGCGTGGTGGTGTCGCACGAGCTGGTACACGCGCTCCAAGATCAATACGTCCGGCTCGATTCGATCATCACACAACAACGTCGCAACGATCGCCGCTCGGCGGCGCAGGCGATTCTCGAGGGCCAAGCCACCGTTGCCCAAATCCCCGTCTTGATGCCGGAGCAAAAGCCCGACACCCTGCCGCTCGGTTGGTTCTGGCAGCAGCGGTCCGTCATGGCGCGCCAGCAGGCGCAAATGCCGGAGTTCGCGCGCGCGCCGCTGTGGCTGCGCGAGGGGCTCATCTTTCCGTACTTGGCCGGGGCGGACTTCATGGTGTGGTACCGGCGCAAGTATTTCGACCGCTCTGTGCTCAAGGCGATGCCCACGTCGACCGAGCAGATCCTCCACCCCGACCGCTACGCCAGCAACGATCAGCCGACCGAGATAACGTTTCCAGCCGCCGAGCCAGACACGGTGCAGTATGAGGACAACCTCGGCGAGTTCGAGACGCGGCTCTTGTTTCAGCAGCACTTGGGCGATGAAGCGGAGGCCGCACGACTCGCGGCCGGGTGGGATGGCGACCGCTATCAGGTGCTCGGCCGTCCGGGGGGGGCCGACGCGTTGGTGTGGTACAGCGTCTGGGACGACGCCGCGGCGGCGGATCGGTTCTTGAGCGGGCTCGAGCGGGCGTGGGCCAAGCGGCGCGCTAGCGAGCACGCGGGCAGGCGCTCGGAGATCACCCGCCTCGTGGTCGGGGGCCGGCCGGTCGTGCGTTTGGTGGACGCGCCCGCGGGGTGGCGTGGCTGGCAGAACATCCCGCGCGTGAGCCTCAGCTCCACGCCCTAGGGCGCCACCTCACGGCCACAGCCGGCTGATCGCGTAGATCCCGAGGCCCACCAGGCCGCCCACGAGCGTGCCGTTGATGCGTACGAACTGCAGGTCTCTCCCCACGGCCAGCTCGAACCGCCGCGACGTCGCCTCCGGATCCCAGCCGGCCACGGTGTTGGCGATGAGGTCGCCGATTTCGTTGCGGTATTTCTCCACCACCGAGCCCGTGAGATCGATGAGCAGATCGTCGATCTCGGCGAGCAAGGCGGGGTTGGCGAGCAGCGCCGTGCCGAACTCGCTGAGACCGCGGTCCAAGGGCCCGGGCGCTTCCCCCTCGACGCTCGTCGCGTAGGTCAGGACCGCGTGCCGGATGGTCTCCCACAGCCGCGCGGACAGGTCGGCCAACGAAGAATCCGCGAGCCATTCCTCTTTCATCTCCTCCGCCCGGGCGATCACGTCCGGTGCGTGCTGCAGGCGCTGGATGAAATCCCGGATGGCGTCGTCGAACGCGGTGCGCAGCGGGTGCGCCGGATCCATGACCATATCGCGCAGCAGCCGCTCGACCGCGTCGATGATGCGCTGATAAATCTTGTCGTCCACGACCGGAGGAACCCACCAAGGGGTTTCGGCCCGCACGCGCTCGCGGATGAGCTCCCGGTTGTTGAGAACGGCTTGGGCCGCGAGCCGCACCGCCACGTTGAGCAGCTCCTCCTGGCGATTGTCGCCGAGTACCAGGGCCAGCGTCTTGCCGAGC
This sequence comes from Gemmatimonadales bacterium, assembly GCA_035602245.1. Classification (GTDB taxonomy): domain Bacteria; phylum Gemmatimonadota; class Gemmatimonadetes; order Gemmatimonadales; family GWC2-71-9; genus 20CM-2-65-7. Next base: position 67,948 of record DATNMO010000011.1, read on the forward strand.
GCGGGAGCCACGCGAGTGGCCCGCAGTCGCGCGCTCACGATGCGGTGCACCAGCGCTTGCACCTCGTCGTCCGGCAATGCCTCGAGCGCTTTGGCCAGCCCACCGGCGACTTGCCGGGCGATCCGGCGCGCGTGCTCGGGATCGGATAGCCAGCGCGCCGCCAATTCGGCGGGGCGGACCGCGCGCAGGTTGGCGGCGATGACGTCGCGCGAGAGAAAATGGTTCTGCACGAAGTTCCCGAGGATCCGGCCGATCCGCTCTTTGCGTGTCGCCACGATAGCGGTGTGTGGAATGGGGATGCCGAGGGGATGGCGGAACAGCGCCGTCACCGCGAACCAATCCGCGAGCCCGCCGACGAGCGATGCCTCGGCCGTGGCACGCACGTAGCCCAGCCACGGATACTGGGCCTCGAACGCGCTCGCTATCACGAACACGACCGCGGCCAGCCCCAGCAGACCGGTCGCCCGCCATTTCATCGCGTCGAGCTGTGCCTGCCGCGTTGCGTCGTCCGGGCGCGACCAGGCGGGCGTCATGCCCGCACGAACGCCCGCCTCGGGTGCTGCGGGCGTAGGCGCCGGCGGCGCGGCCGGGGCGGCCGGCGCGGCGGGGGCGGCAGGCTGCGCGGGACGTGCCATAGGACGCAAGATAACCCCCACTTGGATTCGGGTGATTCGCCATTTAGCTTGCAACGCTTATGTTTACGGCCCTTTCCGAGCAGCTGACCGCCGTACTGAAGCGTCTCACGGGCCGCGGGGTTCTCTCGGAAGGCGACGTGACGGACGCGCTACGCGAGATTCGCCGTCACCTCCTCGAGGCCGACGTGAACTTCGAGGTCACGCGCGGATTCGTCGAGCGGGTGCGGGAGCGCGCGATTGGCGCGCTGCAGCTCAAGGCTGTCAGCCCCGGCCAGCAGGTCGTAAAGCTGGTGCACGACGAGATTGCCACGCTGCTCGGCGGCACGCAGACCGGCCTCGACTTCGCCTCTGTTGGTCCGACGGTCATTCTGCTCGTTGGGTTACAAGGCTCGGGCAAGACGACGACCGCGGCGAAGCTCGCCCGGCGCCTCAAGCTGGAACAGAAGGCCCCGGCCCTCGTGGCGGCGGATGTGTACCGGCCCGCCGCCCGGGAGCAGCTCGAGCAGCTCGGCGCGCAGATCGGCGTCCCGGTATTCGGGAAGCGGGAAACGAGAAACGTCGTGGATCTCGTGAAGGGCGCGTTGCGGGAGGCCGAATCGGCCCGCGCCCGCACGGTGATTGTCGATACGGCGGGGCGGCTGCAGATCGACCCCGAGATGATGGACGAGCTGCGAGCGCTCAAGGCGGCGGTCACCCCGCGTGAAATAGTGCTCGTCGCCGATGGGATGACGGGCCAGGACGCGGTCAACATCGCGCGCGGGTTCCACGAGGCCGTGGGGCTGACCGGCGTGATTCTGACGAAGCTCGATGGGGATGCGCGCGGCGGCGCGGCCCTTTCGATTCACGGCGTGACCGGCGTCCCGATCAAGTACGTCGGGGTGGGCGAAAAGCCCGACGCGCTGGAGCCGTTCGATCCCGCCCGGATGGCGGGCAGGATTCTCGGGCAGGGTGACGTCGTCGCGCTGGTGGAGAAGGCGGCCGCTACGGTGGATGCCGCAGCCGCCAAGCGGCTCGAGCAGAAGGTGCGGTCGAAGCGGGGGATGGACCTGCAGGATTTCCTCGCTGCCCTGAAGCAGATGCAGGCGATGGGCCCGCTCAAGCAGGTGCTCGACCTCCTTCCGGGGGTGAAGGTCAAGGCGCTGCAGGGTGCGTCGCTGGACGACAAGCGCTTGAAACACGTCGAGGCGATCGTGTTGTCGATGACGCCGGCGGAGCGTGCCGATCCAACCGTGCTGAGCGGATCGCGCAAGCTGCGGATCGCGAAGGGGGCCGGTCGGCCCGTCCAGGAAGTGAATCGCCTGCTGGAACAGTTCCAGCAGATGCGCAAGCTCATGAAAAGGATGTAGCGAACGTATGGCAACGAGAATTCGGCTACGCAGAGTAGGACGGAAGGGCCAGTCGTATTTCCGCATCATTATCGCGGATTCCAAGTCGCCGCGGGACGGACGGTTTGTGGCGGCGATCGGGAATTACAACCCCCGCGCCAACCCGGCGGTGATTGAAGTGAACGCTGAGCAGGCGCGGGCCTGGCTCGAGAAGGGCGCGACGCCCACCGACACGGTGCGCTCGCTCCTCAGGAAGGCCGGCGTATTGGGCAAACGGCCGTCGCCTCCCCCGACCTCCGCGTAGTCGGGCGGCTGCGCAAGCCGCACGGCCAACAGGGGGAGGTGGCGGTGATCCCCCTCGTGGAGAATCCCGGGGCGGTGTTCGGCCCCAAGGCGCGGCTGTACGTGCTGAACGAAGATCGCGCGGTGCTTGCGGGACCGCTCGTGGTGACGCGGCGGCGCGCGTATCATCGGGAGTGGCTGCTCGGATTCGAGGGGATTACCTCGCGGGCGGCCGTGGACGGCTGGCGCGACCAGCTCGTGGCCGTCGAGGACTAGGACGCCGGTGCTGACGATCAACGTGGTCACGCTGTTCCCCGAATGGTTCGCCGCACCGCTTTCGGGAAGCATCCTGAAGCGGGCCGCCGCGGCGGGTCGGGTCCGCTACCGGGTGGTGCAGCTGCGGGACTACACGCACGACAAGCACCACACGGTGGACGACGCGCCGTACGGCGGCGGCGCGGGGATGGTCCTGAAGCCCGAGCCGTTCTTCGAAGCGGTCGAGGACCTCGGGGCGAAGCCACCGATTGTGTTGCTTTCGGCCCGCGGACGGGCATTCACGCACGACACCGCGGTACGCTACGCGGTGGGCAGCGAGCTGACGCTGTTGTGCGGGCATTACAAGGATGTGGATCAGCGGGTGGCGGTCGGGCTGGGAGCCGAAGAGCTGTCGATCGGGGACTTCGTGCTCTCGGGTGGTGAACCGGCGGCGCTGTGTGTGCTGGACGCGGTGGTGCGGTTGCTCCCGGGCGCGCTCGGGGATCATGAGTCGGCGGCGACCGATTCGCATTACGAGGGAATGCTGGCGCCGCCCAGCTACACACGGCCACCCAGCTATCGCGGCCTGGACGTGCCTGACGTATTGTTGAGTGGCGATCACGACAAGATTGCGGCATGGCGGGCGGCCGAGGCTCGGCGCCTGACACGCGAGCGCAGACCGGACCTTTGGTTGAAACAAGAGGAATAGATTATGGAAAGGCTACGAGCGGTCGAGCGCGAGGGGCTGCGGGACAACATTCCCGCCTTCGCCCCGGGCGACACGGTGCGCGTGATGGTGCGCGTGCGTGAAGGAGAGAAGGAGCGCCTCCAAGCGTTCGAGGGCATCTGCATCGCCCGGCGCGGGGGCGGCATCAACGAGACGTTCACCGTCCGCAAGATTTCGGCGGGGGTGGGGGTCGAACGGATTTTCCCGCTGCACGCGCCGTCGATTGCGGAGATTGGTCTGATGCGCAAAGGCCGCGTCCGCCGCGCCAAGCTGTACTTCCTGCGGCGTCTCGCCGGCAAGGCAGCCCGCATCCGGGAGAAGCGCGGCGCAGGGCAGGACGCCCCTCCCGCTCCGCCAGCCGAACAGGAGCAGTCGCAGGCGTGAGGCATCGCCGTCCGTCGCTCCGGCGCGAAGCGGCGCTTTGGTGCGAAGGGCGGACTGTCGTCGCCGGGATGGATGAAGTCGGCCGCGGCCCCCTGGCTGGACCAGTGGTGGCCGCGGCCGTCGTGTTTCCCATGGGCGTCAAGCCGATCCGTGGACTCGACGATTCCAAGGTCCTGACCGCGGCCCAACGGGCGAAATTCGCCGTGAAGATCCGGGAGCGCGCCTTCGCGGTGGCCATCGGCGCGGCGAGCGTGCGGGAGATCGACCGCCTCAACATCCGGCGCGCGTCGATTCTCGCGATGGAGCGCGCGCTGCACCGCCTCGGCTTCGTTCCAGCCCACGTCCTCATCGACGGCCTGCCGTGCCCCGAGCTCGGCTGCCCTCACGAGGCGATCGTGGACGGCGACGCGCGCTGCCACTCGATCGCCGCAGCGTCCGTGATCGCCAAGACGATCCGGGATTACCTCATGGATCGGCTCGCCGCCCGGCATCCGGGCTACTTCTGGGAAACCAACAAGGGCTACGCGACGCCCGAGCACCTGGACGCGCTCCACCGCCTCGGCGCGACCCGCCATCACCGCCAGACTTTCGCTCCGGTGGCGCAGCTCGAGCTGCTAGTGATGTCTCGAGCGCTTTAGCGACTTCAGGAATTCCGGTAACGGCCGCGTATTCGCCACGTCGGCCGCCTCGAGGCCCGCCCGTCGCGCCACCGACACCGCAAACCGCATGTTGCCGAGCTCGCGCTGATCGTGGGCATCGGTGGAGAGTACGAAGCGCACGCCGTGGGCTTTGGCGGCCGCGGCCAGCGTGTCCGGGAGGTCGAGGCGCTCGCTGCCGTTGATCTCGAGGAGCGTGCCGGACGCGGCGGCGGCCTTGGCGACGGTATCGAAATCGAGTGCGTAAGACGGCCGGGTGTTCACGATCCGTCCCGTAGGATGGCCGATCGCGTCCACCAACGGATGCGCGATCGCGCCGAGCAGCCGGTCGGTGATCTGCCGCTCCTTCTGCTTCAGTCCGTAGTGGATCGTGGCCACGACGTAGTCCGCTTCTGCGAGTACGTCATCTGGGAGGTCGAGCCGGCCGCTCTCCAGAATGTCCATCTCGACGCTCTTCAACACGCGGAAGCCGCGCAGCCGCCCATTGAGCCGGTCGACCTCTTTCCACTGGGCGCGCAGCTCCTCGGGATCGAGTCCCGACATCGATAGGCGCTTGGAGTGATCGGTGATCGCGATGTAGGCGTACCCGAGCGCTTGCGCCGACTCGACCATCGCTGCGATCGATACCTTGCCGTCGCTGGCGTCGCTGTGCATCTGCAGGTCCCCACGGATCTGCTCGAGGGTGACGAGCGCGGGGAGCGCGTGGGCCCGGGCGAGCGCGATCTCGTCGCGGCCTTCCCGCAGCTCGGGTGGGATCCAGTCCATGCCGAGCGCGGCGTACACGTCTGGCTCAGTGCGCCCCGCGATGCGCTGCGTGCCGCGGAACACGCCGTATTCATTCAGCTTGAGCTTCTGCGCCTGGGCCATCTTGCGCAGCTCGATGTTGTGGGCCTGGGAGCCGGTGAAATACTGCAGCGCCGCGCCGTAGGCATCGGGCTCGATGACCCGCAGGTCCACCTGCAGGCCACCCGACAGCCGGACGGTCGAGCGCGTGTCCCCCTGGGCAGCGACGTGCGTGATGTCGCCGAACTTGGCGAAGCGGGTAATGACCTCGGCCGGGTTGGCGCAGCTGACGACGATGTCCAGATCGGCCACGGTTTCCCGCCGGCGCCGGAAGCTCCCTGCGACTTCGATCGCCTCGATACCACCGCCTGCCTTGAGGTACTCGACGAGCGCCCGGGCGTATTGCTCCGCCTCGTGCAGGCGCATCCGGCTCGGTGCCTCGGCGCCGCCCTGCACGCCGGCGTGGATTTTTTCGAGCAGCTTGGGGCCGAAGCCGGGGAGCTTGGCGACCTTGCCTGCCTTGAGCGCCCGGCCGAGGTCCGCGACCGTGTTCACCTTGAGCGTGTCGTGCAGGAGCTTGACCCGTTTGGGGCCGAGGCCCGGCATGCGCAGCAGGTCGAGCAAGCCGGCCGGGATTTTCGCGGCGAGCTCCTGGCGTTGCGGCAGCTTGCCCGTCGTGACCAGGGCGGTGATTTCGGCGGCGATGCCGCTGCCGATTCCGGGGAGATCGGTCAGGTCGAACTCGCCGCCGCGCACCAGCTCGTCCAGGGGATCGGGCTGATCGCGGACGGTGCGGGCCGCATTGCGGTACGCGCGCACGCGGAAGGGATTGGCCGCGGAGATCTCCAGCAAGTCGGCGACTTCGTCGAGCAGGCGGCCGATGTCGGCGTTTTGCATCGCCTGGAAAAGTAGCACCAGACGGCCTCCCCCCGTCCTTGCGGAGCTACGCAGCCGGTGATACGCTAGCCCGTCCCGGAAAGTCACTCCTTTCAGTCGGAGGCCGACCGCATGCTGCGCAAGCTCCTCGGGTTGATCGTGCTGGCCCTCGCCGTCCCGGTCGTCATCGCCGCCCAATCCCAGGCGACCACCGGCATCATCCGCGGGGTCGTGACCGACCCGTCGGGGACGCCGGTCGCCGGCGCGAACGTGGTTCTGCGCGAGACGCAGACCGGCTTCCAACGCCAGACCACGACGAACGAGCGCGGCGTCTTCGTCGCCTCGCTGCTGCCGCTCGGCAGCTACGACGTGACGGCGCGCGCGGTCGGCTACAGCGAGACCCGTCGCACCGGCGTGGCGCTGCGCGTGGGCGAAACGGTGGATCTCAAGCTGCCGCTGTCCGCCGTGCAGCTGCAGGCGGTGGTGGTGGAAGCGACGCAGCCGGTCGTGGACGCCACGAAAATCGAGAACTCCACCCGGGTGCCCAACGAGGCCGTGACGCGGCTGCCGAACAATGGTCGCAACTACTTGAACCTGACGCTGCTCACGCCCAACGTCGCCATCGTGCAGGGACCGGACGGCGACGAGCTGTCGATCGCCGGTCAGCGCGGTATCCACAACAACGTCTCGGTGGACGGGGCCGACTTCAACAATCCCTTCTTCGGCGAGCAACGCGGCGGCCAGCGGCCGGCGTTCACGTTCAATCTCGACGCGGTGCAGGAGATCGTCGTCGTGGCGTCCGGCGCGAACGCCGAGTACGGGCGGTCCTCCGGCGGGTTCGTGAACGTCGTCACCAAGACGGGGACCAATCAGCTGCACGGTTCGGCGCACTATTATGGGAAGGACGGCGCCCTCTCGGGCCAGCCGCGCCACGGCAGTCTGCAGCTGCCGCCTCCCGATTTCAGCCAGCACCAGTTCGGCTTCACGCTGGGCGGGCCGATCAAGCGCGACCGCGCGTTCTTCTTTGTCGCCTACGATCAGCAGCTGTACGACGAGATCAAGCAGACCGACCCCAACCGCATCGCGGCGCCGCTCCGCGCCTGGATGGATACGGCGTACGGCGGGGTCCTGGCGGGCGACTACGGGTCCATCGCACGCACCAACGATGCCCGGGCCCTGCTCGCCAAGGTCGACTTCCGGCTCTCGAGCCGGCACAACCTCTCCCTGAAGTACAACTACACCTGGTCGGAGCAGGCGAACGGCACGTTCGACGTCGATAGTTGGGCCCGCAGCGCCAACGCTCTGGAGCAGGACCACTCCAACGCGATCAACGGCAGCCTCGTCTCGTACCTGACGCCGAATCTCAACAACGAGTTCCGGTTCCAGTACTCGCGCGAGGACCGGCCCCGGCCCTACAGCGGCCCGCGCAGCGCGGCCCTAGGAACCAACCGCGTCGATCCTCCCGCGGCCCGGCCGTTTCCCGACATCGCCATGGACTTCGCCGGCGCCTACCGTCTCGGGATGCCGTTCTTCATCCCGGTGCAGTATTACGACACTCGCGTCCAGCTGCTCGACAACGTCTCGATCGCCCGCGGCGATCACTTCTTCAAGCTCGGCTTCGAGTACAACAAGGTGCACTCAGTGCAGACATTCGTCGGGTTCGGGAACTCGCGCTACATCTTCAACAGCACGGACGGGTTCCTCAGATTCGCCGCGAACTTCAATTACGTGGAATGCGTTGACACGCTCACCAAAGTCACCTCCAACAACACTACCGGTGGCTGTCCCGTCAACAACGTGCAGACCGGTCCCGTCCTGCTCTATCTCCAGCAGGCGGGCGTCGATCGATCGCTGCGTCAGGCGGGCACCCAGGATATCCCGCAGACCGATCTGGCCGTGTACCTGCAGGACTCGTGGAAGCCGAACGCCAAGTGGACGTTCAACTACGGGCTGCGGTGGGAAGCGGAGATCCAGGCGGACCCGATTACGCCGCCTTCGCAGGTGTTCTACGCGCCCTTCATCGGGCAGACGGTGACCAACTCGACCGGCACCTACACCTTCCCGTCCGACGGGACGATTCCGTCGGACAAGAAGATGATCCAGCCCCGCGTCGGGTTTGCGTATGACCCCGGTGGCGACGGACGGCGGGTCGTGCGCGGCAGCGCCGGCCTGTACTACGCGCGCATTCCCGGACTCAACCTGGCGTCGAGCCGGAGCACGAACGGGTCAGTTGGGATGACCTATTTCCGCGGCGTACCGTTCCCCGGCGCGTACTTCGGGCCGGTGCCGGGCTTCAATAGCCAACTTGCGGACAACGTGCCGCAGAGCGCCGTGTTCTTCCCCGACGTGTTCGTGTTTGACAAGAAGTTCAAGAACCCGCGCACGTTCAGCGCGAGCTTGGGATATGAATGGCAGATCGGCGCGGACCTGGGCGCCTCGATCAGCTACACACACTCGCGGACCGATCAGTTGACGCGCTTCATCAACCGCAACGCGTCCGTGTTCGGGAGCCCCTGGGGCAGCGGCCTCCCCGGCGGGAACGGCATTTTCACGCTCACCTCGGTGGAGTCGAGCGCCAAGTCCCGCTACAACGGCGTCACCGTCGGCCTGAAACGCGTGCTCGATCCGAACTTCCAGTACCAGGTGAACTACACGCTGTCATTCGACAAATCGGACGACGACAACGAGCGCGATCCCTTCAGCTTCCGCTACGCGCGGCCGGATTCGCTCCAGGCCGAGTACAACTGGAGCGATCGGGACCAGCGTCACCGCATTAACGGCTGGCTGCTGGCGCATATCGGTGGTGGGCTATTCCTCAACAACCGGATCAGCATCTATTCCGCGCAGCCGGTGTCCGAGAAATGCGGCGCCAACAATCTGGGCTCGGGCCAGCGCGCGTCGAGTCCCACGGACCGGATCTGCCCGGACGGCCACGTCTTGAAGCGCAACACGCTGCGCAAGGACAACAGCTACTTCTCGTGGGACGTCGGGTTGACATGGCCGTTCAACCTCGGTAAGCGGGGACGCCTCGAGGCGATCGTGCAGGTGTTCAACGTGCTGGGGTCCGAGAACTTCCGGGATCCGGCATCGACGAGCCTGCTGTTCAACTTCGACGGCACGATTCGCAGCGGCCTGGGCGATCCGCAGCAGGCGCAGATCGGATTGCACTGGGTCTACTAGAAAAAGGGCGGTGAAGGACGGCGTGGCGCCGCCCTTCACCGTCTGCCGTCGTCTAGTTGACGGTGATCTCCTGCACCATCCCGTGCGCGACGTGCGGCTTGCCATCCTTGGCATCGGGCACGTAACAGGTCAGCAGGTACTTCCCAGGCGCGAGCGTCATGGTGAGCCACCCGACCTTGCCCTTGTCGGGTCCGATGAACCCTCCGATGGACTTCGAAACGGGGGCACCCTGCATTCCGGCTCCCACCCAGCGCTGCCAGTCCTTCAGGGTCTTGCCGGGCGCCAGCTGCTCGAACGAGATCTCATGGAGTTGGGGACCTACGTTCTCGACCCGGATCGTGTGCGTCCCGGCGGTGAGAGGCGCCGACAGGGCGAAGGCGTAGTCGGATTGCGTCACTGTCAGGTCAGCCTTCGGCTCGGCGGCGGCCGCGGTGGCCTGGGGTGCCGCAGTGACGACGAGTCGCCGGAACATGCCCTTCTGCACGTGGAGCGTTCCGTCGGGGCTCGGGAGAAAGCACATGATCAGGTAGTTCCCCGGGGCGACGTTGGCGGTCGCGTTCGAGGTGTCGCCGCTGATCACGACGCCCGGGCCGGCGGGGAACGTCAACCATTCGGGGATCGGCCCTTCCTTCAGCATCGCCGCTTCGATCTCGTCGAAGCTCCTTCCATTGACGCCCGCGATGACCGCCTGATGCGGCTCCCCTCCCTGGTTGGGCATCCGGAACGTCGTGAGGCCGGCCGGGATCGTGTCGGGCGCGCTGAAGGCGTAATCGGTCGCGATGATCGTGACGACGTTGGGTCCTCGAGGCGTGCAATCGACCAGGACGAGCGGGAGCACGATCAGGGGCGACCGCATCAGATTCACAACCGTCTCCTTAGGATTGATGTTCGAACAGCACGATTCCGGAAAACCGCTTCATCTTCTCGCGGCGCTTCTTGGAGCCGAGGCGCGCCATCAATTTCCACAGCCACGCCATCTTCGGCGCTCGCGCGAGTCGGATGGCTTCGTCGAGGATCGGGCGGTATTCCGCTTCACGCCAGCCCGCGGGCTCGAAGAACTGGGTGCCCTCGGCCGGCGCGAAGATCATCGGCGCGTTCCCCTCGCGGAGCTTGCCGCCCCATGTCTTCTTCAAGAACTCGAGGAGCGCAGGTGACCCAAGATCGATGAGCCACCACCGGAATGCCGGCTGAGCGGCGAGGTCCGAGGCGAGCGCGAATACGTCCTCGGGCTGCAGGTAGACGAGGAGTCCCTCGGTGATCACGAGCACCCGCTTGGCGTTGGCGCCGACCCGCTGGAAAAGTGCCCGGCGCGCGACGGCATCTGTAAGGTCCACCCGCACGAATTCCACCCGGCAGCGGGGCCGCTCCCCGGCGAGTGCGGTTTCCTTATAGGACAGGATACCGTCCAAGTCCGCGTCTACCCAGCGCAGCTCAGCGGGCAGATCCAGCCGGTAGGGGCGTGCGTCCAGCCCGGCCGCCAGATTGAGCACCGTATCCACCCCGTCCCGCGTGACGGCGCGCATGATGATCTCGTCCATTACGGCCGTCCGGACGATCATGGGCCATGCCCAGCGCGTGGCTTGGGGCATCCCTCGCATGATCCGCTCACCGATCTCCCCGCCCAAACGGCGGGCGTAGGGGTCACGGAACAGCGCGTCGGGGCGCTCGCTCTCCATGGCGCGGTAGAGCGCCACCCAACGCGCGGTGTCGGAGACGTGGGTAATCGGCGTAGAGCTAGGGCTGGACATGACGGGGCGAAACGTAACGCGAGGTCTAGCGGCCTTCCAGAACCTCGCCCACCGCTTTCACAAGCTCGACAGCCGTGAAGGGCTTCGCGAGACTCTTTGCGGCTCCCAATTGCACCATCTCCTTCCCCAGGTCCATCCGACCACTGGCGTCCCCGCCGGAAATGGCGATCACCTTCACTGCCGGGAATTCCTTGCGAATCCGGCGCACGACGTCAATGCCGTCCTGCCTGGGCATGAAGACGTCCGTAATCACGAGGTCCGCGCCGCTGACGGCGAGCAACTTGAGTCCCATGTCGCCCTCACTGGCTTCAAGCACCTCGTGTCCCACAGGCTCCAGCGCCGCGCGGACGGCGACCCGCACACCCGCATGGTCGTCGATCACGATGATACGAGCCATCAACTCTCCTTTATGAAGCGCGTCGTTCAGACTCAATACGTGTGGCGGGGGCAATTGTTGACGACTGAAACGCCAGCAGCTGATGTGTCAGCTCAGCGGCCCGCAGCGCGGATCCGCGCCGGCCAAGCGGGCGCCCAGGCGAATGGCGTCGAAAACGGCCCACAAGGCGGCGGACGCTGCCAACGCCACCCCCCGGCCAGGCGGCTACTGTCACTGCGTCGCGTCCCCCGCTAAGTTCTTGTGCTGCAACACGCGAGGCGGTAGCTCAGTTGGTAGAGCAACGGACTTTTAATCCGTAGGTCCTGGGTTCGATCCCCAGCCGCCTCATCCAGGACCGTTCCCTTTGCCCGGAGACACAGCGTGACCGTAGTCTGGATCGACGGCAAGTGGTACGACCGCGCCACCGCGGTCGTCTCGGTGTTCGATCACGGCCTGCTGTACGGCGACGGCGTCTTCGAAGGCATTCGCTCCTATGGTGGCCGGGTATTCCGCCTCGATACCCACCTCAACAGGTTGTTCGCGTCCGCCAAAGCGATCTGGCTCGAGATCCCGATGGCCAAAGAGGCCATGGGGCGTATGGTCGAGGAGGGCGTGGCGAAGAGTGGACTCAAGGATTCCTACATTCGCCTGGTCGTCACGCGCGGGGTCGGAGACCTGGGGCTCGATCCCCGCAAATGCGCGAAGCCGACCATCTTCTGCATAATCGACACGATCAAGCTGTGGCCCCAAGACCGCTACGAGCAGGGACTGATCGCGCTGACCGCCGCCACTCCGATTCACCACCGCGAAGCCCTCTCCCCCCGCGTGAAGTCGCTCAACTACCTCTCCCATATCCTCGCCAAGGTCGAAGGCATTGCGGCCGGCGTGGATGAGGTGATCATGCTCGATTCCGCGGGCTATGTCGCCGAAGCGAGCGGCATGAACCTCTTCGCGGTCGCGGACAACACCCTGCGTACCCCGCCGCCCTACTCCGGCATCCTGCGCGGCGTCACACGCGACACCGTGATCGAGCTCGCCCGCGAAGCGGGGTACGGGGTCGAAGAGCTCCCGATGAACCGGTACGACCTGTACACCGCCGACGAAGTCTTCCTCACCGGCACGGCCGCCGAGGTGGTGGGGATCTCGAAGCTCGACGGTCGGGCGATCGGCCGGGGCGTCGCCGGCTCGGTAACGCGGGATCTCGCGGCGCGCTTCCGGGCCTACGTCACGCGGGGTGATTAAGACTCACTAGTGCGCTGTCTGGTTCACACCACACTCTGAAGGCCCCTTCATTCGGGAATGGCTCGACGGCCTCGGGCGCGTCAAGCTGCGCCCGCATGCTGCCGGCACGCTCGGTGACCGGCTCGCACACGCTTTACTGTTTTCGCGGGCTCCGGGGGACGGCCGCCGCCGCCCCACACTAGCTCAGGCGAAGGCGCGGGTCATGGGTGCCGGATTGCGGCTGCGGTTGCTGCGCCCCCTGCGGGAGGTGCGCACGTTGCAGGATGCACGTGTGCTCGGATTGTTGAAAAGTAGGCCGCCAACCGAAAGGGATTAAGTCCAACTGTTGACAGGACTTAACCTTATACACATATTGCTGGTCCTTTCCCACCTCCCCAAGGACGAGGTGAGCCATGTCATGGCGGGTGATCGCCCACGGGGATCAGGTTTGGCATGTACAGGCGGTCGCCGAACGTCGCCCGAATACGGCTGCGTGGCAGCTCGTGTTGTCGTTCCGCGTCGCGTCGGAGGCAGGCCGGCAGCAGTCGTTTTGGACGGCGTATCCGTTGGAGGCCACCTCGAAGTCATCGCTGTACATCCAGGCTGAGCGGATCTCCGACGCTGCCTTGTCACAACTCCTGGCCGAGCGCCTCACGTGAGCGCGCCAGACCTCCAGGACCTGCGGCGCATCGTTGGCGCCGTGACGCGGCTACGGGGTGAGACAGTCAAACATGTGACCGTGCGCTCCGATGTGCGGCACGTGAAGGTGGAGTTCGACAGCGGACTGATTCTCGTCATCTCGGCGGAACGCGACGCGCAAGGTCGGCCGCGCCTCGAGGTCGACGTGGTGGAAGCGATACAGGACGCAGGACTGAAGCAGCAGATCGAAGTCCGTTTCGACTGAGGGGCCCCGGTGCCCGACGAGCGGCTGCGGTTTCACGAATTCGGCTTTCAACGACTTGCGAACGGCCGCTGCCGGGCGAAGGTCGTGCTGACGTGGTCGGACGGCCGGCGCTTCGAGGGCGCGTCGGATGGCGTGTCGTCGCAAACCGGAGAGTTGCGCTGCTGCGCCGTGGCGGCTGTGAACGCGTTGGAACAGGCAGTGCAGCCGCGGCTGACGTTTGAATTGCTGGGCGTAAAGGCGGTGCGGGCGTTCGATGCGACCGTGGTGATTGTCTCGTTGTCGGCGCGCACCACGGAAGCGACTCGGCTCGTGGGTTCATGTTTGACGGAAAGCGATCCGCCGCGCGGTGCGGCACTTGCGGTCTTGAACGCGACAAACCGGTTACTCGGGAACTATCTGGCGACACGATGACACGACGGTACGCAGTTTGGCTTTCGATAATCGGCGTGGCGATGCTCGGCACCGCCTGCGCGTCTGGTCCGCATATGGTAGGCAGCGGCCTGGTGGCTGGCGCGCCGTCCCCTGCGCCGACGGACACCACGGCGCTCGCGCAGCTGGGCACGGCGCTCGCGAACGCGGAGCAGGATTCCGCCGCCGACCAGTCGGCGCTGGACAGCCTGCATCACCGGCCCGCCGAGTCCCTCGCTCCGCCGCGCACCAACACGCCGGTACGCGGTGAGGAAGTGCAGCAGGAGGCCGAGCGGTTGTTCGGCGCCGGGACGGGAGCCATCACGGACGAGGCGGGCGCGACCTTCGACATCGACGTGACGAGCTTCGCCGCGAATCGGCGGGTGCTCGAGTACCTCGAGTTCTTCCAGCTGGACGCGCGCGACCGCTTCGAGATCTGGCTGTCGCGGCTCGGTCGCTACGAGGGCATGATCCGCGAGCGGCTCCGGGCGCGGGGCATGCCCGAAGACCTGGTCTACCTCACGCTGATCGAGAGCGGCCTGTCGAACACGGCGGTGAGCCGTGCCCGGGCGGTGGGGATGTGGCAGTTCATCGCGGGCACTGGCCGCACGTACGGCCTGCAGATCGACCCCTGGGTGGACGAGCGCCGCGACCCCTTCAAGGCGACCGATGCCGCGGTGAATTACCTGGAGGACCTCGTCCAACGTCTCGGCAGCGTCTATCTCGCGGCGGCGGCCTACAATGCCGGCGCCGGGCGGATCGAGCGGGAAATCCGACGGCTGCCGGGCGGCAGCGGCGGGGGCGAGCTCGACACCGTCGGCGATTACACGTTCTTCCAGATCGCCGACCGCCGTAACCTGCGCCGGGAAACGCGCGATTACGTGCCCAAGCTCATCGCCGCGGCACTGATCGCCAAGCAGCCCGCCCGCTATGGCTTCACCGAGGTGCAGCGCCTGGCACCCCTCGTGTTCGACGAGGTCACCGTGCCCGATGCGACGGGGCTCGACGTGCTGGCGCGGCTCGCCGACACCTCCGTCGCGGCGCTGCTCGAGTTGAACCCCCAGTTCGTCCGCGGGATCACGCCGCCGGATCGGAGCGTCGTCGCGCGCGTGCCGCGTGGCACGGGCGCGCGGGTGGCCGAGCGCTACGCCGAGCTGCCGATCAACGAACGCGTCACCTTCGTCGATCATTATGTGACGGCGGGCCAGACGCTGTCCGGCATCGCCCAGCGCTACAAGGTGACGGTGACGATGGTGCAGGCGGCGAACCCGCACCTGCGTGCCCATGCCCTGCGCGTGGGCCAGCGCGTCATCGTGCCCATGAGCGGCCGCGTGGTCCCGCGGGCGGCGTGGAGCACGCCCCCCGAGCCGCGCGTGCGCCGGGTCTCGAGCCGGTCCAGCTTCGGCGGCGGTGGCAACAGCCGGCACCGCGTGGCGCCGGGAGAAACGGCGAGCACGATCGCCCGGCGGCACGGCATCGGCCTGGCGGCGCTGCTCGAGGCGAATGATCTGACGATGAGGAGCATCATCCGGCCCGGGGAAGTGCTGCGCATCCCGAGCCGGTAAAGCACCGGCACCCGAGGTTAGTGGTGCCGGAATCCCTTCATGACTTCCGTTTCGTAGCCGTTCGCGGGGTCGCGCCCTGCGCCCAACAGCTGTTCCACTTTGGCGGGGCCGCGATTGTACGCCAATAGCGCCAACTCCATGTTGGCGGGGTAGCGATCCAGCAGGTCCCGCAGGTACCGGAACCCAATCCGCAGATTCGTGTCACGGTCGTAGAGCTGGTGGGTCGTGAGGCCCGGCTCGTACAAGCGCGCCGTGCTCGGGAGCACTTGCGTGAGGCCAACCGCGCCGACGTGGCTGGTGGCGCGCGTATTGAAGCCTGATTCGACCTTGACGAGGCGGAAGGCCAGGCCGGGGTCGATACCTTCGCTCAGCGCGACGTCGTACACGGCGATGGCCATGTCGGCGGGCAGCCGGTAGTGTGTCGAATACTGCATGATCGCGTCGACGCGATCGAGCTGCAGCCGGGCGACTTCGAGCTCGCCCTGCTTGGCATCCAGCTGTTGGCGGAGCGAGCGCAACTCGCCCAGAAGCTCGACGCCGGAAGCTGGCGCGCGCTCAGCGTCGGCCGTGGTGCCGCCTGCCCACCCGCCCACGGTACTGACGAGCAGTGCGGCCAGAACGATCATCCCGCCCCGCAGTATCAAACGCTGAATATTCGTACGCATACCCCTCTCCGTTCCACTACTGTGGTGAGCATCGTTGCAACTGCGGTTGTGCGCCCTAAGCTGCGGCGCGGTGATCAAGCATCGCTCAAGTGTCTATCGGTACCTTTTGTTTCTTGACCAACTGCACGTCCACGATGACCATTCCCGGGTCGGCCGCCTTCACCATGTCGTACACGGTGAGGAGCGCGATCGACACGGCTGTGAGTGCTTCCATCTCGACGCCGGTGCGGCCCACAGTCCGTACCGTCGCCCGTACCCGCACTCCCGGGAGCGTCTCGTCCAGACTCGCGTCGACCGCGACGTGGTCGAGACCGAGGGGATGGCAGAGCGGGATCAGCTCCGCCGTCCGTTTCGCCGCGAGCGTTCCCGCCACCTCGCTCACCGCCAGCACGTCGCCCTTCGCGACGGCCTGGTCCGCAACCTGCTGGAACGCGTCCCGCGTCATCTGAATCGCGCCGGCCGCGACCGCTGTGCGGTCCATCAGCGGCTTGTCGCCGACGTCCACCATGCGGGCGCGGCCCGCCTGATCCACATGCGACAGCTTCACGGCCGCTGCGCCCTGCTCAGGTCCTCGGCCAATACGGCGGCGAGGAGCTGGGGGTTCACGTTGCCCTGCGCCAGCTCGCGGGCGTCCATGACCAACGCGATCGCCTCGACGAGCTTCTCGGTGTCGCCCCCGCGTTTCGCCTCGGCCCGCAGGCGGCCGGCCAGCCCATCCAGCATGTCGGTGAAACCGCCACGAGCCTGAAAGGGCATCTGCGCGAGTGCGAATGCATGTCGTGTCGCGGGCCCCTTCTCCACCGCCTCCAGAAACCGATCTCCCTGGTCGGGGTTTTCCACGGACCCCTGTGTTGCAAAGAGCTTGCCAATACATCCTTCTGCGGCATTAACACGTTGCGGCACTTCAGGTTTAGGCGTGTTCGCCAGCATTTGCTGCACGAAAGCTGTCACGGCAGTGTCGGCGATTCGTGCCACACGAACGAGCACAACGCGCGAAAGAATCGTCGGCAGCAGGGCATTGGGATCTGCGGCAGTGACGAGGATCACCGAGTCCGCGGGCGGTTCCTCGAGCGCCTTGAGGAGCGCATTCGCCGCGTCCTCACTGCCGCGCTGCGGGATGAGGCGTTCCGCATCGCCCACAATGAAAACCTTGCGTTTTCCCATCGCCGGCGTGAGTGCCAGCCGCCGGAGCAGCAGCCGCACGGCGGCTATCGGATGAATAGCCAAGCCGCTGGGCGGAGCGTACAACGGCTGCTCGCGGCGCGCCGTCATCTCTTCGGCGAGCGCTTCGGCGACGAGATCTACCTGCTTGTCGGCGTCCGCCCCTTTCTTACTCAGCTCGATCGGCACGAACCAATGCACATCGGGATGCTGCAGCGTGAGCACCAGGTGACAGGAGCGGCACTCGCCACAGGGTTCGCGGCCGTCCGCCCGCGGCGCCTCACAATGGATCAGCTGCGCCAACCAGAGCGCCAGGCGCTGCTTGCCGACGCCACGGGGCCCCGCAAGCAATAGCGCTTGCGGCAACCGGCCTGTTGCCGTTGCGCGGGCCAGCCTCTGTTTGACGCCTTCATGCCCAACGAGGGGGGGTAACTGCATGGCGGAATCTAGTGGCAGGGCTGGTCCGCGGTCGCTCCTGCGCATGTAAAGCATTAATCCTGAAGCTAGTACAGTTCTGATTTGGCCCTTGCGCCAACCTAAATCATTTATTCATAACAATATACTTCATTAAGTGAGCACACACTCGCTAGATAATGCCGAAATCATCGATCTTTTCGGTACTTATTCGGATGTGCCTAATCGAAGCGGCGCCATTCATGGCAAGAGGGTAGGTCGACGCTGATCATGCGTCCAGCACATCCCGTACCTTGCGCGCGAGGGTATCGGGCGAGAACGGCTTCTGCAGAAACGCGCTGCCCGGCGGGAGGGTGCCGTGTTGCACGACCGCGTCTCCCGGGTAGCCGGACATGTACAGCACGCGGATGCCGGGACGGCGGACCTGCAGCTGGTCCGCGAGGTCGCGGCCCGAGAGGCCGGGCATCACCACGTCGGTCAGCAGGAGATCGATGGTTCCGCCGTGGCGCTCGACGATGCGCAGGGCATCGGCCCCGTCGGCGGCGGCGAGCACCGTATACCCCTGGGCTTCCAGCGCCCGGTGGCTGAGCTTCAGCACCGCGGCCTCATCTTCGACGACGAGGACCGTCTCGGAGCCGCGCGCCGGGCCGGCCTTGGCGGCGCCGACCGCCGCGGCGCTCGGCTCCGCCTCGATCCGGGGCAAATAGACTTTGAAACTCGAGCCCTGCCCCGGTTCCGTGTACACGGAGATGTATCCGCCGCTCTGCTTGACGATGCCGTACACGGTGGCGAGCCCCAACCCGGTGCCCTTACCCACTTCCTTCGTCGTGAAGAACGGCTCGAACAGGTGGGCGCGCACGCCGGCGTCCATCCCGGCCCCCGTATCCGTCACCGCGACCATCGCGTAGCGACCCGCCACCGCACCGAGGTGTGCTTGTGTGAAGGCCTCGTCCAACTCCACGTTGGACGTTTCGATGGTGAGCTTGCCCCCGTTGGGCATCGCGTCGCGCGCGTTCACGGCCAGGTTCACGATCACCTGCTCGATCTGGTTGGGGTCCGCCCGCACCCGCCCCAGATCGGGCGCCGGCACCGTGACGAGCGCGATATGCTCGCCGATGAGGCGGCGCAACATCCGGTCCATGTCGGCGACTACCAGGTTCAGGTCCAGCACTTCCGGCTGCAGCATCTGGCGGCGGCTGTAGGCGAGTAGTTGCCGCGTCAGCGCGGCGGCCCGCTCGGACGCCTTGCGGATCTCTTCCACATCGCCGCGCTTCGCGTCGCCGGGCGGCAGGTCGCGCAGCAGGAGCTGCGAGTTGCCCAAGATCGCCGTGAGCAGGTTGTTGAAGTCGTGGGCGATGCCGCCGGCCAGCTGTCCCACGGCCTCCATCTTCTGCGATTGCCGGAACTGCTCTTCCAGGTGGCGCTGATCGGTGACGTCGCGCTGGGTCCCCCAGACCCGCACCAAATGCCCGTCCTCCACGAACCCCACGACGTTATTGAGGAAGACGCGCGGCCGGCCGTCACGGGCCCGCTCCCGCGTCTCCGAGTCGGACAAGCGATAGCCGGCGCGGACGAACGCGCGCACCTGCTCACGGTTGGCGGGGTCGGCACTGTCGTGGAGGTCGGCGAGCTGCGTGCCGACGAGCTCCCGGGCCTCGGTGTAGCCGTACATCCGCGCCATCGCGTCGTTGCACTCGGCGATGCGGGCGCCCGCGTACAGCCGGTCCACCTGCTCTTCGTCTGACACGTTCACGGGCACCGGTGGGTCGATCTCCAGGCGGGACACGCCCTCGGAGCTCTGGGCGATGAACGTGCGGTAGCGCTCCTCGCCCCGCCGCAGGGCCTGCTCGACGACTTTGCGCTCAGAGATGTCCATGCCGATCCCGAGCCACCCCCCTTGCGTCAGGGGCGCATTGGCCCAGATCGTGTCGAGTACCTCGCCCCCCTTGGTGCGGGTGCGGAAATCGGTCCATTGTCCGGATGGGGCGCCGATGGAATCGCGCACCCGGCGACGGTCCGCGGGGTCGGGGTAGAGCTCGGCGAAGATGTCGCGCTCGCGGGCTTCCGCGACCGTGTACCCCAGCGTCCGCGTCCACTCGTCGTTCCCCCAGCGGATCCGGCCCTGCTCGTCGAGGAAGACGAGCATCACGGGAATGTTCCCCACGATCTGTTGCAGCAGCTCGCTTTGCTGGCGCCAAGCATCTTCGATGCGTTTGCGCTCGATCACCATCGCCATTTGCGACGACACGAACGTGAGGATGTCGAGCTCGCTCTGGCCGTAGCGGACGCCCTCGGAGTAAGTCTGGGTCACCACGACACCGATCGTCCGGTCCTTGACCGTGAGCGGCACGCCCAGCCAGTCGATCGAGGGCGCGCCGATGAGCTCCGCTTCTCCAGCGGCGACGAGCCTTTCGTAGACCTCGGGGGTTGCGAGCAGGGGCTTGCCCGTTCGCAGCACGTACTCGGTGAGCCCCTTGCGGAGCGTGCGTGGGGGGACGTCGCGGTCGGTGTCGTACTCGTCGACGAAGTAGGGGAACTGGAGCCGATCGGTCTCGGGGTCGTACAGAGAGACGTAAAAATTCTTCGCCGGCATGAGCTCGCCGACGATGGCGTGGATGGCGCGGAGCAGGTCGCGCAGATTGTCGGCGGTATGGGCGGTGTGCGAGATCCGATAGACCGCCTCCTGCACGTACTCGGCCCGCCGCCGCGCCGTCACGTCGCGGAAGCTCCACACGCGTCCCACGGCCTCGCCATCCAGGCGCTGCGGGATCGAGTAGCGCTCGAACACGCGCCCGTCCGTGAACGTCAGGATGTCGAAGCTGTCGGCGCCGGGGTTGGCGTACAGCTCGCGCACTTTGTCCATAAACTGGGCCGGATTCGCCAGCTGATTCTGGGCGTGGGCCAGGAGGCGGTCGTCGATCCCGGCGGCGACCAAGGCCGGAGGGAAATGCCACATCTCCTCGAACCGGCGGTTGTGCGACACGACCTGTCCCTTCAAATCCACCACGAGGATGCCGTCGGCGGTGGACTCGAGGGTGGATCGGAGCAGCGACACCGTGAGCGAGTCCGCGGCGCTACGGGGTTTCTTCGCCCTTTGCTTCGGGGCCTTGGGTGCCTTGTGTGCCTTGGGACGCCGGGGAGCCATGAGGACGAATCTATGGGTCGGGGAACGCTTGGCCATCGGTCACTGCCCCAGGTGCGGAGCGAGTCTAGATTGTGAGCCCTTCCATTCCTCCCCAAGCCATGGACCAGCGCCGACCTGCTCGCTCGCGTGCGGGAGCTGCTGGACGCGCGGAAGCCCTAGAACTCGAACTCGAAACGGGACGCAAACACGAGGCGATTGGCGGCGGTGGTCGTGCCCGCCCCCACGCTCAGGCCGAGCGTGACGTCGCTGAAGTGCAGATCGACACCGGGGAAGAACTGGTGGACGTGAGCCAACCCGAGCGGATCGCCTAGCTCCCCGAACACGCCGCGGTAATCGAGCCTAGCCGTAGCGACCGCTGATACCCGGTAGGCTACGGCGGCGCTCGGCTCGAACTCCCACCCTTCTGCGGTACCGCCCAACTCGCCTTTACCCAGGTCACGCTCGACGTTGGCGTTTAGTCCCAGCCGCAGACGGCCGAAGGCTTTCTCGAGAATGGGGGTGAGCTCCACCGTGGGCGACGCGCCGCCATAGGCGGGCCGCGGGGCCGTGATTTCGCCGCTGAACCCGAGGTCGAGCGGCAACCCCCAGCGCGCCGGCGCGTGCACGCGCGAGCGAACGCGCCAGCCTGCGTATTCCGCGCCCACGCCGGGCCGGTATGCGCTGAGCACGTACACAGAGGCTTCCCAGTTCGCCGTGATACCGCGCGTCAGCTCGAAGGTGAGACGCGTTTGGTACTGCGTCGGCGCGACCCTGCCATTGAACGCGGTGGTGCCCCGCGCAGTGTAGTTGAGATGCGTCTCGAGCTCCCACTCGCCTCGGGCGGCGGTGGCTGCCGGGTACACCTTGATCTCGAATGGATCTTGGGCGGCGAGGGGTGAAACCGCTGCGAGCAGGCAGCCCGCAACGACTACCATGGGTAGGAAGCGCAAGCAGATATCCTCGAAAACGTTCTGACCGACAGCAGCGGTGCGAGAGCGCCCAACGATAGCGGGGACGGCCCAGTCGGTCAAGACGATCTGAGAATGATTCTCACCGACATGCAAGAGAGCGCCGTCGGGTCTGACACGACGGCGCTTTCGGTTGCAGAGGTTCTTACTAGTGACAGGTCCCGGTGCCGCTATCCTGGACGTGCGAGTAGCGGGTATTGAGGAACTCCCACGTGTAGGCGCCGTCTCCGAGCACCAGCTTTAAGAACCCGTTCCCACCGCTGCGGTACTCGCTGAGGGGATGGCGGATCAGGGCCGAGTCGGCCACGATCGGACCATCGCCCGCAAGCCCGCTGGTGATCTGACGAATGCCGCGGGCTGGGTCCGCCGCATACTCCGACTGAGTCGGGTGCTGGTAGCCCTCCGCATATCGCATCGGGGCAAACCGTTCGTAGATGTAAGGCCAACCGTTCACCACCAAGTCGGCATTCTTCTCATAGAGCGCCGTCCAGATGCCGCGCACATCCTGCACGCGGTAGCCGTGATTCGGATACCGGTCGGTGGTGTTCGGGTCCATCTTCGTCGACGAAATCCACATGGATTCATACCACACCGCGAGTGTGCATTTGTTGGAAGAATGCGCATCCAGGTCGTCGTACAGCCAGTTCAATTCATCGCTGCCGGCGTGGTATTGAATTGCTAGCGGGCGCTTGTAGCCACCAGGCGTTTCAACGTTCAAGGCGATGATGTGCCAAGACCCGAGGTCGAAGCTGTACCAGTTCTTTCCCGGCGGGCCGATACGCGACGGGCCGAAATACGCATCCGCGCCGGGGGCCATGCCGCTCCCGTAGTTGGGCGGAATCGAGTCGATGTCGACCTCGTGATCTCCCAGCGTGGCGTAGGTGATGCTCCTGAACTGACCCCAGGTCGGGTCATAGCAGCGCATGTAGTCATCCAGCGTCGTGAGCTTCCCCTGCGACGGTCCGGGGATGTTGTGTCCCAACACAAACACATAGTCGGGGTGCGCCGCCGCAATGGTTTTGGCCGACTCCTTCCCGAGCTCGCTTCCGCCGCACGCGCCGAGGTTGCCCGCGAGCACGATGGTAACTGTTGCGCCTGGTGGCGGTGGGGGAGGCGGCGGGGGCGGCGGCGGCGGTGGTTTCGGCGCGAGCATGAAGGTCACCGCGACGTTCTGCGGGCTGTTGGACGCCACGGTGGACGTGACGGGCACCGTGGCGTGGTAGGTGCCCGCCGCGAGGCCCGTGTTGCTCGGCGTCAGCGTGAGCGTCGCGGGCGCAACCGTGCCGCTGAGCCCTGCGGTGAGCCACCCGGTGGCGCCGGCGCCGTAGAGAATGGTTCCCACGCCAAGAGCAGTCAGCGAGCCGGTGCCGGAATTCGTGACCGCGACGATCTGCGCCGTGGGGCTAGGTGTGCCGACGGTATCGTTGAATGACATCGCGATCGGATTCAGCCCGATCGTGACGGTCGGTGGCGGCGGCGGCGGTGGCGGTGGCGGCGGCGGCGGGGGGGGGGGTGGGGGAGCCGGGGGGGGAGGTTGGACGATCCGTCCCGGATCGGACCTGGTGCATGCACCATCCCAAAACGCAGCCAGGACACACAGCAGCAGTGCGGCCTTTAGGACGCGCCGCGCAGAAATCAATGACGACATGTGATTTACCTCTGCACTCACCAAGGGCGCACGCGAGCCACGCGCACCTGTTCCGGTCGTAGCGATCCGAACTACGCTTACTGATGGCGAGAATCGTGCCGGAAGCGCGAGGTAAACCTGTGGGGCTACAGGGACTTAATGCGGAAGACGGAGGCGGGGGAAACTCCCGAGGCAGGACTCGAACCTGCGACCCGCCGGTTAACAGCCGGCTGCTCTACCAACTGAGCTACTCGGGAAGAGTCGCGAAATATAGACGCCACGCCGCATCACGCCAAGGCGCTTGGTCCATCATTGCGCATCCAGCACCTCGCGAACTTTCCGCGCGAGCACAGCGGGCGTAAACGGCTTCTGGAGGAAGTTCTTGCCGGGATCGAGCAGCCCGTGCCGCACGATCGCCTCGTCTGTGTACCCCGACATGTACAGCACCTTCATCTGCGGGCGGTCGGCGGCAAGCTGACGGGCAAGCTGCAGGCCGCTTTGCTCCGGCATCACGACGTCGGAGACGAGCAGATCGATGTTGCCGGGATGCGTGCGGGCGAGCTCGAGGGCGGCCGCGGCACTGGACGCTTCGAGTACGCGGTACCCGAGTTTGGCCAGCAGCTCACGCGCCAGCGGGCGCAGCAGCTCGTCATCCTCGGCCAGGAGAATCGTTTCCGTGCCGCCGAGCTTGCCATCCGTGGGCGCCGCCTTCTTCGCCTCATCCACGGGCGCGTGCACGCGCGGGAAAAAGACCTTGAACGCGGCCCCGTGACCAGGCTCGGAATAGACCCAAATGTAGCCGCCCGACTGCTTCACGATCCCGTACACAGTCGCGAGACCCAGCCCTGTGCCTTTGCCGATTTCCTTGGTGGTGAAGAACGGCTCGAACAGGCGTGTCTTGACCGTTTCGTTCATACCGATGCCGGAGTCGCTGACGGCCAGCATGATGTAATCGCCCGGCACGACCGGACGATGGGCCTCGGCGTAATCACCGCCGAGCGCGACGTTGGCCGTCTCGATCGTCAGCTTGCCGCCGGTGGGCATCGCGTCGCGGGCATTCACAGCGAGGTTCATGATCACCTGCTCGAGCTGGCCCGGGTCCACCGTGGCGTTCCCGAGATCGCGAGCCAGGTGTGTCTCGAGCTCGACGTCCTCACCCAGGACGCGCCGCAGCATCTTTTCGAGGTCCTCGATCGCGCCGTTGATGTTCAACACGACCGGCTGCAGCACCTGCTGACGGCTGAACGCCAGCAGCTGGCGAGTGAGAGCCGCGGCGCGCGTGGCGGCGGTCCGGATCTCCTGCAGGTCCTCGCGGGCGGGGCTGTCGGCGGGCAGCTCTTCGGCCAGCAAATCCGAGTAGCCAAAAATGGCCGTGAGCAGGTTGTTGAAATCATGCGCGATACCCCCGGCTAGCCGTCCCACGGCTTCCATTTTCTGTCCCTGGCGCACTTGCTGCTCGAGTCGTGCCCGCTCGGTCATGTCCTCGCCGATGCTCAACGTGCCGGTCGCCTTTCCTGCGGCGTCCCGCAGCACGGTGTTGCTCCAGGCGATCATCCGCTCCTCGCCAGACTTGGTTAGAATCGCGTTCTGGTAGTGGACGTGGGCGTCGCGCTCCACCAGCCTGAGGAACGCCTCGCGGACCGCCTGGCGCTCGCCTTTCGGGACCAAGTGGTCGAACCAGTTCTTGCCGATGACGTCGTCGGCCTTGAAACCGGTCAGCTCGAGGAGGAACGGATTCGCGTAGTTGACCTTGCCATCAGCGTCGAGGCCCAGCACGATGAGGTGGACCGTCTCGAAGAGCGTGCGCGCCCGCTGTTCACTCGCGCGCAGCGCCGCTTCGGCCCGCTTGCGCTCGATCGCGACGGCGATGCTGTCGGCCACCGTCGCAAGCGCATCGCTTACGAACGAGGTGAATGGATGGCGCGCGAACATCGCCACCACGCCGACGACCCGCGCTTGGACGAGCAGGGGATAACCGGCGAACGCGACCATTCCCTCCCGTTTGGCCCACTCCTGATCGCCCACTCTGGGATCCCCGATGACAGTGTTGGTGACGTGGGGCAAGCGCTCCGACGCGATGAGGCCGATCTTGAACTGACCGACCGCGACGCGGCTATGGGGTCCGTCGAGGTGGGTGTAGAGGCCCGCGCTCGCCTGTAGCTCGAGCATCTGCTGAGGCTCGTTCAAGGTCCAAATGCGCGCAAATGCCGCATCGAGGTTTCGGACCAGCGCTTCGCAGCAGCCGTTCAGCGCCTCGGATAGCGCGCTCCCTTTTGTGAGTGCAGCGCCAATTGCCGCGCCCAATTCGGCGACGCGCGTGCGCTCCGCCAACGTTTCCTCCGCACGCCGTCGCTCGCCGATGTCGCGGAGAAACGCGCTGAACGACCACTCATCACCGACGCGGATTGGGGTGACGGACAGCTCCACCGGGAACTCCTCCCCGTTCTTGCGAAGAGCGGTGAGCTCGACCCGTTTGTTGAGAATTGGACCCGCGCCGGTGGCGAGGAAGTGGCGGAGGCCCTTCCCGTGCCGGTCGCGCAGCGCCGGCGGTATGATGATCTCCGCGAGCGGGCGCCCGAGCACCTCATCGGCGGGCCAGCCAAATACCGCCTCGGCCTGGGGGTTCCATCCCGTGATCGTGCCGGCGGCATCCATGATGACGTGGGCGTCGAGGGCCGCCCGCACGATCGCGTTCAGCCGCGCTTCCGTCCGCTGGCGCTCGATGGCGTTGCGAATGACGCGTGCCAGCCCCCGTCCCTCGATCCGTCCTTTGACGAGGTAGTCCTGAGCGCCCCGTCGCACCGCCTCGCGCGCGACGTTTTCGTCGTCCATGCCGGAGATCACGACAATCGGCTTGTCGACCGCGCGCTGGCGGGTGCGCACGACGGTTTCGAGCCCCTGGCTGTCCGGCAGCCCGAGATCCAAGAGGACGACGTCCACGGCCGCCCGGCCCAGCTGGTCGAGGGCGGCTTCCAGGTGGTCCACACGCTGCAGATCGAACTCGTCCGACACCTCGCGCAACATCTGGAAGATACGCTGGGCATCGCCCGGGTTATCCTCGACCAAGAGAACCTTGATCGGGGGCGTCGCGGTGGCGGTCGTCACGGCCTGCCTGGAATGGTGAAGAAGAACGTCGAGCCTCGGCCCGGCTGCGAATCGACCCAGATCCGCCCCCCGTGCCCCTCGACGATCCGCTTGGTAATCGCGAGCCCGATCCCGGTGCCGGGATATACGTCGCGGGCGTGGAGGCGTTGCAGCATCACGAAGATGCGGTCGAAGTACTGCGGATCGATGCCGATGCCGTTGTCGCGCACGCTGAAGAGCCACCCGTCGTCCTGGCGTGCCGCCGAGACGTGCACCTCCGGGCGCTGGGCACCGCAGAATTTCAGGGCATTGCCGATGAGATTGATGAACACATGCTCGAGCTGTCCCGGATCCGCCGGGAGCGTCGGCAAGGCGTCGGTTGTCACGACCGCTCCCGCGTCCTCGATGCTGAGCTTCAGGCTCGCGAGTGCGCGGTCAAGGACAGCCTGCGCGTCGGTCGCGACGCGCGCCCCGCCGCGCGGGTCCACCCGTGAGAACGCCAGCAGATCCGCGACGAGGTGCTGCATCTGGAGCGCGGCGTCGCGCGCGTAGGCGATAAATGTGTCGGCATCGGCGTCGAGCTTCCCCTGATAGCGATCCCCCAGCAGCTGCACGTAGCTCCCCACCATGCGCAGCGGCTCCTGCAGGTCGTGCGAAGCGACGAGCGCGAAGCGCTCGAGCTCCTCGTTCGAGCGGCGCAATTCGTCCTCGCCCCGCTTTCGCTCTGTGATGTCGAGCACCGAGGCGACCACGAACGTCCCCGTGCCCCGCTCGATCGTGTTGATGCCGATCTCGACGGGAATTCGGTGGCCGTCCTTGTGAATGCCGTACAGCGCCCGTCCCGCGGCCATCCCTCCCGCCTCTGGCGGTGAAAAGAAATCGCCCCGGTACTGCTCGTGGTCACCGCGCTGTGCCGGTAGCAGCAGGTCCACCGACTTGCCCAGGAGCTCGCCGGCGTTGTATCCGAACATCGACTCGATCTGCCGGTTGACGAGCACGATGCGGCGCTCCCCCGTCCGCTCCACCATGATCATGCCCACCGGGGACGCGGCCACGACGCTCCGAAACAGGTCCTCGACGCGCCGTTGCTCCGTGATGTCGTTGTTTACTTCGAGCACCGACGTGGTACCACTGGCCGCGCGATGCAGCACCCAGTGGCTGGCGACCGTGATCTGCCGCCCGTCGCGGGGGCGATGCTTGAGCAGCCCCTGCCAGTGTCCCGTGCGCTCCAAGGCCGCATTGATGTGCTCCAGGGGCTCGGGGAATACGGTATGCAGCAGCTCATGCGAGATCTGGCCGACGGCCTCGGCTTTCGTCCAGCCGTAGAGCTGTTCAGCACCCGTATTCCAAAGGCGGATCGTGCCGTCCTGATCCCGCACCAGGACGTGCGCGAAGTCGAGCAGGTGCGCCTGCTCCTGGATTGCCGTCTCGGCATTGCGGCGCTCGGGCACAGCAATTCGGCGGTTGAGCACCATCGCTCCCATCACGCCGGCGCCGATGAAAAACAGCGCCACGCCTCCGATACGGTGGAGAAATGCTTGCGCGGGCGCGAGCACCCGATCCTGGGGGACCGCGACCACCAGTGCCCACGGCGTCCCACCGATAGGCGTCGCCGTGGCGAAGTACGTCCCCCGGCCAGGACGGGTGTATTCCAAGACGCCGGTGTCGCCGCCCACTCGCACGGGTGGGCTTGCGACGGGGGTCGGGACGCTGAGATCTGTCCACAGGTCTCCGCTACGATTGCCGAGCAGCAGCACGGCGTCGGCGCCGATGAGCTCGCTCAGCCGCCGGGTGGGCTCCGGCGTGCTCACGATACGGCGCCAATGCACCACGTAGCCGAGCGGCGACGTCTTCGGCCCGACGGCCGCGATGACGGGGAAGCAGAGTGACGAATCGAGCGCGCGCAGCGGGCCGACCGCGCCCGCCCGCGTGACCGACGCGCCAAGCGCTTGGGCCGCAGTCGTGTCGAGCCGCGGCAGCGGGCGGCCGACCAGCAGCACGCGCTGGCCCGCCAGATTCCACAATTCCACGGCGGTGCTGAGGGAATCTCGCCGCGTGAGGAGCGTGAGCGCGTCTGCGACGGCACGGGGGGCCGCCTTCCCGCGCCGCAGGTACGCCTCGACCTCCGGTTGAGCCGCCACGCGCGATACCTCGTCGAGTCGCTGCGGGCGCAGCACCGCCTCGAGGGGCGTGGTAACCTGTTTCAGATGTTGCTCCGCCGCGGCGACCGTGACGCGTCGCACCTCCCAGTACGCCGCGGTCGCGAATCCCCCGACGACGATAACCAGCAGCACGCTGATGCCAACGGGGATGGCGAGATGACGCGGTAACCGCGCGGGACGCGACACGATATGGCCTTCCACGTCAGGGTGAAGCTTCGGACTATTGTCGGTGTGGCACGACCGCTACGGGATAGTCTCGTGCGCTGGACGGCCCGGGTGTCGGGAAAACCCCTGACACGCGCGGCGCATGCGGGTGATGCGGGGAGTAGCGTGCTACTCTGTAACGATTTCGCGCTCCAGGATGCCCGTTTCGAGCGCATACCGGACCAGCTCGGCCCGGCGGTGCAGACCCAGTTTGCGGGTCAGGCGCGACAGATAGGTCTCGACCGTCTTGATACTCAACGTCAATCGATCGGCTACCTCCTGGTGTGTGTGGCCGCGCGCGAGCAACGCCAGCACCTGACGCTCCCGCTGGCTGAGGAGTTCACGGCTGGCGGGGAGGCGTGCGGCGAATTTGGGCAGCATGTCTTCTGCTTGGGTCACGTCCACGAACTGACGCCCTTCGCGCACAGTGCGGATGGCGGTCAGCAACTCGCGGTCCGCCGCCTTCTTCGTGACGTATCCCAGCGCGCCCGCTGCCAGGAGCGAGCGCCCATACGCGGGATCGTCGTGCATCGTGAGCACGAGCACCTTGGTCTGGGGGATATCCCGCACAATCTCGCGCAGCGCATCGAACCCGTTCATGCGGGGCATTGTCAGGTCGAGGATCACGACGTCGGGCTTCGTCTTGCGGATCTTCTCGAGCGCCTCGATGCCGTCGGCCGCCTCACCCACGACCTCGAGGTCGGGTTGCGCCCGGACGAGCATGGCGAGTCCGGCCCGCAGGATCGCGTGATCGTCGGCCAGCAGGACCTGCGTGCGCGCGTTCATTGCACGGGTAGTGTGACGGTTACGGTCGTGCCGGCGCCGAGACGCGAATCGATCACCACCGTCCCGCCGAGCAGGCTGGCGCGCTCCTGCATGCCGATCACGCCGAGCGGCTGACGCCGCGCGGTGCCCTGCAGGGACGCGTCGACGTCAAATCCGCTGCCGTCGTCGCGCACCAGGGCTTGGACCCCGCCCGCGTGCCGGCGGATGGCGACGTGGGCGCGACGCGCCTGCGCGTGCGACGCGACGTTCGTCAGCGCTTCCTGAATGATGCGGTACAACGTCGTCTCCACGGCGCGCGGGAAGCGTTCGCCGGCATCGCCGCTGATCTCGACGGCGAGGGCGCGCGCCGCGCCGAGCTCTTCGCCGTAGCGTTGCAATGCCGGGATCAGGCCCAGGTCGTCCAGCGCGGATGGGCGGAGTCCGCGGGCGATACGTCCGACGTCCCGCAGCGTCGCGGCGACGAGACAGCGGAGTTCCTCGATCTGCTGCGCCGCGGTCCCCGATGCCGCGGCCTCGACGTTGCGGAGGCCGACGAGGATCGCGGTGAGTGCCTGGCCCGTTTCGTCGTGCAGCTCGCGCGCCACGCGCTGGCGCTCTTCCTCTTGCGCGGAGATGGCCCGCGCCAGCAGGTGCTCGCGCACATCTTCCGCGCGTTGCCGGCCAATTGCCGCGGCGAGCAGGCTGGCCACGGCCTGGAGGAAATTCACGTCGTCGGACGTGAAGGCGCGCGCCGCCGTGCTCTGCGCGCCGAGCACGCCGAAGGGTCGCTCCGGCACGCCGATGAGCACGGTGATGCCGCTGATGACGCCGTGATCGCTCAAGTGGCGCGGCGCCTTGAACCGCGTCTCGGTGCGTGCATCCTCGACCACCACGGGACGTGCCGACAGCAGCGTGAATCCCGCTTGCGATCCGTGGCCGGCCGCGAAGACGACGGGCCCGAAATCGGGTTGCCAGCCGGTGCCGGCGCGCAACAGCAAGGTCCGGTCGGGGCGGAGCTCGAGCACCTGCGCGAATTCGACACGGAGCGTCTCGGCGACGAGTCCGGCAGCGCATTCCAACAAGGCGTTGAGGTCGCCGCCGGCCGCCGCCGCCTCCCCAAAACGGGCGACGGCCGCCTGCTGCCGCACGCGCAGGTCGAGAAGCTGGCCGGCGTGGCGGCGGCTCGTCACGTCTTCCGTCGTGCCTTCGTAGCACAGCGTCGCCCCGGACGCGTCGCGCACCGCGCGCACGTGGTCCCGCAGCCACACGATCGTCCCGTCGCGCCGATACGCCTCGTACTCGAACCCGCGGACGATTCCCTCCGCTTCCAGGAGCCGCCGGAACCGCACGCGCTCCTCGGGGCGTACGTAGTGCTGCCGATCGAGATCCGTGCGGTCGGCGATGAGCTGCTCCGCGGTCTCGTACCCCAGCATGCGGGCGAGCGCCTCGTTCGCCATGAGAAACCGGCCGGCGGGAGTAGTGCGGAACACCCCTTCCACGGCGTGCTCGACGAGGGCGCGGTACTTCGCCTCGGCTTCGTGCAGCGCCGTCTCTGCCTGCCGCCGCTCCGAGACGTCCTGGACAGTGCCGTGATTGCGGATCAGCCGCCCGGCGTGATCCAATTCGAGCTCGGCGCGCGCTTCCACGATCCGTTCGCTACCGTCCGGAAATTGCACTCTGAACTCGCAGTTGAATCGGCGGCCATCCGCGAAGGATCGTGCGATGAGGCGCTCCACCAGAGCGCGGTCGTCCGGGTGGATGCACTGCATGACGGAGCGAACGTCGATCGGAGCGCGCGGTGTGAGGCCGAAGATGCGGTAGTGCTCGTCGGACCAGGTGATTCGGTCGGTAACGACATCCCAGTCCCAGCTGCCCACGTGCGCCAGTGCCTGCGCTTCAGCGAGCTGTTGCTGGATGCGCCGGAGCTCCGTGACCGTCTGATCCCGCGCGACCTGGGTAGGCACGGCTCCGGGGGCCTGCTCGACCTTCATCACTTCCCCCCGTGTGAGTGGCCCTATGCTACGACCGATTCGGAGTTTCGGGAAGGCTCACGTCGCGTCCAGCACGTCGCGGACCTTCTGCGCGAGCACGGCGGGCGTAAAGGGCTTCTGGAGGAAGTTCTTGCCGGGATCGAGCAGCCCGTGCCGCACGATCGCCTCGTCCGTGTACCCCGACATGTACAGCACCTTCATTTGCGGGCGCCGGGCGGCCAGCTGGCGGGCGAGCTGCAGGCCGCTCTGTCCCCGCATCACGACGTCGGAGACGAGGAGGTGGATGTCGCCGGGATGGGCGCGGGCGAGCTCGAGGGCGGCGGCGGCGTTGGCGGCGTCGAGCACGCGGTAGCCGAGCCTGACCAGCAGCTCCCGCGCCAGTGGGCGCAACAACTCGTCGTCCTCGGCCAGGAGGATCGTTTCCGTGCCGCCGAGCGTGCCCCCGGTGGGCGCCGCTTTCTTGACCTGATCGA
>DATNMO010000012.1:0-24634 GCA_035602245.1 Gemmatimonadales bacterium
GGGATGCGGGATGCGGACAAACCCAAACGCGAGCCGCGCCCGAAAGAGACACCGCCGGAAGAACTTGCCGAGCCCTCACGCATCCCGTTCCCCGCATCCCGCATCCCGAAGGACCGTAAGGCGAAGAGCGCACCGCTCCCCAAATCCACACCGCTGCCCGTGGGCACACTCATCCCTCCCATCGAATTGCTGAACGAGGGCCCGGGCGCCGTGGGCGATGCCGACGCGGTGCAAATCGAAGAGATGGGTCGGCGGCTCGTCGCGACCCTCGAGACGTTCCGGGTGGCCGCGCAGATCACGGACAAGACCGTGGGCCCCGTCGTCACGCGGTTCGAGCTCGAGCCGGGGCGCGGCGTGAAAGTCGGGCGGGTGTCGTCACTCGCCGACGATCTGGCGTTGGCGATGCGGGCGCAGTCGTTGCGCATCGTGGCGCCGATCCCGGGGAAGGCGGCGATCGGCATCGAGGTCCCTAACCCGACGCCGCGGATGGTGCACGTGCGCGACCTGATCGATTCTGCCGAGTTCCGTCGCCCCGAGCGTAGCCTGCCCCTCGCGCTCGGCCGGAGTCTCGAGCGCGACGAAGTGGTGGACGACCTCGCGAAGATGCCCCACCTGCTCATTGCCGGTGTCACCGGGTCGGGCAAATCGGTCTGCATCAACGCCATCATCACGAGCCTGGTGTACGCGCATTCGCCCGAGAAGCTGAAGCTCTTGATGATCGATCCCAAAATGGTCGAGCTGTCGATGTACGCCGCGCTGCCGCACCTCGGCCTGCCGGTTGTGACGAGCCACCATAAGGCCGCGAACGTGCTGAAGTGGGCGGTGTGGGAGATGGAGCGCCGCTACAAACTGTTGCACGCGAATCACGCGCGGAACATCGCGGACTTCAACAAGAAGGTCGACGCCAAGGCGCCGCTCAAGGGCCCGCGCGAGACGCTCGCGACACAAGCGGGGATTCAGAAAGAGCTGCCGCTCGATGCTCCATACACCGGGGGCATTCTGCCGTACATCGTGCTCATCGTCGACGAACTCGCAGACCTGATGCTCACCGTGCAAGGCGAGATCGAAACGCCGCTCGCGGTACTCGCGCAGAAAGCGCGGGCTATCGGTATCCACCTGATTCTCGCGACGCAGCGTCCCTCGGTGAACGTCATCACCGGTCTCATCAAAGCAAATTTCCCCTGCCGGATCGCGTTCCGCGTCTCGGCGAAGGTCGACAGCCGCACGATTCTCGACCAAAACGGGGCGGAGACGCTGCTCGGCAACGGCGACATGTTGTTCCTACCGCCCGGAAAGAGCGAGCCGATGCGGGTGCAGGGCGCGTTCATCTCCACCGACGAGACCGAGCGCCTCATGGAGTGGTACAAGGCGCACCAGCGCGCCGCAATCGCCCCGCCGGGGACCTCGATCGACGAGCAAGTAGCGGCGCTGGAAGAGGCCGAGCGAGAGGGCGAAGCGGGAGGAGGCGGTGGGGAGCCGGGAGCGGGAGCGCGTGACGCGCTGTTCCGGCAGGCCGCCGAGGTCTGCATTCAGAATCAGCTCGGCTCGACCTCCCTATTGCAGCGGCGCATGAGCATCGGCTATGGCCGGGCGGCGCGCATCATTGACCAACTAGAGCTGGCCGGAGTGCTGGGGCCCGCCAATGGTTCCAAGCCGCGCGACGTGCTGATAGGGCTGGAAGAACTCGACGAGCTGGGGGGATCAGGAGGGGCGGGGGCAGGTGGGGAAGGGGGGATCTCCCCGGCTCACCCTTAGGCGATTTCGCACTAATTCCTGCTATGGGGGTTAGGCCCGCCCCCCCCTGCGGTGCTACAAATTAGTGCATCCGATGGACTAGTCCCTGAGGTGCTCGTTAACCCATTTATCCCCCTCCCGTTCTAACCCCCTTTCCATCCTGCTGAGCGATGTTCCCGCCTCAGGCCACCTCGTAGAATCTCATCACGTAATCCGCGCGTCCTTGGTTCGGACTCCTGAGGTATTAACATGACTCCGCAAGCCCCGGTCGAACGTCTCGATCCCGCCGCCGTGTCATCCGCGGCGCCGATCGCGCAGCCCTCCCCCGCATCGAGCGTTCGCGTACGCATCCCGATCACCACCGACGCTGACGTCGCGGTCGCCGGAGAACAGGGACGGCGACTCGCATCGCGGCTCGACTTCTCACCCACCGACATCACCGTCATCGCCGCAGCCATCCTCGAAGTGGCGCGCAACGTTCTGGCGTACGGTCAGCGCGGTGACTTGATGTTGCATCTGATTCAGAAACGCGGACGCCTCGGGGTCGCGATCGTGGCGCGCGATAGCGGGCCCGGGATCGCCAACGTGCGCCAAGCCCTCCGCGATGGTTCCTCGACATCCGGCGGCCATGGCTTGGGATTGGCGAGTGCCCGCCGCCTCATGGACGAGTTCCGGGTGCGGTCGGAGCCGGGTCGCGGCACGACGGTCACGATGCGCAAGTGGACGCGCTGCCGGCACGTCGAGCGCGCCGGGGCACGCCGGGTTGGCCACGCGGGTTTGAGGGAACAGGGATGAAGGCGATGCTTCTCGACGAACCCCAGGTCGAAACCCGCGTCGAGAATCGGGTGCGCGCCGCGCGCCTGCTCGGCGTCGGCGGCGATCCGTCGCTGTTCCGCGAGCTCGCCCGCTACGTCGAGCAATCCGGCGCGGTGCTGGAGCGGACCGCGGATGAAGCGACGACGCTGCAGGCCCTCGCGCACGGCGGTTGGGACGCGGTGCTGACGGTGTTCGATAGCGATGCGGATGTGCAGCTCGAATGGTGGGAACAGGTGCTGCCGCGGCTCGCCGTGCGGCCGCGCATGATCGCCGTGGCGCAATCGCCTTCGATGAGCCTCGCGCTGCGGGCCACCGAATTGGGAGTGAGCGCGGTCCTGCCGCTCCCCCTCGAGCGCGATCAGCTGCGCGCGGCATTGAACCGCGTGCTCGCCGCGGCCGCCGAAACGCCGCTGCCGTTGCCCGCCGTGACGGCCGTCGCCGTCGGGCCCTATCAGATCGTGTCCCAGAGCGCCGCAATGGTCGGTGTGTATCGGACGATCGCGCAGGTCGCGCCCAGCGCGGCGACCGTGTTGATCCAAGGCGAGTCGGGTACGGGCAAGGAGCTCGTCGCCCGGGCGATCCACGCCCACGGCCCGCGCAGCGCGCGCCCGTTCGTCGCGGTGAACTGCGCCGCCATTCCGGAGAACCTGCTCGAGAGCGAGCTGTTTGGTCATGAGAAGGGCGCGTTCACGGGCGCGGTCGCCCGCAAGATCGGACGGTTCGAGCGCGCGAGCTGCGGGACACTGTTCCTCGACGAGATCGGCGACATGAGTCTGGTGCTGCAGAGCAAGATCTTGCGGGCGATCCAGGAGCGGGAAGTCGAGCGCGTCGGCGGCGGCGAGGCGATCCCCGTGGACGTCCGCCTCATCGCCGCGACGAACCAAGACCTGAAGCAGATGATCGCGGAAGGAAAATTCCGCGAGGATCTGTACTACCGCCTGGCGGTCGTGACGATCCAGCTCCCGCAGCTCGGCGCGCGGGGCGACGATCTCATCCTGCTGACCTCCCATTTCTTGCAGGAGTTCGGCAAGCTCTATTCGAAAGCCATCACCGCGATCTCGGACCGGGCGCTGGCGCTGTTACACGAGCACGCCTGGGTCGGCAATGTGCGCGAGCTGCGCAACGTGATCGAGCGCGCCGTGCTGTTGTGTGAGGACGAGGTCCTGCGGTCCGTGGACCTGCCGGAGGAATGGCTGGCCGGGATCTCGAGAAGCGAAGCCACGGCCTCCGGTCCGATGGCGACGTTGCAGGAAGCAGAGGCGCGCCACATCGCGCAGGTGCTCACGCACACGCGCGGGCAGATTGGGGAAGCCGCCCAGATCCTGGGTGTGCACCGCAATACGCTGGCGCGCAAAATCAAAGAGTACCAGCTCTAGCCCCGTCCCCGGGGCGTTTCCCACCCCACCCCCCGGCGCGCAGCGTTTTCGGGCACGCCTTTTTGCGCCCTCGCCTCAGGGTAGGGCCCCTTCGATCTACACCGTTAGGACCACCAATGAGTAACCCCTTGGGATTTCTGAAGTAACAAGATGCACCGACATTTGACCCAAAACCCTGTGCGCTGGCGCGCTTCGTGCAAAGCGTGGCATCGGGACCGTCGTGTGCTAAACAACCGCAAAGGGGTGAGATCGTGAGTCTGGCGCCGGGAATGCAGCCGCCGCTTCGGGTTGAACAGGCGTTGCGGCTATTGCCCGACGTCGATGACTTGGCTCCCCTCCGCGCTTTCGTGGTCTCTCTCTCCTCGACGCGCGGGCCGGAGGCGTGGACCGCGGCCGAGCCCAATCGCACGATCGGAAAACGGTCGCTCGATCCGGCAGACCTGCGCGCCCGGGTGCCACAGGTCCTCGCTCAGGTCACAGGGCACGTGGCGACCCTCTACGACGCGGCGGTGGACGCCCTCGAATCCGAGCGCAGCGGCGACCTCTCGCAGGCGGTGCGCGCGCTGGTGCGCGCGGGGGAATGCGAGGAACAGGGTGTCCGCTACACCCAGGCGCACGCCTGGTATCAGCAGGCGCTCGGCATCGCCGAGCAGCTGCGGGATCGTCAGCCCGAAATGGAGGCGCTCTGTCATCTCGGCCGGCTCGAAGCGAGTCGCGGCTATCTGGACGAGGGCGCGCGCGCATTTCAGCGCAGTCTCGCCCTGGCGGAGGCCGAGGCGGACGGGGAACACGCCGCCGGGGCATGCCAAGGCCTCGGCGACGTCCTGTTCGCCCAGTCGCAATGGGTCGGCGCCGAGGCGTGGTACACGCGGGGCCTCCAGTACGCGAAGGACAATCAGGTGTTCACGGGGGCCCTCTCGCTCGGTCTCGGAGAAACCGCCGTGCGCCGTGGCCAGCTCGAGGCGGCGGCCGATCGGCTCCGCCGCGCGTTGGACACCTTCGAAGCGCTGGGCGACAGCGACGGCGTCATCCGGACCCTGCTCGCCCGCGGGCTCATGGAGGCGACGCAGGGCCGGGCGAGCGACGTGCTCGCGACCTATCGCGAGGCGCTCAGCCGGCTTCCCGTAACGGGCGGGGATCCGGCGCTCGAGCTGGTTATTCGGCTGCGGTTGGCGGAGCTCTATCTCGACGCGGGCCGGCTGCCCGACGCCGAAGACGAGGCCCGGCGCGCCGAGGAGCTCGCCATCGCCCATCAGCTCGCGCGGTCCTTGGCGCGTGTCTACGTCGTCCTGGGGAAAATGCGGGGCCGTCAGGGAGACGACAACGGATTCGTCTTCTTCGAGCAGGCGATCGAGCTATGTCGCAGTGGTGAGCCGGCGCCGCGGTTGGAAGCCGATGTGTATGGGGAGTACGCCCGCTTCCGCACGACCATGGGCGACCGGCACGAAGCACGGGCCTACCTGGAGCGCGCCAGGGATCTGCTCGAGCCGTTCCAGGACGACGTCGCTCTCGACCGGATCAAGCAGGAGCTGCGGCAGCTCGATGTGTGGATGTTGACCGACGGCGCGCCTTCCTCCCCCCACCCCCGCTAGACCAACTTCCTTTTCCTCCTCTTCCAACATCCCTGACCGTCGCGGGTGCTACTGGCTAAGGCACTGCTAGTGGCAGCTGGCGCTGCCCACATCCGTGAAGGTCGACCCCGCCACCGGCACGAACTTCCAGTCATAGCGATCCGCGTACAGCGTCAGCTTCAGGACGCCGCGGGTCGTGTTGTTTCGCACCTCGCTGTTGGCGGCGATCGTGCCGAACTGATACAGGCCCGCACCGCCTGTGCCCGCGACGAATTCCCGTAGGCCGCGCGCCAGATCGAGCTTGCCATCCGCCGCCTGGGGGGCGAAGCGCTCGTAGATGTGGTCGTGACCCGAAATCACGACGTCCGCGCCGAGGTCATACAGCGCTTGCCAGAGCGCCTGGGTGGCGGTGGAGCTGCCGTGGTTGAGGCCTGAGCTGAAGCGGGGGTGATGCCAGTACGCCAGCGTACACAGCGTCGGATGCGCCGCGAGGTCTGCGCGCAGCCATTGCTCCTGCGGCGAGCCGGCGTCCATCTGGACATTGCTATTCAACGCGACGATGTGCCAGGGCCCGAGCTCGTAGCTGTAATAGCCCGTGGCCGGGTCGCCGGCGGCAGCGCCGAAATAGCCAAAATATCCGGCGGCAGCGAAGGTCTGGTATTCGTGATTGCCGGGGACAGGCCGGGTGCGCGCTTTGTGGCGCCCCCACGACGGGGCGTAGCAATTGGCGTACTCAGCCGCCGAGCCGTTTTCGTAAGCATTGTCGCCCGCGGTGAACACGGTGCCGGCGATGCCATCCAGCAGGGTGGCGGTCGCCTCGCCGGTCGACGGTGCGCAGGCCGCGATGTCCCCGGCGCCGACGAGGACGGCGGACGTAGCCCGCACGCTCACCGTGAGCGTGCCGCCCGCGACCAGATCCCCGACGCGCGCCTGAATGGTGGTCGCTCCGCTCGCCTTGCCTTGCGCCACACCGCTGCCGTCCACCGTCGCAACGCTGGGGTCCGTGCTGGTCCATTGCGGCGTGGAGGGGATGACAGTCCCATTCCGGTCCCGGAGGGTGGCGGTGAAGCGCTGCGTGGCATTCACGAACACGCTCGCCGCGGTTGGGCTGACGGTGAGGGTCTGGCCGTCGGCGGCCACGGTGATGGAGGCATTCGCGATCATGCCGCGCGTCGAGACTCTGATGACGGTGGACCCGGGGGCAACGGCTCGGACGACGCCCGCGGAATCGACGGTAGCGACGGCCTGATTGTCGGCGCTCCAGGAGAAAGCGGTCGGGACGATCTTGCCGTCCCGGTCGCGGAGCGTGGCCGTGAAGCGAGTACTGCCGTCAACAGCTAGGCTGGCCGACGGGGGCGTCACCGTGAGCACGTACCCCGAGTCGGTGATGGACTTCGGACAGGCGCCCAACAGCAAGACGCCGACGATTGCCAGGCCCCTAGTGAGGTAAGTCGCGCCCAATGGCGACCGCGTGGTCATCTGCGCGCGTTGTCCCAAGGCTGCCTTTCCTTGCGAAGGCGAGGAGCGGGAGGCGGTGTTGAAGCCGCGACCTCCGAGGTGGTATCCCCGGCGCTCTCTCTGAGCTACTCCCGCGAGACGCCCTCGCAGGGCCTACCGAGTACTCCCGACCTTCCGTGCTGCACCCTCCCCCTCTGCACAATCCGGGCCATCCACATGTCCCATAACCCCTTTGGCAGCTTTGGATTAATTCTCTTGCACCCAACTAGCTAATCCATTATGGTGAGGGGTCGGTGAGGGCCCACCTGAGCATAGCCCCGACATCATCCTACGCAGCACGCAGAGCTAATTCGCTTCGAAAGCCCAGGGCGCCAGTTTCGCGCCCTTTGACGAAAGGACACGCACTATGACGTTCTCCTTCAAGCTTTCTCGTCGGTTGGCGCAGAGTTGGGTAGTGGTCGTGGCCGCCGCCGCGCTTGCAGCTTGCGCGACGCAGCGGTCGATCACCAATCCCACCCCGCCTGACACCACCACAAATCAGCCTCGCCCCGCTCCTATCGGAGGTTACTATGCCTCGCCCACCGGCTCGAGCGCCGGGGACGGCAGCGTAGCCCGTCCGTGGGACCTGACGACGGCCCTGGCGGGTGGCAGCGGTCGCGTGCAGCCGGGCGATACCGTCTGGATGCGTGCCGGCACGTACACAGGCAACTTCCGCACCGCTATGTCCGGCGCCGTGGGCCGGCTACTCGTATTCCGTCAGTATCCCGGTGAGCATGCGAGGATCGACGGCACGCTGCGCGCCGATGGTACTGACGTCGCGTTCTGGGGCTTCGAGATCATGTCGTCGGCGCCCAGCGGCGTCCTGCCGGCGCTCGAATCCCGCGGTGCGCGCCAGAAGTTCATCAACCTCGTCATTCACGATGCGGCCCAGCAGGGCATTACGTTCTGGGACGAGGCGGTAGATGCCGAGCTGTACGGGAACATCGTGTACAACAACGGCACGCACGAGAACCTGGACCACGGCACCTATGTGCACAACACGAGCGGCACGAAGCTGATCAAGGACAACGTGTTCTTTAACAACCTGGCGTACGGGATCCACGTTTACGCGGGACCCACCGACGGGACGCAGCGCAACGTGCACGTGATCGGCAACGTGTCATTCAACAACGGGACGATCTCGGCGAACTACGCCGCCAAGGGCAACATCCTCATCGGCGCGGACAGCCCGGACGAGGGCATGCAGGCGGTGGACAACCTGCTGTACTTCTCGGGTTCGGTGGGTGAAAACCTGCGAGTCGGCTACACCGCGGCGAACCTCGACGTCGTGGTCACCGGAAACTACGTCTTTGGCGGTGCCACTGCCCTCGTGGTCGGTGACTGGACTAACGCCACCGTGGCGAACAACACGGTGGGCGGTCTGGCGGAGATCGTGGATCTCCGGGCCTCGCCGGCGGGGCACAGCTTCAGCGGCAACGGCTACTACCGAGTGGCGACTGCCGCGGCGTGGCGGACGCCTTCCGCGGCGATGCCGCACGCCGATTGGCAGCAAGCGACGGGCTTGGGTCTGACTGATACATGTGCCAGCACCCTTGTTCCGCCCGACACGAAGGTGTTCGTCAAGCCCAACCTATATGAACAGGGGCGGGCGCTGGTCGTCGTGTACAACTGGGGTAGCCAGAGCAGCGTCAGCGTGAGCCTCTCCGGCGTGCTCGCCGCGGGGCAGCGCTACGAGGTGCACAACGTGCAGGACATGTACGGCCCGGCTGTAGCGAGCGGCACGTATCGCGGGGGTTCGATCAGCCTGCCGATGACCGGTGTCGCACCGCCGGCGCGGTTGGGCCGCAGCACCCCGACACCGCCACGCACCGGCCCGAACTTCGACACGTTCGTCGTGGTGCCGTTGAACTAGGTCCGTGACGGGAGAACTGGATGGCACGTCCCGGGGCGCTTCACGGCCCCGGGGCGTTGCCGTTTTGGACGTACGATCCCCTCCAAAGAACTAGTCGTCCCTAGGAGCAGAGAATTAAGCCGCCGTTCAACCGGGTGAGGGATGGCCGCCTGCCCGGCGCGCGCGAGCTTTCTCGCCATGCTCACTCGATTCTTGGCGCTCGCCCTACTGACCGGCGGTCTGGCGGGCTGCGTCGTCGATCGCCTGGTGACCCCGAAGTCCGCTGCACCCGTGGTAGTGGGCGCCAGGGCCTATTACGCGGCTCCGGGGGGCACGAGTGCAGGGAACGGGAGCCTCACGCAACCCTGGGATCTTGCCACTGCGTTGGGGGGCGCCGGCGTCGTCGCACCGGGCGACACAATCTGGCTGCGCGGCGGCACGTACCGCCCGACGGAGCAGGGGGCCTTCCGCAGCACCGTGGAAGGCGCGGCGGGCCAGCCCGTCGTCGTGCGGCAATACCGGGGTGAACGGGCCATCATCGATGGTGCCGGGACACCGAGCGGCTTCAGTGTACTCAACGTGGAAGGGCCGTGGACCGTTTTTTGGGGGTTCGAGGTCACGAACACCGACGCGACACGCATCACGACCTCGACCGCCACCGATTTCCGGGCCAACGGGGTCTCGAACTACGCCTCTCACACGAGGTTCGTCAATCTCGTGATCCATGACGGGGGTGTCGGGTTCTACACAGATCCGTTGCAGAGTGACGTGGAGATCGCCGGCTGCGTCATCTACAACAACGGCTGGCAGGGGCCCGACCGCGGGCACGGTCACGGGCTGTACCTGATGAGCAACAGCGGGCCGGTCGTCGCGCGCGACAACGTCGTGTTCAATCAGTTCGGCTACGGCGTCCACGCCTATGCCGACCCCGGATGGCGTCTCGTCAACATCCGGGTCGAGGGCAACGTGGCGTTCAACAATGGCACGCTTGCCGACAACTCCACCGCTGCCAACATCCTCCTCGGAGGCAATGAGCCGGCGAGCGGCGACGTGCTGGAGAACAACGCCACCTATTTCGCTTCCAGCGACACGTCGAGCACCAACGTGCGCATCGGATGGAACGCCGCGAGAAACGGTAGCATGCAGCTGCAGGGCAATTACTTCGTCGGCGGCGGTCCCGTGTTAGAGGTGGGGAACTGGAGCTCGGCCGCGGTCACGGAGAACAGCTTCGTCGGCACTGACTCGCTGCGACTGCTCATCAGCCTGACCGACTCGGCGCCGGCCGGGCAGCGCTGGAGCCAGAACATTTTCGATGCTGCCCCGGGCGTGCGCGCGTGGTCGTTTCGCGACTCGATTTACACATTCGACGTCTGGGAGCGTGTCACCGGTTTGATTGGTGCGGGCGACGTCGTTTCGGGCTTCCCCGGTCCGACCCGGGTGATCGTGCGGCCGAATCCGTACGAAGCGGGACGAGCCAATATCGTCGTCTACAATTGGAGCGATCAGGCCGCGGTGGCCGTGGATCTGACGGGCGTGCTCTCCGTCGGGGCGGCCTACGAGATTCGCAACGTCCAGGATCTCTTCGGCCCCGCTGTCGTCGCGGGGACGTATCGCGGTGGCGCTGTCACGTTGCCGCTCTCCGGGGTCGCGCCCCCATCCCCCATCGGCATCGCGTCTCGCGCACCCGCCACGGGGACGCGCTTCAACGTGTA
This sequence comes from Gemmatimonadales bacterium, assembly GCA_035602245.1. Classification (GTDB taxonomy): domain Bacteria; phylum Gemmatimonadota; class Gemmatimonadetes; order Gemmatimonadales; family GWC2-71-9; genus 20CM-2-65-7. The sequence goes on from DATNMO010000012.1 coordinate 10,559, forward strand.
CATCGTCACGGTCAAGCCGTAGCGCGCGTGCTGCTGAGATCCGTTTGGGATCGCGGCGGACTCGCCGTGTTGCTCGGCGCCACGCTTGGAGGACAAGCCTCCCGGGCGCCGATCCCGGCGAGCTATCACGTATCGCCGACCGGAACCGCGAGGGGAGCCGGGACAGCCGCCCGCCCCTGGGACTTGGCCACGGCGCTCGCCGGCGCGAAGGGCCGCGTCCGGCCCGGTGATACGATCTGGCTTCACGGCGGGCAATACCGTGGGGCGTTCCGGACCGCGCTGGTCGGCGAGGCCGAGCGGCCGATCGTGTTTCGGCAACGTGCTGGCGAGCGGGCCACGATCGACGGCACGCTCAAGGCCGACGGCGCCTTTCTTACGTTCTGGGGCTTCGAGATCATGCAGTCCGATCCCGTCCGCACCAACACGTACGGGCTCGAGGCGCGGACCAACGGTGGGCGCTTCATCAATCTCATCATTCACGATGCCGGCACGATGGGGATCAGCTTCTGGACGCCCGGCGAGGACGCCGAGCTGTATGGCTGTATCGTGTACAACAACGGGACACACGAGAACCTCGACCATGGCGTGTACGTCCACAACGAGCGCGGCACGAAACTGCTGGCTGACAACGTCTTCTTCGACAACCTCGGGTACGGCATCCATGTGTACGCGAGCCCGCGCAATCCGCCGCAACGCAACGTGCGTCTCGAGGGCAACGTCGCATTCAACAACGGCACCATCTCGAATAAATACCGGGCGAAGGGCAACATCCTGGTGGGCGGCGAGGTACCGATGTCCGGCATGCAGGTGGTCGAAAACCTGCTCTACTTCTCGGGGCAGGAGGGTGAGAACCTGCGCCTTGGCTACGCCCCGCTGCGCAACGACGACGTCGTCGTGCAGGGGAATCTCATCTGGGGTGGGCAAACCGCGCTGCGGATCGGGACCTGGACGAGCGCGATCGTGGAGGGTAACACGCTCGGCGGCGCGAAGCAGTTGCTCAGCGGAGACGCGCCGGGAGGGAGCAATTCCCTCCTCGATTGGCCGCACGCGCCCGCGACCCCGACGGTGGTCGTCCGGCCAAACCGCTACGAGCCGGGGCGGGCGCACATCGTCGTATACAATTGGAGCGGGCAAGCGAGCGTCAACGTGGATTTGTCCCGCGTGCTCGCACAGGGACAATCGTACGAGGTACGCAGCGTGCAAGACGTATTTGGCCCCCCACTCATGCGCGGGACCTATGTCGGGGATTCAATAGCCGTGCCAATGACCGCTGAGCGGGTGCCGCCCCTGCCGGTGGGCCGGGTGACGGCGTCGCCGCCGCGCACCGGGCCCGCATTCGACGTGTTTCTGGTAACTGTCAGGCCTGCTGGCGAGGCAATACCGAGCGGTAGATCTCGATCACGCGCTCCGTAAGGAGGCGCTCATCGAGGTGCTGGATGGCTGCGCGGCCGTCGATCCGCTCGCCGCGTTGCAGCACGCGTTCCAGCGCGGCGGCAATGGTCTCGGGGCGGTCATCGGCAGTCAGTTCGCAGCCCTCCACGCCCTGCAGGCGCTCAGGCACGTCGCCCACCGCCACAGAGACGACCGGCAGGTCGCATGCCAGGGCTTCCTTGACCACGTTGGGTGAGCCCTCATGCATCGAGGTCACGATGAGGACGTCGCTCGCGCTCATGTAGAGTGGGATCTTCTCGTGTGGCACGCCCCAGCCTACGACCAGTCTGGCCGGCATCCGCTCAGTCAATATCTCCACGGCCTGCTTGGCCAGGCCGTAGCGCTTGCGCGCCTGATGCTCCCGCCCGACGAATAACACGAGTCGCTCGTTGGGATCCATGCCGAGCTTCCGGCGCGCTTCGTCGCGCGGGGTAGGTTGGAACAGGTCGAGATCGAGCCCCGAGGGAATGATGTGCACCGGCGCCGTGGTTTTGATACTCCGCCGCATGTGGTCCGACACCAGGATCACCGCGTCGGCATGCCGCGCCACGAAGCGAGACGCCTGCTGCAGCACCCGGCCCACCACGGTATACCGCCCGTTGCGGTCAGCGACGATGCCGAGCAGGTCGCTGCCGCGAAACGTCACGACCAGCGGCAGGCGCTTGGGGAGCGCGAGCAGGCCGCTCTGGCCGAACTGCGCGTGAATCAGGTCGTAGCGATCCGGCGTGAGCCGGGGACGCAGTCGCGCCCACGCCGCGGCATAGTTGTACGGGTTCCGGCTGCCCCGGAAGACGAATACTTCTACGTCTACGCCGGCCGCCTGCAGGAACTCCGCTTGCTGCTTGATGAAGTTCGTCGTCCCCGCGAAGCCGGGGGCGGGCCATTCGCTCGTCACCATCAGGACCCGAAGCGCCGGTTCCGGCTTCCGGGCTCCCTTGGGGGCGATCTTCCCACGCGGTCGAGACACGGCGGTCACGAGGAACCCTCGCGGGTGCGCATGCGCACATACTGCGCGTACAGGGACGGCGACAGTGTGCGCGCCAACCCGCCGAGCCGGCGCAGCAGCTTGGCGCGCTGCCAGCCGCGGAACGCAACCAGCTCCCGAATCGTGGCAGCGGACATTCCGGACTTGAGGATCACGCGGCCCAGGATCCAGGTGTCGCCCAAACGCTCGGGTGCGAGCAACGGCTCGGACGTGAACAGGTAGCGGGCGCCGGCTTCGCCGGCGGACTCGAGCACCATGCGCGAGATATCGCCGCCCGGGACGGACGCCGCGACGCACGGTTCGCCGAGCAGCGCCTCGAGGATCGCCCGACTGACTCCCCACTCGCTCGCCATGAGCGCAGGGGACAGGCTCCGAAAGATGTCGGGGTGCGTGTGGGAGTGGGTGCCGATCATGTGGCCGGCGCTGCGCAGGGCGCGGATGTCGGCCGGTTTCAGGAACGTCCGCTCGCCGATCCGGGCCGTGATGATGAAGAAATGCGCCTTCCACCCGCGTCGGGCGAGTTGCTCGGCGGCATACATGGCGCTCGCACCCCCGTCGTCGAACGTCAGCACGAGATGACGTCCCCGGACATTCCGGGCCAGGTCGATGTCGGAGATCAGCTCGGGCGCGAGGGGACCCGTCGCGAACGCGTCCAGGTGGCTGGCGAACGCCGTGCGGCTGAACGTGTAGGGCAGCGCAGCAGGCCGCTGGAACCCCGACGTGGTGGGGTCATCGGTGACCTCGTGATACATGAAGCCGGCGACCTCAGGATGCGTAGTGGCCAAAATGTCTCGTCCTCGCTAGCGGGACAGCGGTACGGCGGCCGGGTCCCGCCAGCGCCCTCGATGCCCGGTCAACCCTGCCCACAAGCCCCGCAGAAAGCCGATCCCGTAACTGAAATGCACCACGGGGAATACCGCTGTCAGGGCGACGGCACAGCGCGCGCCGTGCGAGCGTGCGACACGCAACGCGCATGCCAACACCGCGGCGGCGTATGTGCCGGCGATCGCGACCGTGATCCAGATGGTGGAGTGCCAGATCAGTGCCGCGGCGGCGCTCCCGAGCAAGCCGGTGACGAAGGCAGCCGGCACCAGTTGGCGCAGCGTCATGATGCGCCCCGCCTTCCGCGCCGCCAGCGGCTTGAACGCCCCGTACTGGTAGAACATGCGTGCCAGCTGCCCCAGCGACCCGCGCGCGTAGTAGTAACAGACGACATCCGGCACGAGCAGCACCCGTCCGCCATGCCGGAGGATGCGGTTGTTAAACTCATCGTCCTGGTTGCGGACCATTTCCTCGTCGAACAAGCCGATGCGCCGGAACACGTCGCGGGGGAAACAGCCGAAGGGTACGGTATCGACGTACCGTTGCTCCCGGGCCCCGAGGCGGAAGTGCGCATTACCCACGCCGAACGGATGGCCAAGCCCGATGGCGATGGCCTGCGCCACAGCTGTCCCGTCCGCGGGCAACGTGATCATGCAGCCGCCCACATTATCGGCGCCCGTCTCCGCGAGCGCGGCCACGAGTCGCGGGATGTACTCGGGCGGGTACACCACGTGGGCGTCCATGCGCACAATCACGTCACCGGTCGCTTCGCGGATGCCGGTGTTGAGCGCCATGGGCACGATCCGTTTCGGATTGTCGAGCAGACGGATCTGTGAGTGCGCCGCCGCATACTCCGCGACGCGTTTCCGGGTGCCGTCCGTGCTCTGGCCATCCACGACCAGGACCTCGAGGAAATCGGCGGGGTGGGCGCCCGCGAGGATCGAATCGAGGCAGGGGCCGATGTAGCGCGCTTCGTTGCGGCACGGCAGCACCACCGTCACGCGAGTCGTCATGCGCGTACCCTCCCGAGCGGCTGCCCCAGCAGCTCGCCGATCCCCTGCACCCACTCGGCCACGACCGGCCACCGGTCCGCAGAATCCCAGGTCTCACTTTGGGTCCCGGCGGGCTGCGGTCCTACCACTTCCCACATGCCGCGCCATACGCCCGGATAGTCGCCGGGATAGCCGGGCGGCGGTCCCTGGACGACGTGCAGGAGCCGCTGCGCGTCTCCCCACAGCCAGCGCAGCGTCACTCCGGGCCAGTACGCGGCCACGCCGCGCTGCGGCGTTGCCGACAGGATGGCGATCCATTGGCGCGGCAGATCGACTCCAGCGGTGATCGCCAGCTGCAGCGAGCCCCAGAAACGCCCATTGATTTCGATCAGCCAGGGACCGTCCGGATCCTCGTCGTCGTGCCGGAACTCGAACATGGCTGGTCCGTGCCATGCCAGGTCCGCCAGCAGGCGAGCAGCCGCCTCGCGCAGCCGCGGGTCGACCGGGACAGAGCGGCGCAGGCTGCTGCCCGACCCTGAGGGCCGCACGTCGCGCAGCCGTTCGTGCGCGAACCACGCGACCACACGGCCCCGATCGCAGACCGCGGAGAGCCCCAGCCCGTGGCCGGGTACGTAGCGCTGGACCAGCGGCCAGAACGCTCCCTGTCGCCGCGCCATGACCGCCGCGGCGAGGTCCCCCCTGTGGGCCACGTAGACAACGCCCGGATCCGCGAACAGCTGGCCCTCGTGCCAGGCGTAGCTAGACCGTGCCTTCACGACGCACGGGAAACCGACCTCTGCCGCCACCGCTTCGGCCTCGGCGAGCGAGGTCGGCGCATAGGTCGCGGGTGTCGCCATTCCGCAGGCGCGTGCCCGCGTGAGCGCCTCCGCCTTGTCGAAGACCTGAAGCAGCATGTCATCGGGCCCGCAGCCGACGGTGATGCCGGCGGCCTCCCAGTCGGCGCGGGCGGCGTTGCAAAGCAGGCAGCTGCGCTCGGTCAGGGGGAGTACGATGCGCACCCCCTGGTCGCGCGCCCAGCTGCGCAACGCGGCATAGTCGGCGACGGTCTCGGCGGGCAGGTGCCAGCCTGCCCGGCAGAACCGCGACCAGGCCGCCAGAGCTGCGCGCCGCTGGCTTGCGACGTATACCCGATGCCCGGCCCGCCCGAGCGATCGCACGCACGCGAGCGCCTGCGTGGTCTGCCCGTCAAGCACGAGCACAGGAGCGGCTGCCGTCATGACACCTTCAACGGGCGAGAAGTCACGAAGCCACCACCATTCTGCCCTCCAAGGCCGCCGACCGTACTTCCGGGGACAAATTGCAGATCACCGCACGCAGCTTGCCGTTGGACGTGCGCGGCACGACGTCTACGCGATCCACGATCACCCGCACTTCGCCCATCCGCTCACGCACGCGATCGATGATCGTGCGCTCGGTGGCAGTGGTGAAGCCCTCCGCGGGCGCGACGCAAACGCGCAGGGAGTCGAGCGCCTCCTGGGCGATCTGCGATTGCCGCACCGGGAGGCCGTAGAAGACCGGATTGAGCCAGAAGATCTGACGGCCGTCCGGCGTGATCAGCAAGTCGTTGGTCCGCCCCTCGACAGGACCCATGATCGGAAGCTCCCGGCCGCAGGCGCACGGGCCGGCCTGGGGGGACGCATGACCACGGTCCCCCACGCGGTAGCGGATCAGCGGCATGTCGGGATTGAGCAGACCTGTGCACACGAGCTCGCCGTCCGGAACCACCTCGATGTGACCGATCTCGGGCCATTGATGCAGCCGGCCGGCATTGCACTCGCTCGCCGCTGCCACGGTTTCCGTCATCCCGTACGTCTCGCGCACGGGGCACTGGAAGGCGGCGCTGATGATCTCACGCTGCCCCGGCAGCAGCGGCTCGGCGTTGGTATAGACGGCTGCCATCTGGAGATCACGCCGTCCCAGCCGGACGATCTCGTGCGCCAGCGCCTGCAGCGACGACGGATACCCGGCGAGATACACGATCCGATAGCGCTTGAGGGCATCGAGGTAATGGGGGATGAGATCGGGCGCGAGATGGTAGGACGACAGGTACAGCTGGTTTCCGGCGGCGTTCCACACCCAGAAGGGAGGACGGCGCTGGCGCACGGGGACGACCAGTTGGCCCCCCAAGCGCGCCCAGCGAGCATCGTCGGGAATGCGGTCCCACCCGCGCGTGCGCGCTTCGGCGATCGCATAGAGCGCGGCGACGGTTGGCCGGCTGCGCCAGACCTCCAGCGATTTCCCCGTGGTGCCGCTCGTCTGTTCGCGGAACAGGCGCCGAGGATTGCAGTCGTCCGCCAGGAACGCGCGGGGGTTGGCCCGCACCGCGTCCTTTTCGAGCAGCGGCCAGTTCTCGAGCAGCTCCCACGAGGCGCGATCGCCCCGGGCGCGGCGCGTCTGCCAGTGCTCCCGATAGTACGGCACCAGCGTGGCGGCGCGGTGCAGGATGTAGCCGAGCCGTTCGGCACGCCACGCGTCCCAGGCCGCCGCACTCCAGCGGTCTCGCTCCAGCGCTTCCACCGTGAGCTGCGAGGTCTCGGCGCCATAGCGCCAGCGGTTGAGATACCAGCCGCGCATCGTCGCGACGGCCGAGCGCGCCGACCCCGGTAAGCGGTGGTACAGAGTGAGCAATTGAGAACTCATGCCGATCTCCGTGAGCCCCCCCCTCCCCCGGCGGCCAGAGCTGCGGCGACTGGGAGGAGGGACAGGCGCGCCGCGCTGTGCCAGCGGCCCGCCTCCAGCGTGGCGTGGATGTGCTTCACGTACAACTGGCGAACCGTCCGGACGGCGGGGAAGCGGATCCCGGCCTGGGCGCTTTGGGGGACGGAGGGGGGTGCCTCAAACCGGGCGAGCAGGTCGGCGGTCAGCAGGGTCCGGCCGAGTAACCGGGTGTGGACGCGGTCAACGTACGCGAGATAGGCGCCGACGGCGGGGAGCATCCCCATCGCGAGCGCGGCCGCGAACAGATAATCCCACCGCAACTGGTCGTCGCGACGGAGCATCGTCACTGCCCAGTAGACGTCGGCGAGCCGCAGCGCCGGACGTGTGTACACCTGCTGTGTCGCGACGAGCAAGAAGTGGTCTTCGGGCGATGGCGCGACGCAGGCGGTCGGCCCCACCGGAACGACGCTGGCTCTCTCGACAAGCGTCCGCGCGTAGCGCGCCTGCTCGCCGAACCGACCGAGGCGGGCGTGATGGATGTCGATGACGATGTCGTGAGCCGCCGTGTAGGTCCGAGAGCCGCTGAGACGGGTGCGGAATCCCCGCGCGCGTGGAGCCGCGGGGAGATCCCGCAGGATCAGGCGATCGACGGCGGGCGAAGGATCCGCGATCAACAGATCCACGTCGCGCCCGGTGTCGGGATAGCGCTCGACCGCCTTGAGAAAGGCGTGCGCGATCCCGAGCTGGGTGCAGCGTTCGCCGAGCCGATCCATGACCTCCAACGCCTGCTGCGTGCGCGCGCAGGCGCGCGCCGCGGCGGCGGCGAAGCGCGGAGCGAGGGTTTCCCCGCGCCGCGTCAGCGCGTCGGCTAGGCGCACGATCACGCCTCCCCGTTCCGCGACGGGGCGCAACTCCGCCCAATCCAGCTCGTCGGGGTCGACGCTGGTCGGGTCGATCAACAGGCGCAGCGCGGCGGTTCGCAAGCGAGTGTCGCGCGATTCGCTCCGGCGCCGTGCGGCCTCCGCAACGCTGCCCTGCACGATCTGCAGTGAGTCGCTCGAGATCTTGATCGTCGCCGGCAGCCACCCGAACACCGTCCGGTAGGCAGCATCGCGCTGCTCGAGATAGGGGATAGTGTACTCGCTCTTGCGGGCGAACGCTCGCGCCGGACTGATCTCGAGCCACACGGCGAGGTCGGGCGCCGGCGTCATCCGCGCCAGCAGCCGCAGCCATTTCCACCCGGCCGCGTCTGGGGACGACGGAGCGACATCCACCAGCCGGTCGTAGAAGTAGCGATCCAGGATCAGCGTCCGACGCCGCACGCCTTCGAAATAGAGGCGCAGGGCCGCGAAGTAAAGCAGATCGAGCGGATAGAAGAAACGCCGGAGCGGTTTGTTCCAGACGATGGCATCGCGTAGCCGGCCGAACCGCGTGGCTCGCGGCGTCATGCGCGGCGGCGTCTCGACCCCCAGGCGCGCGCGCCCGAACATCCGATCCCGGATCGCGCGGGCGCACGCGTAGATCCCCACATGGTCGTTCATGTGCAGCACGACCACGCCGCGGCCCTGGCGTTCGAGCTCGCCCCGCAGCCCGTTGATGACGGTGCTCTTGCCGGCGCCGTCGAGGCCCGAGACGGTAATCAGCACGTGGCGACGCGAGCAGGATGTCTGCGGGTAAATAGGGCTAGTTCCACGCTGCCTCTGTGTTGGGTCGAGCCTGCGGACTCATCTCTGGCGTGCACAAAGCGGGCCAGCACTGCGACGGCGCACCATTCGTACACCCTTTGGGCTCATCCATTTGTATGGGAATAACCAATCCATTGAGGCGAGTTGTTGATCGCCCGGGACCTCGTCAGCTGACCGACGGTCGGGCGAGCTCGAGGGAGGACGCGCCTTGGGCGAGGACGACCGCCCGCTCCGCCGGCGTGAGCTTGCTGATCACGTGGCGCACCTTGCCGTTCCCGGAGACCGGCACCTGGTCCACCCGCTCGACCGTGACCCGCACATCGCCCACCCGCTCCCGGAGGCGATCGATGATCTCTTGCTCGTGGACGCTTGTGAACCCCGGTCCGGGCGCAACCCGCACCAGCAGGAGATCCACCCGTTCCTGCGCGATCTGGGATTGCCGCACCGGTAGGCCGTAGAAAACGGTTCCCATCCGCATCGCCTGACGGCCGTCGCGGGTCAGTACCATGTCTTGGGTGCGTCCGTCAATCGCGCCCATGATCGGCAGGCTCCGGCCGCACGGGCAGACTTCTCCCTGCTGGACGACCCGGCCCCGATCCCCGACCCGGTAGCGAATCAGCAGCATGTCAGCGTTCAGCAGGCCGGTGCAGACGAACTCGCCATCGGCCTGCACTTCGACCAGGCCGACTTCCGGCCACTGGTGGAGGCGGCCGGCGGGGCACTCGCTCGCTCCGGCCACTCCTTCGGTCATCCCGTAGCTCTCGCGCATCGGGCAACCAAACGCGGCGGCAATCAAGTCACGCTGTTCGGGCTGTACCGGTTCGGCGTTGGCGTACACCGCGGTCATCCGCAGGTCGCGGCGCCCCAGCCGCACCGTTTCATGTGCCAAGGTTTGCAGGGCCGAGGGGTAGCCGGCCAGATACGTGACGCGGTAGTGGGCCAGCGCGTCGAGGTAGCACGGCACGAGGTCTGGGGCGAGGTGATACGTCGAGAGGTACAGCTGGCGCATGGCCGCGTTCCACACCCAGAAGGGCGGCTTGCGTTGCTGGACCGGTACGACGACCTGTCCGCCGAGTCGCGCCCAGCGGGCATCGTCGGGAATGCCGTCCCAGCCGCGCGTGCGCACGGTCTTGATGGCGAAGTGCATACCGAGCGTCGCGCGGGACCGCCACGTCTCGAGCGGCGTTCCGGTGGTCCCGCTGGTGTGCTCCCAAAACATGCGCCGCGGGTTGCAGTCGTCCGCGAGGAACGCCTTGGGGTTGAGGCGTACCGATTCTTTCTCCAGGAGCGGCCAGTTAGCGAGCGTCTCCCACGATGCCCGATTGCCGCGGTGGCGCTGCGCCTCCCAGTAGCGGCGGTAGTACGGCACGCGGGTGGCGGCGCGGTGCAGAATGTATGCGAGCCGTTCCTCGCGCCACGTCTTCCACTGCGCGATAGTCCAGCGGTCGCGTTCTCGCACCTCTTCGGCCAGCTGTGCGCTGTCCGCGCCGTGGCGGCAGCGGTCCAGATAGGCGCCGCGCAGCGTGGCAGCGGCCGAGCGCAGCGGCGCGGGCAGCCGGTGATACAGCGTCAACAAGAGCGAGCTCATACCGTCCTCACGTCAGGACGCGACCGTCGCGCCCCAGGGCGGCCGTGCGCTCGTCGGGGGCCAGGTTGCAGATCACTGCGCGCAGCTTGCCGTTGGACGTGCGGGGCAACGCGTCGACCCGGTCCACGATGACGCGCACTTCGCCCAGCCGCTCGCGCACGCCGAGGGTGATCGTGCGCTCGTGGGCATCGGTGAATCCGGGCTCGGGCGCGACGCGCACCCGTACGAGGTCGAGCTGTTCCTGGACGATTTGCGCCTCCCGGATGGTGGGGATCCCGTCGAACACGGGATCCAAGGGCCCGGCGGCACGCCCGTCGCGTGTGATGAGCATGTCGTCGGCGCGCCCCTCGAGCGCGGTCACGATCGGCAGCGAGCGGCCGCACGCGCATGAGCCTGCGTCGCCGGCGAGCCTGCCGTGATCGCCGATGCGATAGCGGATGAGCACCATGTCCGGATTCAAGAGACCGGTGCACACGAGCTCGCCGTCCGGGCGCACCTCGACGAACCCCGCCTCCGGCCAGAGATGCAGGCTGCCGGAGGGGCACTCGCTCGCCGCGGCGACCGTTTCAGCCATGCCATAGGTCTCACGGACCGGGCATTGGAACGCCGCGCTGATCGTGCGGCGTTGATCGGCGTACAACGGCTCCGCGTTCGTGTAGACGGCGGCCAGCTGCACATCGCGGCGGCCGCGGCGCACCACCTGCTGCGCCAGCGCGTGAATTGCGGAGGGATAGCCCGACAGATACACCACGCCGTAGTCGGCCAGCGCATCGAGGTAGTGTGGAATGAGATCGGGCGCGAGGTGGTAGGACGACATGTAGAGCTGCCGCATCGCCGCGTTCCATACCCAGAAGGGCGGCTTGCGTTGCTGCACGGGCGTGACGAGCTGGCCGCCGAGCCGCGCCCAGCGCGCGTCGGGGGAAATACCGTCCCAGCCGCGGGTGCGCGCGGTCGCGATCGCATAGAGCGACGCGATCGTCGACCGCGACCGCCAGATCTCGAGCGGGGTGCCGGTGGTGCCGCTCGTCTGCTCCCGGAACATGCGGCGCGGGTCGCAGTCGTCGGCCAGGAACGCCTTGGGATTGACGCGCACCGTTTCCTTTTCGAGCAACGGCCAGTTGGCCAGCACCTCCCAGGACGCCTTATTGCCTGCGCGGCGCTGTGTCTCCCAATACTTGCGGTAGTAGGGCACTTGCGTCGCGGCGCGTTCCAGGATGTATGCCATCCGTTCTTCGCGCCACGCATTCCACCGTGCCGGGGTCCAGCAGTCGCGCTCCAGCGCCTCCTCGGTGAGCCGCGTGCTCTCCGCACCGTACCGCCAACGCTTCAGGTACCATCCGCGGATCGTCGCGACGGCCGACCGTGCCGGCGCCGGCAGGCAATGGTACAGCGCGAGCACTTCCGAATTCACGCCGACCTCCGCGACTCGGCCGCCGGGGCAGCCATCAAGGGCTCGCTTCTGCGCGTGTTGCGCAGCAGCTGTGCCAGCCGCGCGCCGTTCTGCCACAGGTCGTACTTGTCCTCGGTCCGCCGCCGCGCCCGTCCCGCGATGGCGCGTCGTTCGGCGGGGTCGCTCAGCAGCCGTGCGAGGGCGGTCGCCAGCGCCACCGGGTGCTTCGGCGGCACGAGGATACCGCAGCCATCCTGCAGCGCGTCGGGGATGCCGGCGACGTCGGAGGCCACGACGGGCGCGCCCAGGGCCATCGCTTCCCGCACGACGTTGGGTAATCCATCACCTAAGCCGTCCGAGGGGTGCACCAGGATCGTGGCGCGGTTCATTGCCTCGCGAACGCCTGCGAACGGCTGCCAGCCGCGGAACTCCACGCGGTCCGCGACGCCTAGATCCGCCGCCAGGGCCTGCAAGGCCGGCCGTTCCTCGCCGTCTCCCACGAACTCGACGACGACGTCTACTCCCCGGTCGCGCAGCAGCTGCGCGGCGCGCACGAGGTAATCGAACCCTTTCCGCTTGGACAACCGACCGACGGCAAGCAGGCGGTTCGGCGCCCTGCCTTCCAGCTGGAACGGGAATTCGGCCAGGTTCAGGCCGTGATGGCAGAGGTGCAGCTTGGCCTCGAGCCGCGGCACGTCGGCGAACTCCCGCCGGATGTAGCCCTGATTGAACTCGCAGCACGTGATGATGTTGTCGGCGTAGCGGAGCTTCTCGCGCATGAAGACCGGTGCGCGGTACAGGTCGGTACCGGCGTGGAGCCAAATCGAGAATGGCACGTCCGGCGTGGCGAGCCGGTGGAACGCGTAGGCGCACGTGCCCGCGTAGTTCCCCCAGTACGCCAGGACGTGGTCGTACCGATGGGCGCTTTCGGCGGCCCACGCCCACGCCTTGGGCAGCAGATAGGCCGTCTTCGCCAGGCGCACTGGCCCGTATCGGGCGGCGGAGCCCAGCACCGCCAGCGCGTCGCGCGCCGCGGGAGCGAAGCTGCGGCGCAACACCGGCCGGGCGCGGTCGAGGGCAGCGCCGATCGTGAGATGGTGGACGCGCTCCCGGGGCAGGTGCCCGGGACCGAGCAAGTCGAGCGAGTGGCTCCACGCGGACGCTTCCAGCGGCGAGATCGCGAATACGTCGATCTCGAGCCCCGTCTCCAGGAGGCCTCGCATGTCCCGCTCGAAAAACGTCGCGATGCGCGCGGGATACTTGCTCGTAAACACGGCGAGTCTCATGTCGCTTCCTTCTCGTTCATCGTCACCATGACAGCTGGTAATCCCGCATCCATTGCTCCAGCGACAGCAGCATGAACACCCGCTGATACAGCCCTTCGCGACTGATCGCGCCACCGCGATCGCCGTCCGCGGCCTGCCGGAACTTGCCCAGCCATGCGCGGATCAACGCGCGGTTCAAGAACCAGCCGGTGCGCGCGTCGCTGCCGAGCAGCAAGTCTTCCAGCAGCGTGTGCACCGCGGGCGTCGCCATGACGTCCAGGGGAATCGAGAAGCCATGCTTGGGATGGCGGGTGACAGGGCGGGGCAGCCATTCGCGCGCGAGCGCCCGTAGGACCAGTTTCCCCTCCCGCCCGTCGGTCTTGAAGCGATGTGGCAACGTGAGACCAAGCGCGACGAGCTCTTCGTCCAAGAGCGGCACGCGCACCTCGATGCCGGCGCGCATGCTCATCATATCCACCTTGCGGAGCATGTCGGAGGGAAGACCGATGGCGAACAGGTTTTCGGTCATGCGGCGCGACAACTCTTCGAGATTATCCACTCCGGCCGGCCGATAGCCGTCGAAATGCCGGTACACCGGCAGCAGCGGCTCAGCGGCGGTCGGCAGCAGCAGCGCCGCCTTTTGCTCCTCGCTGAGGTAGTTCGACAAGCCGGCGAGCAGCACCGCCGAGTCCTGTCGGCCCGCCTCGGCGAGCGCGGTGGCCTTCGCGAGCTGGCGCCCCCAATCGTGCGTCCGGCCTGCGAGCGCCTGGCCGGTGCGGTTCGCGACCGCGCGGACCCATCCGGGCAAGCGCATCAGGCGCGCCAGGCCGTTTGCGCGCCAGAAGCGGCCGTAGCCTCCGAAGGCTTCATCGCCGCCGTCGCCTGAGAGCGTGCAGATGATCCCCTGCTCGCGGATGGCGCGCGACACCCAATACATAGGAACGCAACTCGTGTCCGCGAACGGCTGATCGAAGTGACGCACGATGCCGAGCAGGATATCGGGGCTGAGACCCCAATCGCCAAGGTGGATCACGTGATGCTGCGTACCGCAGTGCTCTGCTACCGCGACGGCGAGGGGGGTCTCGTCGTGTTGCGGATCGGGGAACTGCACGTTGAAGGTGGTGGTGCGCTCGCCGGTGGCGCGGCGGTGAGCCGCGACGACCAGCGACGAGTCGATGCCGCCCGACAGCAGCGCCGCCACAGGGACATCGGCCTCGGCCTGGCCCTTGACGGCGGCGA
>DATNMO010000013.1:0-164242 GCA_035602245.1 Gemmatimonadales bacterium
GGGGTGGGGCTCAATCGGGGGAAGCCGCGGGAGGGAGCGTCAGCGTCAGCAGATCCGTGGGATCGAATGCGATCGCTCCATACATCGCCTGCCAGTGGAGGTGCGGTCCGGTCACCCGTCCCGTTGCTCCCACCCGTCCGATGATCTGCCCCCGCTCCACGGTATCACCGACTGCGACCAGTGGCCGGCTGAGGTGCTGATAGACGGTCATCAGTCCCGCGCCGTGGTGCACATAGACGGACCTGCCCCCGTAAAAGAAGTCGCCGACCAGCGCGACGACGCCGCGATTCGACGCCCGCACCGGCGCGCCGGTCCGGCCCGCCAAATCGAGGCCCGAATGCGTCGTCCGCCACACGCCGTTCACCTCGCGACCAGCGGCAAACGGACTCGTCACGCGCGTATCACGCGGGCGAATGAACGGCCGCGTCCACAGCCGCGGCACATCGTGGGCACGCCGGGCCGCATCGCGCGACAACGCGCGCTCCCGGCCCAACCGCACCAGCAGCGCGCTGTCCGGCTCCGGGGTGAACCGGTCCGCGGCGCGCAACTGCTCCGCCGATTCGCGGCTGCGCACAGCCACCGGCAGAATTGCCGTATTGCCTTCGACTACGCCGTCGTGACGAATCACGATGTGCAGCTCGATACTGTCAGCGGCATCCAGCGGCACCGCTGCGAACGATTGCCCGCCCTCGAAGTGCAACGGCTCTCCCGCAAGCTCCCCCAGTGCAGCGCGCGGAGCGAGCACGACCACGAGCGAGCCTTGACGCGGCAACGCCGGGCGCCAGCTGAGCTCCGCAGTCTGCGGCTGCTGGGCGGCGGCGAGCGCCGCGAGCGTCAGAAGCAGGATCAAGTCGTAATCCGCGGCCTCGTCGCGGTCGTGTCGGTGGGCAGGTCGAAGTACACCCGCACCTCGTCGAGCAGCTCGTCATCGGCGTACACACCCGCGAGCACGCGCTCGTCCCCGCCGGGTTGCACCAGCACGTAGCCGAATGGATAGTCGAGGCCCGAGAGCAGGATAGCGCGCCGTTGGTGGTTCGGGAGCGCCACGTAGACGGTTTCCGCGTTCGTGGGCACGAGCTTGATGTCGTGGCGCGCGAGCGTGGGGGCAATGCGATCAGTGTAATAGGTGAGGTCGTCCAGCGCGGCGGCCTGATCGGGGGCGGCGAGCGTGTCCGCCGCCGCCAGCCAGAACACGAGAACCGTTGGCCCCGTGACGACTCGCGGCGTGAGCACCGCGCGGTCCGCCGAATCACGCGGCGTGACTGCCGCCGCCGTGCCCCCAATGTCGAGGGCGTCTGGTTCCCTGTTCCGCGCCTGGCATCCCGCGAGTAGTGCGACCGTGAGTAACGTTGCTCCGCGCATGGCACTCAATATACTTATCCCATGACCGCCTCTCCCGCCTCGGCGGCCGCCCCCGGCCAGGTCAAACGACACCACTGGATCGTCCGGCTCACGCATTGGGCGACATTCGCGCTGCTCGCTGCGATGGTGACAAGCGGCCTGCAGATCTACGGCGCCTACGCCCGCTTCGGCGAGCGTGGCGGCCCCTACTACGTCAATCCGTTCCAGGACCGGCAATTCCCCGGATGGAGCCGGCTCGGCGGGTGGCTGGCCGGCGCGCTGAATTGGCATTTCGCGCTCGTGTGGCCGCTGGTCACCGTCGGGTTGCTGTACCTCTCGTATCTCGTCGCGAGTGGAGAGTGGCGGTCGCTGCTGTTCCGGCCGCGCGACGTGCGCGGCGCGATCGAGATGCAGAAGTACTACCTGCGTTTGCGAAAAGACCATCCCGCGCAGGGAAAACACAACCCGCTCCAGAAGCTCGCTTACACCTTCATCGTCTTCCTGGGCGTGCTCGCCATCCTCACCGGCTTCGCCATTTACAAGCCGGTTCAGCTGGCGTGGCTGACGGCGCTGTTCGGCGGTTTCCAGGCGGCCCGCTACTGGCATTTCTGGGCGGTATGGCTCTTCGTCGGGTTCACGATCGTGCACGTCGTGCTCGTCTTCACGGTCGATCCGGCCTCCTTCCGGGCGATGATCTCGGGATGGTACCGCGGCCGCTTCCCCAGCCATGATTGACCGCCGCGATTTCTTCCGACTAGCCGCCGGCGCCGGCACTGCCTCGCTCGCTGCCGCGTGCGGCTGGGACGGCGGCAATGCACTGCGGCCGCTGCTGCTCGATGTCAGCAGACTGAATGACTGGGTGGGCGAGAAGATCCTCTTCTCCCGTAACCGCCTCGCCCGTCAATACGATCTATCCGAGCGGTCGGCGCGGCTGCCGAGCTACTTCATTTCGCGGGTGACACCGATGCTGAAGGATCCCGCGGCTTGGCATCTGCAGGTACAGGGGTTGGTCCGGCGGCCGCAGGCGCTGTCGCTCGACGACCTGCAGCGGATGCCCCGGACGACGTATACGATCAAGCATCACTGCGTCGAAGGATGGACGGCGATCGCGACCTGGCAGGGCGTTCCCGTGTCCGCGGTAGCCGAGCGGTGCGAGCCGTTGCCCGAGGCGCGCTACATCCGCTTCGATTCATTCGATTCCGGATACTCGAACGGCTGGGATCTCGCGAGCGCGATGCATCCGCAGACGATTCTCGCGTACGGGATGAACGACAATCCACTCCCACCCGCGCACGGCGCGCCGCTACGTCTTTATTCCCCCACGAAGCTCGGCTACAAGCTGACCAAGTATCTCGTGTCCATGACGTTCACGGCCGAGCGGCCGGGCGGATACTGGGAAGACCAAGGATACCCGTGGTTCGCGGGACTGTGATTGTCTTGCTGTCGCTCGCAACGCTTGCGTGCCGCGAGAACCGTCCCACGGCCGACCGCACCGTGATGCCGCCAGCGGACTCCACGATGATGCATGACAAGATGAAAGCCGACAGCATGCTCGATACGATGCCCGGTGGAGAGATGGTGCGGGGAAACGACAGCGCGGCGATGCGATTGATCAAGAAGAAGATGTAGTCAGTCCGGTGGGCGCGGATGTTTCTCCCGCCGCCGATACGCCTTCTTCGACCGATGCACTTTGTGGGATGGCGTCTTCAGGCGCTCTTTCACCGGCGCGTCGGGGTTCGGGACGCGCACGACGACCTTGTCCTTCCTGGTGCGGCTCATCCCGCCAGACGCCGCTTGATTTGGCGCGCGTGATGGCGCGCGTGCACGAGATGGAAGCGCATCCATTCCTCGAGCGTGAGATCACCGAACCGGGGGTGTTTGACGAACAAGTCGCTGCGCCGCAGCGGCAGCAGCTCGCGCCGCAGCTGCTCCCACGCGGCGACTCCGGCCAGGAAGCGCGTCTCCGCGGTCGTGCGAGCCACCTGGGGTGCCGGCGTGGAGCCCTGCGGCGCCTTGCGGCCGGGCGGAAACCAACGCAGTCCGAACACGAAGAATTTGGCGATCTTCTCCGCGGGCGTGCGGCGGCGCCGTGCCATCGGGCCGTGCGCGCGCCGCGCACGGAACTTCTCCGCGCTCCACTCCAAGGCAAGGGCGAGGTGCTCCACGATCTGCGCCGGCGTCCACCTCCCGGCGGGTCCGCGCTGCCACTCGGCGTCGGACCGGCCCTGCAAGGGACCGAGGACGACCGCAGGAAGCTCGGCCCAGGCGCTCATTCCTTGAAAAACCGGCGCCGCACCTGGTCGCCTTGCTCGAGCCATTCGTCGAGCTGGGCGGCCACCGGCAGCCGGCCGCCACGCCACCAAAAGAGGAAGCGGCCACCGCCCGCCACATACTGATCCGGCGTTGCGGTGAAGAACTGCCGGATGGCCGGCGTAAACAGCGAGCGGATGCCGGCCTCGTCCGGACCTTTCAGCCGATACGCGCGCGAGAACTCGGGGGACTCCGCGAAATCGATGTCCTGCATGCCGAACTTCTCACCGAGCCGCGTGAACCAACGCTCAGGGGACAGCGCGAACTGCGGGAGCGATTGCTCCTCCCGCTCCCACACGACGCCGCCGATATAGTTGCGGGATGAGTTCTTGCCGCCCCCCGTCACCCACTTGTATTCGAATGCGGTAAACGGCGCGCGGTTCTTCGTGCCGCTGATCGTATAGCCCCACGTGCGGCTCCGCCCCTGGTTGAACGGCTCGAAGAACTCCCGGAACCGCTGCTCTCCTTCGGGCCGTTCGGGCTCAAACTGAAACTCCCGCGTCAGGCTGTACTCCTCGTAGGCGGCGCGGCGCTTGCGCTCCCACGCCCGCGCGAGCAGGGCGCCGGCGCCCAATAGGACCGCCACCCCGCCCATCACTATCCATTGGATTTCAATCGTCATCGCGCTGCGGGCCTCCGACGCGTAGCTTCCATCGACCCGACATGCGGGGAATCTGCGAGTGAACCTGCTGCGCCGCCACCCGATTGCGATCGCGCTGGTGGTCCTGCTCCTCGTCACGGCGATTCACCCGCTGCCCCCGCTCATCGATGCGATCACGGGCTCGGCGCCCGGCGACGTGGACCTCGAGCGGCCGGCCCTGTACGTATTGTTCGCGCCGCTCTCCGACACGCTCGACGCCCTCACGTTCTTCGGCTGGGCACGCGCGCAGTGGTCCATGGCCGTGTGGGCCCTGGTACTAGCTGCCTGGGGCGCCGCGCGGCTCGGCACCCGGCGGCAGCGCATCCGGCGCGCCCTGCTCGGACCGCTCAGCCTCGTGGCGCTCGCGGGTGCCGCCGTGCTGCTGCCCCGCCCGGTTCCCCGGCTCACCACCGCGGACGCTGCGGCCACGATTCTCGATTACCATGCGCACACCGAGGCCTCCCACGACGGCCGGCCCGGGTGGACGCTGGCGCGGCTCGCCGAGTGGCACGAGCGGCAGGGATTCGAGGCGAGCTACGTCACGGACCACAACGTCATCTTCGACGGATCGCTGCCCGCTCCTCCGTCCACCTCGATCCGGCTGCTGCCGGGCGTCGAATGGAGCGTCTACCGGCAGCACGTCGTGGCTATCGGCCCCGTGGAGCCGATCGTGCGCGACAGCTTCAACGCGACCACGCCCCGCATGCTGCGGATCTTCGCGGCGATCAAGCGCCAAGGGGCAGTGAGCATCGCGTCGCTCCCCGAGTATTGGCGGAATCATCGCGATGACCTGGGCGACTTCGTCTTGGCCGGGGTGGATGGGTTCGAAATCGTCAACTGCGCCCCCAAGGCGCTCAGCTTCCCATCGAGCACGCGGCACGAAGTACTGGCACTCGCCGCGGGCCACGACCTGCTCGTCGTGGGCGCCAGCGACAATCACGGCTGGGGCCAGGTGACCTGCGTGTGGAACCTGTCACGCCCGGGGGCGCAGGGCTACCACGCCAACCGCGTCTTCGCCCGCCCGCTGGCGCTGCTTCAGGGGGAGTGGCTGCCCTGGACCGCGCCGGTGACGCAGCCGTGGTTCATGCTGCGCTCGCTCGGCTGGAGCGAGCGCGCCAGCTGGATCACCTGGGTGCTCATCATTCTCTTGTATCGAGCCATGCCGCGCCGGGAGGGCCAAGCGGCCGGCCTCGGGATCCTGGCCCGATCGCTGGGACGAAGGCCCCGATAGCAACCGCTGGATATTCAGGGCGCCCGCTCGCCCAGAAGCTTGGCATCAAGCCCGGGACGCGGATTGCGATCGTCAATCCGCCCGGGGGTTACCGCGCGACGCTCGGCAAGCTTCCGCCCGGCGTCACGGTCACCTCCGTAGTGCGGGGCCCCCTGCCGTTCATTCAGTTTTTCACGACCAGCCGCCGGATGATCGAAGCGAAGTTCCCGGCGCTCGCTCGTGCCTTGACGCCGGACGGCGCGCTGTGGGTATCCTGGCCGAAGCGAGCCTCCGGCGTCGTGACCGATGTGACGGAAGATGTGGTGCGCGCCGTCGCCCTCGCGGGCGGCCTCGTAGACGTCAAGGTGGCGGCGGTCGACGACATCTGGTCGGGTTTGAAGCTGGTGCGGCGGCTGAAAGACCGGTGACACTTTGCCATACAAAGTACTTGACAACGCTCGGCACGAACCCGTAGGTTTCGTCCCATGACCGCTCCCCGCCCCCTTCACGACCGGGCGCTCGACAATCTCCAGTTCATCCGCTCGACGATGGAGCGGGCGGGATCGTTCACGGCGGTGCCGGGCTGGGGGATGGTGGCGGTCGGGGTCACGGCCCTGGCAGCGACGTGGGTTGCCGCGCGACAGACGCTCCCCGCGTTGTGGCTCGCGGTGTGGCTCGTCGAGGCGGTGCTCGGCGTCATCATCGGCGGCATGGCGATGGTGCGCAAAGCGCGGATCGCGCACGATCCCTTGCTCTCCGGACCGGGGCGACGTTTTGGGCTCGCGTTCCTGCCGCCGATCGTCGTCGGGGCCCTGCTGACCATCTCGCTCTACGGGGCCGGATTGTATTCCGCCATGCCCGGGACATGGCTGCTGCTGTACGGCACGGCGGTCGCCACGGCGGGCGCATACTCGGTGCGCGTGGTGCCGCTGATGGGGGTGTGCTTCATGCTGCTGGGCGCCGCGGCCCTGTTCGCGCCCGCTGGCTGGTGGCCCTGGTTCATGGCCGCGGGATTCGGCGGCCTGAACATCGTCTTTGGACTGATCATCGCACGGAGGTACGGTGGCTAAGAGCAATGCAGCGCGCCTCGCGCGCGCCGAAACGGAGCGGCCGGTGAAGCCTAAGCGACAAGCCGCCCCCGCCCAGCTCGACCGGCTGATCCACGAGCGCGTCCGGCTCGCCATCGTGAGCGCCCTGGCGGTGCGCGAGAGTCTCACGTTCAACGAGCTCAAGGGGCTGCTCAAGACCACGGATGGCAACCTGAGCGTCCATGCGCGCAAACTCGAGGACGCGGAATACGTCGCCTGCGCCAAGTCGTTCTCCGGGCGCGTCCCCAAGACGGAATACCGCCTCACCGCCCTCGGCCGGCGGGCGCTCGAGCGCTATCTCGACCACATGGAAGCGCTGATCCGTGCCACACGCGCGCGCTGACAGGGGCTCTTTTTTTTTGCGGAATGACTTTATGAGGCAAAGTACTTCTCTCCACGTCGCGATCATCATGGACGGCAACGGCCGCTGGGGCACGCGCCGCGGCCTGCCGCGCGCCGCCGGCCACCGCGCCGGCGCCGAGGCGGTGCGCCACACGGTGACAGCCGCACCTGAGCTCGGCATCGGCGCACTCACGCTCTACGCCTTCTCGGCGGACAACTGGACCCGGCCCCCCACCGAAGTAGCCGTCTTGATGCGGCTGTTCGCGCGCTACCTGCGCACGGAAGCGCCACGCCTCGCCGGGCGCGGCGTGCGTCTCACGGTGATCGGGCGCCGCGACCGCCTCCCTGCCCCGCTCGTGAGCGCGATCGCTGCCGCCGAGCAGGCGACGGTGGATGGGAGCGCCCTGCACCTGCGCATCGCCGTGGACTATTCGGCCCGCGCCGCGCTCCGCGCCGGCGCGCTGCTCCCCGACGTGGATCTCCTGATCCGCACGGGGGGGGAACAGCGACTCTCCGATTTCCTGCTGTGGGAGTGCGCCTACGCGGAGCTGTGGTTCACCGATTGCATGTGGCCCGATTTCACCGCCGCCGACCTGGCCACAGCGCTCCGCGAGTTCCGCTCGCGTGAGCGACGCTTCGGCTCGTTACCGGCCCGGGAGGCCGTGTGATCACAAACCGCACCCGTCTCGCGGTCGAGATCGCCGCGTTGGGGGGCGCGGCCGGCCTGGCCGGCGACGCGCTGCTTCGCGTCATGCCCTGGGGGTTGAACGTCTTCGTGTGCGTGACGGCGCTCGTTGCCGCCGCCGCGCTGCTCGTCCGCCGCTACCGGGTGACACCCGGTCCAGATGCTCCCTGGCTCGCTATCACGGCCGTGTTGCTCGGCGCAGCATTCCTGCGGCGCGACGCCAAGGTCCTCGCGACGTTCGATGCGGTCGCCCTCCTCGTGACGCTCTCTCTAGGCGCGGCGAGCCTCCAGGGCGAACGGATCGCGGGGTGGCGCGCCCTCGACTACCTACGCGCCGGCGTGACGGCCGCTGCCGGCAGCATCGCCGGGGGAATCGTCCTCGTCACACACGACGTGCGCTGGAGCGAGCTTCCGCACGAGGGACGGCTGCGCCACGTCCGTGCCGCGGCGCTCGGCGTGCTCCTGGCGGCGCCGCTCCTGGCGGTGTTTGCGGGACTGTTCGCGTCCGCCGATCAAGTGTTCGGCAACGTCCTGGCGAACGTGCTGCGGTTCGACGCCGGCGCCGTGGTCAGCCACACCTTCTTTATCTGCGCCTGGGCGGCTCTCGCGGCGGGTTATCTCCGATGGAGCTTCCTCAACCGCCCACTCGCTCTCCCGGCCACAGCGACGAACGCCGCCCTCGGCATCATCCCGGTGGGCACCGCGCTTGGACTATTGAATGTGCTGTTCCTGCTGTTCGTGGTCGTGCAGCTCCGCTACTTCTTTGGCGGCTCGGGGCTGGTCGAGGAGACAACCGGATTGACGTACGCCGAGTACACCCGGCGGGGCTTCTTCGAGCTGGTCACGGCAAGCGGACTCGTCCTCCCGCTGCTGCTCGGTGCCGACCACTTGGTGCGCCGTGAGGCGCCCGCGCACATCGCCGTATTCCGGCGACTCGCAGGGCTGCTCCTCGTGCTGCTCGCCGTGATCATGACGTCGGCGCTTCAGCGGATGCGTTTGTACGTCGATGCATTCGGAATGTCCGAGATCCGCCTGTACGCGACGGCTTTCATGATCTACCTGCTCGGGGTCTTCGCGTGGTTCGGTTGGACAGTGCTGCGGAGCAGGCGCCAGCAGTTCGCCTTCGGCGCGCTGATGCACGGCTTCGCGGTGCTCACTGGCCTGCACGTGTTGAACCCGGACGCCTTCATCGTCCGCACGAACCTCAACCGTCCAGCTGCTGAGCGCCCGTTCGACACCAAGTATGCACTGACGCTCGGTGCCGACGCCGTTCCGCTCCTACTCCAAGCGCTGCCCCGCTTCCCGGTCGCTGACCGCTGCGCCGTGGCCGCTGGCCTGCTGCGGCGGTGGAATCCGAGCGAGAGAGCTGATTGGCGTACGTGGAACTGGAGCCGGAGCCGCACGCGGCGACTCGTGCACGATAGTGCCCCCGCGTTGCGCGCCCTCCCCTGCAAGGCCTCTCTTGAAAAGGAGTGACGAATGATCACCGACGGTCTTACTCCGCTCACCGTGCTGCTTTTCCTGGGCCTCGTCCTCGGCGGCGCGGCGCTGATCGCGATCTATTTGTTCGCCCGCATCACCAAGCGCACGCCCCTTGCCCGCATCACGTTGACCCTGCTCCTGGCAGGGGTCGCCACCTATGCCGTCCTCTTTATCGTCGCATCGGTGACGAGTCGCAGCCGTCTGATTGCGCTGGGCGAGGAAAAGCACATCTGCGAGGTGGACTGTCATCTCGCCTACTCGGTGGCGGGGGTGAAGGCAGAGCCTGCGCCGGTTGACAGGACACGTTACACCGTCACCGTGAAGGTGCGGTTCGACGAGGAAACGATCTCCAGCCACCGGCCAAAGGACGCGTCGCTGTTGCCGAACAGCCGCTACGTGGCGTTGGTGGACGCTGCAGGACACGAGTATCCCGGCCCGACCGACGGTCTCGGGCGCCGGCTCATCCCCGGCGAATCGTACACGACCGATCTCGTCTTCGAGGTGCCCGCGAGCGCACGTGATCTGCGTCTCGTGCTCCGGAACGCAGATCCCGAGACGCCGTTCGTGATCGGGCACGAAAACAGCTTCTTCCACGGAAAGACCACGTTCCGGCTGGGTGCCTGATAGATTGGTAGGCCATGGGCCTGCCGATCGTCCAAGTCGACGCCTTCACCGATCGTCCGTTCGCGGGCAACCCCGCCGCCGTTTGCGTCCTCCCGGCCCCGGCCGATCCCGTCTGGATGCAGGACGTGGCGCGGGAGATGAACCTCGCCGAAACCGCCTTTCTCGTCCGCCGCACGGATGGCTATGAACTGCGGTGGTTCACGCCCGCGGTCGAAGTGGAGCTCTGCGGCCACGCGACCATCGCCAGCGCGCACGTGCTGTGGGAGGAAGGCCACGTCGCCGCAGGGACACAGGCCCGATTCCACACGAAGAGCGGTCTACTGACCGCCGACCGGCGCGGTGCCTGGATCGAGCTCGACTTCCCCGCGACGCCCGTCACTCCCACCGCCGTCCCCACCGGAATAGCCGCAGCGATTGGCGCAACGCCGCGCGCGGCTGGTTCCACGCGGCTCGGGTACCTCGTGCTGGAACTGGAGGACGAGAATGCCGTGCGGCAGATCGATGTCGATTTCGGCCTGCTCAGCAGAATCGACGCGAAGGGCGTGGTGGTGACGAGCCCGGCGACGACTGGCGGGTATGACTTTGTTTCCCGCTTTTTCGCCCCCCGGCTCGGCGTCAACGAGGACCCCGTCACGGGCTCCGCCCACTGCGCGCTCGCACCCTACTGGTGCGCAAAGCTCGGCAAGTCGGAGCTCGTCGGGTATCAGGCGTCGGCGCGAGGAGGTGTGGTCCGCGTGCGCCTGCAAGGGAACCGCGTGCATTTGGGCGGCCAGGCCGTCACAGTGTTGCGTGGCGAACTGAGCGCGGGCATTATCAACCCATGAAGGAGATCCGCACCACCGCCGACATCCATGCCGCGCCGCAGCGGGTCTGGGACATCCTCGCGAACCTGCCTGCCTACAAGGAGTGGAATCCTTACATCACGCAGGCGGAGGGCGGCCTCGAGGTGGGTGGCACGATCACGTTGCGGCTCGAGCCGCCCGGGGCCTCGGCGCTCACCGTCACGCCGGTCGTGCTCGAGGCGGACGCGCCCCGCGAGCTGCGCTGGCTGTGGACGACCGGCATCAGCGGCATCCTCGACACCGAGCAGTGCTTCATCATCGTACCCAAGGGCGACAATCGCACGCACGTCATCCACCGGGTGACCTGCACGGGCCTCGCCCTTTCCGTGCCCGGGTTTGGCACCGCGACGGGCGCGCGGCTGGAGAGCAACTTCCGCGAAGGCATGGACGCGATGAACCGCGCCCTCAAATCGCGTGTGCAGGGCGGCCAGGGACCAGGGCTCTGACCGCTTCACCTTCCCCCCGATCCACCCGCGTCGTCGGCTACCTCTGCGCCCTGGGCGCAGGCGCCGTCTGGGGCACGACGGGCCCGCTTTCGACAAAGCTCTACGCCGAGGGAGCCGCGATCACCGGCATCGGCTTCTGGCGGCTGCTGCTCGGCACGGCCGGGCTGGCGCTGTGGGCCGTCCTTTTCCACCGCGAAGTCTTCCGCGTCGATCGCAAGGGCCTGCTCCTCATGGGAGGCCTCGGGGGCGCGATGGTCGCGTTGTTCGAGGTTGCCTATCAGTTCGGGATCGCCGGCGCGGGTGTAGCGGGCGCGGCCGCGCTCCTCTACACGGCGCCGGTGCTGGTGGCGTTCATCGCCAAACCGCTCCTCGGGGAGCGGCTCACGCCACTGCGGTTCGCCCTGGCCGTCGTCGTCATGATCGGTGCGGCCATGACGGTCATGGGCAAAAGCCACGACACCACGCCCAGCGTGGTCGCGCTACCCAGCCTGGTCGTCGGCATCGTTGGTGGATTGCTCGCCGCGGTCAGCTACGCGACCACGACTGTGCTGGCGCGCTGGACCGTTCCGCGCTACGGCTCCTACCGGATGCTCTTCTGGGAGGCGCTGGGCGGCGTCGTGATCCTGGGCATCATCCTGCCGCTCGCGGGACACGCGCCGGCGCCGCCGCCAACCGCGGCCGGCTGGCTCTACACGCTGGCACTCGCCGGAGGCGGCGTCATACTCGCGAACTTCCTGTTCTTCGCCGGAGTGCGCCGCATCGAAGCGACGCCTACCGCCGTCGCCGCCACGATCGAACCAGTAGTGGGCGCCCTGCTCGCGTTCCTCCTACTCGGCCAGCACCTCATGCTGATGGGATGGGTCGGTTTGGTGATGGTGGTGAGCGGCGTCGCGGCGGGCTACTTAAAGGAAGGACTAGAACACCAGCTCGACACCCAACCGGAACATGCGGGGCGGGCCGAATGAAAACAGTGGCTGCGTATAGTCACGGGCGGCGGCGAGATACAGCGGATACAGCTCACCGCGGTTTTCGATGAAGCCGTTGCCGTCGAGGTCAGCAAAGGCGCGGTAGCGGGGCGACTCGTAGGGGATCGGTTCCGGGTGCGCCTGGTACGCCCGCTCGGCGAGTGCCACGATCGCCGACTCGTTGAGCGTGGGCTCGCCCGTGTCGCGGCGCACCGCCTCGATGTTCCTCCGATTCAACAGATTCCGAACATCCACATAGAACGTCCCCTGCCAGCCCGCGATGCGTAACGGCCGCCGCAGCAGCAGGTCCACCGTCACAGTCGGCGGCAAGCGGTAGCTATTCGGCAACCCGATGAGGGTGTCTCCTTTGGCATTCGTCTTTGTGAACGGCAGTCCTGAGCTCACGCGCACGATCGTCGCGGCTTCCAGCCCGGCCAACGGCTGGATCCCCGCGAGCCGCGGGCCCCACGCGTCGGGCACGCGGCCCTGCCCGATCACCGTCAGGCCGTGGCGGCGGTCGTAATCGAGCGGAAACTGCACGCGCGCGGGGTTGATCGTGTCCCCGGTCGGCCCGATCCGAATGCGGCGCACAAGCTCGAACGCATTGGTCGCGGTCGCCTCGGCCTGTTGCAACGTATAGGCAACCCGCGCGCCCCAGCCACCCACAAACACCCGCTCGAGAATGATCTCCGCCCCTTTGACGTTCCCGAAGTCGAAATTGCCGAAGATCGTCGAATCGGGATTGACACCCAACGGCACCGACCCGACTAGGCCGTCGAGCAGCTTGTTGAACACATTCAGGCGCAGTGTGGTCTTCGCCGAGGGACGCGTCCGCAGCGAGAACTCGTACTGGGTCGCATCCTCGAACCCGATGTTGGGGTTGCCCCGGCGAAACCGGCCGGTGCGCAGCGTGTCGTCAAAAGCGGCGTCCACCAGGTACTGGAAGTCGGGCGCCTGGGAGAAGCGTCCCCAGCTCGCTACGACGGTCGCGCCTTTCAGCACCGTCGAGAAGGCCAGACGGGGGTTGACGCTGCGCCGCGCGCCGACGACCGCACCCGGCACGCCGCTGCCGGGATCGAATTGGTCGTAGCGCACCCCCACAGTCACGACGAAGTCCTCGCCGTGCGCTTGTCCCTCGACGTACGCGGCGGCCGACAGCGGCGAGAAACTCGACGCCGCGGCCGGGGGAACGCTCCCGCCCACGGCGACGTACCCGAGGGCCCGCTGGAACGTCCGCACGCGCTGGCGCGACACCTCGGCGCCGACGTAGAGATCGGTCTTGGGTCCCCCGACGCTGAGATCGAGCTGTCCGCGGAGCTCACGGTAGCTGTTCCAAGCGAGCTCGCCGTTCGAGCCGGAGCCGAAGAAAAAAGCGGGCACGCCCCAAGGGGAGCGGTCGCTCAGAGCGGGAGCATTGAGCCCGGGGATCGGGCCGCGCGCGGCGATCGTGTCCTGCGCGTTCGCTACGTCCTCACCCACAAACCGGAACGCCCGGCCCGTGATCGCACCGAACCGATACGCCGGCTGTTCGGTGAGGGTCCCGCGGATGAATTGGCGCGTGAAGTAGCCGGCCCGAACATCGGCGGTGAATCCGTTGGTCGCGCGCTGCAGATGCGCGCTGAGCAGGTTACCGCTCACCCGCCGGGCGGGCGCCCAGCGCGTGTCGTATTTGTAAGCCGGATCGTACAGCAGCCGCTGGTCGGCGGAGCGGAGCGCGAACAGGCGTAGCGTCTGCGCCCCCCCCCCGCCGAGGGGGAGCCGCAGCTTGGCGGCGGCATCGTAGCGCTCGCCGCTGTTGTGGGGCAGCAGCGTGGGATGGTCGTGGCGCGGGTCGCGCGTGTTGGACGGGGCCGGCGCGTTCACCGGGTCGGCGTCGAGCCGTCCCTCCGCGTCGAGCACGGCGACGAGTCCCGCCCCCCTGCCGAGCGGCCCATCCACTGACACCACCGCGCGGTCGAGCCCCAGGTCGGCGCTCTCCCACAGGAGTCGGTCGCTCTCGTACGCCGCACGGCCGCTCCAGCGGTCACCCCCGTCCTTCGTCACCACGTTGATGAGGCCGGAGATCGCCTGCCCATAGCGGGCCGAGAAGCCGTTGGTCGCCAGCGTGGCCTCAGTGAGGAGATCGGGCGGGATCCGCACGCCGAGTGGCCCGGTGGAGGCGTCGAGCTGATTCTTGACCCCGAGGCCGTCGAGCACGAAGGCCTGCTGTCCGAGGCGGCCGCCACGGTAACTCTCGCCCACGGCGCCGGCCGAAAGGGCGACGGCCTCGTCGAGCGTCGTGACCGGGAAGCGCCGCAGCTCGTCGGCTCCGATGCGCTGTATCGTCGCGACCATCGCCGGATCCAGAATCGTGTCGGCATACGCCTCTACGACGACCGGTTTGTCGATCGTGTAGACGTCGATCGTGAAATTCACGAGCGACATCTGGCCGGCGCGCACCAGGACGCTGTCGCGTCGCGTCGTCTCAAAGCCGATCGCACGCACCGTGACGAGATGCCAGCCGCTGCGCGCCTCGCGAATGCGATAGTATCCCGTGCTGTCGGTCTGGACGATCCAGCGCCCGTCCAGCCCGACCTGCGCTCCCGCGATCGGCGCCCCCCCGTCCCGCTGTCGCACGTGCCCGGTGATCGATCCGTTGGTTTGGGCAGCCGCTGGACCAGCGGCGAGCGCAAGACAGAGGACCGTGTAGCGGCGTATCACGGTTGTTGGAACAGCCAGATGTCGGCGGCGGCGGTGTCCCACGCGGCGACCACGATGCGCGTCCCGTCTGGAGAGAACGCCGGACGCCTGAACCGCAGGGCAGGATCCCCGATCCTGAACGCCGCGCCAGTGACGCTGGTCACGAGGTACAGCGGCCCGCCATGATCTGACTGTAGCTCGCCAAGAAATGGATCCACGGAGTCACTCACGGCACCGCCCACCACGGCAGCCAGTCGCCCCTTGGAAACCGTCACGTCGCGGGCGATGCCGGCCGGGCTGAAGTCGTAGATCGTGTCGGTCTGCCGGCTCGAGAGGATACGCCGGTACACGCGCGACTCGCCGTTTCGCGTGAAGTAGATCGTGTCGCCGGTCGCATCCGCGGCGACCGACGACGCGTTGTCCGTCCCCTCCACCAGAGAGAGCACCGGCACCGCGCCGGCGATGTCCTCCATGATGATTTCGACGCCCGTCCGCACCGTATCCCGCGGACAGAACATGCACAGCCGCGGATACCGTACGCGCTCGCCCAAGGCGACAAGCCGGTCGGAACCGACCCAGGCGATGTGGGACAAGGCGTCGTAGGCGCGTCCCCAGGGAGCCGTGACGGGGAGGCGGTGGAGGACGCGCGCGTCATTGGGATTGTTGGAAGGTCCGACAACGAACTCATGCGTGTCAGGGCTGAGGTTCGCAACGAGCGGGTCGTTGCTGGCGCGCAGATACGCGATCCGGCCGTCTGTCCCGGGCGCCGCCTCGTAGAAGACGTTCAACGAATCGTCGGACGCCGTCGTCCGACAGGCATAACGGGTGATTCTGCCGCCTGTCGGCGGCAGAAACGCCAGGCAGCGGTCCCGGTCGGCACGATCTCGGCGCTCGGCGCTATACACAATGCCCGCACCCCCGGGCAGCCACGCCGGCAGGACATCCTCGCCTGAGCTCAGTGTCAGGCGCGCGATCGCTCCTGGAGTCAGCGGCTGTTCCGATCCGTAGGCACCGGGGCGGAACGGAGCGCTGTGCTCGCAGGCGGCGAGCAACGCGGCGAAAAGCCAGAACGAGCGAAGACGGGGGCCGCTCATGAGATGCGCGCCCCGAATCTACGTGTCGCCGGGGCATGGCGGTAAGGTTTCACCCTGTCACGCGTGTGCGAACCGAGCCATGGCCGGGGTACATTTCTTCCTCCATCGGCTCACGCTCACGAAGGGGTCCCCATGATGGTTCTGTCGCTCGTGCTCGCGGCGCTGCAGCAGCCCACCCCTAGCCAGACACCGCTGCCGCCGTTGCCACCGGCGTGGTCGGACACGTCGCCGTTCCGGCGGCTCGATCTGCCCACACCCACGCTGCTGCGCGAAGGGTCGGGCCGGCCCGGGCCGCGTTACTGGCAGCAGCGGGTGGATTACACGATCGCCGTCGCACTCGATACCGCGACGCACACGATCGCGGGTCGTGAGACGATCCGCTACGCGAACAATTCTCCCGATACGCTGCACTACTTGTGGCTGCAGCTCGACCAGAACCTGTTCCGCGACGACAGCCGGGGCGCCGTGCTCACACCACCGGACGCCCGTTTCGCGGCCCGGGGATTCCGGGGCGGCTTTGTGCTGGATGGCGTACGGGCCGTCCGCCGGACGGGCAATAGACCGGCGACGCAGGTCGCACTCAAGACGATCGAAAACAGCACCCTCATGCGCGTGGACCTGGACCGTCCGCTCGCGCCCGGCGGGAGCTTGTCGCTCGATCTGGGCTATTCCTTCGAGGTGCCCGAGCATGGCGCCGATCGGATGGGCCGGGAGCAATTCCCCCAAGGATGGCTCTACGAGATCGCGCAGTGGTATCCCCGCCTCGCGGTCTATGATGACGTGCGCGGCTGGAATACGGAGCAGTACCTCGGTCAGGGCGAGTTCTACCTCGAGTACGGGGACATCGATTTTGCCATCACGGTCCCGCGCGGATACATCGTTGCGGGCACCGGCAGGCTGACGAACCCGCTCGAGGTGCTGACGCCGGTCCAGCGCGAGCGGCTCACGCGGGCCCTGCGGTCCGACTCGACGGTCGCGATCATCGCACGGAACGAGGTGGGACAGCCGTCCACCCGTCCGACGCAACCCGCTGGCGCGACGCTCACCTGGCGCTTCTCAGCCAAGAACGTGCGCGACGTCGCCTGGGCCACGGCCCCCAACTTCATCTGGGACGCGAGTGGCTGGAACGGGATCCTGATGCAGTCGTTCTATCCGCCCGTCGCCGACTCGATCTGGCGCGAATCCACCCGGATGGTACGTCACTCGATCAAGCACTACTCCGAGAAATGGTTCCCCTATCCCTACCCGACGGCGATCAACGTCAACGGACCCGTGGGAGGGATGGAATACCCGATGCTCGTGTTCTGTGCCAACCGGCGCAGCCGGGAGGGGCTGTTCGGCGTCACCACGCACGAGTTGGGACATGAATGGTTCCCGATGATCGTGGGAAGCAACGAGCGGCTGTACGCGTGGATGGATGAGGGGTTCAACACCTTCATCAATATCTACTCGGCGCGTGCGTACTTCCCCGAGCAGGCGTGGCTGCGCACCCGCGGCCAAGCCGAGTCGTGGGCGCAGTTCGCCGCGACTGGGCGGGACGAGCCCGGCATGACGCCCGCCGATCGGGTGACCCCCGAGCTCCTCGGTGCGGTCGCCTACAGCAAGCCGGCGACTGGCCTGTACCTGCTGCGCCACGAGATTCTCGACTCGACGCGCTTCGACGCGGCGTTCCGCGAATACAT
This sequence comes from Gemmatimonadales bacterium, assembly GCA_035602245.1. GTDB lineage: Bacteria > Gemmatimonadota > Gemmatimonadetes > Gemmatimonadales > GWC2-71-9 > 20CM-2-65-7. The sequence continues at coordinate 17,431 of DATNMO010000013.1, forward strand.
CCAGCGCTGGGCGTTCAAGCATCCCACGCCCGCGGAGTTCTTCCGCTCCATGGAAGACGGCGCGGGGGAGGACCTGTCGTGGTTCTGGCGGGGCTGGTTCTACCGCACCGACGTCGTGGATCAGGCCGTGGATTCAGTACGCACGCGCCGCGATTCGTCGGGAACGACGCTCACCGGGATCTACCTGTCGAGTCCGGGCGGGTTGCCGATGCCTGTGGACATGCGGCTCACGTTTGCCGACGGCACGACCGAGCGCGTTCGCCTGCCGGTCGAGGCGTGGTACGTCGGCAACCACTTCCTCTACGTGCGCCAGCTCCCCAAGGACCTGGTGAAGGTGGAGATCGATCCGGACAAGAACTTCCCGGACGTCCGGCGCCAGAACAATACGTGGACGAAGTCACAGGCAGCAGAGGCAAAACCCTAGCTACAGCGTGCTGGGCTCCGACAGCTGGCCGCTGTAGAAGTTGGGTCTTCCCCGCGCCTGCAGAATGCCGTGCACGATCAGCTCCAGCGCGACGAAAAAGACGCCGCCCCACACGAGCGGCGGCAGCTCCTGCGTACTGCGGCCATACGCGAGCAGGGCTAAGCGTCCCAACTCGTAGCACCACAGCCCCCCCGCGAACCAGCCGAGCATCCGGATCACACGGCCGATCGGGGTCTCGATGCCCGGAATCTTCAGCAGCGCGACCTCGACCCAGTGACCGATATACGTGAAGCAGAACGCCAGAGTGAAGTCGTCGAGGAAGTCCCAGCCCACCGGCCCCTGTCGCGGCAACGCCACCAAGAGGAGCAGCGCCAGCGCGATGGCGAGCAGCGTGTTACGGGTGAGGGCGTTCATTGAGATGCACCTCCAGCCAGTCGAGGACGGTGCTCCACCAGATGCGGCGGTTGCGAGGCCGCAGCACCCAGTGGCCTTCGTCGGGGAAGTACAGGAACTTCGCGTCCACGCCCATACGCTTGGCGGCCGTGAACGCCTGATACCCTTCTGAGAGATCCACCCGGTAGTCCAGCTGCCCGTGCACGACCAGGATCGGTGTCTTCCATGCGGTCACGTGATTGAGCGGCGACCACCGCTCATAGAGCACGCGGTTTGCGTAGGTTGTGCCGCCGAACTCCCAATCGGTGAACCACAGCTCCTCGGTGCTGCCGGCCATGCTCACCGGGTTGAACACGCCGTCGTGGTCCACCAGGACCTTGAAGCGGTCGGTGTGACCCGCCATCCACAGGATCATGTAGCCGCCGTAGGACGCGCCCGCCGCGCCCATGCGGGTCGAGTCCACGTACGGCAGCCGTGCGACCACATCGAGCCCCTTCATGAGATCCTCAAAGGGGTAATCGCCCCAATGCTGGGAGATCGCGTCGGTGAATTTCTGCCCGTAGCCGGTCGAGCCGTGGAAGTTGACGGCGGCCACGACGAAGCCGCGCGCGGCGAACATCTGATAGTTCCAGCGCGCACCCCAGTTATCGGCCCAGGCACCTTGAGGGCCGCCGTGAATGAGATAGGCCAGCGGGTACTTCTTCGCCGGATCGAACCCCGGCGGCTTCTGTGTCCAGCCGAACACCGAATCGCCGAGCGCGCCGACGAAGCCGAATTCCTCGAGGGGTGGCAGCTCGAGCGTGGCGACCGCGGAGTCGTTCTGATGCGACAGCGGTTTGCCGGCGATCCAGACTTCCGGCGGCTCGGTGTTGCTCTGATGGAGATACGCCAGCGTGCGGCCATCGGGCGCGACTTGCACTCCCGTGTTCAACCCGCCTGTGACCACGCGTGTACGCCGGAAGCCCGAAACGTCGATCCGATAGATGTTGTCCCTGCCGCGCTCCTCGACCACCGCATAGACGCACGTGGAGTTGGGACACCATGTGTACGAGCCCACGGACAGGTTCCATCCGGTCGTCGCTTCGACTGGCCGTCCGCGCCCCTGCCCGTCCACTCGTGGGATCAGCATCAGCCGCACGCGATCGGCCTCGAACCCCGCTCGCTCCATCGAGAGATACGACAGCCATTTCCCGTCGGGCGAGTAACGGGGCGTGTTGTCAGCGCCGGGATTCGTGGTGATCGGGCGCAGTTTCCCGCCGTATACCACGAACAGGTCGACGTTCGTGTTGTCGGCGACCACCGAGTCGCCGTGCACCGCTACCACGATCTCCCAACCGTCGGGCGAGACCGCGACGTCGCCGTCGCCACCCGTGGCGATCGTGGGGACGTCGTGGTCCACCGGCGTGAGATCCAACGCCTTACCTGTCGCGACGTTGACCCGGAAGACGTGCTGCCGCTTCCCCGCCCGGAAGTCATCCCAGTGGCGCCAGAAGACACCCGTCCAGATGCGCGCATCGGTCGGATACTGTCCGTTGCGGCGATCGATTTCCTGTTCCGCCGGCCACTTGATGTCGCTCACGACCAGGAGCGCGCTGCCGTCGGGCAGCCACACCGGATCGGACGCGCCGTCCGCCAAGCTCGTCACTTTGCGCGCGTCGCCGCCGCCGATCGGGAGCAGCCACACCTGGGCGCCGCCCTCGCGCGTGGAGATGAACGCGAGCGTTTTGCCGTCGGGCGACCAGCGCGGCTGGCGGTCCGAGCCCGGACCGCCCGTCAGCATGCGCGAGCGCCCGGTTGCCACTTCGGCGACCCACACCCGCGCGATGCCGCGGTTGTCCTCGAGTGACGGGGTCGAAACCGTGTAGGCGACCCACTTGCCGTCGGGAGAGATCTGCGGATCACTCACCGCCTTGAGCGCGATGTAATCCTCGAACGTGATGGCGCGTTTCTGCGCCGTGAGAGGACGGGGGACCAGGGATGGGGGAAGGGTGAGACAGGCCAGGAGCAGAGCGTAGCGGGTCATCAGAACTCCGGGTGCGTCATGATCGTACGAACCAGGTCGTCGAACACCTTCGACTCCGTCGTGACGTTGCCGTCGGCGTCGGTATGGACGTTCCATGAAGCGAGCTCGTTCAGCGCCGTGGCTTCCTCATACGTGAGGTGCAGCACCTGGCCGTTGGCGTTGCGCGTCGCCCCATCGAGCACCTTCTTGAGCACATCCGGAAGGTGCTTCGCGGTGCGGATCGCGTCGAACTGCTGCCTAGTCACCGTCAGATCCATGCGCTAATCTTGGTACCTTCGTTGCCACTCGCAACCATTAACCCCTCCTTCAATCCGGGATGTCGATGCCGCGCACCGAATTCCTTTCCACCGGTTTCCACGTGCCCGCGCGCGTCGTGACCAACGACGACCTCGCGAAGTTCATGGATACGTCGGACGAGTGGATCGTGCAGCGCAGCGGCATCAAGACACGACACTGGGTCACCAACGGCGATACGGGCGTCTCGCTGGCGCGCGAAGCGTCACTCAAGGCGCTCGCCAAAGCTGGACTCAAACCGTCGGACCTCGATTGCATCATCTACTGCACCTGCACCCCCGACCACTTCGAGCCTGGCAACGGCGTCTTCCTGCAGCGCGAGCTCGGCATCACCGACATCCCCGCCGTGGACGTCCGTAACCAGTGCAGCGGCTTCATCTACGGCCTGTCCATTGCCGACGCTTGGATCCGCACCGGCCAATACGCCCGCATCCTGCTCGTAGGCGCGGAGGTGCACTCGCGCGGGCTGGACAAGACGACCCGGGGCCGCGACACGGCGGTGCTGTTCGGCGACGGCGCCGGCGCCGTGGTGCTCGGCCCGGTAGACGACGACGGGCGGGGAGTCCTGTCCACCCACCTCTTTGCCGACGGGCGCTACGCCGAGAAGCTGTGGGTGGACGGGCCCGGCCTGGCGCACGATCCGTTTGTGAGTGTGGAGATGCTGGAGCAGGGCCTGCACCGCGCGGTGATGGAAGGACGCGACGTCTTCAAGTTCGCGTCGCTGAAGATGCCTGAATCGGTCGCCATCGCGCTCCAGGCCAACGGCCTCTGCCCCGGCGACGTCAAGCTCCTGGTCCCTCACCAGGCCAATTTACGGATCATCGAGATGGTGCAGAAAGCGGCGGGCCTGCGCGACGATCAGGTCTACGTCAACATCCAGCGGTATGGCAATACCACGGCGGCGTCCATTCCCATCGCGCTCGACGAGGCCCTCGCCGAGGGACGTCTCAAGCGCGGCGATCTGCTGGTGCTGACGGCGTTCGGGTCGGGCTTTACGTGGGGGAGCGCGGCGATTCGTTGGTGAGATCCGCTGCCTCGAGCTGGCGCAGCTCCCGCTGCGCCGCTTCAGCCGCGGGGCTGCCGCGATACCGATCCGCGAACCGCCCCAGCTCCACCCTCAGTCTGTCATTCCGGCCCGCCTTCCGGCACAAGTCGATGAGCCCGTTAGCCGCCGCCATTTCCTGGTTTGGGGTCGGCGCATTGCGCCGCACCTCCAGATACATCCGCTCGGCCGCGCCGTAATCACGCAGATGCCCCTCGAGCAGCCGCGCCAGCGCGAGCCTGGCGTCCAGATCTTCGGGATGTTCGGCGATGTGGTTGCGGAACGATTCGGCGGCGTCCTCGTACCGCCCCCGCACGATCATCGATTCTTGGAGCGAGTACGACGGCGTGGGGGTGACGTTGCCGGTCGCGTAGATTTTGCCGACCAACTCAGTGGCCGCGCCCAAGGTGAGACGCTGGATGGCCAGCGCGATGGCGACGGCGACAATGAGATTCCCGACGAGCAGCAGCGGCGAGAAGACTCTCCCGACCACCTCCCACACGCTCAGAATGATGACCAGCAGGAAGGCGATGCCGACGACCTGCTTACGCTCGCTGAAATCAGTTTGTCGCGGACCCTGGCCCATGTGGCGGAGATTTGCGCCTGAAACGGCACCCCTACAAGTTGCGTACGAGAGGTATCCAAAGGAGAACGACATGCTCGGGCTCGTCATAGCTGCCGCCGCGCTCATCGGCGGCTTCATCATCACTCGCGACTTCGTGCGCCGCCGACTGCGCTACGTTGACGCCGTCCAGAAACCGGCGGCGCCGCTTATCGCGGGTGCCGTGGCCGCAGTCGCACTGCTGCCCGTCACTCTGCTTCCCATCGTCACCGTCGGGACCGCGGTTGCCTTCGGCATCGGCGTGGCCGGAGGCGTGGCGAGCGGGCGCTCCGGCCCACCGGCGCTGCCGCCCGGTAGCTAGCCGACGCGCAGCACCTTGGCGGGTGCGGTCGCCTCGGGTCGTCCCGCGACGACGCGCAACGCCCGCACCGCCTCGCGCGCGAATGTCTTCCCCGCCCCCTTCTCCACCTCTTCCAGAGCACTCCAGCGCGTAAATGCCTGCCGCACCGGCGTCGCCATCTGCAGCGTCTCGAAGGCGTCGGCGACGGCCAGGATCTTCACGGTGATCGCCATGGGCAGCGCCTCGATGTCCCAGTCGTCGCCCACGATCTCGTAGTAGTGCGAGTACTCCGCGATGATCTGTGCAGCTCCCCGCAGCGCGCGCGCGACAGTCACGGATTCGTCGGTGACCGACCGGCTCAGGAGCCGTAGCAACCGCTGATCAGCGGTGCCCACTTCGTGGAGCAGCGCCGCGATGCGCAGATTCTCAACTTCGGTCTCAGTGAGCTTCAGCTCCGCCCCCATCGCCGCCGCCAGCTCGGCCACCCGGGTGGAGTGGCCCTCCTGGTGATGCTCGGCGGATTCGATGTGGAAGGTCAGTACCTCGAGCGTGGCGAGATAGGCATTCCGGAGGTCGGCAAGCCGGGCGGCGCGTTGCTCCGCGAGCCCGCCCACCACGTAGCCCGTCAGAATCAAAAACCCCGCCCATGGCACGAGCGTGAGCAGCGCGGTCTCGGTGAGGCCCGCTGCCATGTCGAGCCCCTCGATCGCCTGAAAGAAGAAGGCGAGCGACGCCACGAACAGCCCCGCGAACACGGCGAAACGCCGGCCGCCGAAGAAGCCCGCCAGGATGATGGGCAGATAGTAGAAGCTCAAAAACGCGAACTTCTGGTCGATGAGGTAGTTGATGACGAGCAGCGAGGCGACCAGCAGCAGCACGAGCATGCGCTCGAAGTGCCGGAAGAAGAACTGCTTGGCGCGCTCCAGAAGACGTTGCTGGACCACAGGTTCCTTTCGCTTAGGCGTATAGAGAGGCGCGCCGCACCAAAGTGAAGGGCGCATGGGCATTCTGCAAGTGAGCCCGATCACAAATGTGCTTGCGCCGGCCTCTAACCGCCGGGATCCCTACACGATACGCCTTGGTACCAGGCCCGGCACGGAATTCGCCTAGTGGCGGGTGGGGTCCGGCCTGCGCGTCCTAGGGGCCGGCCCCGAGGTCGTGGGGCTCGTACCCCGGGCACGCCAGCATCGGCAGCGGCGGGTAGCGAACGAAGCGGGGATCGACGTCCGCGCGCGCGCAGCGATAGAACACGGAGCCGCGCCGATTCGTCACGATCCGCACCCGCCGGCACGTGGCGCACAGCCCGACGGAATCAGCAGGCAGGGGCTTGGGACGCTCGGTCATTAGGTCAAAGAACAAGCTAGTTATATCTTGGAGGCCGTGAGCCAAGTCGACGACTTCGGGCTCCCTCCCGGAGCACGGGACGAATACCTCCAAGGCGCGCGCGATCAATTGGGAGAGATCGCCGAGCTGGCCGAACGCCTCGTCGCCGCAGGCGACGATACCGCGGCGATCGAGGAGCTCCGCCGGGAGGCGCACCGGCTGCGCGGCTCTGCCGGCTCGTTCGGGTTCCCCCAGGCGACCGTCGTCGCCGCGGAGCTGGAAGACGCGGCCAAGCAATGGCTCAGCGAGCCGGCCAATGGCGCCGCCGCGCGTGGCGCCGCGACCCGCGGTTTCGTCCGGCGCCTGGCCGCCGCGCTATTCACGAAGCAAGCCGTCGCCCCCACTCCGCCCACCGTTCATGGCGACTACGTCCCACGCGACAATGCTGCGCTTGCCCCAGGGCCCGGGCAAGGCGATGTCCCGGAAGTCATCGTCGTAGAGGACGACGCCTCCCTCGCCGATCTGCTCACGTTCGGACTCGAGGCCCGGGGTTACCGGTTTCTCCAATTCCGCAACGGGCGCGAGGCGCTGGACGTGTTGCGGTCCATGGACACGCGCGGAACCGTGCCATTGCTCTTGCTCGACGTCGACCTGCCGGCGCTCGACGGCTACTCGATCCTCGAGGCGCTGCAGCAGGAGTGCCCGGGGAAATTTCGCGTCGTCTTCACGACCGTGCACGGGAGCGAGACAGAGCAGCTGCGGGGTCTCGAGGCCGGAGCCATTGACTACATGGTGAAACCGATGAGCCTCCGGGTGGCGCTCGAGAAGATCCGTCGCTGGGTGGGAAGGTGACGGCCCGTCATTTTCTGATCATCGTCGCCCTGGTACAGGGCGTGCTGCTGGGGGCGCTGATCGTCCTCATCGTCCTGAACCGCTGGTTCCGGTTGCGGCGCAGCACGCGCCTCTCGCCCCGGCGGCAGGCGGTAGACGCCTCGATGCGGCGGTGGGCGGCCGGCACGACCCCGCTGGCCGGCGTGCTCGTGGGCCTCGCCCGTCTGCCGGTGCCGCTGGCGATCGACGCGATCGTCAGCTGGTCGGCGCGGGTGCCGGGCGAACGCTGGCGCCAGCTCGCCGTCGCCCTCGAGCAGCATTGGTGGGCCCGGCTCGTCCGCACCAACAGCAGCTCGGCGCGCTGGTGGAAGCGGCTCGAGTGCGCGCGCTTTCTGAGCGTCGTCGCCATGCCGCGCGACGCGCACCGTTTGGTACGCCTGATCAACGATCCACATCCGGCGGTGCACGTCGCCGCCGTAGCGTCGCTGGAGCGGATCGAGAGCACGGCCCTGACGTTGGCGGCGCTGGAGCGGCTGCCGCGCCTCCCGCCGACGGTCCAGGCCTACTACGCCGCGATGTTGCGCCGCTCCCGACCCGTCGTAATCGAGCATCTCCAAAAACGGCTGCGGCGCAGCGACGACCCGGCCCTGGCCCGCCTCGCCGAGTTCGCCGGACGTCTCGGGGAGCCGGCGCTGCGCGAGCGGCTCACCGCCCTCGCGGACCACGCGGACCCCGAGGTGCGGGTGCAATCGGCGCGGGCGCTGGGCAGCTTCCCGCACCGCGAGTCCGTCGTGGCGTTGACTCGCCTCGTGGCAGACTCCGCCTGGCCGACGCGGGCACAGGCGGTGCGATCACTGGGGATGATTGCGGACGTGACCACCCTGCCGCTCCTCCAGGCCGCGATGCGCGACCCGATATGGTGGGTCCGGCTCCGCGCCGCGCTGGCGCTGATCCGCTTTGCTGCCGCGGGCCGCAAGGCCCTGCTCGAATCCGAGGTGGGCGCCGACCCTGCCGCCCGCGATATGGCGAAGCTCGTCCTTGGCCTCCCCACGCAGGGGCTGGCGGAGTTCGGCGCGTGAGCGGCCTCAGTACGCTGGTCGGGGGGACCGACGTCGCGATTCTCCTGTATTTCCTGGTTCTGAATTCGTTCTATGCATTGCTGCTGCTGCTTTCGATCCCCGAGATCTGGGAGCAAACGCGGCTCGCGGAAGATGAGGATTTCCAGCGCCTGATGCAGAGCGACGCGTTGCCGCCGATCACGATCCTCGTGCCCGCCTACAACGAGAGCGCGACGATCGAGGCCAGCGTGACGGCGATCCTGACGCTCGAGTACCGCAACTACGAGGTGGTCGTCGTGAATGACGGATCGCGCGACGATACGATGGAGAAGCTGCGACATGCCTTCGATTTGTACGAGATCCCCCGCGTCTACCCGGAGACGATCGTCACCCAACCGTTGCGCGCGCTGTACCGCTCGCGCTCGCGCTCGCGACTGCTCGTGCTCGACAAGGAGAACGGCGGCAAGGCGGACTCTCTCAACGCCGCCATCAACGCCAGCCGCTTCCCGCTCGTGATCGCAGTGGACGCCGACACGCTCATCGAGCCCGATGCCCTGCTGCGTCTCACGCGCCCGTTCCTGCTGGGCCGAGAGATCGCCGCCGTCGGTGGGACTGTGCGCGTGGCGAACAGCTGCACGGTGAAGGACGGCCGCGTGATCGACGCGCGCGTCTCCAGCCGGCCCATCGCCGGCATTCAGGTCGTCGAGTACCTGCGCGCGTTTCTCTTCGGCCGGCTGGGGTGGAACCGCCTCGGCGGCAATCTGATCATTTCGGGAGCCTTCGGATTGTTCCGCAAAGAGTACGTCGCCGCGGTCGGCGGCTACCACACCAGCAGCATCGTCGAGGACCTCGATCTCGTCGTGCGGCTGCATCGCTACCTGCGCCACAACAAGATTCGCTACGAGATGCCGTTCATTCCCGATCCCGTGGCGTGGACGGAGGTGCCGGAGTCGATGAAGATTCTCGCGCGCCAGCGAGAGCGCTGGCACCGCGGCCTGATCGCGGCGATGTGGGAGTACAAGGGCATGCTCCTCAATCCTCGCTACGGGCGGATCGGGTTTCTCGCCATGCCGTTCTACGCGTTCGGAGAGATGCTGGCGCCGGTCGTGGAGGTATTGGGATACCTCGTGACGGTCCTGGGACTGGCGTTCGGGATCGTGAACGTGTCGTTCGCGCTGCTGTTCATTCTCGTGGCGTGGGGGTATGGGATGCTGCTTTCGCTCTGGGCGGTGGTCCTCGAAGAGGTGAGCTTCCGCCGCTACCGCCGCTTTGGCGACCTAGTGCGGCTGCTGCTGTTCGCCGTCCTCGAAAATCTTGGCTATCGGCAGTGCACGGTGTGGTGGCGCCTCAAGGCGTTCGGCAGCGTGTGGAGGCGGAGACACGTCTGGGGCGACATGGCCCGCAAAGGCTTCGGAAGCTCCAGCATCGCCGCGCCGCTGCTACTGCTGTGTCTCGCCACGTCCGGCCTCGGCGCCCAGACGGTCCGCGTCGCCGGCTCGGGATCCTACCTTGGCGTCACCCGCAGCCAGGATTGGTCCGCCGCGGGGATGCGACTCGCCCTCGCCACGTCCCAGGGGCATGAGGTCTGGGCGGCCGCGGACCGGCAGGGACGCTTCGGGGAAGCCGACGTGACGGAGCAAATCGGGGGCGTCGTGCATCCTACGCCGCGCTGGTGGATCACGGCGGAAGCAGGGACCGCCAACCGGCCGACGTTCATGCCGAGGAACACGTGGGAGGCGGACGTCACGGCTCTCGTCGCCCCGCGCGTGTCTTTCGGCGTCGCGTACCGCCGCTGGAATTACACGGTCGGTCCGGTCGATGTGATCATCCCCCACGTCAACCTTGAAACGCGCGCCAGTGCGTGGCACCTCCGCGTCTACCTCTCCCGCAACACCTCGGGACGCACGGACGTGGCGTTCTTCCTCCGGGCAACGCGGCCGATCTCGCAGCGCACCGCGGCGTGGGTGCTGGGGGGAGCGGGACGCGAGAGTTATTTCGTCGCAGACTCCGCGGGACGGCAAGTGCGGTCTCTCGAGACAGTGACCGGCACGGCCGGCCTTCGCTACACCGCGGGCCGTGGCTTCACACTCCGGGCCGAGGCCACCGTAATCAGGTCGCGGCCCGTGCTGTCCCGCCGGGGCGTGAGCATCGGGCTCGAAAGGCAGTTCTGAGATGGAAGGCGCGTGACCCGGGTCACAACGTGAGCCCCACGCTTGCGTTTCCGAACGGTTCCCGTAGCCATTGAGGGGGAGGCAGTCATGAAGGCTTGGAAAATTGCGTTGCCGCTCACCGGCATGGTCGCGCTGCTCCACTTGTCTTGCGTGGACTTTACGGCCCCGGGAGACCAGGCAAACGACCGCATCTCGATCGTCAACAACCCCGCCACGCTCGCGGCGCAGGTGACGTACTTCAGCACGCCCGTCCCCGTGGACGCCAACGGCGTAGGCTATCCATCCGCGCCCGCCGCATCCGCGCCCCTGGCCGTCATGAGGGGCGCAGCCAGCCCGGCGGCGTTCACCTTGACGCTCGTCGCCGAGGTGGCGCCCCCAATCGTCGGGGGCCAGACGCTGCAGGCGACCTCCGTCTCGATCGTGGGACAGCAAGCCGTCGTGAGCTACAACATGCGCGGGAACCTGTATATCGGAGCGATCGACGTCTTCGATCTTTCCAACAACAACGTACCCACCCTGAGATCGCGGGCCACTTTTCAGAATACCGATATCAGCTCGGTCTCCGTTTCCGGGACGAACGTCTATGTCGCCGAGGCGACGGGTGACACGGGGTTCGCGTCGCCCGCCGTGTTCGAAGTCATGCAGCTCGTGGGTTACAACCTCGTCCTGGCCGGCAATCGCCGCACGGCATTGTCGAGCTTCGCAGGCACGAGTGCGACGGCGACGGCGACCCGGGCCTATGCGACATCCGGAGACAACGGCGCCTTGTTCGTCATCAATCCGATCACCTTGGCCCGCATCGACTCTGTTCAGCTGCACGATGCACGCTGGGTTGACGTCGCGGGCGGGAAGGTCGCCGTCGTTCAGGGGACGCCAGGGCAACTCGCGGTTTTCAATGAGACCACCCTCGCCCCCATCGGGACTTGGTCGTTTACCGGGGCGGGCATTGCCCAGTCGAAGTCCACCGTCCAGCTCGTCGGGGGCAAGGCGTTTATCGGCGCCGGCACTGGCGGCGTCCAGGTCCTCAGCGCCGCGACCGGCTTAGTCGTGGGTTCGGTGCCGCGCCCCAACCCCGCTACGCTCACCCCGCCACTACCGGACTCCGTGGTCGTCACCAATGCGGCTTCTGTGGATGCCGACCTGCTGTTCATTTCGAACGGCGAGGCCGGTGTCTACGTTGCGCGGGGAAGTCAGGTCTTCTCGGCGACAGGCAGTGAAACGGCGCAAACGATCACGATGCTCGGCAAGCTGCGGTTCGCCAATCTGCAGTCCGTCAATCACGTGGCCTACAGCAGCCAGGATCAGTATTTGATCATCGCCGCCGGGTTGGGCGGGCTCAAGATGGTCAAGGTCAACAACTAGCTCGTCCTAGGCGGCAGGGGCTTAACGTAGCGCCCCACCTCGCGTCTCAACGAGGACCCGCAACCATCGAGGAGCAGGCCATGAGAAAGCGCACCGTCATCGCCGCATTGCTGGCTCTGACGCTTGGCGTGCCCGCCGCCGCAGCGGCTCAGCAGCCCGTCGACACCACCAGAGACCGCCATGAACTTCGCAGCGACCGGCGCGAACTGCGTCGCGATCGGCGCGACATACGTGGAGATCACCGCGACATCCGGCAGGACCGCCGCGAGCGCAGGCAGGATGTCAGAGCGGGTGACTCGACGGCCGTCCGGCAGGATACCCGCGAGCTGCGTCAGGACCGGCGCGGTCTTCGGGGGGACCGCCGCGACCGCCGGCGGGACCGCCGTGAAATCCGCGGGGATCGTCGTGACCTGCACCGCGATCGGCACGACAGTACCAGAACATCCCCGTAACTGACAACGCGACGGGCGCTGCGGGGCCGCGAGTCTAGCGGCCTCGCAGTGTCCGCGCCACCCGCTCCGCTTCCCGCAACACCCGCAGCGCGTTCAGCCCCGCCACCTTCTTCACATCCGCCTCACTCCACCCACGCCGCAGCAGCTCGGCCAGAAGATCGGGGAACTTCGAGACGTCTTCGAGACCCACCGGGACTTCGCTGATGCCGTCGAAATCCGAGCCGAGTCCCACGTGATCGACCCCGGCGACGTCGCGGATGTGCTCGACGTGGTCGGCGACCTGCTGCAGCGTCGCGTGGGGCGCCCGCGCCTCCCAGGCCCTCATCGAATCGGCGCGTATGGCCGAATCGGCGCCCGACGCGCTCAGGGCGCGCGCCCAGGCGCTCACGCTGTCGCCGTAGGCACGGACCGCTTCGGAGACAAAGCCGGGATTGAAGTTCACCATGACGATGCCGCGGTTGGCCGGCACGAGCTTCAGGATCGAGTCGGGCACGTCGCGCGCGTGGTTGGTGAGCGCCCGGGCAGACGAGTGCGAAAAGACGACCGGCGCGCGCGACGTGTGCAGCGCGTCGGACATCGTCATGTCGTTCACGTGCGACAAGTCGACCAGCATGCCGAGCCGGTTCATCTCGAGCACCACTTGCTTGCCAAACGGCGAGAGTCCGCGGCGCACCGTATCGGTGGACGCGACGGCCCAGTCGAGAGTGCGCCAATGCGTGAGCGTCATATACCGCACGCCCAGGCGGGAGAACATCCGCAATGCGCCGAGCGAGTTCTCGATCGCATGCCCGCCTTCGATTCCGATCAAGCACGAGATCTTCCCCGCGGCGAAGTTGTGCTGTACGTCGGCCGCCGTGTAGGCCATCGCCATTTGGCCCGAGTACTTCGCGCAGAGACGGTGGGCCAAGTCGATTTGCTCGAGGGCATACACCGCCGGATGGGGCCCTGAGTCCATCGTGGTCACCGGTACGAACGCGGCCCAGAACTGCGCGCCGACGCCGCCAGCGCGCAGCCGCGGGATGTCCGTCATCAGCCGCGCCTGGTTCACGGCGAAATCGACCGAATCGAGCCCTCCGCGCTCGCGGATGGCGTCCGGGATGTCGTTGTGGCCGTCGATAAGCGGGACCGTGCGCAGGATGCGGAGTGCCTGCGCGCGGTAGTCCTGGGCGGTTAGCCGGTAAGGCGGTAGAGCGGCAAGGGTCAGCAATACGAGACCGAAGCGACGCAACATCGTTCCATCCAGCGTGTTGGGAGCGGGAAAGCTGGCGTCGCCCCTCCCTGTTATCAAGATTACGTTTCGTCCATGAGTCCTGAGTCGAAGGTCAAGATCGCCCTCGAGGTGAACGGCGAGGGGACCGAGGTCGCGTTCGCTCCCCACAAGACGCTCCTCGAAGTGCTGCGCGAAGACCTGGGACTCACCGGCACGAAACATGGCTGCGAATTGGGGGAGTGCGGCACATGCACCGTGCTGGTCGATGGGACGCCGGTGCTGTCGTGCCTCGTGCTCGGCCTCGCGTGCGCCGGCCACGCGGTGCGCACGGTCGAAGGCATGGCACAGGGCGGTAAGCTGCATCCTCTGCAGGAGACATTCGCCGACCTCGGCGCGGCGCAATGCGGCTACTGCACGCCCGCCTTCCTGCTGGCGGCCGAAGCGCTGCTCGCCGCGAACCCCAAGCCTTCGCGCGACGAGATCAAGGACGCGCTCGCCGGCAACCTCTGCCGCTGCACGGGCTACATCAAGATCTACGAAGCGGTAGAGTTGGCCGCGGCTCGGATGCGTGGAGAAAGAGCCGAGCCCGCGCGGGAAACGTTGTATGGCCAAGCATAGAGTGATCGGGAAGGCGCTGCGCAAGGTAGACGCGGTCGCGAAGGTCACGGGCGCGACCCGCTTCGCCGACGACCTCGCCTTCCCACGCATGCTCTACTGCAAGCTGTTGCGCAGCACCGAACCGCATGCCCGCATCGTCTCGATCGACACCTCAGCCGCGCGACAGTACGCGGGGGTCCAGGCGGTGCTCACCGGCCGCGACCTGCCGATCCCCTTCGGCATTCTCCCGGTCTCGCAGGACGAGCACGCCCTGTGCCTGGAGAAGGTGCGGTTCATCGGCGACCCCGTGGCAGCCGTCGCGGCGACGAGCGAAGAGGCCGCGACCGCGGCGCTCGATCTCATCAAGGTCGAGTACGCGCCCCTGAAGCCAATCGCCACGGCACAGGAGGCGGTCGCCAATCCCGAGCCGCGCATCCACGACTACGGCGACGGCGGCAATCTCCACAAGCTCATCGACCTCGAGTTCGGCGACGTCGAAGCGGGTTTTGCCGAGGCCGACGTGGTTCGGGAGGACCTGTTCTTCTTCGAGGGCAACACGCACCTCCCGATGGAACAGCACGCGGCAGCAGCGACCTGGTCGCCCGATGGGAAGCTGACGCTGTGGAGCTCGACGCAGACCCCGCACTACGTGCACCGCGCCCTCGCGAAGGTGCTGGAGTTGCCCGCGGCGCGGATCCGCGTGATCGCGACGCCCAATGGGGGCGGTTTCGGCGGCAAGAGCGACCCGTTTAGTCACGAGATCGTTGTCGCCAAGCTCGCGATGCTTACCGGGCGGCCCGTGAAGATCACGCTGACGCGCGAGGAGGTCTTCTACTGTCATCGCGGGCGCCATCCGACGCTGATGTGGGTCAAGACGGGAGTGAAACCAGATGGATCGATCACCGCGATGCATTTCAAGTCGCTGCTGGACGGCGGCGCCTACGGCTCCTACGGCGTAGCGAGCACATACTACACGGGTGCTCTGCAGACGGTGACGTATAACGTGCCCCGTTACCGCTTTCAGGGCGCACGCGCGTTTACCAACAAGGCGCCGTGCGGCCCCAAGCGCGGCCACGGCACCCCCCAGCCCCGCTTCGCCCTCGAGGTCCACCTCGACAAGATCGCCGAGCAGCTCGCCATCGACCCGGCGGAGCTGCGGCTCAAGACACTCGTCCCGCCCAACTCGCTCACCGCGAACTACCTGCGGGTCGGCTCGATGGGACTCGGCACGTGCATCGAAAAGGTCGTCGAGGGTTCCGGGTGGAAGCGGAAATTCCGCAAGCTCGCGCGCGGGCGTGGGGTGGGTCTCGCGTGCTCGAGCTACATCTCGGGCGCCGGGTTGCCGATCTACTGGAACAACATGCCGCATTCGGGCGTGCAGCTGAAATGCGACCGCGGCGGCGGCGTGACGGTGTTCTGCGGCTCGACGGAGATCGGTCAGGGCTCGGATTCGGTGCTCGCGTACATCGTCGCCGAGGTCCTCGGCATCGATCCCTTCGATATCGCAGTCGTGACCGGCGATACCGACCTCACGCCTGTGGACCTCGGGAGCTACTCGAGCCGCGTGACCCTGATGACCGGCAACGCGGCGCTCCAGGCGGCCGAGCGGGCGCGCCAGATCCTCGCGCTGCACGCGGCGGCCAAGCTTGAGGTGCCGGCGGCTCGGCTGACGTTCGCCGACGGCCGCGTCTTCGACGCGCAGGACCCCAAGCGCGGGATGACCTTCGCCGAAGCGGTGCAGCGCGCCGAGGCCGCCGAGGGGACGATCGGCACCGTCGGGTCCTACACGCCCCCTAAGAGCGCCGGACAGTATCGCGGCGCCGGCGTCGGGCCGTCCCCTGCGTACTCCTACAGTGCCTGTGTGGCTGAAGTAGACGTGGACCCGGCGACGGGCATCGTACGCGTGCCCACGATCTGGATCGCGCACGACGTCGGCCGCTCGATCAACGCCGCCGCCGTGATCGGCCAGGTCGAGGGCTCGATCTACATGGGGTTGGGTGAGGCCCTCATGGAGGAGATGGCGTATCGAGGTGACCTCAAGGTGGTGCACAAGATTCCCAGTTTGCTGGAGTACAAGAGTCCCACGACGCTCGAGATGTGTGATGTGGTCACGTATCTCGTGGAAGATCCTGATCCAAACGGCCCATTCGGTGCCAAAGAGGTCGGCCAGGGGCCGCTGTTGCCGGTGATGCCGGCCATCGCCAACGCCGTCTACGACGCCGTGGGCGTGCGCATCGACGAAGTGCCGATCACTCCCGAGAAAGTCCTCAAGGCCATCCGGAGAAAGGAAAAGGGAGAGGCGGGGCGGTACGGCCCGGAGAGCTTCCCCGAGATCCCGTGGCCGGAGTCGACGCGCGTGCCGCCGCCGTGGGAGGGGGGCGACGGGAAAGCCGTGCCCGTGACGGCCGCGGCGCCGGAGCGACAGCACTGATGCTGCGCCTTCCATCGTTTACCTACCTGCAGCCCAGGAGCCTCAAGGAAGCGCTGGCGATGAAAGCCGGCGCCGGCCCGGATGCGATGTTTGTCGCCGGCGGGACGGACCTGTATCCGAACATGAAGCGCCGCCATCAGGAGCCGCGAACCGTGATTTCGCTCATGGCGGTTCCTGATCTGCAGCGATCAGAGAAGACCGTGCTTGGGGCGGGCCTCACGCTCAGCACGATAGCGGCGGTCGGCGCGGTCGATGCGGTCCGGCATGCAGCTGGCCTCGTATCGACGCCGCTGCTGCGCAACATGGGCACTCTGGGAGGCAACCTCTGCCTCGACACGCGTTGCAACTACTACAACCAATCGTACGAGTGGCGGAAATCGATCGATTTCTGCATGAAGAAGGACGGTCACATCTGTTGGGTGGCGCCGTCCTCGCCGCGTTGCTGGGCCGTGAATTCGTCGGATGTCGCGCCGGTGATGGTGGCGATCGGCGCGGAATACCGGCTGGTGGGACCCCGAGAGGGGGGTGAGCGCGTCGTCCCCGCCGGACGCTTCTACCACAACGACGGCATCAACTACCTCACGAAGCAACCCGACGAGATCCTCGTAGATGTGCGTCTCCCGGCGCCGGACGGTTGGGACGCCGTCTACCACAAGTTGCGGCGTCGCGGCTCCTTTGACTTTCCCGTGCTGGGCGTGGCGGCGTGGCTGCGCTGGGACGGCAAGAAAGTCGGGGAGGCTCGGATCGTCCTGGGCGGGGTGGCGAGCTATCCGCAGGAAGTACCGGAGGCGGGTGCGGCGCTGAAAGGTGCGCCGCTCACTGACGACTCGATCGCGGCCGCCGCCGAGGCGGCGTACCGGCCTTCCAAACCGATGGACAATACCGATTTCGACCTGTCGTGGCGGAAGCAGATGACGCGGGTGTTCGTGTCCCGAGCCCTGGAAGAGCTAAGGACCCGCTCAGCCCGTCGCTAGCGCCTCGATCTCCGCCGCAGCTTTGTTCAGTACTTCGGCGAGGCGCTTGCGCGCCGCGTCGCTCTCCGCCTTCCACCCGGTCCGGTACACGGTCTTCACGAGCTGTCCGAGGGCACGGTTCACTTCCACCATGGAGCCGCCCACGGTGCGCTCGACGGTCTCACTCACGCGATCGAAGATGTCTTCGACGATGTCCTTGTGTTCGTCCAAGAAAGCCCGTCCTGTGTCGGTTATCTCGTAGACCTTTTTTCCTTCGACGTCCCGTCCCACCACCAGCCCTTCGTCCTCGAGCCATTGCAGGGTCGGATACACGGTGCCCGGCGAGGGCGAGTAGCAGCCGTGCATGCGCTCTTCCAGCTCCTTCATCACCTCGTAGCCGTGCCGCGGCTTGTCGCGCAGCAGTTTGAGGATCACGTACTTCATGTCGCCAGCCCCGAACCACTGACGCCGCCGTCCCCGCGGACCGCCCCGGAAACCCCAAAGAGCCTCCCAGCCGAACTTGCCCGTCATATCCGCCCCGCTGTAGATGTTACGTTACGATATTCAGGGACGATATATCGTGTCAAGTCTGTGTTCCAAGTCACCATCCAGCTTGAGCTTGCACGTTCCGCGCCTACCCGTACATTCCACCCTCGCCCCATTGTGGTCCCAACGCGGCGCCCTGGGAGAGGAGCAGCAATGGCTGTGCAAGTCACCCCGCACCCCACTTGGGTGGCGGAGCTCGATTCGACCCTAGAGCCCAACCGCCAGGCAATCTTGGACACGCCGGTCATCATCGACGCGTCCGAGAATCAGCTGGTTGACGGCCAGATTCAGAACTTCCTGGTCGGGTTCTACCCGATCATCCGCGACTTCCCCCAATGGCTGCAGCTGCTCCTGGACCGTTCGCCGACCATGGGGCGCGACTTCTTCACCGACAACATCCGGGTGGAGCGGCGGCACGACGCGATGTGGCGGGCGATGGGAGACGGCTTCAACGTCCCGAAGAAGCGCTTTCAGGAGCCCGAGCCGATGCTCCCCGAAGTCAAGAAATTCCATGCCTATTTGACCGAGATGTGCCGCAACGCCGAATTCGGCACGGCCGTGTCGGCGACCAACTATGCGGTCGAGGGCGTGGCGCAGAAGATCTCCGAGAAGGCATTGCGCGGCCTGGCGAAGAATGAGAAGATCGGTCCGCGCGGACGGTGGTGGCTCGAGGAGCACGCCAAGTACGATGATGAGCACCCGATTCACGCGCTCGAGATCATCAAGGACTGCGTGAAGCGGGGGGGCGACTCGCCCCGACACGTGACGCAAGCCGCGCTCGAAAGCCTTGGCTTGATGCGCGTCGCCATGGAGGCTTCTTATCACGCGTGAGTAAAGGGCGTCGTCTCTCCCCGGGCCGGGGTACCCGGACCGCCACCGCTCCCAAGCGGCCGCGGCTGGACCTGCTGCAGGCCGCGGCGGACATCGTCGCGGCGCTGCCGGATGCGGTGGTCGTGACGGGCACGGACCGCCGGATCCTCGCCGTCAACGAGGCGGGCGCCGAATTGCTGGGATGGGACGTGGCCGAACTGGTGGGTCAGGCGATCGCCGACCAGGTGTCCCCGGGGGAACGGGCACATGTGGCCTCGCGGGAAGACCGCGTGATGGCTGGCGAGCCGCAGCGTTACGAGACCAAAGTGCTGAACCACCGGACCGAGGAAGAGCGCGACGTCGCCGTCTCGAGCGGGCCGTTCCGCGTGGATGGCGAGCTGATCGGCACGGTCGCCACGCTGCGCGACATTACGGACCCCAAACGCGCCCAGGATACGCTGGCGCGCTCCGAGGCCCGTTATCGCCACCTCGTCGAGTCGGCCTCCGACGCCATCGTCACGCTGGACGCCAACGGCCGGTTCACCACCGTCAACCATGCCGCCGAGAACATCTCCGGCTATCGGCGCGAGGAGCTGGTCGGGCAGTGGTTCGCGCCCATGCTCCCCGACGACGATCTCCCCAAGGCGCTGGCGCACTTCCAGCAGGCGCTGGCCGGCGAAACGGGACTGTTCGAATCGCAGTTTTACCGCAAGGACGGCGAAGTCCGCACCATCTCGATCACGTACTCGACGCCGCAGAAGGACGAAGAAGTCCTCTGTCTGATCCGCGACGTGACCGACCAAAAGATGCTCCAGGAGCAGCTCATCCAATCCGAAAAGATGTCCGCGATCGGACAGCTGGTCTCCGGCGTGGCGCACGAGCTCAACAATCCGCTGGCCGGCATCTCGGCATTCGCGCAGCTACTCCTCGCCGAGAAGCGGTTTCCCCCGGACCAGCGTACCGCGGCCGAGACGATCTACAGCGAAGCGCGCCGTGCCAGCCGCATCGTCCAGAACCTGCTGACATTCGCGCGCCAGCACAAAGCTGAGAAGGGCCCCACCGCCATCAACCAGGTGCTCGACGATACCCTGGAGCTGCGCGGGTACGAGCTGCGCGTGCGCGGCATCGACGTGCGGCGGGAGTACGACGAGTCGCTGCCCGACACGATGGGCGATGCCCACCAGCTGCAGCAGGTGTTCCTGAACCTTGTCACCAATGCTGAGCAGGCGATGGAGCGGTCCGACGGCCACCACCACCGGCTGACCGTCCGTACCCGCCGGGCCGGCGATGCGCTCCGCATCGAGATCGAAGACACGGGCGGCGGCATCCCCCCGAACCTCGTGGAGCGGATCTTCAACCCGTTCTTCACCACCAAGCCGACCGGCTCGGGCACCGGACTCGGCCTCTCGATCTCGCTCGGCATCGTGCGGGAGCACGAGGGGCGCATCTGGGCGGAGAACGCGCCCCAGAGCGGCGCCCGTTTCGTGGTCGAGCTGCCGATCATCGAGCCCCGGGCCTCCGGGGAGTTTCCCGCCGTCGCGGCGGTTCACCCGGTCGGCGACCGGCTGCGTATCCTCGTCGTGGACGATGAAGCGTCGGTGCGGGTCGCGCTGCAGCGCTACCTCGCGAGCCGCGGTCACGAAGTGGAGACGACGGCGAGCGGCCAGGATGCGCTCGCGCGGTTGCGCGCGACTACCTACGACGCGGTGATCGTGGACATGCGCATGCCGGACCTGTCCGGCGAGCAGCTGTTCGAGCGGCTCCGCGGCGACGATCCCGCCCACGCCGAGCGCGTCATCTTCACGACCGGCGACCTCGTGAGCGAGCAGATGCGCCGGTTCCTCGACGGCTCGGGCCGGCCTTGCGTGCCCAAGCCGTTCGAGTTCGCTTCCTTCGACCAAGCACTGCCGGCTGCACGCCGGCGCGGGTAGCTCCGCCCTTCAACTCCAGCGGTTCAAATGTCACGTGCCCTGCTCCTGCTGTGCCTGCTGGTCTCAGCCCCCCCCGCCCTCGTCGCCGCCCAGGAGCGCTTTGACTTCTACGCGCGTGGGCCGTTCCGGCCCGCCGTGCCCCGCCCCGAGGCGATCACCGGCTACGCCGCGGGCGAGCAGCACACGATGTACGCCGTGATGCAGCACTACCTCGACACGCTGATTGCGACCGCCGGCGACCGGGTGCGGGTCGAGACCTGGGGCCAAACCGCCGAGCGGCGCCCCATCCGGGCGCTGATCATTTCCGACCCCGCCAACCTCGCGAAGCTCGACCAGATCCGGGCCGGCCTCGCCGAGCTGGCCGATCCGCGGAAGACGTCGCCCGCCCGGGCGGCGCAGATCGCGCAGGGCCCGGCGGTCGCGCTATTCCAGTATTCGGTGCACGGCGACGAGCCCGCGGGCTTCGAGGCGGCGATGCAGGTCGCCTACCAGCTGCTGGCCTCGGACGAGCCGCAGACCCTGGAGATCCTCAAGAACGTGGTCGTGGTGCTCAACCCCTCGGCCAATCCCGACGGCCACGAGCGGTTCGCTGCGTGGTACAACTCGGTCGCCGTTGGCGCTGACCATCCGTGGGCCTTCGAGCAGAACGAGCCATGGAGCATCACCGGGCGCTACAATCACTTCCGGTTCGACATGAACCGCGACCTCGTGGCCCAGAGCCAGCCCGAAGTGCGCGCGATGATGGACGGCTTGCTACGCTGGCGGCCGCAGGTGTTCGTGGACCACCACTCGACGACCCCCACGTTCTTTTTTCCGCCGGTGGCGCAGGCGGTGAACCTCAACCTGCCGCCCCAGACCACGAAGTGGTTCGACACCTACGGCCGCGCCAACGCGGCGGCGTTCGACCGCTACGGCTGGCAGTACTTCGTGCGCGGCGTATTCGACTTCTTCTACGTGGGCTACTGGGACGAGTGGGCCACGTTCCAGGGCGCGACCGGCATGACGTACGAGACCGACGGCGGGCCCGCATTCAATCAGCGCCGCGACGACGGCACGATCACGACGTTCCGCGACGGCATCGCCCACCATTTCGTCGCCTCGCTCGCGACCCTCGAGACGACGGCCAAAAACCGCCAGAGCCGGCTGGCCGATTACTACGAGTTTCGCCGCTCCGCCCTGACCGAGGCCGCGACCGACCGCATGAAGCGCGTCGTCATCGTCCCAGGCAGCGATCCGCGCTCCGCGGCCCACGTCGTGGGGCTGCTGCTTCGTAACGGCATCGAGGTCACGCGGCTGCGGCAGCCCGTGGCAGCGCGTGCGGCGCATGGCTACCTGGGGGGCGCCGCGGCGGCGCGGACATTCCCCGCGGGCAGTTACGTCATCGACTTCAATCAGCCGCAGCGGCGCATCGCGAAGGCGTTGCTCGAGCCGCAGGCCGAGCTGCAACGCACGTTCGTCGAGCGGGAGCTGGCCAAGTTCCAGCGCAACCGCCGCCGCGGCGAGGACTCCGACCGCGAGGATTACGGCTTCTACGACATCACTGCGTGGTCCTTGCCGCTCTCGTTCAATCTCGACGCATACTGGACCGAGGACGCCGGTCCTGCTGGTGACGCGGTGACCGACACGCTGCTGCCGCCCCCTCCGGCGCCGGCGCGCGCCGCGAGCGCCTACGTCTTTTCGAACGACAATACCGGCGCCGTCCGCCTCGCCCTCGCCCTCGAGGCCGAAGGCTTCAAGTTGGCCGTCGCGACGCAGCCGGTGCGTGCGGACGGCCGCACGTATCCGCGCGGCACATTTATCGTCCGAACCCAGCGCAACGCCGCCGGCTTGCACGAACGCGTTGCGGCCCTGGGTCCGGCGCTGGGCGTTGCGGTCACGCCCATCCAGACCGCGTTTCCCGACACCGGCGACGTGGGCATCGGCTCGGGCGAGGTCGTCGCGCTGCGCCCGCCCAAGATCCTGGTGGGCGTGGGCGACGGGTTGTCGCAGACGAGCTACGGCTGGCTGTGGCACTTCCTGACCCGCGAGCTGGGCGCCCCCTTCACCCCCGTGGCGCTCCACGCCCTGGGCCGGATGGACGATCTCCAGACCTTCAACGTGTTCATCATCCCGGACGGCGACGGCAGCCGCATGCGGCGCGAGCTGGGAGACGACGGCGTCGAGAAGCTGAAGGCCTGGGTGCGCTCGGGTGGCGTGCTGATCGGCTACGGCGGGGCGGGCGCGCTGGCGGCCAACAAGGACGTGGGGCTCTCGACGATCGCCGCAGTGGGGCCCGACAGCGGCGCCAAGGGCGATTCCACCGCTCCGGGGAACGTACCCGCGCTCATTTCCGCTACCGCGCCCGCGCGCGACCGCCCCGAATGGATTCCCGGCGCAATCTTCCGCGCCACCCTCGATACGACGCAGTGGCTCACCTTCGGCTATGATCGGGACCGGTTGGCGGTGTTCATCGACGGTGACAGGTTCTGGAAGCCGTCCAAGGGCGGCGCGAACCCCGTGACGTTCACCGGCCCCGTCGATTCCCTCGTCTTGTCGGGCTTTGTCTGGCCGGACAACACCGCCCGGCTACTCAAGGGAACGACCTGGGCCTCTGTCGAGAACCAGGGTAGCGGGCGCGTCGTGCTGTTCCTGAGCGACCCGTTGTTCCGCGCGTTCTGGCGGGGTCCGGCGCGGCTGCTCACGAACGCGATTCTGATCGGACCGAATCGCTAGATCGTCAGATCACTCGGATCAGGTTCCTGATCTTCCAGACCGGCACCTTGAGCGACCGCAGTCTCATCGGAGCCTCGACGCGAAAGCGGGTGGGGTGCTCCGGCGTCCCCATGCGGTTGTGGTAGAAGCGGTCCTCCATCGCCGGCACCTTCCAGGTCACCGTCACGTGTTTCTGCTTGCGCAGCACGTCGAGCGTCACGGTCTCCCCGGTGTCGTAGGAGCGAAGAATCCGCATCGCTTGCTCCGGCGACGTCGGCTTGCGGCCGCCGATCGAGATGATCACGTCCCCGCCCTTCAGCGCGAGGGTGGAATCTTCGGGCGCGCGGACCACGAGCACTCCCTCACGGGTGCCGAAGTAGTCGCCGAGGTCGGGGTTCAGCTTCACCATCTCGATCCCGCCCCATGGGCTCCCGAAGGCGAACTCAAACTCGCCTGGCCCCCCTCCCCCCGGGCCCATGTGCATCTTGGGCAACATCCCCTCCATCGGCCCCATCTCAGGCATCTCGCCGCGTTGCATCATCGCCCACCCGAGGTCCTCTGCGATGATCGTGGCCTTGCGCGTGTCGTTGCCGCGGCGATACTCGACCTGCACGGTGTCGCCGGGCTCGAGGGCGCGCGCCAGCTCGATCAGCTTCATGCCTGGCCCCGATTCTTCGTTCCCCTCGGCTTGGGTGCCGCCCAGCGCGGTGCTATTGAACCGCGTGATGATGTCACTGGCCTTGAGGCCCGCCTTCTCGGCGGGTCCGCCTGGGGTCACTCCCTCGATGCGGGCGCCGAGCTTGTCGTCCGCCGCGTCCGCGTCGGTTTTGACGATCACGCCGATCCGGCCGCGGCTATCGTTGAAGGTGAACACGCCGAACGGTCCCCGCTCGACACGCGTGCGGGCGCGTGGGCGCGACGGGCGCGGCGTTGCCTGCGCAGCCGCCACGGCCGGCAATAGAATGCAGGCGGCCAGCGCCGCCAACGTCCAAGTCCGAATCATCTCACTTCCCCCTTTGGGCCCTCACAGGCCGACGTAGCGAGCGCGGGTCGCGCGGGCATTGACCAGCTCGCGCATCAGGCCCACCCGCTCCTGCCAAAGTTTCACAAGCTCGGCGTTCGGCGCACGAGAATCCGAGCGCGCCAGGTTGCCGTCGATAACAGAGATGCGGTCTTCCAGATCCGCCAAGCGGGCCGCCGCGTGACCGCTCAAGACGCGGCCGTCGAGGTCGTAGCGCTGCAGTGAATCCTCGAGCGTCGCCGACTGCTGCTTCGCCTGGCTGAGCTCCGCGTGGAGCGCACCTCCCTTACCGCCCGACGGCTGAACGAGAAGCAGCCCGGCAAGCGCCGCGGCGGCGGCGAGGCTCCCTCCCCACGCGCTCCAGCGGCGCCGCCGCCGAGCCCGCTCTGCGCGCACTACCGCGCGCACTGCCGGCCAGCGATCGCGGGCCGGCCCGAGCGCCGGCAACGCCCTGAGCTGCGCCACGCGCTGGTACAGTGCCTCCAATTCCGATTGGCAAGCGGCGCAGGTCGTGATGTGCTGGCGCGCCCAGACCGACGCTTCGCCCGCTCGCAACGCTCCCAGATCGTCCATCGTGCAATGCATCATGCGTGCGCTCCTTCATCCAGCATCCGCCGCATCCGCGCGTGGGCGCGCGCCAGCTGCGACTTGGAAAAACTCACCGATTTCCCCATCTGCTCCGCAATCTCCTCATGCGTGTATCCCTCGACGTCGTGCAGCCACACCACCGCACGAGACGTTTCCGAGAGTCGTTCGAAGGCTCGTTCCAGATCGATGTTCGAGCCGACATGCATTCCTGGTTTGCCAGGTTCCTCATCCAGGGGCTCCGTCGCTCGAACCTGATCTCGGCGGATTCGCATGAGAGTCTTGGTCGCCGCGATTCGCCGGATCCATCCCCACAGGTGCCCTTCACCGCGGTACTGCTTGATGCTCCGCACGACCTCGAGAAACGTTTCCTGCAGCACATCCTCGGCGTCCTCGGGCCGCCTCAGCATCCGCCGCGCGAGGTTGTACACGGGCGTCTCGAAAGCCCGGAACAGGGCCTCGAGGGCAGCTTCATCTCCGGCTTGCGCACGGGTGATGAGGACATCCGGAACGGCGAGAGCCACGGTCATTGTCCGAAAGGTAGATGCGACGAAGCAATGGATCGTCGCGGGCTAGTTACGGGCGCGCACCACGCACCTTACTTAAGTAATTGCCCGCTAGTAAGTTGCAGGTATGGCCGACCCCGAGCTCCACCACTGGCTCCATCACTGGCAGGACGAAGCGGACGCCGCGTTCCTGTACCGCTCGCTCGCGGCCGCCGAGGGTGATGCCAAGCGGCGGGTGATCTACCAGAAGCTCGCCGACGTGGAAGACCGCCACACGCAGATGTGGGCGAAGCTGCTGGGTGACCACGGCCATGTCGTGCCTGCGCGCGGCGCCAAGCCCTCGCGCAACGCGCGCTTCATGGCCTGGCTGGGCCGGCGGTTCGGATCGCGGTACCTGCTGCCGGTACTCCTGCGCGAAGAGGGTCGTGAGGTAAAGGGGTACATGGACCTGCATCGCGCCAGCCCCGCGGGCGACGCGAAGGCGGTGTCGCTCACGCTCGCAAAGGAGTCGGCGGCGCACGCCGAGACGCTCGCGGGCCTCTCGGGGTCCAAGAGCGAGCCGTGGCACCGCACCGAGTCGGGCGGGTTCCTGCGGAACATCGTCTATGGGTTCAACGACGGTCTCACGGCGAACTTTGGCCTGGTGGCCGGCGTGATCGGTGCAGCCGTCCAGCCCCACGTGATCTTGATCTCCGGCGTCGCCGGGATGATCGCCGACGCGCTCTCGATGGGCGCGTCCGGCTATCTCGCCGCCAAGAGCGAGCAAGAGGTGTACGCGCACGAAATCGCGATGGAGCGGGAAGAAATCCGTTTGATGCCGGACATCGAGGAAGAAGAGATCGCCCTCGTGTACGAGGCGAGAGGCATCGAAGCGAGCCAGGCGCGGACGATGGCCGCGGAAGTGATGCGCGACCCGGAGCGCGCACTGGACGAGCAGGTCCGCGAAGAGCTGAAGATCGGAGAAGCCCACACAACGCCGGCCAGGGAAGGGCTGATCACGGGCGTCGCCACGGCCGTCGGAGCGTTCATTCCCGTCGCGCCCTTTCTCGTGATGCAGGGGCGCGCGGCCATCTGGACCGCGTTCGCAATCGCGATGTTGTCGCACTTCGCCGTCGGCGCGGCGCGCAGCTTCTTCACCGGCCGCGGCATCTTCCGCAGCGGCCTGGACATGTTCGTCGTAGGGCTGGGGGTCGCGGCGGTGGGGTATTGGGTCGGGGATCTGGTCGCGCGGGTTTTCTAGACGACCAGATTCACGAGCCGGTCCTGCACGTAGATCACCTTCTTGAGCGGCTGCCCATCGACGAACTTCTTCACGGTCTCATCCGCGAGCACCTGGGCGAGCACGTCCTGCTCCGCCATCCCGCGAGGTACCGTGAGCCGCGAGCGGAGCTTGCCGTTCACCTGCACGGCGATCTCGACGTCGCCCGCCGTGGCGAGGCGCTCGTCGTAGGTGGGCCAGCGCGCCGCGAACGCGGACGTCTCGTGGCCCAGGACCTCCCACAGCTCCTCGACGACGTGGGGCGCATACGGCGCGAGCATGACCAGGAGTGGCTCGAGCAACTCCCTGCTTCCCGCTCCTTGCTCACGTAGAGCATTCACGTACTCCATCATCGCCGCGATCGCGGTGTTGTACTGCAGCGCCTCCGTGTCGCCGGTCACTTTGCGGATCGTCCGGTGAAGCTTCTGCTCCACCGCGGGGGCGGCGGCCTTCCCCCGCCCCCCCACGCCCCCCCCGGCCGCCTCGTGGACCAGGGTCCAGACCTTCTCCAGGAAGCGCCGGATCCCCACGATGCCTTCGTCCCGGAAGTCGCCGCCTTCCTGGAAGGGCCCAAGGAACATGAGGTACATCCGAAACGTGTCGGCGCCCCATTGCTTGATGTAGGCGTCGGGGATGACGACGTTGCCACGCGACTTAGACATCTTGGCGCCGTCCTTCACGATCAGGCCGTGCGCGCGGAACTTGGGGAACGGCGTGTCGAAGTGGATATGCCCCAGGTCGTACAACGCCATCGTAATGAACCGCGAGTACAGCAGGTGCAGTACGGCGTGCTCGTTCCCGCCGATGTAGCTGGTCACGGGCAGCCACTTCTTGGTGCGCGCCTGATCGAACGGCCGGTCGTGGAACTCGGTCGAGGGATAGCGCAGGTGGTACCACGACGAATCGAGGAACGTGTCGGAGACATCCGTCTCCCGGCGGCCCTGCCCGCCGCATTGCGGACACTTCACGAAGTACCATTCCTCGTGGCGCGCGAGCGGGCTGACCCCCTTGTCGTCGGGGCGGAAGTCCTCGATGAACGGCAGCTCGACCGGCAGATCCTGCTCGGGAACCGGTACCACGCCGCACGTTTCGCAGTAAATGATGGGGATGGGCGGACCCCAGTAGCGCTGGCGCGAGATGCACCAATCGTGGAGGCGGTACTGCACCCGCGGCGTCGCGAGTCCACGCTCCACGAGCCAGGCCACGATCCGCCGGGCGCCTTCCCGGCACGGCATTCCGTCGAACGCTCCGGAGTTCATCAACACCCCATCCTCCGACACGATGGGCAGCGACTCTCCCTCGACGTGGACGACTTGCCGGATCGGCAGCTTGAACTGCGTAGCGAACTCGAAATCGCGCTTGTCGTGCGCGGGGACGGCCATGATGGCACCGGTGCCGTATTCCATCAACACGTAGTCGGCGGTCCAGATCGGAATCGACTCGCCCGTGGCGGGATTGCGGGCGTAGGAGCCCAGGAACACGCCTGTCTTGGTCTTGTCACCGACTCGCCGGGACACGACGTCCTTGGCCTGAACCTCACGTTGGTACGCCTTGACGGCGGCCCGCTGCTCGACCGCGGTCAGCTCGTCCACCAGTGGATGCTCGGGAGCGAGCACCAGGTAGGTGGCGCCGAAGACCGTGTCGGGACGGGTCGTGAACACGGTGATCTTGCGGCCGCCGGGCGTCTCGAAATGAAGCTCGGCGCCCTCGCTGCGTCCGATCCAATTGCGCTGCAGCGACACGGTTGACGACGACCAGTCGATCTGATCGAGGTTGGCCAGCAGCCGCTCGGCGAAGTCGGTGATGCGGAAGAACCACTGCTCGAGGAAGCGCTGCTCGACCGGCGTGCCACAGCGCTCGCAGCGCCCGTCGATCACTTGCTCGTTGGCGAGTACAGTCTTGTCCTTGGGGCACCAGTTGACCGCCGCTCGCTTCTTGTAGGCGAGCCCCGCTTTGAAGAGCTGGAGGAACAGCCACTGCGTCCACTTGTAGTAGGCGGGATCGGTCGTCGAGAGCTCGTGCCGCCAGTCGAACATGCCGCCGAAGCGTCGCAGTTGGCGCCGGAACGTCTCGATGTTCTGCGGGATCAGCTTGCCCGGATGCGTACCGATGCTGAGCGCATAATTCTCAGAGTGGATCCCGAAGGCGTCGAACCCCATCGGCTCGAACACGTCGAAGCCGTGAAGCCGCTTGAAGCGCCCGTAGATGTCCGCGCCCGTGAACGCGAACATGTTGCCGACGTGGAGGCCTTCCGCCGACGGATACGGGAACATCATGAGGTTGTAGAACGGCCGGGCCGCGCGATCCAGGTCGGGCTCGTTGCTGTGGCGCTCCGCCCAGCGGGCCTGCCACCGGGCTTCGACTGCCGCCGGATCGTACGTCGGTGCGTTAGGCATAAGTGCCTGTAATTAAACGGACTTGCTGCACCGTGTCACCCTGGATAGCTTAGCGCCCGACCACCCGAATGGCCATCAAGTCCCAGCAACTGCGCCAGAGTTTTCTCATCTCGGGAGCCGGCGCCGCCGTGCTCCTGGTGGTGTTCGTCGCCTGGCTCGCGAGCAGCCGCGTCGGCAGGGTGCTCGAGCAGCAGGCCGACGTCCGCGGGCGCGACGTCGCCACCCGCGTGGGCGCGATCGTCACGCAATACCTGAAGGAACGGCATCGTGAAGTCGTTTCGCTGGCAAGCATGCCCGAGCTCGTCACGAGGGTCCGCCAGGCTGGCCAGGACGCCGTCGCGCGCGGCCTCGACAAGCTCCCGATCGCCGAGCTCGAGCGCCGGTTCGATGCCTCGCGCCAGCTCGGCGGCGACTCCGAGCTGCGCAATTATTTGCGGGCCTACACGAGCATCTCAGACTTCTCGGAGATTCTCGTGACGGAGAGCCACGGTCTCAACGTCCTCGCGTCGGGCCAGCCGCCGGATTTTGTGCAGCGCGACGAGGCGTGGTGGCAGCGCGCGATGGAGGATGGCGTGTACGAGGGCGAACCACAGTCGGACACGACCGGCGCGGGCACTGCTCTCGAATTCGACGTCGCGATCCGCGCCCCGCGCCAGAATCAACCTCTGGGTGTGCTCCAAGCTCTCTTCAGCCTCGAACGGCTGACGAAACTGCTCGGCAGCGAAGAGCTTACCGGCCGCGCGTATCTCGAGGTGGTGAGCAACGATAGCACAGTCCTCGTATCCCGTGACCCCACGCTCCTCCTGCAAGCTCTCCCCGACAAGGACAGGATCCCGTTCAACGCGCAGGCCGCGACCGCACACATCACGAACACGCGCGGTGACCGAGAGCTCGTCGTCTCGGTGCCGGCGAACCAGGGAGAGTGGTGGGTCCTCTATCGTGAGCCGGCGGCAACGGCGTTCGCCGTAGCGCGAACCACGCAGCTCACCATCTGGGTGGGCGCTTTTCTCGTCGCCGCTGTAGCAATCGGCGCCATGTTCTGGTTGTCGCAGCGCCTCAGCCGACTCGTCACCGAGCCTGTGCGCGCGGCCGGAGCCATCGCCAGCCGCGTGGCCGGCGGCGATCTCTCGGTGACGGTCTCCACTCATCGCGCCGAAGCCACGGAGGTGGCCGAGCTGCTGTCGTCGGTGCATTCGATGGTGGTCGCCCTGCGCCGGCTGGTCGGCGCGATCCGGGCGGCGGCCGATGAGGCGGCCGCGATGGCCGCGGAGATCTCCGCCTCGACCGAGGAGATGAGCGCGTCCACCGAGGAAATGGCGGCGACGTCGCAGGACCTTTCGAAACGCGCGGGCGAACAGGCGCAGCTCGTCCGAGCCGCGGCTGACGACGCGGCGCGCATCCTGCAGATCGCCGCCACGCTCGCCCAAGGCGCGGACGAAGCGGCACGGCGGAATGCGGACCTCTCTGCCCTGGCGCGGCGCCACAAGAATGTGCTCGACGAGACCACCGTCCAGCTCGCGAAGCTTGCCGACGAGGTCGCCAAGGGCGCCGAGGAGGCCCAGGCGCTGATGCAGGCATCGGCCAAGATCCAATCGTTTGTGGCCCAGACGAAAGCTGTCGCGACGCAAACGAACATGCTGGCGCTCAACGCTGCCATCGAAGCGGCGCGTGCCGGTCCACAGGGGCGGGGATTTGCGGTCGTCGCCGACGAGGTGCGCAAGCTGGCCTCCGTCGCCGCGGCCGCGGCGGGAGACACGGCCGACACGGTACGCGGCGTGTTGGCGCGCGTGCAAACCACCCGCGACCGGCTGGTGCGGCTCGCCGAAGGCGGTGCCGCGGTGCGGGAGGCCGCACATTCAGCAGCGCAGGGGCTCGCAACGGTCGCCGGCGAGGCCGACGCGAATGATACCTGGAGCCGCGAAATCGCCCAGTCGGCGGGGGAGCTGCGCGCGCTCGTCGAAGAGATCGCGACTCGCTTGGGAACGGTGGCCGAGCAGACCGACACGCTGCTGGCGTCCGCCGAGCAGCTGGCCGCGTCGGGCGAGGAGCAGAGCGCGTCTACGCAGGAGATCGCCACGTCGGCGAATCAGCTCGCGGAAGCCGCCGACCGGCTGACCGGCGCGGTGAAGTCCTTCCGTTTGTTGGCCGACGAGGAAAAGCAGGCCGCGGACTAGTCGCCGAAGTTGGCGAGCCTGACGTCCAGCACGTCCGGCAGCGTCTGCAGCTTCTCGAGCACCCCGTTGGTGAGCGCCTGGTCCACGTTGATCGCGGCGAGGGCGTTGTTGCCCGCTTCGCTCGGCGTCGAGCGGCGGGCTTGGTGATAGCTCGCGATGTTGATCCCTGCGCTGCCCAATACGGTCCCCACCCGCCCGATCACGCCGGGCACGTCGCGGTTGCGGATCACGAGCATCCACCCTGCGGGCGCGACATCCACGTGATAGTCGTCGATGCGGATCACGCGGCCGTGGCTGTCGCCCACCAGCGCCCCCGCCACGCGGACGCGGCCGCGAGCCGTGTCCACCTTCACGCCGATCGACGTTTCGAACCCGGCCTCCGGCGCCCCGGTGCGGCGCGCGAGCTGGATGCCCGCCTCCTCCGCCAGTACCTGCGCGTTCACGAGACTCACGGGGCCCACGTTCATCGCCTCCAGCAATCCCTCGAGCGCCGACATGAGGACGGGCCGCGGCGCCGCTTCTTCCTTACCGCCGTATGCCACCTCCACGGCGGTCACCGGTCCGTCGGCGAGCGCGAGCGCCAACCGGCCCAACCGCCGGGCCAAATCGAGCAGCGGCGCCAACCGCCGCAGCACGTCGCCGCCAATGCCGGGAACGTTGATCGCGAACGACAGGTCCCCGGCAAGCAGCGCGTCTCGGACGGCGCCGCAAATCTCCATCGCGACCCGCTCCTGTGCCTCGGCGGTGGAGGCCGCGAGGTGCGGCGTCAGGATCACGCGATCGAGCCCGCGCAACGGCGAGTCAGCCGGCAGCGGCTCAACGGCGAACACATCGATCGCCGCCCCGCCAATGCGCTTGTCGCGAACGGCGTCGGCAAGTGCAGCCTCGTCTACCAGCTCGCCCCGCGCCGTATTGATGAGCACGGCCGTGGGCTTCATGAGCCGGAGCCGCTCGGCATTGATCAGATGATGGGTTTGGTCGGTGAGCGCGACATGGAGGGTGACGACGTCAGCGGTCTGCAGCAGCGCCTCGAGGGACAGGAGCCGCACATGCAGCTCGGCGGCGCGCTCGGGCAGGAGGTAGGGATCGTGTCCGACCACCTGCATCCCGAAGGCGCGCGCCAGCTGGGCGACGTGGCCACCGATCCGTCCCAAACCCACCACGCCCATCGTCTTGCCGCGCAGCTCGGTCCCCTCGAACCGCTTACGGTCCCAGTCGCCGAGGCGCATCGCGGCCGCGGCGTCCGGAATGCGCCGCACCAGCGCGAGCAGCAGGCCCAGCGCGTGCTCGCCGGCACTCACCGTGTTGGCGCCCGGCGCGTTCATGACGGCGATGCCGCGGCGCGTCGCTGCGTGTACGTCGATCGTATCCACGCCCGTCCCCGCCCGCGCGACGACGCGCAGCTGCGGGGCGCGCGCCAGCAGGCTGGCCGTGACGCGGGTTTCGCTGCGCACGATGATGGCGTGGGCGCCGGCGATCGCCCGCTCGAGCTCACCGGGCTTCCCCGCGACGTTCACCACCTCGATCTCCGGGGTTTGCGCCAGGAGATCGAGGCCGCTCCCCGCTATCCGATCGGCGACGACGACGCGCCAGCTCACCGCAGCACTTGCGCGATCAGGGCTAACAACTCATCGAGCGCCGCGACCGTGTGGTCGCCCATGTGCCCGATGCGGATGGTGGACTCCTTGAGGGCGCCATATCCCGCGCCGATCGTCCAGCCCTGCTCCTTCAGGGCCCCGACGACATCTTTGGCCCGCTTTCCCTCGGGAAGCTTCAGGCAGGACACGGTCCAGCTGCGGCGTCCCTCCTGCGGCAGGTATGCCACGCCCGTCTCGGCGCTCCAAGACTCTACCCGGCGGCGCATCGCGTCGTGGCGCCGCCAGCGCGCCTCCACGCCACCCTCCCGATCGATCCGCCCCAGCTGGGTCTCGAGTGCATACAGCAGCGAGATGGCGGGGGTGTTGGTCGGCTGGAACTTCTCCGTCGCCGCGAGGAAGCTGACGAGATCGAAATAGGCGCCGCGGTCCTCGAGCGTCTTGGCGCGCTCGAACATCTGCTCCGATGCGACGCCGAGCGCGAGGCCGGGAGGCAATGCCAGCGCCTTTTGCGAGCCGGTGAACACGAAGTCGAGATCCCAGGCATCGCTCTCGACCGGGGAGCCCGCCAGGGACGTGACCGCGTCCACGAGCAGCAACACGTCGTCGAATTCCCGGATCACGGCGGCGTAGCCCGCCACGTCCTGCAGTACGCCCGTCGAGGTTTCCGAGTGCACGCAGGTGACGGCATCGACCGGCGTGCGGCGCAGGGCGTCGCGCAGCATGTCGGGCTCGATTGCGCAGCCCAGCGGCACATCGAGCCGGATGCATTCCTTGCCGGCCGCCCCTACGATCCCGGCGAACCGCTCGCTGAACGCGCCGTTCACCAGGGACAGCGCCCGCCGGCGCACGCCGTTGCGGACCGCCATTTCCATGAATCCGGTTGCGGAGTTCGTACCGATCAGCACGGGCCGCGCGGTCCGGCACAGCGCTCCCAGCTTCGGCGCGATTCCCTGGAGCAGCCTCTCCATGGCCGACGAGCGGTGTCCGATCATCGGCCGCAGCATCGCCGCCAGGACCTCGGGATGAACGTCCGTGGGGCCGGGGAGGAAGAACTTTCCGAACGCCGGAGGGGCGGAGGTGGCCGCCGTCATGCGCCGGCCCGCGCGAGCTCCTCGACCAACCCGCCGACTACCACCTCGCTCGTCTTCACGAGGCGCACGCCTTCCTCGCCCCACTCTTTGAGCAGGTGCTCCGCGACGTCGCGGTCGATCGGCTTCATCGCGTCTACGACCGCGAAGATCCGCACCTGCGGACGATGCTGGAGCAGGCCCTCGATGGCGTACTTGTCGCACACGTCGAGCGCGACCCCGTAGAGCACGATGTCGTGCGGGTCGAGCGCATCGAGGACGGGGAGAACGTTGGAGTTGGAGAAGACGTCGAAACGGTGCTTGTGGAAGAGGATGTCGCCACGGTGCGACCGGACCTTCGCGGCCAATGCCGCGGGATCCTGCGGCTCGGGCTCGATCACGAGCGGATCGCGCAGCGCGGTCTCGGAGATCTTCTTCTGCCCTGGCGTCCCGCGCAGGCAATGCGGCGGAAACGTCTCCTTCCAATCCGGCGTGGCGGAGATTTCAGGGTGCTCGCGGACGTGATCGTCGGCGCTCGCCACGATGCGGATACCGTGCCCGTGGGCGTAGTCGGTGAGCTTCTTGAGGTTGGGAATGAGTTGCTCGGCGTCCGGCACGTACAGCTTGCCGTCGGCCTTCATGAAGTCGTACTGGGTGTCGACGTCCCAGAAGATGACGCGGGGAGTAGCCATACCGCAAAATCTAGAAGGCTACAGCGTCAGCGCTACCGCTACCTCGTCGCAGGCGTGTTGCCGGGGACAGCGTGCACAGTCGGCCCACACTTTGAGGGGGAATTGCTCCTTCTCGGCCATGCGGAAGCCGAGCCGCAGAAAGAAGAGTGGCTTGCGCGTCAGCCCGAACACCTCGGAGAGACCGAGGGCCCGCGCGTCGGTGAGAAGCTCCTCGACGAGCGCTTTGCCCAACCCCTGTCCCTGCTGGTCGTCGCGCACCGCGAGCGCGCAGACCTCCGCGAGATCGGTGCTGTAAATCTTGAGTCCGGCGCTCCCTACGATCGCTCTGTCGGGCGCCTCCGCCACCACGTACTCCTTGATGTGCCGACACAAGTCATAGTTCGAGCGCGGCAGCAGGTCACCCGTGGCGACGAACGGCGCCATCAGGGTTTCCATCCCCGCGACGTCCGCGAGGGTCGCCGGACGCACGGTCACGCGTGGCTCTGGCGGCGGAGCGCGGAACGGCCGGACGGAGAGGCTCGTCACGCGAGCACCTCCTCGAGAATCGCTGCACCACGCTCCAACTCTTCGCGCGTCACGGTCAGGGGCGGGACGATGCGGATCACCGTCGGCCCCGCTGTGAGCACGAGCAGATGCCGCTCCCGGGCCGCGGCAACGAACGGCGCGGCGACCTCGCCGTTCGCGAGCTCGAGCCCCCACATCAGCCCACGGCCCCGTACCTGGCGCACGCGCGAGCCGCGCCGCGCCAACGCTAGCAGCCGTTCGCCGAACCACGTTCCCTTCGCCCGCACGTCCGCGAGGAAGTCGGGGTCCGCGATCGTCCGCACGACGTCGAGCGCCACGGTGGCGACCAGCGGCCCGCCCCCGAACGTGGTGGCGTGATCGCCCGGACCGAGCGCATCGGCGATCCGATCGGTCAAGAGGATCGCGCCCATCGGCAGCCCACCGGCGAGCGGCTTCGCCAACGTGATCATGTCGGGGACGACCCCGGCCGGCTCGAACGCGAACAGGGTGCCGGTGCGGCCCAGGCCGCACTGCACTTCATCGAAGATGAGGGCTGCGCCGCGCGTGTCGCAGAGCTCGCGCAGGAACGCCAGAAAGTCGGCGGGCACAGCGCACACGCCGCCCTCTCCCTGCACCGGCTCGATGATCACCGCAGCGGTGCGCTCGGCCGTGACGACACGTCCCGCCGCCTCCCGGTCGCCGAGTGGGATGATCTGTACACCGGCGAGCAGCGGCTCGAACGGCCGGCGGTAATCCGGGCGGTCGGTGGCCGCGAGCGACGCGAACAGCCGCCCGTGGAACGAGCCGCTGAACGCCACGATGTCAGTTTTGTGCGACCACTTGCGCGCGAACTTGAACGCGCCCTCGTTTGCCTCCGCCCCCGAATTGCAGAAGAAGGCCTGACCTCCAGCCGGGAAGGCGCGCGCGCTCAGCTCGGCGGCGAGCCGCTCACCAGGTTCGGTACGGTAGAGATTCGAGACGTGCACAAGGCCCGCGTCCAGCGCCCGCAGGATCGCATCGCGGATGACGGGATGGTTATAGCCGAGCGCGTTGACGGCGATCCCGGCGACGAAGTCGAGGTAGCGGGTGCCGTCTTCGGCGATGAGCTCCGCGCCCTCACCGGCGACAAACAGCGGGCCGACCCGGGCGTAAACGCCCAGCAACGCCGTAGCGGTATCCTGCTGCACAGCGGGGGACAACGTGGTCATGCGGGCTGGACGGCCGGCGGTGCGGCCAGAAGGCGGGTGCCGGCGGTAGCGTTCTCGAACATCTCGAGGTCGCCAATCCGTACGGCTCGGACACCCGCCGCCACGGCGTGTGCCGCCGCACGCAACTTGGCCGCCATCCCGCCCGAGGCGATGCCAAGCTCGATCATCGTTTCGATCTCCGCGGCGGCCAGCGTCGGCTGGGCAACCCCGTCCACGGCGACGCCGGGGACGTCGGATACAAAGAGCAGCTCTTGCGCGCCGATGGCGCCCGCGATGGCGGCGGCGGCCTGATCGGCGTTGACGTTGAGCGGCGTGCCAGGTGCGATGACGGACGGTGCCACTGGCGCCACCACGGGGGTCAGGCCGGCGAGCAGCAAGCTGTGGAGGAGCGAGGCCCGCACGTTCACGATCTCACCCACTTCACCGAGGCCGCCGGCCAGCGGCTGCGCCCTGAGCAGGCCGCCGTCCACGCCGCAGAGCCCGATCGCGTCGAGCCCGGCGGCGCGCAGCGCCTCCACCAGCAACCGGTTCATCGGTCCGCCGAGGATCATTTCGACTAGCTCGGCGATTTCCGGCGTGGTTACGCGCAACCCGTCGCGCTGCTCGACCGGCAGGCCCAAGCGGCGCGACCAGGCGCTGACGGCCTGGCCGCCGCCGTGCACCACCACGGCCGGGGGGGGCCCCGCGGCCTTGATCGCGCGGGCGCATTCGGCCACCCAGTCGGGACGGTCGAGCTCGTTGCCGCCGATCTTGACGACGCGGACAGCTAGCATGCGAGCCCCGCGGTTTCGGGGAACCCGAGCATCACGTTCATGTTCTGAATCGCCTGCCCCGCGGCACCCTTCACGAGGTTGTCGATCGCGGCGATCACCGTCAGACGGGGCCGGCGCACGTCGGCGACCTGCGCCACGCCGAGCGCCACGCGGTTGCGGTACACGACGTCCTTGAGGGAAGGCAGCGCTCCGTGCAACACCTGCACACAGGGCTCGCCGTCGTACGCGGCCGTGTACAGGCCTTCGGCGGTCGACTGGTCGAGCACCCGGGTCAACGGCACGTGGATCGTCTCGAGAATGCCGCGCTTCACCGGGAGCAGGTGCGGGGTGAACACGAGGTCCCCGGTGAACCCGCCTTCGCGGGCGAGGGACTGCTTCAGCTCCGCGAGGTGGCGGTGCGTATTGCCGATCGCGTAGGCGCGGAAGTCCTCGGACACTTCCCCGAACAAGAGCTCGCGCTTGGGATTGCGGCCCGCGCCGGTTACACCGGACGCCGCATCGATGATGATTTCGCGCGACGGGTCGATCAACCCCAGCTGGGCGAGCGGAATCAGCGCGAGCAACGCGGCCGTCGGATAACAGCCGGGGTTGGCTACCAGGTCGGCATCCGCGAGCCGCGGACGCGTGAACTCCGTGAGCCCGTACACCGCGTCGGGCGATAGCCGGAAGTCGGCGGAGAGATCCACGGCGCGCTTGCCGCCGGCCCGCGCCTCGTGGACGTAGCGCGCCGAGACGCCGTGCGGCAGGGCGGACAGCACGATCTCCACGTCTGCGAACGGCGCGTCGTCGGCCTTGATCAACTGGTGTCCCTCGACCCATTCGCCGGCAGCCGACTCGGCGGTGGCGAAGACTACGCTCGCGTCCGGATGCCGGCTCAGCAGCCGCAACAGCTCCTGACCGACGTACCCAGACGCGCCCAGCACGCCCACGGGGACCAATGTATGATTATTCATTTCGACGGTAAATTATACAGCGCCCGGGGAAGGGCGCAAGGGCTACAACACGCGTTCCAGCCGGGAGTTGGGCCGGTACGACCGTCCCACTTTCGCACACGGTTTCCCTTCCAGCATGACCACGTCCGCGGTGAAATCGAACCGGCCTTGGAACAGGCTCGACCCGACGCCGTAGGCGTCCACGGGCACGCGCTGCTCCTCGAACTGACGGATCTTCTCCACGGTGAAGCCGCCCGACACCACGATCTTCACGTGTTTGAACCCCTCCGCGTCCAGGGCCCGGCGCACGTTCCAGGCGAGCTGGGGGTTCACCCCGGCGGGCTTGAACGTCCCCATCTGTGGGATGACCGACCGGTCCACCAACGTCTCCGAGGTGTCGAGCCGGACGCCGTAGAGCCGGTCGCCGAGGGCGCGGGCGACCTTGAGCGATGTGCCCACGCAGTCGTTGTCGAAGTCCACCAGGGTGATGAGCCCGACGCTGGCGTCGGTGTGCTCCGCGAACTTGCGCGACGCGAGCACGGTGTCGCCCCCGTAGGCGGCGATCAGGGCATGGGGGACGGTCCCGATGCCTTCGGATCCCCACCACGATGCCTGTGCATCGGTGGACACGCCGATCGCCCCCGCGATGTGGGCCGCGTAGCCGTCGCCCGTCTGGACCAGCCAGTGGTCGTGGCGCGCGGGGAAGAACATGACCTCTTTCGGCTTGGCGGCCTCGACCACCAGGCGCGTATTGGTGCCGACCCGCGTGCGGCGGGCGAGCACGCCGAGGTAGACGGTCTCGAGCACCGCGAAGGCGTCATACGGCCCTTCGATCAGCAGCACGGTCTCCCAGGGATGGATCTCCTCCCCGTCATAGAGCGCGTGCACGACCAGCTCGTCCCATCGCTCGGCGCAGAGCTTCAGGATCGCGATCGCCTCGTCGATGCCGCCCAGATACGCGTGGACCTTCCCGAAGACCTGCATGGTGACCCGCGGCCGGTGGTGGTCTTTGCGCAGGAGGTCACGGGCCCGGACGAAATATTTGTCCGAGTAATAGCCCTCCCGCATCTTGTCGACCGGCAGGTGGAAGATGGCTGGGTCAAGCCGCTGCTTGCGGGGGGAGGGGGGGGGCATGTGGTCAGCGCGGCCCGGGCCAGGCGAACGTGGCGGCGAGCGTGTCTCCCGTGGGGAGGGGCAACTGCCGGGCCACGTTGTTCAGCCGCGCGCACAGCAATCCGATCGGCTGGTCGGCTTCCGGCTGCCCAACGCGCAGGCACACGACATCGGCATCGATCGCGAGCGCGCGCTCCCGCGGCGAGCGGGCGGGCGCGGGCCGCGTGAGGCTCACCTCGAACGTCGTGACCCGCCCGCCAAGCACCAGCTGGATGAGCCGCGCCGGCTCCTCCGGCAGCAGATCCATCGGACGGGGCGCGCTCACCGTATCGCCGCGCACGAGATTCAGCGTCACGCGCGCCCGCCGCGGCCGCACGACCGCTTCCAGCCGGAAGTCGCGAGTCGAGTCGACCAGCTCGAGCTCCTCCGCCGGCCGGGCCTCGCCCCCCGCGAACTCGCGTTCCAGCACGAGCTCGACCCAGGCGGCACGCGACGCACTTGACCGGCGCGCGGACCCGAAGGGGTACACGCGCGCCGTGTCGTTCCATGCCAACCGCACGATGCGCCGATAGGTATCGTGCTCCCACAGCGGCAGGCCTCGGCGCGATCGCCCCACGCGCCGCTTGGTGAAGAACTCGGCGCCGAGATTCACGGTGTCGCCCACGGGCGTAACCTGGAACAACGACTCGATCTCGGCCGAATCGCTGCGCAGGGTGAGCCGCATGTCCGTATCGAGCGGGCCGCTTACCGCGCCGCTCGCGACGACACGCGGCCCCGTGGCCGCTGGTTCCATGATGCGTATCCGGTACGTGAGGCGGGTTCCCGGCCCTTGCAGCAGCGGAGCGGGGAGATAGAAACCGAGAAACAGCGCCGCGAGGGCGGCCAGCGCGCTACTGAACGACGATAGCTGCACGCGTATCCTCGAGCGATCCCCCGGGCCCGCCCCAGCGGCTGTGCGCCAGCCAGCCAGCGAGGATGCCGGATCCCAGCGCCACCGCCACCCACAAGGCGAGCGTGTCCGCGCGGATCGCCGGCCGGGGGACGACGAAGGCGTGGGGATTCCCCGCCGAGCGCGCCAGCGCCACGCGCACCTCGAGTTGGCTCGCGCGCGCCCCCGCACAATGCGAGCAGGTCGCCAGGTGCTTCGCCAGAGCGGCCCGCTCCACGAGCGACAGCTCGCCGTCCAGCTCGGCGTCGATCTGGATGAGCCAGGATTCGTGGGCGACCCCCCCGCCGGCAGCGTCGGTCATCAGTGTTCCTCCCGCACGCGGTAGCGGAGCGCGCGCCGCTGCATCCACCGCACCGCAAAAGCATCGATCAGCGAGCGTAGCACGCGATTCCACATCCCGTACTTCGTCACGCCGTAGCGCCGCGGCCGGTGGCCGACCGGAACTTCGGTCACCGTGCCGCCCTGCATCTTGATCAGCGTCGGCAGGAAGCGGTGCATGCCGCCGAACAAGGGCAACGCCCGCACGGCCTCGGTGCGGAAGGCCTTGAGGGAGCAGCCGGTGTCGCGGATCACCTCGCCGTTGAGCCGGTTGCGCACGCCATTCGCGATACGGCTCTGTAAGCGCTTCCACGGCGTATCCTGGCGCGTGGCGCGGTAGCCCGCCACGGCAGTCGCTCCTGTCTGCTCCAAAGTGTCCACGAGTCTGGGAATATCGGCGGGGTCGTTCTGAAGGTCCGCGTCCAGCGTGATCACGATGGGGGCCCGGGCCACACGGAATCCGGCGGCGAACGCCGCGGTCTGTCCCGCGTTGCGCTCGAAGGCGACAATGTGCAGCTCCGGATAATCGCGCTGCAACTCGTTGAGCGTCTCGAGCGAGCCGTCGGTCGAGCCGTCGTCCACCACGACCACCTCATAGTTGCGGCCCGTCAGGGCGGCTCTGATCTCAGCGAGCAGCGGCGCGAGATTCTCCCGTTCATTATACGCGGGGATCACGAGCGAAAGCTCGACGGGGTGCGGCGCGCGGTTCACGGATTGGGGAACGTAGATGGACGCGCGGCGGCGAGCAAGTTGACAGGGGCGAGGCCAACGGGTAAAACCCTAGCACTTCCTCAACTTCGAGGGCCGTCCGTGTCTGATTCTCTGTCGCGTCGGGAGTTCCTGCGCTCTGCCGCCGGCGGCCTGGCAGCAAGCGCAGCCGTGGGCATTCCTCACCCGATGCGGCCGCTGCGGCCGCTGCCCCCCGCATCGCGCTGGGCGGCCAAACCGGTCGCGGTGGCCAGCGCCA
Source organism: Gemmatimonadales bacterium (assembly GCA_035602245.1). Classification (GTDB taxonomy): domain Bacteria; phylum Gemmatimonadota; class Gemmatimonadetes; order Gemmatimonadales; family GWC2-71-9; genus 20CM-2-65-7. Next base: position 58,936 of record DATNMO010000013.1, read on the forward strand.
ACGGCTTGCGTGCGGTGCAGAAAGCGTTTGACCTGCTGATGCAGGGCGCCGACACGCTCGATGCCGTGATCGAAGGCGTGAAGATCCAGGAGCTCGACCCGGCCGACGACTCGGTCGGCTACGGGGGACTGCCCAACGCGGACGGCGTGGTCCAACTCGATGCGTCGTGCATGCACGGGCCCACCAAGCGGGCGGGCGCGGTAGGGTGCCTGGAGAACATCAAGACCCCCTCGGAGGTCGCGAAGCTCATCCTCAAGTACACGAACCACATCTTCCTGGTAGGTGAAGGCGCGAAACGGTTCGCCCTTTCCTACGGGTTCAAGGAGGAGGATCTCCTCACCGAGCATTCCCGCGAGGCGTGGCTGCGGTGGCGTGCCAATCTCAATCCCGACGACAACTTCCTCGACGTCCCCGATACCGAGCACATGACGGTTCCGAAAACGGGAACGATCAACTGCGACGCAGTGACGCCCGGAGGAGACCTCTCCTCCGTGACGACGACGAGCGGCCTCTCGTGGAAGATCCCGGGGCGGGTCGGCGACTCACCCATCATCGGCGCGGGCCAGTACTGCGACAACGAGGTCGGGGCCGCCGGCTCTACCGGCCGCGGCGAGTCCAACATCAAGGTGTGCGGCGGGTTCCTCACCGTGGAGCACATGCGCCGCGGCATGAAGCCCACTGACGCCTGCCTCGAGACCCTGAAGCGCGTGGTGGCGGCAACCGAGGCGCGGCTGCTCGATGCGCGGGGCCGGCCCAAGTTCAGTCTGAGCTTCTACGCCGTGAACAAGCGGGGCGAGTTTGGCGCCGCTGCGATCTATCCCGGCCGCTACGCGGCGCACGACGGCGCCGACGCCAAGATTCGCGATACAGCGTACCTGTTCGAGCGCGCCTGAGCGAATGCGGCCATACGGCCTAGCCCTCCTCCTGGGAGCGTTGATTGTCCTCCCCCCAGCGCTCGTGGCCCAGGAGGAACCCCCGGCCGATCCACGACGCCACTGGGTGGATCATCTCTTCCCCTACGTCTATTACAGCAGCATCGACGGCATCTGGTTCGGCGGCCATTACGACTGGTCAAGCCCGATGGGCTTCACCGACCGTCCCGAGCCGAACTTCGGCCGCATTGCCTTCGATGCCGGCGCGAGCACGCAGGGGAGCTACGCGCTCGTCGCTGACGCGCAGGCTCCCGCCTACTGGGACGGGTGGCGCGTCGCGCTAACGCTTACCGCCGCCCGCGCCAATCGGCTCGGTTACTACGGCCAGGGCAACGCCACCCGTTACGACCGGGACAGCATCACCCCAGCCCGCCCCTACTTCTACCGGGTGAGCCGCACCACGCAGGTCGCGCGGCTCACCGTGCAGCGCCGCGTCGTCGGGCCGATGCGCGTCCTCGCGGGCGCCACGCTCGAGCACACCGATTTCCGCGAGCTTCCGGGGGAAAGCTGGTTTCAACGTGATCGCGCGTCCGGCAACGTGCGGCCGGGCGAGGTGCCGTTCACCGACCACGTCGTGCGCGCGGGCATCGTTCTCGACTGGCGCGATCTCGAAGTCGACCCGCACCGGGGGGTGTACGTCGAGGGGTTGGTCGGCCGCGGGCGCGGGTACACGCGCACGACTGCCGCGCTGCGTGTGTACGCACATCCGCTCGACCGCCTGGTGCTCGCCGCGCGCGTCGCCGGCGAGGGCATGACGGGCACGCCGCCCGTGGCGGCGCAAATGACCATGGAGTCGAGCGATGGGCCCTTCGTCGCGGTGGGCGGCTACCACTCGCTGCGCGGCTACCACGACGCGCGCTTCGTGGGACGGGGCAAGCTCCTGGGCGGCGTCGAGGCTCGCTATGGGCTGGTGTGGGCGCCCCGGCTGCTCGAGGTCAAGCTGGTGGCCTTCTACGACGTCGGCAGGGTGTTCGGCCCGGGAGAATCGGTGCGGCTGACGAGGGACGGGCTGCACTCCAGCATCGGCGCCGGTTTCGCGTTCGCACTCATGCGCAATACGCTGGTCGTGCTGGGTGGCTCGAAGGGAAAGGAAGGCGCGGAGATCATCTTCGCGACGTCGTGGAGCTACTGAGTGACTTCGCGAATCTCCACTCCCCGCTTTTTCATCTCGTCCACGTACGCCCGAAACGGCACCGCTTCATCGGGCGTGTGCACGCCGGTCGCAGTGATCCTCCCGTCGACCTGCATCAGGCCCGTGATCGCCAGGGAGTAGCCGGTCGTGCGCATCATCGCGCTGATCCCGGTTGCCTCGTCGTAGTAGTCGAGCAGCTGCCAGGCAACACGCCGCCCGCTCCGGCCCGTGACTTCCACCCGCAGCGCGACGAGATCGCGTCCGTTCGCCTTCGTCAGCTGCGGTGACACGGTCGCAATGAACGCGTCACGCGGCACCACCTTCGTCCCTTTCACGTTGACGGCATCCAGGGCCAGGAGCCCGAGCTCGCGGATCGGCCGCATGATGGCGACGTGCCCGGGATAGCGGAGCGTCTTGTACTCCATCGTCTGGACCTTGCCGCTGTACGCCCACGGCATGGTCGAGATGCCGCCGCCGGTGTGGAAGGCCTCCAGCGCGCCTACGGGACTCGGAAACTCCACGCTCTCGAGCTCCGAGAGCGCGTCCACCCGTTCCGGCCGCCCGCCGCGCAGCACCCACGATGGCGTCGTGTAGTAGTCGAGCGCGCCTTCGAGGGAATAGACGATCTGATAGTTGAGGGGGGGCTCGGGTTTCTGCGGGAGACCGCCGACGAAGATCTTGACCGTTTGGGCGTCACCTACGCGGCGGATGCCTTCGGCCGCGATGATGTTGACCATCCCCGGGGCGAGTCCGCAATCCGGGATCACCGAGACCCGCTGCTTCTGCGCGGCGGCATGCAGGGTCTTCTGCTTCTGCACGATCTCGGTATTGCCGCCTAGATCGGCGTAGTGCAGGCCCGCCCTCACCGCCGCCTTGGCCACAGGATAATTGAAGTAGTACGGCAGCGCGTTCATGACGGCCTCGTGGCCGCGCATCAGCCGGCGCAGGCGCGCCGCCTGCTTGACGTCGAGGCGGGCGGTGACGAGCCGCTTGTCCTTCTTTTTCTTGAGGAACGCCGGCAACCGCGCAGGATTCACGTCGGCGAGCGTGACGCGCTCCACCTCCGGCCGCTGCAATAAATCGTAGGCGCAGGCGGAGCCCTGCAGCCCCGCGCCCAGCACCAGCATGCGCATTGCCCTGACGCCCTCCGACTTGGTCTGACGGGAGAATGAAGCGGCGGGAAACCTAGTGGGCCGCATCGGCTGCGGGAAGCGCCAGCGGAAGCCATTGCGGGACAGTAGATTCGCGGCCGATGTCCCCGCCCGCCGCCGATCTCACCCGTCAGCGCCTCATCCGGGCCGCGCTCGAGCTGTTCACCACCCGCGGCTATCACGACACCACCACGGCGCAGATCGCGAAGAAGGCCGGCGTCGCTGAAGGAACGATCTACCGCCACTTCGCCAGCAAACAGCAGCTCGTGAATGAGCTCTACCGGGCGGCGCAGCGGTGGGCTGGCAAAGTCGTCCAGGATACGGCCAAGGCGGCGGATGGCGGCGGAGCGCGCGCGCAGCTGGCCGCGGTCGCCCATGGACTCGTCGAAGGGGCCGCCCGCGACCCGTCGGTCGTCAAACTCGGATTGCTCGAGCCGCTCGGCACGATACTCGACGAAGAGAGCCGCAAGACGGCGCGAGAGTTCCGCGCGGCGATCGAGCGGATCATTGCGGACGGGAAAGCGCAGGCATCCGTGCGGCCCGGTGCAGTCGAGGTATGGGCCGGGGTGTGGCTCGCCGCCGTGAGTTATGCCCTGGACAAGGTGGTCCGTGGAGAGTGGAAACCGGGAGACGCGACGATCAAGCTCGTGATCGATGGAGCTTGGAGAGCTATGAGCGCATAAGCTAGGCACGCGGGCAGGAGGCTTCGCGGGCCCCCTGACCGCGCGCCTAGCCTGGCGCCCGCCGCAATTCAAACAGCGCGATCTCCGGCGGCACGAACACCCGCAGCGGCACACCCACCACGCCGATGCCACGGCTCACGTAGAGCTGGCTCGCACCCTGCCGGAAGTGTCCCATCACGTACTTCGTGATCAGGCGTCCCGGCGACCAGCCGATCACAGGCAGATAGAACTGCCCGCCGTGGATGTGGCCGGCCAGCGTGAGGGGGATGCCGCGCGGCGCGGCGCCGTCGAACGCGCCGGGCCGGTGTGCCAGCAGGATCCGGAATGCCTCCGTCGCGGGTGGCGCGCGGTGCAACGCCGCATCGAGGTCGCCGTCCTGCGGATCGTCGGCGCGCCAGTTGCGGGGGTCGTCGATGCCGACGAGCGCGAGCGCTGCGCCACCGCGCTCGATCACGTGCGCGCCGTTCAGTACGAACACCTGGCCCGCGTCCCGGACGCCCCGAATGACGGCGTGCTCCCCGGTGTAGCGGTCGTGGTTTCCCAGCACCGTCACCACGCCGAGCGGTGCCTGCAGATCCCGGAACGCGCGCACGTATTCCGGGATGAACGAGGCCGAGATGTCGATCATGTCTCCCGTTTGCACGATGAGGTCGGGCCGCAGCGCGTTGGTCTGCGCTACGATGCGTTCCATCTTCTCTCCGAGCATGTGGATGCCGGCGTGCACGTCGGATAGATGCGCGATACGCAGCCCGTCGAGCCCGGGCGGCAGATCCGGAAAGACCAGCGTGCGGCGCGTCACGGCCGGAAGACGCTCCGCGCTCCAGATCCCGTATGCCGATAACCCGAGACCCGCGGCGGCGTATGCGTAGGTCGCGCGGGCCAGGAACCGTCTGCGAGAGAGCAGGGAGCCGGGAGCAGGGAGCGGGGGTGAACGGGGGACTCGGCGCGCAGAGAGGACCGCTCCCAGCTCCCTGCTCCCCCATAGCAAGAGCTTGCCGAGGAGATAGACAGTGACCAGCCCGCAGAACACCCACCCCAGCAACTGCCACGCGATCCATGGCGCGATGTAGGGCGTCCGGCTGATGCCCCACAGGCTGCCGGAAAACATCCGCACCGCGACAATGAGCCAGGGGAGGTTGAAGACGACGAACACGACTGCAAGGGTGCGGCGGATCGCGCGCCCCTGGCGGGGCCGGCCGGGATCGGGAAGACGGTCGCGCAAGTACAGATAGAGCAGCACTTGGGGCGAGATGAACAGCAGCAGATAGATTAGGGCCATGCCATCCCGTACAACCAAGTTGCTGTGGTGGTTCCCTGCCGTCGTTGCCCTGGCTGCGCCGCTCGGCGCGCAGCGCTTGTCCGTCGTGGACCGCCAGGTCGTCGCGGCCGGCGTCTGGGCCGAGGCGCGCTACAACTATGCCTACTGGGATGCGGTGCGCGCGAACTGGGACTCGGCGTTTGCGGCGACGACCAGCTATGCCGCCGGACGGCCGTCCGATCTGCAGTTCTTCCGGCGGTTGCGCCGCTGGGGCGCGCTCCTGAACGACGGGCAGCTCGAGGTCGTACCCCCGTCGGCAATCGCCAGCCGGATGGCACGCCCGCCGATCATGCTGCGGAGTATCGAGCGCCGGCCGTTCATCATCGATTACGCTGAGAACGACGAGATGCGCGTCGCCCGTCCGGAGCGTCTGGCGGAGATCCTGGCCGTGCAGGGAATCCCAGTCGCCATATGGATCCGCGACTCGGTCCTGCCCGAGATTCCCGGGGCCACGGAGGCAAGCCGGTGGGAGCGCGGGGTGGCGCGGATGCTGGAAGGAGAACGCGGCACGGCGCTGCAACTGCAGCTGCGGCTTCCTGGTGGAGAGCAACGGGGCGCGAGCGTCACGCGCAGCGTCGCGCTCACGGACCGCTGGCCGCTCGTGCGCCCGGCGCTCGAAGCCGATACCCTGCCCGACGGCGCGATCTGGCTGCGGGTCAACTCACTCGCCGATCCCAACGTCGTGCGGCTGTTCGACCAGGCGCTCGGAGAGCAGCGGAGCAAGGGCGGACTCGTGTTGGACTTACGGGAAACGACATGGACCGCAAGCGGGCGGGAACATGGGTATGCCATCCTGGCCCGTCTGATCGACCGCCCGTTCCTCACGTCGCGCTGGCGGACGCCGCAGTACCGCCCCGCCTACCGCGGCGCGGACACTCCCGATTCGAGCGGCGCGTGGCTGTCCGTGCCCTCGGACACGGTCCTGCCGCGCCGCGATCGAGCCCGGTACGGCGGCCCCGTCGCCGTGCTCTGCTCCGCGCGCACGGCGGGCGCCGCCGAGGACCTGCTGGTCGCGTTCCGCAATGGCGCGCGCGGCCCTATCATCGGCGAGCCATCGGCGGGCAGCACCGGCCAGACCCTGCTATTGCCGCTGGTCGGCGGGTGGCAGTTTCGCGTCACGGTAACCCGCGATGCGTTTCCTGATGGTACCGAATTCGTGCAGACCGGAGTCGCTCCCGAGCTGCCGGTGCAAATGCGAGTGGCGGACCTGCTCGCGGGGCGCGACGCCGCGCTGGATCGCGCGCGGGCGTATCTCGCGCCAGCGCCGCGCCGTTGAGTCTAGTGTCCACCCTTGAGCTGAGTACGGAAGAAACGGATTATTGCGCTCCACGCACTATCGGCGACCTCGGGCTTCTCGCGCGCGCGCAGGAAACCGTGTCCGACGCCGGGATAGATCGTGTATTGATAATCCTTGCCCGCCGCCCGCAGCGCCGCGACTGCATCCGCAAGACTCGCATTGATGCGTGCGTCATTCTCGGCGTACACGCCGAGGCCCTTAGCGCGGATCCGGGCCAGGTCCTCCGCCGGGGGAGTGGGGCCGTAGCACACCACGAACGCCTTGAGATCGGGCGTGTTAGTCGCATAGCGGAAACTCTGGCCTCCGCCCCAACAGAACCCGATCACCCCGATGGCGTCGGCGCGCACCGCCCGCAGCGTCTTGAGGTACGCCCGCGCGGCATCGAGGTCCGCCGTGACCGAATCGGGCGGCAACGAGGCAATGAGCCGCCGCGCCGAGTCGGGTGACGCGGGTGTCCCGCCGCGGCGGGACAGTAGATCGGGAGCGATGGCGACGAAGCCATCCCTGGCGAGCTGCTCGGTCGTTTGCCGCACGAAGTCTGACAGGCCGAAGATCTCGTGGATCACGATCACCGCGGGCGCCGGCTGCGGCCGCTCCGGATAGGCGAGATAGGCGGTGACGGTGATGTTGCCGGAGAGGAACTTGACGTATTCGGCGTGGATGTCGGTTAAGCGGTTAGACGGATAGGCGGTTAGAGAAAGCGCTCCAAGAACCGCCGCCGTACCGAGTGCACAAACCGTCCAACCGCCCAACCGTTTAGTGCCCATACGTCACCCTCCAGATCTTCCCGCCCATGTCGTCGCTCACGAGCAGCGCGCCATCAGGGGCGGTCACGACGCCGACCGGACGGCCCCAGCGCGAACCATCGGGTCGCTGCCACCCCACGATGAAGTCCTCGACGCCGACGGGGCGCCCGTTCTCGACGCGCACCCGCACGACCTTGGCGCCCGTCGGCACCGAGCGGTTCCAGGATCCGTGATAGGCGACGAACACGTCACCGCGGTAGTCCCGGGGGAACTGCATCCCCGAGTAGAACGTCATACCGATCGGCGCGGAGTGTGCTTGAAACGTGATGGCCGGCGGCTCGACGCTGGAGCAGTCCGCGGTGGCGTACTCGGGGTTGCGGACGCCGGGGAGATAGCAGTGCGGCCAGCCGTAGTAGCGGCCGTCCTTCACGATGTTGATGCGCTCCGGCGGGATGTCGTCCCCGAGGTTGTCGCGATCGTTGTTCGTCGCCCACAGCTCGCCGGTCGTGGGGTGGAAGGCCAGGCCGATGGAATTGCGCAAGCCCCGCGCAAACACCCGTCCGCCGGAGCCGTCGGGGTTGAACTGCAGCACCGCCGCGCGCATGGAGTCGGCCTCGTCGCACAGGTTGCACGAGGAGCCGACGCTCACATACATCTTGCCGTCGGGCCCAAACACGACGGTGCGGGTGATGTGCCCGCCACGCGGCAGCCGGGGCACGATCGTCACGGGCGCCGTCGCTCCCGGATCGAATCGCTTCACCGCCGTCTCTTCGGCGACGTACATCGTGTCGCCCCGGAAGGCGATGCCGAACGGCTCCCGCAGCCCGCGCGCGACGACCACGGCCGAGTCGGCGACGCCGTCATGGTTCGCGTCGGGAAGTTTGACGATGAGTCCGGCATCTGGCCGAGACGCGTACACGACGTTACCCGGGCCGACCACCAGATAGCGAACCCCGCCGAGATTCGGCGCGAACACAGAAACCTGGAAGCCGGCGGGTACGCGCAGTGTCTGGTCTTGCCCGACGGCAGGGCTGCCGTGGCAAGCAGCGACGATGATCGCCGCGCTAATTGTCGCTCGCATAGACTCCCCCCAACGCTGTCTCGCCTGCCGGCATTCTTTCCCGGCTCGCCAAAGCCGCCGCCGCCGCCCGCTCCACGTGCTCCGCGATCTCGACCTCGACGCCTCCAAGAACCTTCGCGGTGATACCCTCCTCCTTCAAGTACTCCTCGTACAGACCGATCGGGTCGCGCTTGCCCCAAGTCTGAAACATTTCAGGAGGAAACGTCTCTCGGGCCTCGCGCTCGTCGTGGGTAGCATGCCCCCCCATGCGGAACGTCTCCGCAACGAGCAGCGCGGGCCCGTTTCCGGTGCGGCAGCGCTCGGCGGCAATGCGGGTCGCCGCGTAGGCGTCGAGGACGTTGTTGCCGTCGAACAGCGCGCCCCAGATGCCGTAGCTCGGCGCCCAATCCTTGAAGTCGGCGGGGAGGTGGTGTTGTTCGAGGCGCGTGCCGAGGGCCACCTGGTTGTTCTGGACGATGAAGATGGCGGGCACCTGCTGAACGGCGGCGAAGTTGATGCCCTCGTGTGCCGTGGCGGTCTTGGTGGACCCGTCGCCTACCCAGGTGAGGGCGACGCGCGGCTCGCCTTTCATCTTGAACGTCAACGCGATCCCCGCGATCACGGGCACCATATCGCCCACGTGGGAGATCGGCTGCAGCACACCGTCCGAGAACGAGCCGACGTGCAGGTCGCGGCCCCTGCTGGGCGAATCGTCGGTCGCGAGGTAGGCCCGCAGCATATCGGCGATCGCCATGCCCATTTCGCAGCACGCCGCGGCGTTGCGGATCATCGGCGCGACGATGTCCTTGCCCCGCTCCAGCGCCTGCACGGGGCCGACCGTCGCCGCTTCTTCTCCCGTGCCCAGCCACGCCTTGGAAATGACCCCGGTGCGCACCCAGCGCTTCAGCTGGATGTCGTGCAGGCGGGCGCGCAGCAGGCCGCGATACAACTCGAGTTTGGCGTCGCGCGACAGCTCACCCGTGATGCGCGCCCGCTCGGGGTCCGCTGCGAGCGTTGCCCGGAAATCGCGCACCAACTGAGGATCGGGCTGCCAATCGACGTACTCCGGCGGGTCGAACGCCGGGAATCGCTTCACGGGATCCCGGCGGCGCTCCGGCCCATCACCAGACCATCGCGCTTGAACACCTTTCCATCTTTCATGACGAAGTCGACACGCTCGAGGATGGCGATGCTCTGCAGTGGGTCGCCGGTGACGGCGACGAGATCGGCGCGCTTCCCCACCGTCACGGTACCGACGTCGCGGTCCAGGCCGAGCAGCGCGGCGCCGCTCGCGGTCCCCGCGACGATCGCCTGCATCGGCGCCATACCGTACCGCACCATGAGGCCGAACTCGCGGCCGTTGGTGCCGTGGCGCATCACGCCGGCGTCGGTCCCCAAGGCGATCTTCACGCCAGCATCCAGCGCCAACTTGAACGAGGTGTGCATCCGCGGCGCGATGGCGAGCGCCTTGGCGGCGATCGGCGGGGGCAGGCGCCCGGCGGTCGCAAGCGACTCGACGGTGAATCCGGCCAGCAGCGTGGGGACGAGCCAGGTGCCGCGCTGCTTCATCAGGGCGACCGCCTCGGCGTCGAGGATCGAGCCGTGCTCGATGGACGTGACGCCCGCCCGCACGGCCGCCTTGATGCCGGCAGTGCCATGGGCGTGGGCGGCGACGCGGCGGTCGAGCTGCGTGGCGGTCTCGACGATGGCCCGCATCTCCTCTTCGGTGTACTGCTGCACGCCGACGGAATCCGTCAGCGACAGCACGCCCCCGGTCGCGCAGATCTTGATGACGTCGGCACCGTACTTCACCGCGTAGCGCACCGCGTTGCGCACTTCTTCCACACCGTCGGCGACGCCAACCTCGACGCCGCCTTCCCGTCCCAGCGCCTCGGGCTGGAGCCCGTTGGTCTCGTCGCAGTGGCCGCCGCGGATGCCGAAGGAGATCCCCGCCCCGACGATGCGCGGCCCCGGGATCCAGCCGGCGTTGATTGCGTTGCGCAACGCGATGTCGCCGAAACTCGCGCTCCCGACGACGCGCACCGTCGTGAAACCCGCCTCGAGGGTCTGCTGAGCGTGCGCCGCACCGAGCAAGGCGAGCTGACTGGGCATCTCCGTGAGACGGCTGTGCTGCCAGTCGCCGTCACCGATGGTGCGACCGGCGAGGTGCACATGGGCGTCGATGAAGCCCGGCAGCACGGTTTCCCCCGACAGGTCGATCACCGTCGCACCCGCCGGCACTTGGACGTTGGTCCCGACCGCGGTAATGCGGTCGCCCTGCACCAGGATCACCGCGTTTTTTATCGGGGTCCCGCCCGTCCCGTCGATGAGCGTGCCCGCCCGGATGGCGGTGAGGGGTGGCGGGGGTTGGGGGGTTTGCTGCGCGGCGAGAACGGCGACGAGAGCGAGGGCGATCACGTGAACTTCTCCTTGAGTTTTCCGAACAGGCCGCCGGACGATTCGCTCGACCCGGTCAGCGCGTCTGCGAATTCGAGCGCCGTGGCGAAGCGGTCTTCGGCATTCGTCTGCAACGCCCTGGCCAACGCTTTTTCGACCGCGGGTGGGACGTCGGCGCGCAGCTGCCGAACCGGGATCGGCCGGCTCCGCAGCCGCGCGATCATCATTTCCTGCGCGTTGCGGCCCTGGAAGGGCAGCTTGCCGGTAAACATCTCGAACGCCACGATGCCGAGCGCGTAGATGTCGCTGCGCGCATCGAGCGGCTTACCGCGGATCTGCTCGGGACTCATGAACTCGGGCGTGCCCAAGATGATGCCCGTCGCCGTGAGCTTGGCGATGGCCGGGTCGGCGCGGCGCTCCTTGGCGAGGCCGAAGTCCATGACGACCGCCCGGTCGGCGCCGCCATCGTCGGGGACGAGCATGACGTTCTCGGGCTTCAGATCCCGGTGGATGATCTGCAGCTCGTGGGCGTGGTGAAGGCCGGCGCACATCTGCTGCAGCAGCCCGATCCCCAGCCCGAGGTCCATCGGCCCGCCCCGGACCTCGCGGTCGGACAGCAGCTCGCCCTTGAGGAAAGGCATGACGAGATAGATCAGACCGTCCTCGGATTCGCCCAGACGCAGGATGCGACACACGTTGGGATGCTCGAGGCGCATCGCGAGCCCGGCTTCGCGCCGCAGCCGCTCGACCGAGCTCCTGTCGGACGCGAGGCGGGGCGAGAGCACCTTGATGGCCACGGTCTTGTCGGAGGAAATCTCCTTCGCGAGATACACGTAGGACATTCCCCCTTCGCCCAGCTTCTTGAGAACCTGGTAGCGGGCGTCGAGGACCTGGTTCGACAGCGTGGACGCGCGGTCGAGGCCCGGGCCCTTGCCGGAGGTGGGCGGCGTCCGCACACCGGTCCCGCCGCTGCCCTTGGGAGGGGCGGCGGGGGCGGCGGGCTTCGCCTGCACCTCGACGAGCATACTGCCGTCTTTGGGGCAGAAACGCGCTCCCGTGTCGGTGTACACCGACCTGCACTTGGGGCAGCGGCGTTCGCTCATTGACGGACCAAGTTGCGGCCTTCGTTCTTGGCGCGATAGAGGGCCTGGTCGGCCAGCGAGACGAAGCTGTCGGCGCTGTGGATGCGCTCGTCGGGAAACGAGGCGAGGCCGATGCTGACGGTCATGTGGAGGGGATTCTCACCGGGCTCGGCGAAATCGCGGGCCATCACACGGCGCCGCAGCCGCTCGGCGAAGATCTGCGCGCCGTGCGGGGCCGTTTCCGGCATCACCACCACGAATTCCTCGCCGCCGTAGCGCGCCACGATGTCCACCGAGCGCGCCTCGCGGTGCAGCAGCTCCCCGACCTGGCGCAGCACCGAATCCCCCGCGATGTGGCCGCGGGTGTCGTTGATCGACTTGAAGCGGTCGATGTCCGCCAGCAGGATCGTGAGCGCGAGGTTGTAACGCCGGGCGCGATCCAGCTCCAGCGCCAACGCCTCGGCCAGCGCGCGGCGGTTCGTGAGACCTGTCAGCGCGTCGGTGGAGGCAAGCTTCTCGAGGCGCTGCTTGTCCGACACGGCGCTCTCGAAATCGTATGCCTTCTCGATCGCCGATACCGCCGTCTTAATGACGGTCTCGGCGAACTGGGCGTCGGCGCGCGTCAGCGGCGGGTCGTCCCCCGTGGTCCGGAGGAAGAACACGCCCATCTGCTGGTCCTTCATCCAGAAGGGCAGCGCCACCGCCGATCGGGTCGGCACCTTGATCTCCTCGCGCTCCCAGCGGCGGCGTTCGTCGACGTACAGGGGGTCGGTCGAGACGTCCTCGACGAGCACCAGGTGGCCGCTCGACACAGCCTTGCGGATCTCCGGATAGCGGGCCAGCTCGATCTGCAGGTTGCGCAGCATCGGGTTTTCGTACGCGGCCACCACGACGCCCTGCTGGTCCCCCGGTTTCGCGAGCACCATCGAGCACTTGGAGATGTTGAGGGCGCGCGCGACCCGGCGCGCGAGGATGTGATAGATCTCGTCCGGCTTGAGGGAGTCCGTGACCTCGTGGAGGATGTCTACCATGGCGGCGCGGCTGCGCGCCTCTTCGCGGGCTTGGGCGAGCGCCCGGCCCACGCGGATATGGGCCTCGACCCGCGCCAGGAGCTCGCGGACGCGGAACGGCTTCGAGATGAAGTCGGCGGCGCCAAGCCCCAGCGCCCGCACCGTGGCTTCCTCGGGCGGCATGGACGAGACCATGAGGACGGGAAGGTCACGGTAGCGGTCGTCCTGCTTGAGCCGCTCGAGCAGCTGCAGGCCGTCCACCTTGGGCATCATGATGTCGAGCAGCAGCAGGGCGGGCTTGGTCTCCTCGAGCTTCGCGAACAGCCCTTCGCCGCCCGGGCAGACGGCCACCTCATACCCGTGCTCTTTCAGGATCCAGGTCAGCGTCCGCACGAGCGATTCGTCGTCGTCGGCGACCAGGATCCGGGCAGGAGGGGGGGCGGTGGTGGACATCGTCGGGTCAATCCCTCCCTTCGAGCAGCGAGCGATCGACGTTGCCGCCGCTCACCACCAGCACCGTCGCCTTGGACGCCGGCACCGCGCCGGTCAGCAGCGCGGCCGTCGTGACCGCGCCCGACGGCTCGATCGCGAGCTGGCAGGTACGCCATAGAAACTGCACCGCGTCGCGGATGCTGTCATCTTCGACCAGCACGACGCCGCGCACGCGCTCCCGCTGCCGCGTCAGCTCCGCGAAGGGGATGTCGCCGACGGTGAGCGTGATCAGCCCGTCGGCAATGCTGGCGCTGCGCTCCAGGCGCACCGGCGCGCCGGCGGCGAGCGAACGTTGCAGCTTGGGAGCACCGGCGGGCTCAACGCCCCACACCCCCGCCCGGCTCCCCGCGGCCGCCAGGCCCGCGACCACACCGGAGATCAAGCCCCCGCCGCCCACCGGCACGACCACGGTGTCGACCTCGGGGAGCTGCTCGACGATCTCGAGCGCGAGCGTCGCCTGGCCCGCCACAATGTCGGGATGGTCGAACGGCGGCACGATGGCGAGCCCATCCCGAGCCGCGATCGCCTCGGCTTTGATGCGACGATCTTCGGACGTGCGGCCGGCGAACACGACTTCCCCACCCCACCGCTTGACCCCCTCGACCTTCACGGCCGGGGCGGTCTCCGGCATCACGATGACCGCGCGCACGCCGAACAGCTGCGCCGCGTAGGCGACGGCCTGTCCATGATTGCCGGAGGAATAGGTAATGACCCCGCGCCTGCGCGCCGGCTCCGGGAGTTTCCGGATGGCGTTGTGCGCGCCGCGGATCTTGAACGCCCCGATGGGCTGCTCGTTCTCGAGCTTCAGGTGGGCGCCCAGCTGCTCGACGTATAGCAGCGGGGTGCGGCGCGCGACCCCCCGCAGCCCTGCTGCGGCTTCCTGGATGTCCCGCGGAGTGACCACGCTACTTCTTGGGCTTGGGCTTGGGCTTAGGCTTGGCTTTGGGCTTGGCCTTGGGCGGGGCGGCATCGCCCTCGTCTTCTTCGCCCGCGTCGTCTTCGTCTTCCTTCACCACGCGCGCCACGTCCACGACGAGGTCGCCGGGGGTCAGGTTCATGACCTTGACGCCCTGCGTGTTGCGGCCCGAGATGCGGATGCCCTCGACGGGCACGCGGATCATGATCCCCTTCTTGGTGATCAGCATCAGCTCGTCGTCGGGGAGCACCTCTTTCAGGGCGACGATGTCGCCCGTCTTGTCGCTGCGCTTCAGCGTGATGATCCCGCGGCCGCCGCGGTGCTGAATCCGGTACTCGTCGAGCTCGGACCGCTTGCCCATGCCCTTCTCGGTGACGGTGAGGAGCGTGGACGAGCGGCGCACCACGACCATGTCGATGACGTGATCCTTCTTGTCGAGCTCGATACCCTTCACACCGGTGGCCGTCCGTCCCATGTCGCGCACGTCTTTCTCATGGAACCGGATACTCATGCCCTGGCGCGTGGCGAGGACTATATCGTTCTTGCCGTCGGTCACCTGCACATCGATGAGTTCGTCGCCCTTTTCGATGTTGATGGCGCGGATGCCCACGGACCGCGGATTGCCGAACTCGGAGAGGACGGTCTTCTTCACGAGGCCGTTCTTCGTCGCAAACAGCAGATATTGATCCGCGGAGAACTCGCGCACCGGGACCAGGGCGGCCAGCCGCTCGTCGGGTTTCATCGCGACGCAGCTCAAGATCGGCTTACCGCGCGCGGCGCGGGCCGCCTGCGGAATCTCGTGCACCTTGAGCCAGTAGCATTGCCCTTGCTCGGTGAAGAACATCATGTAGTCGTGGGTGGACGCGATGAAGAGATGCTCGACCCAATCGTCTTCCTTCGTGTGGGCCGAGATCACGCCCTTGCCGCCGCGCCGCTGGCGCCGGTATGCCGAGACCGGCAGCCGCTTGATGTAGCCCGCGTGGGACACGGTGATCACCATGTCCTCTTCGGCGATCAGGTCCTCGATCGAGAACTCGCCCTGGTCGGCGACGATTTCGGTGCGGCGCTCGTCCCCGAAGCCGTGCGCCAGCTCCGTCAGCTCCTCCTTGAGGATCTTCATGCGGCGCGGCTTGGAGGCGAGGATCTCCTTGCACTCCTTGATGAAGGTGCGGACTTCCTTGAGCTCGTCCTCCAGCTTCGTGATCTCGAGGGCTGTGAGCCGCGCCAGCCGCATGTTGAGGATTTCGGCCGCTTGCTTTTCTGACAACTTGAAACGCTTCCGTAATGCCGCATCGGCGGAAGGCGTGTCTTTGGACTTCTTGATGATCCGGATCACCTCGTCGATGTGGTCGACGGCGATCTTCAGGCCCTCGAGGATGTGCTCGCGGTCCTGGGCGCGCTGCAGCTCGAACTCGGTGCGGCGCGTGATGACGGTGTGACGGTGCTCGATGAAAAGCTGCAACAGCTCGACGAGGGTCAGTTCCTTCGGCGTGCCATCCACTAGGGCCAGCATGATGGCGCCGAAGGTCTGCTGCATCTGGGTGTGTTTGTAGAGCTGGTTCAGCACGACCATCGGAATGGTGTCGCGCTTCAGCTCGATGACGAGGCGGATCCCTTCCTTGTCGGATTCGTTCCGGACGTCGCTGATGCCCTCGAGCTTTTTCGCGAGCGCGAGGTCACGGATCTGCTCGTGGACCCGCTCGGGACTCACCTGATAAGGGAACTCGGTGACCACGATCTGCTGCTTGCCGCTCGACTCCTTCTCCTCGACCACCGCGCGGGCCCGGATCACAATGCGTCCGCGCCCTTTCTCGTAGCACTCCTTGATGCCGTCGCGGCCGTAGATGATGGCGCCCGTGGGGAAGTCGGGCCCTTTGATGAACTTCCGCACGTCCTTGATCGACGCATTGGGATGGTCCACCAGATGCACGATCGCCTGGACCACCTCGCCCAGATTGTGCGGCGGAATGTTGGTCGTCATGCCGACCGCGATGCCCGCCGATCCGTTGACGATGAGGTTGGGGAGCCGTCCCGGAAGAACGGTGGGTTCCTGCAGCCGGTCGTCGAAGTTGGGGACGAACGCGACCGTGTTCTTGTCGATGTCCTCCAGCATCGCCATCGCGACGCGGGTCAGCCGCGCCTCGGTGTAGCGGTACGCCGCCGCCGAGTCGCCGTCCACCGACCCGAAATTCCCCTGCCCGTCCACCAGCGGATAGCGCAGCGAGAAGTCCTGCACCATGCGCACCAGGGAGTCGTACAGCGCCACGTCGCCGTGGGGGTGGTACTTGCCAAGCACGTCGCCGACGACCGTCGCGCTCTTCTTGTAGGGCCGGCCCGGCACGAGGCCCAGTTCGTTCATCGCGTAGAGGATGCGCCGGTGCACGGGCTTCAAGCCGTCGCGTACATCGGGCAGCGCCCGCTGCACGATGACGCTCATCGAATAGTCGAGGAACGACTCCTTCAGCTCGTCTTCGATGAGGCGGGGTAGAATGCGCTCGCGGACGTTCGGACCAGTCATGAAAAACCAGGTGTCGGGTGGTAGGGGGAAGTGGCCTAAGTCGATAAAAACTAACTACTTAGATGGGGAAAAGCAACGCAAAACGAGCCGCTAAATCGCCATGCCAGACGGGGTTACAGGAGGCTCAGCTGCTCCCACTTCCACCACCACCTTGCCGAACTGTTCGCCTTTGGCCAACCGCTCGAACGCCGCGCGCGCCTGCTCCCAGGGATAGACACGATCCACGACGGGCCGCAGCTCCCCCTTCCCCAGGCGCCGCACGACCTCTGCATACTCCGCGGCGTTCCCCATCGTCGAGCCGAGGATGCTCCAGTGGTGCCAAAACAGCCGTCGCACATCCAACCCCACCTCGGCCCCTGAGGTCGCTCCGCAGGTGACCAGACGCCCCCCGCGCCGCAGGCACCGCAACGAATCGTCCCAGGTGGCGGCGCCGACGTTCTCGACGACGACGTCCACGCCGCGTTTTGCCGTGAGCGTGCGCACTTCCTGCGCGACCTTCTGGGTCCGATGGTTCAGCGTCACGTCGGCGCCGAGCTGCTTGGCCGCCGCCAGTTTGCCGTCATGTGACGATGTGGCGATGACGCGAGCACCGAGGAGCTTGGCGATCCGCAGCGCGGTGAGCGACACGCCACCCCCAATGCCCCAGACCAGCGCCGTCTCGCCGGCCCGCAGCTGCGCGCGTGTGACGAGCATCCGCCAGGCGGTGAGCGTCACGAGCGAGAACGCCGCGGCCTCGGCCCAGGTCAGTTCCGGTGAGAGAGCGGGGATACGTGCCAGGTTGTGCGCGGGCACGGTGATCAGCTCAGCGAGAGTCCCCGGCAGGTGCTCGCCCAGGAGCTTGTACGCAACGCACAGCGAATGCTCGCCGGCGCGGCAAAACTCGCATGTGTAGTCGGAGATGCCCGGGTTCAACATGACGCGGTCTCCGGGCTGTACAGCGGTCACGCCCGAGCCCACCGATTCCACGACCCCTGCCCCGTCAGCACCTACGATGTGCGGGAATCGCTCGGCCCCTCCCGGCATCCCTTCTGCGACAAAGAGATCGAGATGGTTCAAGGCCGCCGCTCGGATGGCGACGCGGACTTCCCCGGCTTGCGGAGCCGGGGGGTCGGGAACGTCGGTGATCTTGAGGTGCTGCAGCCCGCCGGGGGCGGTCAGGACGCAGGCGCGCACGCGCCCGCCCTACGGCCGGAACGTCGGCGTGATCATCTGCTCGGTACCGGTCGTGGGCATGGGCACCGGCGTACCCGTGCCGACCGGCTGGATGTACACCTTGTAGGTGGGGTTGCGGCGGTTCTGGGGCTCGGCGTTTACGACCAGGGCCAGGAGATCGCCCGCGGGCGACACGGCGAATGACGCGATCGCCAAGTCGATGCCGCTGAGCGCGGTCACGCTGCCAGTCACCAGGTCCGCGCGCACCACCTGCTGCACGGTGCGGTTCCCCTCGCGCCGTTCCACCAGATAGGCGAGAGTGCCGTCACGCAGGAAACGCGGCTCTGACTCCCGCTGCTGCGGGGACCGCGTGAACGGCCGCTGATTCGAGCCGTCGCGCGCCATCAGCCAGATATCGTAGTTCTTGTTTCGCATCGACACGTATGCCACGGTCTGCCCGTCGGGCGACACCGTCGGGGCGAAACTGATGGAGTCGTGAGTGAGCTGGGTGAGGCCCGTGCCGTCCACGTTGACGCTCCAGATTTGCTGCTTGCCCGCCGGGCGCGCCGAGTGGAAGACGATCGCCTGGCCGTCCGGTGTGAACGCGGGGCGCCCGTCGGCTTGGGGATCGGTGGTGAGGCGGGTTACGCCCGTACCGTCCGCGTACATCACGTAGATCTCAGGGTTACCGTCGCGCTGTGACACGAACGCGATGCGCGAGCCATCGGGCGAGAAGGTGGGGTCGGTCGCGCTCGCGGTGTCGGCGGTGATCTTGATGAGCTGAGCGAGGTTGGCGCGGTCGGCGCCGTACAACTGGAATTTCCCCGCCCCACCGCGCGAGCTCGCGACCACGATCTCGCCGACCACATAGACGTCGGCCGTCGCGGTCTTCCCACCCGGGGCCCCCGCAGTGATGCGGGCGTGCCCATAGCCGGTGCCCGCGACCGTGCCGTCCTCCCCGACGGTCGCCACCTGCGGATTGTCGGTGCTCCACGTGAGATTC
Organism: Gemmatimonadales bacterium; assembly: GCA_035602245.1. Lineage (GTDB taxonomy): Bacteria > Gemmatimonadota > Gemmatimonadetes > Gemmatimonadales > GWC2-71-9 > 20CM-2-65-7. Next base: position 77,825 of record DATNMO010000013.1, read on the forward strand.
GTGGCTGGGCCCAGCACGGCCCCTTGATCATCGGCGTAGTTGGCGCGCAGCGTCTGCCGCTGATTCAAGCCGATGCCCACGCGCGGCTTCTCGAATCGCACCGCGCCGGCGACGACATTGATGTTCCAGGTCACCGCGAGACCCGATCCCGGGCCGCGCACCGTGAGTTGTGTCTTGCCGACGCTGCGGCCCGTGAGTGTCCCGGTCTGGGGATCGAAGCTGGCGATTGCCGGGTCCGTCACGCTCCACCGCAACGGTGCTTCGGGGATGGGGGTGTGGTCCCCCGCAAGCGCCTGCGCTTCGAACTTCAGCGTGGCGGTCAGCGGCAGCTGGACCTCCGTTGAGAAACGCGGGCGCACGGTCATGCTCTCCGCCACGCGATGCACCGACACCTCGATGCTCTTGCTCTGCAGCAACCCCGACACGCTCAGCGTCGCCTTGCCCGGTCCCACGACAGTCACCACACCGGCCAGACTCACGCGCGCGACGCTCTGATCGCTGGAAGCCCACTGCAGCACGAGGGGATTCACCACCCGGCCGTTCTGCGAAGCGACAACCACGTGCAGCGTGTCGACCTCCCCGGGGGAAAGCATCAGCGGCGATCCCTCGCGCACCGTGAATTCCGACGGCTGCACCACGACGGGCGCCGTCGCCGTCAGTCCGCCTCCGGCCGTTGCCTGGATCGTTCCTTGACCGGGCGCGAGCGCCACTACGTTGCCGTTCTGATCGACGCTCGCCACGTCCGGACGCAGCGACGTCCACGACACGAGCACCGGCGACGCCGGAGAACCATCCTCGCGCAACGCCCGCGGCGACACCCGGGTGTTCTCGGAAGGGAGGAGGTAGATCACGCCGGGCTCGAGGCGCAGCGCGGCTGCGGGACCGCTGCCCGCCGGTTGCCCGGCGAATGGGTCGGGCCCCGGCGGGGGGGGTGGAGCACCTGGGGGGGGTGGGGGCGCCGGCGGGGGCTGCGCCGGGCCGGCGCCGCCCACCACCTGCACGGCCGCCTGGCCGCGCCGCGAGCCGACGCGCGCTTCGATGATCGCGACCCCGTTCCCCACGCCCGTGACGGTGCCGGTGTTGTCGACTTTGGCGATGTTGACGTTGTTCGAGGACCAAATGATCCGCACTGTGGGGATGACGTTGCCGATGCGGTCGAACGCGGTTGCCAGTAAGCCGCTGCGCTCCCCGACGCGCATGGTTACCGAAGGGGGGGCGACTTGAACTTCGGCGACATTCTGAGCGGGCGCGGCGCCTGGAAGGAGGAGCGCGAGCGCCGCAATGAGTCCGCGTCTGGTCATGGGCTGGCGCAACGTACGTCTGGCTAAATAGCGTTGTCAAGCCAACTTGTCACGACGGGCGCGCAACGGTGAGAGCAAAAAAGCGGTAGCGCGTATCACTTGCGGGGTCGCAATCCCGGGGTAAGCTATAGGCCACGTCCCGCCCCTACCAGCATAGGAGAGATCCAATGCTTGAGCAGATGGATTACACGGAGAGCAGTTGGCCCGGGCCGGGGTTCATGGAGCCGATGTTCCCTTCGGCGCCGTTGCCCGCCCCCGTCCCTGCGCCGGCGCCCCGAGCGCCCGCCGCCAAGCCAAAGGCCAAGAAAAAGAAGAAAGCTGCGAAGAAGGCGCGCCCCAAAGCCAGGAAGAAAGCCGCCAAGAAGACAAGCAAGAAGAAGAAGCCGGCAAAAAAGAAGCGCCGCCGCTAAACAGCTGTGACCTCCACCGCGGGAGCGTCTCGTCGAGGCGCTCCCGCGGTCCGTTAGGACCGGCTTTCGACCTGAAGAGGTGCGTCGTGCATCGTGCGGCGTTCGCAGTGATCATAGTAGCCGCGTGCGGCGCGCCCCAGCAGCAGCTGGGCGATCCGCCGCGCGAGCTCGCGGCAATGCTGGCGCGCTCGGCCGCCGACTGGAACCGCGGCGACCTCGCGGGATTCATGAGCGACTACGCCCGCGATTCGCTCACCAGTTACGTATCCGGCGGCCACGTGCAGTACGGCTGGCAAGCACTGTACGATCGCTACCAGGCGAACTACTTCGCGCCCGGCAAGTCCCGCGACTCGCTTTCCTTCGGAGAGGTGCGTGTGCGGGTGCTGACGCCGGACTTCGCCTACGTGACGGCTCGGTTCACGCTCGCCCGCGCGGATTCAGTTGTGGCAAGCGGGCCGTTCACGCTGGTGCTGCAACGCCAGGGCGACCGCTGGCGCATCCTGCACGACCACACATCCGCCGACCCCCCCCGCAAGCCGTGAGGCGCACCCCACGCCACGCGCTCCGCATGCTGCTGCTGCTGAGCGCGGCGGCCTGCGGGAAGTCCGAGGACCGCGTCATCGCGCTCGAAGGCGTCACGCTCATCGACGGCACCGGCGGCACACCGAAGGAAGACGCGGTCATCATCATCCGCAACGGCCACATCGAGTCCGTGGCGCGCGTCAACGAAGTTGCGATCCCCAAGAACGCCGAGCGGATCAACCTGGTCGGCAAGACGGTCATTCCGGGACTGATCGACGCACACGCCCACGTGGAGCGTTGGGCCGCGCCCAGGTATCTGGTGTGGGGTGTGACGACGGTTCGTGACCTGGGCGCCGGCAGCACCGATTCTCTCCTGGCCCTGAAGAACGACCTGAATCTGGGTTCCATCTTGGGGCCCCGGATGTTTGCCGCGGGCGCGATGATCGACGGCGTGCGCCCCACGTACCCGAGCGCGACGGGGGTCGTGACCGGGGACCAGGCGCGCCGCGCCGTGGACCAGCGCGCCGTCGCGGGCGTCGACCACATCAAGATCTACACGAAGATCACGCCGGCCCTGTTGCGACCCCTGATGGATGAAGCCGGGACGCTGCGGCTCCCCGTCGCCGCACATTTGGGCAAGACCGATGCGCTCACCGCCGCGCGCGCCGGCGTCGCCTCGATCGAGCACATGGCGGGCGTTGTGCAAGCCGCAGCGGCGAATCCCGGGATGTATCTGGGCGCACACGAAAACTTCCTGAGCGGATGGACCACCGAAGAGAAAGGCTGGGCGAGTCTCGATTCCGGCGCCGTCGCGCGCACTGCGCGCGCGCTCGCCCAGACGAAAGTGGCCATCGTCCCGACGCTCGTCGTGCACGAGATGTTGTCCCGGCTCGACAATCCCATTCTGCTGGTGCGACCGGGCATGGAAGACGTCCCGGACGACGCGCAGAGCGTGCGCAGTGTGCCGAGCTTGTTGCGCCGCACCGGATGGCGCGCGGGTGACTTCGCCGCGTTCCGCCGCTCCCGCCGGCGGCAGGACCAGTTCGTGCGCGAGTACAAGCGCGCCGGCGGCGCCATTGTGGCCGGTTCGGATGCTGCCAATCAGCTGCTCATCCCGGGGTATTCGCTGCACGAGGAGATGGCGCTCCTGGTGGCGGCGGGTCTCACCCCGCTCGAGGCAATCAGCGCCGGCACGCGACGCGGCGCCCAACTGCTGCGCGCCGATTCACTCGGCCTCCTCGCGCCCGGCAAGGTGGCGGACCTCGTCGTGCTCAACGGCAACCCCGCCCGCGACATCAGCGCCACCCGCCACATCGCCTGGGTCATGACCCGCGGCCGGATAATCCGGCCGGACTCCCTGAGAGCCACATGGAAACCATGAAGCGGATTGCCCTGCTCCTCGCCCTCACCGCCTGTCAGGGGGGGGGCGCGATTCGCACGCCCGTGAACGGCCCGTACGATGTCATTCTTCGCGGCGGCTGGATCGTGGATGGCGGCGGCAACCCGCGCTATCGGGGCGATGTCGCGCTCGTCGGTGATCGCATCGTGGCCGTCGGGTACCTGCGCGGCGCGCAAGCCCGCGATACGCTCGACGTCACGGGCCTGGTCGTCGCACCGGGGTTCATCGACATGCTCGGCCAGTCGGAAACGAACGTCCTGATTGACAATCGCGTGCTCAGCAAAGTGACGCAGGGAATCACGACAGAGGTGACGGGCGAGGGCGACTCACCGGCTCCGCTCACGGATCATTTGATCGCGCTCGACTCGGCCTATAACCGGCGCTACGCCCTGAACGTGGACTGGCGCGATCTCGATGGCTACTTCCGCCGGCTCGAGCGGACGCGCTCGACGGTCAACATTGCCACGTTCGTCGGCGCAACCCAGGTACGCCGTGCCGTGATCGGTGACGCAGACCGGAAGGCCACACCTGCGGAGCTAACGCGCATGGAGGCGTTGGTGGACACGGCGATGGCCCAAGGCGCGCTTGGGGTATCTACGTCCCTCATTTACGCGCCGGCGGTCTACGCTCCCACGTCCGAGCTGATCGCGCTTGCCCAGGTGGCGCGACGCCACGGCGGGATTTATGCGACGCACATGCGAAACGAGGGAGCGGGCATCGACGCGGCACTCGACGAAACCTTCCAGATCGCGCGGGCCGCCGACATTCCGGTGGAGATCTGGCACCTCAAGGTCTCCGGCCGGCCCAGCTGGGGCCGTATGCCGCACGTGCTCGCGCGGATCGACTCGGCGCGGGGCGCCGGCATCGACGTGACGGCCGATCAATACTCCTACATCGCGTCCGCAACGTCGCTCGACGCCACAATTCCGGTCTGGGCACTCTCGGGCGGGCGTGACTCACTCCTCATCAGGCTGCGTGACCCGGCCACCCGCGCGCGCATCCGGGAAGAGATGCTGGGCGGCGCACAGCGTGGCGAAAACATGTACCGGGGTGCGGATGGGGCGAACGGGATCCTGATCGCGAGCACGTTTGAGGACTCGCTCAAGCCGCTTCAAGGGAAACGCGTCGGCGAGATCGCCCGCGCGCGAGGGCGCGATCCGGTGGAGACGATCTTCGACATCCTGCTCGCCGATCACAGCCGCACGGGCGCGATTTACTTCTCGATGAGCGAGCCCGATCTTCAGGCGGCGATGAAGACGTGGTGGGTCGCGGTCAACACCGATTACGGCGGCGTCGCTCCTGATGGCCCATTCGCGGACATCCGGCCGCACCCACGCACCTACGGCTCCTTCACGCGTATCCTGGGCCGCTACGTCCGCGAGCAGAAGCTGATGACCCTCGAGTACGCCGTGCGGAAGATGACCTCGCTCGCCGCGCAGCGCGTGGGTCTCACCGATCGCGGCCTGGTGCGGCCGGGCATGTACGCCGACATCACCGTGTTCAATCCCGCGACCGTCAGCGACCGCGCTACGTTCGAGCAGCCGCACCAGCCCTCGGTGGGCATCGAATACGTGCTGGTCAACGGACAAGTCGTCTTGCGGAAGGGGCAGCTCAACGACGCACGCCCGGGGCGCGGACTGCGCGGTCCGGGGTACCGACCCCCCCGCTAGCGTGACTCTCGGCCGGCTGGTGCTCGCCTGGCTGCCGGTGGCGGCCTTGTTCGCGCTCGCCCCGCCGGTCGGCTACCGCTGGGATCTCCCACCGGACCACCGCTATCTCGTCTGGTCGTTCAACCGCTGGGAAATTGGGTGGCGTGTGGCCGAGGCCGGGGTGGTCACGTTGTTCGCGTCGCTTTAGTTCGACTCGCTGGGCGCCGGGGAGTGGTGGCTGCTGTTCCTCCTCGTCGGATTGCTCGTAGCGTTCCCGCGGCGGCTCGTGATGTGGCGTCACGTTGAACCGCGGCGGCGGCGCCATCTGCTCGTGCACGCCGGTCTCGACGTCGCCCGCTACATCGCCGCGGGCGGCCTGCTCGCCTGGCGTCTCTCCTAGCTATCTTCGCTGGACCATGACCGCCATCAGACTGACGGCGCTGTCGCACGGCGCGGGCTGAGCCTGCAAGCTCGGCCCTGCCGAGTTGGCGCAGGTCTTGCGCCACGTGCCGACCCTGACGGATCCCCGCATCCTGGTCGATGCTTCGACTCGGGACGACGCCGCCGTGTACCAGTTGACGCCGGACCGGGCGCTGGTCGCGACCGTGGACTTCTTTACGCCCATCGTGGACGACGCGTACGATTTCGGGCGGATCGCCGCGGCGAACGCGTTCTCCGACGTGTATGCGATGGGCGGAACGCCGCTGCTCGCCCTCAATCTGGTCGGCTGGCCCCGCGACAAGCTGCCCTACGAGCTGCTCGGCGACGTGCTGCGCGGCGGCGCGGACATCGCCCGGGAAGCCGGAGCGTTCGTACTCGGCGGCCATTCGGTGGACGATCCCGAGCCGAAGTACGGCATGGTGGCGATCGGCGAGGTTCATCCCGACCGCATCGTCACGCTGGCCCGAGCCCAAGTGGGCGATGCGTTGGTGCTCACGAAGCCCATCGGCACGGGAGTGCTCACCACCGCCTTGAAGCGCGATCTGTTGACCGCTGCGGACCTCGTCCCAGCGGTGAAGTCGATGGCCACACTCAACGCCGGCGCGGCGCGCGCGATGCTGGCGACCGGGGTGCACGCGGCGACCGACGTGACCGGCTTCGGCCTGATTGGGCACCTGCACAACATGTTGGCCGCGAGCGGCGTGGCGGCGGAGCTCGATGCGTCCGCCGTGCCGCAGCTGCCCCGCGCGGCGGAGGTCGTGGAACGCGGCGCCATTCCGGGGGGCACCAAGCACAACCGGGAGGCCCTCGCCGCGCACGTGAGCTTCGCAGCGGGCGTGACGGAGACCACCCGCGTGTTGCTCTTCGACGCGCAGACGTCGGGCGGGCTCTTGATCGCCGTGCCGCCCGAACGTGCCGACGCGCTGATTGCGGCGCTGCGCCGCGAGGGTACGCCGGCGGCTGCGCGGATCGGCCGCCTCGTTACGGGCCGCCCCGGGGCTATTGCGATCGGTTGAGACCCGTGCGTGCGATTCAGGAATACCGATCCCTGTCTCCCGAAGCACTCGACGCGCTGGAGCTCGCCGTGCGCGAGCGGCGCCGGGTAGCGTTGCGGCGCCGGGGCACCGAATATGTGGTGGTGGCTGAACGACTCGAAACGAGCGGACGGGACGAGGTGCTCTCGGGGCGCCTGCCCATGACGGGCGAGTTGCTCGCGTTCCGTCTGCGCGACCTGGAGCGCTTCGCGGTGCTGCCGTAAGCGCCGCAATGCATCCGTGTTCACACGATTGCTGATCGGCCTCGACGGCAGCGCGCACGCCGATGAAGCGCTGGAGCAGGGGGTTGTGCTCGGGCAGCGCTTTAAGGCCAAGCTCGTGGTGGTCCACGTGCGGGAAACAAAGGCGGGGCGGCAGGCGCCGCACGGCGCGAAGCTGCTCGAGCGGGCGCGCGAGCGGGTGCAGGCCGCTGGTCTCGAGATCGAGACGGTCCTGCGGCAGGGCGACCCCGACGCCGAGCTGGCGGCACTCGCCCGCGACGTCGACGCGGTGCTGGTGGGTCGCCGTGGCAGCACGTCGTCCGCCGACGCCATCGGGGCGACGGTCGCGTCCCTGATCGCTATCGCGGAGCGGTGCGTGATCGTGTGCGGCAGCAAGCCATCGCCCATGAGCGAGTGCGCCATCGCGTTCGACGGCCGGGAGACGAGTATGCGGGCGCTGGCCCTGGTGGCGCGGTTCGCGAGCATCGCGCACAGCACGGTGCACATTATTCACGCCACGATCGACCCCGCCAGCGCCACGATGGTCGTCGGCGAGGCCGAGGCGACGCTCTCGCTGCAGGGGGTCGCCTTCGTGACGCACATCGAGCGAGGCACGCCCGCGGAAGCGGTGGCGCGGGTCGTCGAGCGCACCAAGTGCGACGCCCTGTTTGCCGGCGCGCACATGGCGCGCGACGGGACCCACCTCAACGTTTCGCACGCGGAGGAGATCCTGCGACGCACCGACATCCCCGTGGTCATCCAGCCGTGACCGCGCCCCCCGCGCTCACCTTCGTGCTCGTCCACGCCGACGAGAGCTGTCTCGGCAACGATTCCACCAAGCCGAGTCCCGGAGGGAACGCCGCGTTGATTGAAGCGCCCGCCGGGGATAGCGTCGCGCGCTGGGACTTCTACGAGTGCTCCCCGCACACGACCAACAACAAGATGGCTCTCGCCGGTGCGATCGCGGCGCTGGAGTGGATCCGGCGCCAGTGGCAGCACGCGCACGTGCGCTATGTGTCCGACTCCGAGTACCTCGTGAAGGGGATGACCGAGTGGGTCCGCGACTGGCAGGCGCGGGGCTGGCGCCGCAAGACCGGCGCGCTGGAAAACGCCGAGCTGTGGCAAAAGCTCGTGCAGGTCGAGGCGGCCCATACCATAGACTGGCGCTGGATACGCGGGCATAACGAGCACCCGAAGAACGAGTACGCGGACGTCGTCGCGGTGCGCGCCGCCGAGCTCCAAGAGCGCTCCAACGGCCTGATTCCGTCCGGATTCGACACCTGGCTCGCCCAACAGCGAGCTCGCGGCAAGTACACGGCCTACGATCCGGACAAGGAGCTGCATGAGCGCGTCTAAGGACGGCGTTCCCGCCAACACTCATCCGCTGAACGTGCTGCCTGACGGGACAGCGGCGCCGACCTTGAACCGCATCCCGCTGTACGAGGTCTACATGCGCATGGCCGAAGAGCTCGGGAAGCGTTCGACCTGCGCCCGGCTGCAGGTAGGGACCGTCGTCACCGACCAGCGGCTCGAAAACGTCCTCGCGATCGGCTACAACGGCAATGCCCGAGGCCTGCCCAACAAGTGTGACTCGGCCGTGCCCGGCAATTGCGGCTGCATCCACTCGGAGATGAACGCCCTCGTGAAAGCGCCCGGCAACATGCGAGACAAGGTCGTGTTCGTCAGCGCCTCCCCCTGCGTGATGTGCGCCAAGCTGATCATCAATTCGGGCGTCACACACGTCTTCTACCGGAAGGCGTACCGCGATCCCTCGGGCGTGGAGGTGCTCCAGCAGGGTGGCGTCGTTCCCGTGCTGTACGACCGCTGGATGTCCGCGTGGCGCAATGGACCGGGGGCCGGGCAATGAGGCGGCTCCTCGCCTTCGCCATCCTCGTCGCCGCGCAAGCGTGCGGGGGACGAGGTTTCCGTCACATCGTCTCCGACACGACGCCGCCGGCCGCGCGAGTCGTCGTAGAGGGCGTCTACTACTGGACGGACACGGTGAGAGTCGCCGCCGGCAGCGTCGTGGAATGGGTGAATCACGACATCATAGATCACACGGTCAGCTTCGAGGGTCGGGGCGGACGCCGGCTCTCAGGCAAGCTCAAGGCGAAGAGCAACTACGCCGTCCGCTTCGATACGCCGGGCATGTACAAGTACTACTGCGATCCCCACCCGTCGATGCGCGCCGTCGTGATCGTGCGCTGAGCATGGACGAACTGGACCGGCTGTTCGAGCTGCTGGTCGGTGCGCTCGCGCGGGAAGCGCGGGTCGCCGTCCCCTTCCCGGCGGCGGACGTTTACGAGCGACTCGTCCCCTATCGCTCCAACCGCTCGCGCCTCAATGTGGCGACGCATCAGGACTACGAGATGGCCGTGCTGCGGCTGCTCGCGGGCGAACGGGGCTACGTGCAGCTCGACCCGGAGACCGTGCGCGACGCGATGCAGCGCGAGGTCGCTGGGACGAATCCCGATCCGACGTATTTCCGGACCTTCCCCGACGCCCAGGTGATGGTCAACGGCCGCGCCGCCGAGCGGGTGATGATGGCCGAGCGGGTATATGCCCCGCGTTCGGCCAGCGATGATGACGAGCTCTCGGACTCGACCGGAGAGAACCCGATCCCCCCTCCCGTCCTTCCGCAATCCGCAATCCGCAATCCGCCATCGCGGGGCGATGCACTCGCGGCGAACCAGTGCGAGTACTGCGGCGGCGTACTGCCGGCCAAGCGCGAGGTGAATTTCTGCCCCCACTGCGGCCAGCCGCCCGCGGGGGACCCCAAGTGCCCCGCCTGCGGCAGCGAGGTGGATGTCGGCTGGGCGTATTGCCTCTCTTGCGGGCGGGCGACGGGCTTCGAGTGAAACGGCACTCCATCGCCGTCATTGCGGGCGATGGCATCGGCCCCGAAGTCATCGCGGCCGCGATCCCCGTGCTCGAGACCGCCGCCAAGCGGCATGGCTTCGCGCTCGACTGGGAGCACCTGCCCTACTCCGCTGACCACTACCTCAAGAAGAAAGAGACGCTTCCCGACGCCGCCTTCCGGCATCTGCGTGACGAGGTAGACGCCATCTTCCTCGGCGCACTCGGCGACCCGCGTGTCCCCGGCAACGAGCACGCGAGGGACATTCTTCTGGGCCTCAGGTTTCGGCTCGACCTCTACGTGAACTTCCGACCCGTCAGGCTGCTACATCCCGATCTCACACCCCTCAAGACTGCGAAGCCGATCGACTTCGTCATCTTCCGCGAGAATACCGAGGGGCTCTACCTCGGCCGCGGGCGGGTGAGCGGCGACGAGTACATCGCCGAAGAAGTGAACACGGGCAAAGGCGTCGAACGGATCATCCGCGCGGCCTTCGAGTGGGCCAAGACGCACGGGAAGCAGCGTGTCACGATGAGCGACAAGTCCAACGCCATTCCCGCCCACAGGATCTGGCAGGAGAAATTCAAGGCGGTCGCCGCTGAGTATCCGCAGATCGCCGCCGAGCACCGCTACGTGGATGCGCTCGCGATGGAACTGGTCCGCGAGCCCGAGCGCTTTCAGGTGATCGTGACGAACAACCTCTACGGCGACATTCTGTCCGACTTGGGTGCGGGGCTCGTCGGTGGCCTCGGCGTCGCGGCGAGCGCGAACCTGCATCCCGGCCGTGCGGGAGCCGGACTATTCGAACCCGTTCACGGCTCCGCCCCTGCTCTTGCCGGCAAAGGGGTCGCGAATCCCGTGGCTGCGGTGCTGACTGGCGCGCTGATGTTCGAGCAGTTGGGCCACGCCGCTGCGGCGCGCGATCTCGAGCGGGCCGTGAAGGAAGCCGTTGCCACAAGCGTGCGCACGCCTGACATCGGCGGCAACGCAACGACGCACGCGGTCGCCGCCGCCATTGCAGCGCGTTTGTAGCGTCCCGCTATATTCCCCCGAGTCTCGTTTGCGGAGTCTCTTATGAAGAACGTCGTCTTCCTGTCTGGGGTCAGGACGGGATTCGGAGCCTTCGGCGGCTCCTTGAAGGACCTTTCGGCCACGGAGCTGGGCGCGGTCGCGGCCCGGCACGCGATCCAGCGCTCGGGCGTCCCCGTCAGCGACTTCGGGCACACGGTGTTCGGCAACGCGCTGCAAACCTCCGCTGACGCGATCTATCTCGCCCGGCACGTGGGGCTCAAGGCGGGCCTGCCGATCGAGGTGCCCGCCGTGACCGTGAATCGCCTGTGCGGCTCCGGCTTCGAGGCGATTACCCAGGGCGCCCAGCTCATCCTGCTCGGCGAAGCCGATGCCGTGCTCGCCGGAGGAGCGGAGTCGATGAGCCAGGCCCCCCACGTGGTGCGCGGTGCCCGCTGGGGACTGCGGCTCGGTCCTGCACCGCTCGAGGACCTGTTGTGGGAAGCGCTCAAGGACCCGCAATGCGGTTTGTCGATGGCTGAGACCGCCGAGAGCCTCGCCGAGAAGTACAAGCTCACCCGCAAAGAGGTGGATGAAGTTGCGGTGGGGTCCCAGAAGCGCGCCAAGCAGGCGTGGGACGCCTGCGTGTTCCAGGACGAGGTCATCCCTGTCACGATCCAGGTGAAGGGCAAAGAGATCGAGTTCCGCGCCGACGAGCACATGCGCCCCGATACGACGCTCGAGATCCTCAGTGCACTCAAGCCCTACTTCAAGAAGGATGGGCTCGTGACCGCGGGGAACGCATCGGGAATCTCGGACGGCGCCGCCGCGACGGTGATCGCGAGCGAGGAGTACGCCAAGGCGCACGGGCTCAGGCCGCTGGGCCGCCTCGTGGCATGGGCGGTGGTCGGAGTCGAGCCCAAACACATGGGGATCGGGCCGGCGCCCGCCGCCCGGAAGGCGCTCGAGAAGGCGAAGATGAAACTCGAGCAGATGGATTTCGTCGAAGTGAACGAGGCGTTCGCGCCGCAATATCTGGCGGTCGAGAGGGAGCTGGGCTTGGACCGCGCCAAGACCAACGTGCACGGTGGCGCGATCGCCATCGGGCATCCGCTCGCCGCGAGCGGCACGCGGATCACGATCCATCTCCTGCACACGCTGCGCCGGGAGAAGAAGCGCTTCGGCCTGGGCTCCGCATGCATCGGCGGAGGTCAGGGCGCGGCGGTCATCGTCGAGGCACTATGAACATCCTGGTCTTAGCCATCGGGGCGATCGCCCTGTATCTCTTCTCCGGGCTGCGCGTGCTGCGCGAATACGAGCGCGGCGTGTATTTCCTGCTCGGCCACCTGCGGCCGACCAAGGGACCGGGGCTGATCTTCCTGCCGCCCTTCCTCGCGAAGATGCAGAAGGTATCGCTGCGCGTGATGGCGATGGACATCCCGCCCCAGGACGTGATCACCCGCGACAACATCTCGATCAAGGTCAACGCGGTGCTGTACATGCGGGTGAAGACGCCCGACAGGGCCGTCGTGGGAGTGGAGAACTATCTCTACGCCACGAGCCAGCTCGCCCAGACTACGCTGCGCTCGGTGCTGGGCGAGACAGAGATGGACGAGCTGCTCGCGAACCGCGACAAGATCAACGCCATCCTCAAGCAGATCATCGATGCGCGCAGCGAGGACTGGGGGATCGAGGTCTCCGCAGTCGAAGTAAAGGATGTGGACCTGCCGCCCGAGATGAAGCGCGCCATGGCGCGCCAGGCGGAGGCCGAGCGGGAGCGGCGCGCCAAAGTGATCAACGCCGAGGGCGAGCTACAGGCGTCCGAGAAGCTGGCGCAGGCGGCCCACATCATCGGTAAGGAGCCCGCGGCGATCCAGCTGCGCTACCTCCAGACGGTGAACGAGATCGCGTCGGAGAACAACTCGACCACGATCTTCCCGATTCCCATCGATCTGTTCCGCGCTTTTATGGAGAGGATGACCCCTCCCCCTCCCGCTGGGGATTCTGGTAACCGGGCTCTACCGGAGCGCGCCTCAGGTGATCGGCTGCCGGCCCCCCGGTCCAAGGGGAAGTCGAAGGTCTGATGGCCACCCCCGGCGAGCTCATCAGCCGCGAAGCGCTGGAGCGCATCATCCAGCGCGCGGCGGAGCTGCAAGCCGGCGAGCGGGACATCGGCGAGGGGCTCACGAAGGACGAGGTGCTCGCGCTCGGCAAGGACGTCGGGATCCCCAACCGCTACCTGCACCAAGCGCTGCTCGAGGAGCAGACTCGGACGACCGTCGAGACGGGCAACGGCTTCTGGGCGTGGCTGACAGGACCGCGCGCGCTGGCCGCGGACCGCGTGGTCCCGGGCGACCGGCCGTCCGTCGAGCGCGCCCTGACGCGCTGGATGGAAGAAGAGGAATCGCTCCAGGTAAAACGGCGCTACCCCGACCGCACGACCTGGGAGCCGAAGGCGGGCGCATTCGCCAGCATCCAGCGGGCGCTGGGCGCTGGGGCGAAAGGGCGCCGTTTTGCACTGGCCGGCGCCTCCGAAGTAACCGGACAGGTGACGCAGCTCGAGCCGGGGTTCTGCCATGTGGGCCTCAACGCCGACGTTCGCCCGCGCCGCGCCCGCCGGATTCAGGGCGGCGCGGTGATCGTCTCGCTGAGCGGCTTCACTGCAGCGCTCGCGGCCGTCCTGCTCGGACCCATCGCGCTGATACCTGCGGCAGTGGGGATCCCGATCGCCATCGCGCTTGCGCGCCATCACCGGGCCGACAACGAGCGCATCCAGATCTCCCTGGAGCAAGTGCTCGATCGACTCGAGCGCAGCGAAATCCGACCGGATCAAATGCTCCCGCCCGTGGCGCATACATTCGTCCGGATCGCGGAAGAGGTACGGAAGGCCTTTGAGAACCCACCCCCCCGGCCACGTCCGCGAAGCTGAGGAGCGCTATGGGCGACATCAAACGGGTGGGCGTGCTGGGATGCGGTCTGATGGGCAGCGGCATCGCCCAGGTGGCGGCCGCGGCTGGCTACGAGACGACTGTCCGGGACGTATCCAAGGAGCTGCTCGACCGCGGCCGCGCCGGCATCGAGAAGTCACTCGCCAAGTTCGTCGAGAAGGGAAAACTGCCCGCCGCGGAGCGGGACGCGGTCCTCAAACGGCTGACATTCACGACCGCGGTCGCTGATTTGCGGGGTGTGGGCATCGTGATCGAAGCGATCACGGAAGATCTTGCGTTGAAGAACATTCTCTTCCTCGAGCTAGACGGCCTGTGCGGGCCGGCGACGATCTTCGCGTCGAACACTTCGAGTCTCACCATCGCAGAGATGGCCGCCGCGACGACGCGCGCGGACCGGTTCGTGGGGCTGCACTTCTTCAATCCCGTGCCGCTCATGCCGCTGGTCGAAGTGGTGCGGACCGTGACGACGTCGGACGAGACGTTCAAACGCGCCTTCGCCTTCGCCGTGTCGCTCCGCAAGGAGCCGGTCGCCGCCAAGGATAATTCCGGATTCATCGTCAACTTCCTGCTCGTGCCGTATCTCTTGGACGCTATCCGGGCGGTCGAGCGCGGCGTCGGCAGCGTGCCCGACATCGACAAGGCTATGCAGCTCGGCTGCGGCTATCCGATGGGGCCGCTCACACTGCTCGACTTCGTGGGTCTCGACACGACGCACCACATCGCGGAGATCATGTTCAAGGAGTACCGGGAGGCGCGCTATGCGCCGCCCCCGCTCCTCAAGCGAATGGTGTTGGCGGGGATGTACGGGAAGAAGAGCGGCAAAGGCTTCTATGACTACTCCATTACTCCTCCCGCCGTTACCAACCTGGGACTGTGATCATGCTCGGTTATGACGCTCCCCGCTGGCACGCCGTTCTCAACGACCTCCCCGCGGCCCTGCTGGTCGCGGCCGTGCTGTTCGACCTCGCGGCCGCTGCCTTCAAGCGCGAGTCGCTTACATGGGCCGGTATCTGGACGCTGTGGGCGGGGGTGATCGGCGGCTGGGTGGCGGTGGTCGCAGGGAAGCTGGCGGAAGCCTCGCTCCAGCACGGCGAGGCGATTCACGAGCTGATGGAGCGGCATGAGACCATGGCCCTGATCACGATGGGGATTTTCACCGTCGTGCTCGCCTGGAAGTTGTGGCGGCGGTTCGCCCTGGCGCCGACTGAGCAGGCGCTGACGCGCGTCCTTAGCATCGCGGGACTGGCAACCCTGGTCTGGACGGGCATCCTCGGCGGGACGCTCGTGTTCGAGCACGCGGCCGGCATCCCGACCCATACCCTGCAGGCGGAGATTCAGGACCGGGTGACGGGCCACCAGCACGAAGAGCTCGAGAGGCGTGAGGACGCTGCCGGGGCGGACAGCACCAAGACCCCTGCGCACGTCGATCCCCCGGGGACCCCGCCCCACAAGCATTGATGCGCCGAGCAATCCTTGTGGTGGCGCTGCTGGGCAGCTGCACGCCCGCAACCACGCGTCCCTCCTTCGCTCCATATCCCGAAGCGCTCCACGCCGTCATCAACGCGCCGCCTGCCCAGGTAGCGAGGCAAGC
This sequence comes from Gemmatimonadales bacterium, assembly GCA_035602245.1. GTDB lineage: Bacteria > Gemmatimonadota > Gemmatimonadetes > Gemmatimonadales > GWC2-71-9 > 20CM-2-65-7. Next base: position 93,206 of record DATNMO010000013.1, read on the forward strand.
GCAGGCCTTGCTGACGGCCGATAGCATCCCCCTCCGGTTTGTCAGTCCGCGAGACGCGTTTCTCGAGACACGAGAGTTTGCGGGGACAATGAGGCTTCGGCTCTGGGCGGATCCCGACGTGCCGGGCAAATCGCGCGTGACGGTCGAGGCGGTGTATCGCCCGATCGAGGACCCGTCGCGGACGCACCGCGACCTGGAGCGGGCTGCACTGCCGGGTTCAGCAGGGCAACAGGTGGCGGAAAAGCTGCTGAAGGCGCTGAAGGAAAAGCTGGGCGAGACGATCTATTAGTGACCGCGAGCCTCCGTCGGACGCTCGGCGCCCTCGAGTACTTCACCTTCGGTTTCGGCAGCATGGTAGGCGTGGGGTGGCTGGTCCTGATGGACGACTGGCTTGGCCGCGGCGGTCCAGGCGGCGCCATGCTGGGCTTCCTGGCCGGCTCGGTGCTGCTCCTCCCCATCGCTCGCACATACGGCCGGCTGGTGCGTCAGATCCCCGACGCCGGCGCCGAGATCGCATACACCGAACGGGTGTTTCCTCGGCTCGTCAGCTTCGCCGCCGGGTGGATGATGGTCCTTGCGTACGCCATCGTGTGCCCCTGGGAGGCTGTGGCCATCGGTAATGTGCTCGCCCGGCTGTTTCCCGCGCTGAACCATGGGATCCTGTACACGGTAGCGGGCAAGGCCATCACGCTGCCCAGGCTCCTCGCCGGCCTCGGCCTGACAGCCTGCATCGGCGTCGTGAACTACCGCGGCATCCGGCTCAGTGGCCGATTTCAGGACTTCGCGACGCTGGGGCTGCTGGCGTGTTTCGTCGCGTTTGTCGCGTTGGGATTCGCCCACGGCAGCGCCGCGACGGTCGGGCCGCTGTTCGCGGCGCCCGGGGGCCTCATCTCCATACTGCTCGTCGCCCAGATCGTGCCCTACTTCATGACGGGGTTCGAATCGGTGGCAAAAGCGTCCGAGGAGGCGCGTCCCGATCTCGATCCGCGAGTGCTCGGCCGGGCGATCACGCTCGCAGTCGTCGCCGGCGGTCTCTTCTACGTGCTCGTGGTCGCGGTGGTGGCGTGGGTGTACCCCTGGCCCGATTTCGTGGCGCAGCGGCTCGGCACCGAGGCGGCCTTCACGCGCGCGTTCGGCGCGCCGTGGATCGGGCGTCTGATCCTCGCCGCCGCGCTGCTGTCGCTCTTCAAGGTGTTCAACGGGAATTTCGTCGCAGCCACGCGCCTGCTGTACGCGCTCGGCCGGCGTGGACTCGTCCATCCGGCGCTGGGCGCGGTGGATGCCCGGCACGGGACTCCTGCCGCGGCCATCGCGCTGGTCGTGACACTCACCGCCGCCGCGTCGTTTCTGGGCGACGCGCTGCTCGTGCCCATAACCGAGGTCGGGTCAGCCGCAGTTGGAGTCGGCTGGTGTGCGGCGTGCCTGGCGTTCGTCGCGCTCGCGCGGCGCTCCGGAGATCGACGGGGCACGGCCCTCGCGATGGTGGGCGCTGTAGTGGGCGTCGCGATCGTTCTGATGAAGGTGGTCCCGGCGGTGCCGGGGAGTTTCAGCGGGGCGGAATGGCTCGCGTTGGCGGGCTGGTGTGTCTTGGGACTCGCGTTTTGGGCAGCCCGGCGCTAGCGCCGAGCCTCCGACGTCTCGCCGACCCACCCCTTCACCCATTCCTCCATCTGTCCCAGATCTACGCCCGCGTCGCGGCAGGGGCCATTGGGGAGCTGCATCGTGAGGCCGAGGACCGGGAGTTTACCCGCGACGTCGCGCAAACCGGTCATCATGTCGCGCTCGCAGGCCACCGCCACCACGGCGCGGGGACGGCGCTCACGGATCACGCGCCGTGCCAGCTGGCCGCGGGTCGCCACGAACACCGGGACCTCGTAGCGTCCGGCGATCTCGAGCACGCCGTCGAGCGCCTGCTTCGATAGGCATCGGGGAATCAGCACCAGCAGCTCGCCCTTCCCGACTTTCCGGCCCCGCCGCACCGCGAGTGTGTTGTAGATGTCGATCGCCGCATGCTCTACCCAGTCGCGCTTCCCGAACGCCCGCGCGATGAGCGACGTGTAATTCATGAGCTGGAGGTATGGACCCCGCTCCATCAGCCGCTCCGGCAACAGGTTCGCCCCGCCGTAATACGACCCGGCGACCAGACTCAGGTACAGAGCCTGGAGCCCTGCGAGGGCCGCGAGCCCGATCCAGAGGACCTTGGGGAGCGGCGGCCACAGGGCAGCCAGACGCGGACCCACTAGATAGAGGAGAAGAGCGACGGCGACGGTGGCCACCACGAGCGTCAGAGCCGCGAAACGGAAGAACAGCCCCGGTGCGGCCGAGAAGTCGCCACCCCCGGGCAGCGGCCGGCCATTCCATTCGTCCCACTCGTGCCCCAAGCGCCGATCCACCTCGATGTGGATCAGCTGTGCGCGCGGCTGCGTGGATACGGGAGAGGCCATGGGGAATCGAAGCTTCACGTGACGGTCTGCTGGTGTCAAGTTTGGAGCGTGTCCATGTCACCCCTCCTCCCATCCCTTCCCGCGACTCTCAGCACCCATCCCCGCATCCGCGCCGCTTACGCGGAAGGTGCCGGCATCTACCGCATCGTCCCTGCCGCCGTCGCTATCCCCGAAGACGTTCCCGAGGTCGTGGCGCTGCTCGCCTGGTCAGCCGAAACCCGCACCCCGCTCATCCCGCGCGGCGCGGGGAGCGGCATGCCCGGGGGGAACGTGGGTACCGGCGTGATCGTGGATCTGAGCGTGGGATTCGCCGAGCTGGTCGTCGATGCCGAGCGCCGCACCGCCCGCGCCGGCGCCTCGGTCACGTGGGCCGAAGTGAACGACGCCGCGCGACCGTACGGCCTGCGCCTCCCGCCAGATCCATCGTCGGGCGCGTTCGCAACGTGCGGCGGTATGGTAGCGACCAATGCAGCGGGGCCGCGGTCGGTGCGGTACGGCAGCGTGCGGAAATGGGTCGAAGCGCTGGAGATCATCGAGGCGGATGGAACGGTTCGAACCGTGAGAAGGGGAGAAGGGAGAGGGGAGAAGTACGATCTGACCGCAGACGGCCGACGGCTGCTCGCCGACACGTTTCCCAAGACCCGCAAGAACTCCTCCGGCTACGCTCTCGATCGGTTCGCGGAGTCTGGGGACGAAGTGGACCTGCTGGTCGGCTCGGAGGGGACGCTCGCCATCGTCACTGCCGTGCACTGGCGCCTCGATCCCGTTCCCGCCGACCTCGCGGGCGCAGCGCTGGGCTTTGCCGATCTCGATGCGCTGGCCGAGGCGGTCCCATACCTCGTATCGGTCAATCCCTCGGCCCTGGAGCTGCTCGACGGCACCCTGCTCCGGTTCGTGCCGGACGCCCCCAAGGTCGCGTGTCTTCTGCTCGTCGAGTTTGAGCGCGAGACCGCGGCGGCCGCCCGGGGAGTCGTCGGCGCCGTGGTCCGGGAGCTCAAGCACGCCCTGGCGCACGTTCAGACCGCGGTGGACCGCGCCGGATTGGAGCAGCTCTGGGAAGTGCGGCGGCTCGCGTCCCCCGCCCTCGCGCGGCTTCCCGAGTCGCAGCGCTCTCTGCAGGTGATCGAGGACGGCTGCGTTCCGCTCGAGCGCCTCGGCGAGTACGTAGCCGGCTTACGGGCGGCGGCGGAGCGCCGTGGTATCCCGGTCGCGATCTTCGGGCACGCCGGTGACGGACACGTCCATGTGAACGCGCTCCCTGATATCACGCGCCCCAAATGGCTCGAGTCGCTCGAGGGACTGTTCGCCGACGTGACCGACCTGCTCGTCCGTCTGGGCGGGGTGCCCGCAGGCGAGCACGGCGTCGGCCGCCTCCGCGCCGGGGTCCTCGAGCGCTTTTACGGAACGGAAGTGATGGCCATGTTCCGCGCTGTGAAGCGCGCCTATGACCCGCTGTCCATCCTCAATCCCGGTGTTATCATTCCCGCGGCCAATTGGGCGCCTCTCGCCGCGTTGAAGGTGGGCGAGCGCGCTGCGGTGATTCCCGACGACATCGCCGCGCGGCTGCGCGAAGTGGAGCGTAACGCTGGCTGGGCGACACCGAAGGTCGCGCTCGCAACCCCCGAACCCCTAGCCCCGAGCCTCTAGCCCCTGATGGAGATCTTTCGCGCTCCCCGCGTCACCCTGCTCGCCCGTCCCCAGTTCCTGGAGCCCGAGCACCTGAAGGTCCAATGGCGTGGGGAATCGAGCGACGGGGAGCGTCTCGCCGAGTACGCGGGCCGGCTTTGCTACATGAGCCAGCACAACCCCGTGAACCGCACCACGGCCGAGTACCTCGAGAACATCAAGAAGCAGGGGCACGGGTCGGTTCTGGAGCACGCGGTCTACGTGCTGCTGATCGAAGGCATCTCGCGCTCCTGCTCTCACGAGTTGGTGCGTCACCGCGCCGGCTTCGGCTACTCCCAGATCTCCCAGCGCTACGTCGACGAGTCGCACGCCGCCTTCGTCCTGCCCCCCGCGACGGCCGGCGACCCGCAGCTCGAAGCGGAGTGGGAACGGCAGGTAACGGCGGCCCAGGCCGCGTACGTGCGTGCCGTCGAGGGGCTGATGCAGCGCTACGAGTGGGTCACCGACAAGGTGCACCGGCGCAAGATGGCCCGCGAAGCGGCACGGAGTGTGCTGCCAAATGCGACCGAAGTGAAGATCGTCGTCTCGGGCAACGCGCGCGCGTGGCGCACGATGTTGGAGCTACGCTGCGGCGAGGGCGCCGAGCTCGAGATCCGGCGGATGGCGATCGCGGCGCTGCGACTCCTGCAGCGCGAAGCGGGTGCGCTGTTTTCTGATTTTGAGATTTACGTCGGCGACGACAAACAAGAATCGGCGCGCGTGACATACCACAAAGTGTGAGCCGTTACCTATTGCGCATCCCACAGGCATCTCGTATTCTGAACCTTGACAACGCGTTGCCGCTTTCCAGACCGCACGACTGAGCGGCCTTTTTTGTAGGAGGTATTCCGAGACCACATGCGTATAGGTCTCGCATACAACGAGAAACCCGAATCGAGCCCCTCTGGGCCCCCCACCCCATTCTCCACGTCCGATGTGTACGCTGAATGGGACGACCCTTCCACCATTACCGCGGTGGAGCAGGCTCTCGGTCTCTACGGCAACGTCGTCCGGCTCGAAGCCGACGAGTTCTTTCCCCAAAAGCTTTCGCTCGCCCACCCCGACATCGTCTTCAACATGGCGGAAGGACTTCACGGCCCGACCCGCGAGTCCCACGTCCCGGCGATCTGCGAATACCTGAACATTCCCTACACCGGCTCGGACCCGCTCGCGCTGGCGCTGACGCTGCACAAGGGACGCACCAAGGAGATCCTCGCCTACCGCGGCGTCCCCACCGCGCCGTTCCGGGTGGTCGAACGCGTGGCGGACCTGGACCGGCTGCCGCTGCCGTTTCCTCTGTTCGTGAAGCCGGTCGCCGAGGGGTCCGGTAAAGGCGTGTTTGTCAATAACTTGTGCGACTCCCCCGCCCAGTTGGCGGAGCGTGTCCTCTTCCTTCTAGAGCGCTATGACCAGCCGGTGCTGGTCGAGACCTATCTCCCCGGCGCTGAATTCACGGTCGCGATCCTCGGCAACGGCGCCGACGTGCGCTGCCTGCCGATCGTCGCTTTCGATTTTGGCACGCTGCCCGCGGGCGCTCCGCCCGTGTACGGCTACGAAGCCAAGTGGATCTGGGATACGCGCGAGCACCCGCTCGCGATCTTCCAGTGTCCGCCCGCCGGTATTCCGGAATCGCTCAGCCGCGAGATTGAGCACGTCGCGCTGGACGCGTACGGCGCGCTCGGTTGCCGCGATTGGTGCCGCGTGGACGTGCGAGTGGATCGGTTCGGCGTCCCCAACATCGTGGAGCTGAACCCGCTGCCAGGCATCATCCCCGACCCGGCGATGAACTCCTGCTTCCCCAAGGCGGCGCGTGTCGCCGGGTACGCCTACGACGAGCTCATTCAGGAAGTCGTGCGGATCGCGTGGAAGCGCATCACCGGGCATGCCGTTGGCGCGCGGCAGGCTGCGCACCTACCGTCGCGCAGTGCTGCGGTGTCGGCGTGAAATTGGTCATTCTGTACGACCCGGGGGCCGAGGACTGGACGGCCGAGGACGTCGCCGGCGTGATGGAGGCGGTGGACCACATCGCCCGGATCTTCGGGGGCATGGGCCACCAGGCGCAGCGCGTGCCCGTCCGTCACGACATGCGCTGGTTCAATGCGTGCCGCCGCGCGGACCTCGTCTTCAACCTCTGCGAGGGCGTGCACGGCGTGGCTCAGTGGGAGGACCACGTCGTCGCGACCCTCGAGCTCGCCGGGATCCCGTACACCGGCTGCGGCCCTTGGACGATGGCAGCGTGCCGCCGCAAGAGTGTCGCGAACACGATGCTCGAGCGCGCCGGGCTGCCCGTACCGCGCTGGACGATCGCCCAGGGCAGGATCGACGAGGACTTCCCGCTCCCCGCGATCGTCAAACCGGCGGCCGAGGACGCGAGCACCGGCCTCGACCGCCACTCGGTGGTCACCGACCGCAAGAGCCTCAAGGCCCGCGTCGCCGCGATGACGGAGCAGTTCGACGAGGTCCTCGTCCAGCAGTACATCCCCGGCCGCGAGTTCAACGTCGGCATGGTGGGCGATCGCACCCTTCCGATTGCCGAGATCGACTTCAGCGCGATGCCCGAGGGCGTGTGGCCGATCCTCACCTACGCCGCCAAGTGGCATGTCGGGTCGGCGGAGGACTTGGGCAGCCGGCCGGTGTGCCCGGCACAGATCTCGCAACGGCTCGCCGAGCGGCTGTCCCGGATGGCCGAGACGGCGTGGCGGACGCTGCAGGGCAAGAGCTACGGACGGGTGGACCTGCGGGTGGATGACGCCGGGCGGCCCTGGGTGCTCGAGGTCAATCCCAATCCCGACCTGACCGACGAAGCCGGCCTGTCGCGCATGGCGAAGACGGCAGGGTGGGAATACGCCGAGCTGATTCGCCGCATCGCTGAGGGGGCGCTGCGAGAGGCGCAGGGAGCGAAGGCCGCACGTGAGCTGCTCGCTGCGCCCCGTCGGGCGCGCGCACCGCGCACGGCTTGAGCAGCTGACGCGGGACACCGGGCTCTTCCGCGAGGAAGAGGTCGGCACCGCGGTCGAGCTGCTGGACGCCAGCCTAGGCGAGCGGGGCAGCGACGATTACCGCTTTGTTGGCGCCTTCGATAAGGACGACCTGCTGGCGTACGCGTGTTGGGGGCCCACGCCCGGCACGGTGGGCACTTGGGACCTGTACTGGATCGTCGTGGATCGGGCCCGGCAGGGCGCCGGCATCGGAACTCAGCTGCTCCGCGACGTGGAGCGCCGGCTGATAGCTGACGGCGGTCGGCTCGTGGTCGTAGAGACCTCCTCCCGGGCCGACTATCTGCCCACCAGAGGTTTTTACGAGGCACGCGGCTACACCAGAGCCGCAACCATCCCGGGGTACTACGCGCCCGGTGACGATCTGGTGATCTACACCAAGGATCTGACGGATGGAGACCTGGCAAGAGCTGCTTCGTAGGAAGAGCATCGCGTCTCTCGAAGCGCTGGCCGCGCGGTTCGGGCCGGAGCACGTCGGTGACGTGAACCGGCTCCGGCAGGCGGCCGAGAACTTCGAGTTTCGGATCTCCCCCGCGATGGTGGACCTGATCAAGTCGCCCGGCGATCCGATCTGGCGCCAGTACGTGCCCACCGTGCAGGAGCTGGAGGTTCACGACGGGCTCGTGGACTCTCTGGAAGAGGACGCGAACTCTCCGGTCCCCAACATCACGCACCGCTATCCCGACCGCGCGCTCTTCCTCGTATCCCCGGTGTGCGCCGCCTACTGCCGCTTCTGCACTCGGCGCCGCAAGGTCGGCGATCCCGAGAAGATCCCGATGTCGCAGCTCGAGTCGGCGTTTCGCTACCTCGAGGAGCACCAGGAGATCCGCGACGTCATCATGTCGGGCGGCGATCCGCTGCTGCTCTCCGACCGCCGCATCGACGACATCTGCCGGCGGCTGCGCACCATCCCGCACCTCGAAGTGCTGCGCATCGGGAGCCGTGTGCCGTGCCACCTGCCCGAGCGGATCACAGCCGAGCTGTGCGGGATTCTCAAGAAGTACCATCCGCTCTACATCAACACGCACTTCAATCACCCCGACGAGCTGACGCCCGCCGCGGTCAAGGCGCTTGGCATGCTCGCCGACGCCGGCATCCCGTTGGGCTGCCAGACGGTGCTGCTCAGGGGTGTGAACGACGACACCGAAGTCATGAAAGAGCTGATGCATCGGCTGCTCGCCGCGCGCGTGCGGCCCTACTACATCTATATGTGCGACCAGGTGGCCGGCGCCGAGCACTTCCGTACGACCGTCGCGAAGGGGCTCGAGATCGTGAAGGCGCTGCGCGGTTGGACGTCGGGGCTCGCGGTCCCGCACTTCGTGATCGACGCGCCGGGCGGCGGCGGCAAGATTCCGCTCCTGCCCGAGTACGTCGTGAAGCTCACCGACAAGGAAGTGGTGCTGCGCAACTACGCCGGGAAGATCTACCGCTACAAACAGGGGGCGAAGGAAAAGAAGACACCTGTGTCGGAGCCGGTGCTGGTAGGGTAGGGTCGTTCGTTGTAGTGTTCCCTGCATGACGACGTCTCCGCCGACCGAGTACAAGGTCGGCCTCGTGCAGATGAGCATGACCGCCGACCCGGCAGCGAACCTCGCCAAGGCGATCGCGCGGATCAAAGAGGCCGCCCAGCAAGGGGCGGCGCTCGTCTGTCTCCCCGAGCTTTTCCGCACACTCTACATCGGGCAGCGCGAGGACCACGCCCTGTTCGATCTCGCCGAACCGGTGCCGGGGCCGACCACCGAGGCGCTGGGGAAGGTCGCGAAAGAGGCGGGGGTGGTGCTGATCGCGTCGCTGTTCGAGCGCCGTGCCGCCGGCCTGTATCACAACACGGCCGCAGTGATCGACGCGGACGGCAAGATCAAGGGGATGTATCGCAAGATGCACATCCCCGACGATCCCGCGTACTACGAGAAGTTCTACTTCACCCCCGGCGATCTGGGTTTCCGCGCCTTCGACACGAAGGTCGGGCCGATCGGCACGCTCATCTGTTGGGACCAATGGTATCCCGAAGGCGCGCGGCTCACAGCACTGCAAGGGGCGAACATCCTCCTCTATCCCACCGCGATCGGCTGGCACCCCGCCGAGAAGGAAAAGCACGCCGCGTCCCAGCTCGACGCTTGGAAGACCATTCAGCGCAGCCATGCGATCGCGAACGGATGTTGGGTGGCCGCGGTGAACCGGGTCGGCCTCGAAAAGCTCGACGGCCAAGGTCCCGGCATCGAGTTCTGGGGGCATTCCTTCGTGTGCGATCCGTTCGGCGTCGTGGTGGCGGAAGCCGGTGAACAGGAAGCGCTGGTCGTCGCTGAGGTCGACCTGGCGCGGATCGAAGAGGTACGCCGCAACTGGCCGTTTCTGCGCGACCGCCGTACCGATGCGTACGGTGGCATCCAGCACCGCTTCCTCACCGATTAGCACTGTCCCGAAAGCTGATGGCTGACGGCTTTCGTATGCCCGCCGAATGGGAGCCGCACGCGGCGACCTGGCTCGGCTGGCCCCACAACGCGAGCGATTGGCCGGGGAAGTTTCCCCCGATCCCGTGGGCCTACGGAGAGATCGTCCGTAAGCTCGCGCCCGGCGAGCGCGTGCGGATACTCGTCAACACCCTCTCCCATGAGCTGCGCGCCCGCAGCGTCCTCGACAAGGTCGGCGTGGATCGCGAGCGTGTCGAGTTCCTGCGCTTTCCAACGAATCGCGGCTGGACCAGGGACTTCGGGCCGATCTTCGTCCGCAAGGATCGCCCTCCAGCAGAGCTCGCCATCGCTCGGTTTCACTTCAACGCCTGGGCCAAATACCCCGACTGGAAGAAGGACGACAAAATCCTGCAGCGGGCCGCGAAGCGACTCACGCTCCCCCTGATCGAGCCGAAGGTCCGCGGCCGTCCCGTGATCCTCGAGGGGGGGAGCATCGACGTGAACGGGCGCGGCAGCCTGCTGACGACCGAGGAATGCCTGCTCGACACCGAGGTGCAGCCCCGGAATCCCGGGTTGTCACGCGCCGACATCGAGGGCGTGCTGCGCGACGCGCTCGGCGTGACCAACACGCTGTGGTTGGGAAAAGGCATCGCCGGCGACGACACGCACGGTCACGTGGACGACGTGTGCCGCTTCGTGGGGCGGCGGACGGTTGTGCTATGCCGGGAAGACGACCCGAAGGATGCGAACTACCGGCCGCTCGCCGAGAATCGCGAGCGGCTCCAGGGGATGCGCCTCGAAGACGGCTCCGCCATCGACGTCGTCGATCTGCCGATGCCCGCGCCGCTGTGCTTCGACGGTGTGCGACTGCCGGCGAGCTACGCGAACTTCTACGTCGCCAACGCTGCCGTGCTCGTGCCGACGTTCAACGATCCGAAGGACCGCGTCGCGTTGGGGATTCTTAGCGAGTGCTTCTCTGATCGGCCCGTGGTGGGGATTCACGCCGTGGACCTGGTGTGGGGGCTCGGGACGATCCACTGCTTGACGCAGCAGGAGCCCGGAAAACCGGTCGCCGCTGGATCAGACTCTTTGCAGTAGTGCCTGGAACCGGGGATCGGCTCGCACTGAGTCGAGGTCGGAGTCATTCTCAAGCCATTCGCGATGTCCGAAGCCGTGTTGGACGGCTTTCTCGAGACACGCGATCGCGTCGTCGGTCCGCGCCAGGAACGCGTAAGCGCACGCCACATTGTAAAGGACGGCGGGATCTTCCGGGTCGATGGCGAGCGCGCGCTCCGTCCACTCGAGCCCCCGCTCCAACTCGCCCAATTGGATCAGAGCCCCAGCACCCAGGTAGAGAGCGCGCGCGTCGTCCGGATTCAGCTCGAGGTGCTTCTCGATGACCTGCAACCCCTTTCGCACCGCCGCCTCGGCCTCGACCTTGCGGCCGAGTCCCTTCAAGGGTGCCTGCATCAGCAACAGCGCCTGAAAGTCTTCGGGCCGCACGCGAGAGGCGTCCTCGTAATGACGCACGGCCTCTTCCCACTTGCCTTCTTGAAAGCACGCACGCGCGTACAGATAGTGCGCGTCGTACAGCATGGGGTTGAGCCGGATCGCCGTTTCGAACTCTCGCTGTGCCTCGCTGTATTGCCGTCTCAGGGACAGCGCGAATCCCCGGGAGGCATGCGCTTCGGCGAGCTCGGGATCGAGCTCGAGCGCCTTGCGGCTTGCGGAGTCCGCACTTTCGAGGTTGGCGTTGCTGCCGTCCCAGTACATGTAAAGAAACGAGCAACAGTCGGCCACCCCGGCGTAGGCGAGCACGTACCTGGGATCGATCTCGATGGCGCGCTCGAACATTCTGCGCGCGAACTGGATGCCCGTGCGGCGGAACTGGTGGAAGAACTGGCGCCCGCGCAGGTAGTACTCGTAGGCCTGCACGCTCTCGGTCGGCGCCTTCTCGATCGCCCGTTTCTCCTCCTCACTCAGCACCACCCGCAACGCCTTGACGATGTTCTCGGCGATCTCGTCCTGGATCGCGAATACGTCCTCCAGCTCGCGGTCGTAACGCTCGGACCAGAGATGATAGCCGTCGGCGACGTTCACGAGCTGGGCCGTCACCCGCAGCTTGAGCCCTGCCTTGCGGACGCTCCCTTCCAGCACCGTCGCGACCTTCAGCTTCCGGCCGATCTCCCCGATGTCCTCACTCTTCCCCTTGAACGCAAACGCCGAGGTCCGGGACGCCACGCGCAGTGACTGGATCTTGGTGAGGGCGTTGATGATTTCCTCGGAGATCCCGTCGGTGAAGTACTCGTTCTCGGGATCAGCGCTCATATTGACGAACGGCAGCACCGCGATCGACTTCGCAGCGGCGCCCCCCCCGCTCCCCGGGCTACCGGGTGGCGTCGACCCGCCCGCGGGCCAGGTGAGCGCCTGCGCGAACTGCGCCGCCGTCCCGTAGCGCTCGGCAGGCGTCTTGGCCAGGGACTTCATCACCGAACGCTCGAGCCACTCGGGCACGGCTTCCCGACGCTCGTGTAGGGGGAGCGCCGACTCCGTGAACAGCTTGGCGATGATGGACTGCGCCGTCGGCCCGGTGAACGGCGCCACCCCTGTCAGCATCTCGTACAGCATGGCGCCCAGCGAATAGATGTCGCTCCGCCCGTCGAGCTCCGTTTCGCCTCCCGCTTGCTCCGGGCTCATGTACGCTGGCGTGCCGATCGCCATGCCGGTCCGGGTGATCGTCTCTTTACCCGCGACGCTGACCGCCTTGGCGATCCCGAAATCGGTGACGAGGGCCTCGCCCTCATGCATCATGACGTTCTCGGGCTTGATGTCGCGGTGCACCACTTGCTGACGGTGGGCGTAGTCCAGCGCGACCGCGACCGTCCGCGCCAGTCGCGCGGCGTCCTCGAGGGGCAGCTGCGTCTCCCGCTCGAGCCGCTGGCGCAGCGATTCCCCCGACACGTAGGGCATGACGTAGTACAGCAGGTCGCCGGCTTGCCCGGAGTCATAGAGCGGCACGATGTGAGGATGCTGCAGCCGGGCCGCGATTTGGATCTCACGCAGAAACCGGTCGGGACCGAGGTTGGCCGCCAAGTGGGGATGGAGCACCTTCACCGCAACCGGGCGGTGATGTTTCAGGTCCTGGGCCAAGTATACCGTCGCCATCCCGCCCTGACCGACCTCACGCTCAATGGCGTACCGGTCAGCGAGGCTCGTACGGACGCGATCCTGTATGTCCGTCACTGCAGCTGCCAGATCTCGATCCGATTCCCCGTGAAGATCGGGATCAACAGCCGGCCCCGCTTCGCATCATAGCCGATGTCCGCTGGGCTCGGCACGCCCTTGATCGGGTTCACGCCCTGGCCGTTCACGAATCGGTACACGCTGGAGTCCGCCCAGCTCGACACCCATACGGCCCCGTGAATGATCTCCACGCCGTCGAATTGCCCTGGTCCGGTGCCGATGACCGTCGGGGCCGCATCGCCGGGCTTCCAGGCGAAGATCGACTTACCTCCAAATGGCACGACAATGAATCGTCCATTGGCCGCGTCCCAGGCGATGCCGTTGGGGCGGGCGAGCGTGTCGCTCTTGATGGCGACGCTGACCTTGCGGTCGGGCGCGACGCGGAAAATCTGGTCGGTCCCCGGATGCTCGACACCCGTTGCGCCGAAGCGAATCGCGGTATCCGTCACGTAAAGCGAGCCGTCGGGCGCCGCCGCGATGTCGTTCAGGAAGATCGCGCCCGGGACGGGCACCGTGGCGACCGGCGCGCCGGTCTTGGCGTTGAACGCGCGCACGACGTCGATATCCGCGACCCAGAGCGTGTCGCCCACGAGCGCCAATCCCTTGGGGGCGTTGAGGCCGGTGATGAACGCGCTGTCGCGCATCATGCCGGCCGGGCCCACGCGACTGATGAATCCGTTCCCGTCCTTCGTGTTCGGGCCGCCGTTGATATTCGAGACGAAGTAGACGTCCTGCGCCGAATCCCACTTCACGGACTCAGGAGTCTGAAAGCCGCTCACCGTGGCGACCTTGACCGGCGCCAGGTGCTTGTCGCCCCGCTGGCATGCCGCGCCGACGAACACCAGCATGAGACACCCAACCATCGCTCTCATTTGTGACCCTCCTCCTCGGCTAGCACCTTGATGTGCTGCAACACTCGGTCGTGAATCGCCGCAACGATGCGACCTGCGGGCAGCCTCCAATAACTCTGCGGGAACATAGCGACGACGATGGTCGTCCGCCCTTCGAGGCGCGTGTGGCCGCCCGCCACGGGAGTGAGCCGGAACTCCCCGTGCGTGGCCCGGAAGTAGCCATCGAGATGCGGCGGCTTGATGTCCCGGTACGGGCTCCATTCGCTCATGGGCGGCGCCTGGCTCGTGATGTCGAATGCCAGCAGGCGATTTTCGTCCCAGGCCGTGATCGGCTCGACAAAGCTGCCGGTCGTGAAGTCGCAGTACCTGGTCGCGCCCACGCCGGTCCCTTCGATCCGCGCCCGCGTCGGCGCCGCGACACCCGCCCGGAACAGCAGCTCCGTGGGCGGCGGCAGCTCGGGGAAGGTCACGACGTGCCGCCACACGACGTCCGGCGGGGCGGCGATCTCCACGACGGTCAGCACCTCGTGGGTGGGTGGCAGCGCGCGCGGCTCCACCAAGAGGAAAAGCGGCGCCAGCAGCGCCAGACTCGCGCCTGCCGCCAGATCTGTGGATCGCAGCGCGACGAGGCGGCCCAGCACCGCGCCGGGCCAAGCGACGACAAACGCGATGGGCAGGGCCATGGCCGTGCAGAGCACTCCTTCGAGCGCGAACACCACGAGGGCACCACCGGCGATAGCCACGCTCGCGAGCGCGATGACGACCGACTCGCCGGCCGCGCGCGGATAGCGGCGGTTGTAGATGTAGGAGCTGATGTACCCGATGGTGAACGGCACCCCCAGGAAGAGTCCCGTTGAGTAGCTCCGCCGCAGGTAAACGCCGACGCCGACGGTGACGAGCGTAATCCCGATGGAGGCGGCGACGCCGAGCATCGCGCTCTTGAGCCGGTCGTCCACCGCCGGCGGCGGGGCCTCGACCGGCCACACGACTGAGGATGCCGACGGCAACAGCGACAACACAGCCATCACCACGAGGTTCACGACTGGTACGAAGAACAGCAGCGCCAGCCAGGGACTGCGGCCGGCGTCGGCCGCGCGCCGCATCGTCATGCTGACACCGATCCACAGGAACGGCAGGGCGAGGAGCACGAGCGTGGGAGCGAGCCAGGCGGGGCCGCTCCGAAACAACTCCGCGCGCGCGCTCCACAGGGGGTTGAAATAGTCGAGCGGCGTCCAAAACCTGCCCGTGGACCGCCAGATCAGGAAGGCGTCCAGGGCGTACTTGAACAGCATGAGACTGAGGCCGTGCAGGAAGTACGTGCGCCGGTCCACCGGCTCCCGGAACCCGAACCACAGGCGCAGCCAGCGGGCGAGCATCTTACGCCTTGGCTTCCTCCGTCTCCTTCTTGCGCGCCTCCGTCACCTTCGCGGCGACGTCGGGCGGCGCATCCTGGTAGACGTGGAACTTGGAGTGGTAGGTGCCACGGCCGTGCGTAATGGAATGCAGCGTGGTGGCGTAGCGATCGAGCTCGGCCTCGGGGACGAGCGCCTTCACCTTAGTGAGGCGGCCGTCCTTCTCCGTGCCGACGATGTGGCCGCGGCGCGACGAGATGTCGCCCATCACTGCGCCTTGATAATCGTCCGGCGTCCACACCTCGACTTCCAGAATCGGCTCGAGCAGAACCGGCCTGGCGCCGGGGCTCACGTTTCGGAAGGCCAGGATGCCCGCCATCTTGAACGACATTTCGTTCGAGTCCACGTCGTGGTAGGAGCCGTCGTACAGCTCCACCTTGAAGTCGACGACCGGGTAACCGGCCACCGGGCCCTTGTGCGCGGCCTCGACTACGCCTCGCTCCACGGCGGGGATGTACTGCCGTGGAATCACGCCGCCCACGATCTCGTCCACGAACTGCACGCCTGACCCCCGCGGCAGCGGCGCGATCCGGATCCAGCAGTCCCCATACTGGCCCCGCCCGCCCGTTTGCTTCTTGTGCTTGCCCTGGCCTTCGGACTTGCCGCGAAACGTCTCGCGATAGGCGACCCGCGGCTTGGTGGTTTGCGCATGGACGCCGAATTTGCGCGCCAGCCGGCCTACCACGATCTCGAGGTGCCGCTCTCCCAGCCCGCGGATCAGCGTCTGCCCCAGCTCGCTGTTGTACTCGTGATGGAAGGTCGGATCCTCTTCGTGCAGTTTGTGGAGGCCCGTCGACAACTTGTCCTCTTCGCCCCGCTGCTTCACCTCGACCGCCACCGTGATCACCGGCTCCGGGAACGGGATCTTGGGGAGGACGAGTCCCATCTCCTTGGTGGACAGCGTGTCGTTCGTGTGCGTGTCGCGAAGCTTCGCCACCACGCCGACGTCCCCCGCGTGCA
Organism: Gemmatimonadales bacterium; assembly: GCA_035602245.1. GTDB lineage: Bacteria > Gemmatimonadota > Gemmatimonadetes > Gemmatimonadales > GWC2-71-9 > 20CM-2-65-7. The sequence goes on from DATNMO010000013.1 coordinate 109,188, forward strand.
GCTCGGGAATCTCCGTGCGCTCCTTCCCTATCGCGACGCACAAGTGGTTCAGCTTCTCCGCCACCTCGCGCGGCGCGTTCCAGACTTCCTGGCCGTTCTTCACCTTGCCGGAGAAGATCCGGAACAGCGTCACGTCCCCGACATGCGGCTCGGAGATCGTCTTGAACACCTGCGCGGCCAGCGGCCCGGCGTCGTCGGCCTTCAGCGTGACCCGATCGGCGCTCCCCCACCTTTGCGCCTCGAGCGGCGGGCGTTCCTGCGGCGCCGGGCACAGCTCGACGATCTTCGTCAGCAGCGCGCGTGTCCCGTACGTCAGCTCCGCCGCGCCGCAGAACAGCGGGAACAGCTCGCCTTTCGCCATCCCCGCCTTGAGCGCGGCGATGGCTTCGTCGCGCCCGATCTCCTCTCCGCCCAGGTAGCGCTCGAGCAGCGTGTCGTCCGTCGACGCGATGCTTTCGATCAGCTCCTGGGAGTACTTCGCGAACCGCTCCTGATACTCGGGCGGGACGTCCACCTCGTCGTATTCGCCGGCTTTTGTGCCCTTCTTGTAGAGGTGCGCCTTCTTCGAGAACAGGTTGATGATCCCATGGAACTCCGGCCCTTCGCCAACCGGGATTTCCACCGGGATCACCTTCGGGGTCAGCTGCGCCTTGATCTGGTTGAAGACGCGCTCGAAGTCGGCGTGCTCCTTGTCCATGAGCGAGACGAAAAACAGCCGCGGCAAGCCGCGACGCTCGCAGTAGTCCCACACCTTCTCGGTCCCGACCTCGACCCCGGCCGTACCCGCGAGCACGACCACGGCGGCATCGGCAGCGTACACGCCCGCGAGTGCGTCGCCTGTGAAGTCGAGGTAGCCCGGCGTGTCGATCAGGTTGACCTTGACGTCCATCCACTCGGCGACGGCGAGAGCGAGGTTGATGGAGTATTTGCGTTCGATTTCGTCGGCGGTGTAATCGGTGAGGGCGGTGCCATCCTTGACGGCTCCGTGGCGTTTGCTCGTTCCGGCCACAAACGCAAGCGCATCGACCAGGGAGGTCTTGCCGCTCGCGCCGTGGCCCACTACGGCCACGTTGCGGATCTCCGGTGTCTTGTACACACGCACAAATCACCTCCTGCGGGGGGATCGAGAATATGGACCGCGGGTGCACGGGTGGGCTAGGCCAGGCAAGAGGGACAGTAACAACGGGGATCAGGACAGAATGTCCCAACCCCCGTTGCCTACAACCCGCGGTGCGTCTGTGCGTCTAGTCTTTGCCTGTCCTAAAAGCTTACAGCCTGCATCTCCGCGTCAGCGACTGCGTCATGATCCCCATGCCCATCCCTCACGTGCTCGACCAGCCGATGCAGTATCTGTATCCCTCTCACATTGAGCGCGAGCGCCGTGACCTTGTCGGCGGCGGCGAATGCCTTGTCCGCCTCGGCGCGCAGCTCCTTCACGTGCGCCAGGATCAGCCGGATCCGGGGCGCGTCGCGGCCGCCGAGGAAATTCTCGATCTTCACGATGGCCTGATCGACGGCGAGACCGGTGCGTTCGGGGGCGTTCGGGAATAGCTCGATGACGGCCGAAAGAACAGCGCGAAAGGCGAGGCGCCAATCCGCGCGGGCGGTCGCGGTGTCACCCGCGTCCAACGCCGCACGCGCCGCGGCGCGATAGTCGCGGGCCTGCTGGAGGAATGCGAGGGCCGCGGGGTTGTCGGTGGTGCGAAGAGTGTCGAGCAGGTGCCGTACCCAGCCCTCGTGCGTCGCACCGGTCGATGCCGCCACGTCTTGCGCGATCAACTGGGCATCCTGCGCGAGCGTTATCTCGCTGGGAGACACCCCGCTGGGGTCGTGATTGCACGCGGTCGCCATGAACACCGCGGCGAGGGCGACTGCCATGAGCTTACGCATCAGTTACTCCCTGAGAAGCGTCCGGCCTTGGACGCTGAAGCATAGGCGGCGTTAAGGCTCGGGGGGAGGGACCGAGGGGACGGGAGCCGGCGAGGGAGCGTGACCGGTTGGCGTAGCGTGACTTACGGGTGCGAGCCCCAAGCTCGCCAGCCCCGCGAGAACCATCACACCACCCGCCACCAGGAACGCCGCCGTGGCGCTCACCGCATCGTATACGGTCCCCACGGCAGGCGGTCCCGCCGTGCGCCCCAGCGCCCCGATTGACTGAGCCGCCCCCAACACCGTCCCCTGCTCCTTCGGATCGGCATAGACGGAGACGAGGCCCGTGGCGGCGGGGGCGAAGACGCTGTTCGAGAATGCCAGCACGAACGTCCCCAAGTAGAGCCAAGCGGAGCTTTGCAGCAGTGGGACGACGGCGATCGACAGCGCCATCCCGAAGGTGCCCGCGATCACGAGCGTGCGCTCTCCGGTGCGCCGAACGATCTTGCCGAACAGGTACCCCTGCACCACAGTCGCCGTGACCCCGATGATCGTGAAGAGGATGGCAAGCTCGCGTTCCTTCCAGCCAAGCGCCGTGCTGGCGTGCAGCGGGAGCGCGACCGTGTAGCCCGCGAACGCGAACGGGACGAGGGCCCACACCGCCATGAGCGGCCGGAGCCGGGGCCGCGCGAATGCGTCGCCCAGGTGCCCCAGGTCGAACAGCGGGCGTTTGACCCGGTGCTCAGGGGCCAGGGACTCGGGGAGGATGAAGTAGGCCGAGACAAAATTCGCCAGCGACAGGCCGACGGCGACGAGACCGGGCGCGGTCGCGCCGCCATAATGCGCGGCGAATCCGCCGATCGCGGGGCCGAGGCTGAAGCCGATGCCGAACGCCGCCCCCACGATGCCCATGCCGCGCGAGCGCTCGGCCGGTGACGTGATGTCGGCGATGTACGCCTGCGCCGCCGAGATGTTGCCGCCCGCGAACCCCGAGACGACGCGGGACAGGAACAGGATCCAGTACGACCCCGCGAAGGCGAACAGCGTGTAGCCCACCGCGTTGATCAGCGTGGTCGCGAGAATGATGGGCCGGCGCCCGACGCGGTCCGACAGCTTGCCCAGCAGCGCCGTCGCGACGAACTGCATCAGCGAGAACACACCGATGATCGCCCCGTAGCCCAGTCCCGCCGCACCGAAGCGCTGGGCGTAGTACGGCAAAATCGGTAACACAATCCCGAAGCCGATCAAGTCGATCAGGACCGTGAAGAAGATGACGCTGACGCGGGAGCGGGATGCGGGCATCGGGGCTGGAATATAGCATTCAGCGGTTCCTCTCCCGGAGCGTCGCATGGCTGCTTGGCATCGTCTGGGCTCGAAGGATGAGATCCTCACCCGCGTTCCCTTCGCCGTGAAGATCGACCGCCACCGCATCGCGGTCTTCGTGTACAAGGGCCGCTTGAGCGCGATCTCGGACATCTGCAATCACAAAGGCGGCCCCCTCTCCGAAGGCCGCCTGCACCGCGAGTTCGTCATGTGCCCCTGGCACGGATGGGAGTACAGCGTCCTCACGGGGAAAGGCCCGGCGGGCTACGACGAGGAGCAGGTCCCGGTCTACGCCATTGAAGAGCGCTCCGACGGTGTGTACGTCCAGATCCCGCCGGTGAAGCCCCGCAAGCTCGTCAAGCACAAGCCGAGCCATCTGCTCCAGGAGCATCCCAAGAAGCGGGGCGAGCCCTGTCGCGTGCTTGGCATCTCGACGACCGCGATGGACGAGGGCAATCCGCGGTTCTCCACGTCGGATGCGTTGCTCGAGCACTCGATCGCGCGCGCCCGCGAGATGAAGGTAGACACGCAACTCATCACGCTGCGGACGCTCACCTTCCGGCATTGCGAGGGGAACTACTCCAAGGCGTCGCACGCGTGCACGTGGCCGTGTGCCATCACTGAGCGTGATCCGTCCGACCAGCTCACCGCCGTGTATGAGGGCCTGGTGCATTGGGCGGACGTGGTGCTGATCGCGACGCCGATCCGCTGGGGCAACGCGTCGTCGCTGTACTACAAGATGGTCGAGCGGCTGAACTGCGTGCAGAACCAGATCACGATCCACAACAAGAGGCTGATCCAAAACAAGGTGGCGGCGTTCATCATCACCGGCGGGCAGGACAACATCCAGGCGGTCGCGGGCAGCATGTTCACGTTCTGGTCGGAGCTGGGGTTCGTGTTTCCACAATTCCCGTACATCGCCCACTCGCGCGGGTGGGACGCCGAAGACATGCAAAACAACGTACGGCAGGTGAAGGTGAGCGATACGCTGCGGGAGGCATCACGCGAGCTGGTGGAGCGGGCGGTCGACTTCTGGATGCTGTTGGACCGGAACCGGGAGATCATGGAGAAGCCGATGGAGCGCGCCGGGCGCAAAGCCAACCCCCTCACGACGGCGGAGGAAGCGCTCGTCTAGGCGGGTTCGACCTCCGGCCGCAGCGGGAACCGCGCATCCACGACCATGCGTGCCGCCGTGGCCCCGAGAATCAGCGCGCCGCCAACTAGCGTGGCTGGACCCGGCGTCTCGCCGTGCGCGAGCCACGCCCAGATCGGATTCAGGACCGGCTCGATCAACAGAAACAGCCCGACCTCGATCGCGCGCACTCGTGGAATGGCGCGTGACAAAAAGAGGTACGGCACGCCCAGCTGACAAACGCCCAGAAACGCGACGACCACCCAATCCACCGGCCGCCCCGCCACCAGAGGCTGGGCGAGCACCAAGGCCAGGATGCTTGCCGTCAGATTGCCCGACGCCGCCGCCGTGGCGATGGACGTACCGCGGGCCGCGAGCCAGCGATAGCCGATGACCGTGAACGCCCACGTCACGGCGCATGCCGACGCGAGCACGTTGCCGAGCGCGGGATTGGGTGCCGTCACCGAAGGACGGTCGAGACCAAGGAAGAACAACGCCAGCCCGGCGCCCATGATCGCCATCTGCCCGAGGTCGCGCCGGGTGGCGTGCTCGCCGAGTAGCCACGGCGCGAGCAGCAGGATGAATAGCGGGCTCGTCGACTGCAGGAAGATCGCGCTCGCCGCGGTCGTGTGCTTGTTCGCCTGCACATAGAGCAGGGTCGTGGCGGCGTAGGCGCAACCGACGAGCATCGTGCGCCACGTCCAGCCGCGCCGAGCTTCCGGGATCAGCACGAGGATGGTGATGAGCGCGATGCCGGCCCGGAAAGCGGCCAGCTGCCAAGCGTTGAACCCGCACCACTTGATGGCCGCGCCGCCGGTGGAGAACAGGACGGCCGCGACGACGATCTTGGATCGGGGACTCATGGCACCTCGTCGGGGAGGCACGAATATAGACGAAGCCGCGAACGCTGTGGTACGTTGTGCGCGGTGGAGGTCCAGGTTTTCGGGGTCAACAAGAGCGCCGACACGCGCGCCGCCTTGCGGTTCTTCGCCGAGCGGCGGATCAAGGTCCACTTCGTAGACTTGAACGAGCGCGCCGCAGCCGTTGGCGAGCTGCGGCGCTTCGCGCAGAAGTTTGGCGTGCCCGCGTTGATCGACCGGGATTCCCGCCGTTTCGCAGAGCTGGGGCTACGCGCGGCGACGCTCAGCGACGAGCGGTGGTTGGAAAAGCTCAGCATCGAGCCATTGCTGCTCCGGATGCCGCTGGTGCGGCACCAACAGCAGCTTACGATCGGCTCTGCACCTGAAACGTGGAGGTCCTGGTACGCGGCCACGAAGCCATGACTGGTGAGCTCGGCGCGTTTGCCCTCCTGGCGTTCGTCGCCGGCTGCGCCAGCGGCGGCCCCCCCCGACCTCACGTGAATACCGACGACCTGAGCGCCATCGACACCCTGTTCGCCGCTTATACCGGACCCGCGGTACCGGGCGCGAGCGTGATCGTGATACGGGACGGCCAGGTGATCATGCGTCGCGCGTACGGCATGGCGGACCTCGACCGGCGCACGCGAGCCACGCCCGAAACCGACTACCGCCTCGCCTCGGTCTCGAAACAGTTCACGGCGATGGCGATCATGCTGCTCGCCCGGGACGGCAAGCTCCGCTACGACCAGCCGGTACGCACCATCTTGCCCGAGCTGCCGGTCGGCACACGGGATGTCACCATCCGCCACCTGCTCAACCACACCTCGGGACTGTGGGAGTACGAAGATCTGATCCCCGCAACCCGCACGGCCCAGCTCGACGATCGCGACGTCCTCGCCCTCCTGGCGCCCAAGGATTCGCTGTACTTTGCGGCCGGCAGCGCGTACCGCTACAGCAACTCCGGCTACGTCCTGCTCGGGCTCATCGTGGCACGCGTGTCGGGCATGACGTTCCCCGCGTTTCTGCAGAGCCGCATCTTCGCCCCGCTGGGAATGACAGCAACGGTCGCGCATGTAGAAGGTGCGGATACCGTGCCTCGCCGCGCCTACGGGTATTCCCCCGGCGTGACCGGCTTCACGGGCACCGACCAAAGCGTGACCAGCGCGACTCTCGGCGACGGCGGCATCTACACAAACGTGGACGACATGGTGCGCTGGGATCGGGCGCTTTATGGGACGGAGCTGGTGGATGCGGCGGCGCTCAAGCTCGCAACAACGCCCCCCGTCCTGCCAGGTGGAGCGACAACGGAGTACGGTTTCGGCTGGTTTATCGATACGTATCGCGGGGAGCGACGCTGGCGGCACACCGGCGAGACGAGCGGTTTCAGGAATGCGATCCAGCGCTTCCCGGATCGGCGCTTCACCGTGATCGTGCTGACCAACCGCTCGAGCGGTGAGCCGGGGCCGATCGCCGAGCGGATCGCGGATTTGTTGCTGTTTCGCTAACAGAGGCTTGTCCATGCGTCGCTTGCTGCTCGGACTCACCCTATTCGTCACCAGCGCAGACCGGACGTCCGACCGCGACGAGTTGCTGAACGCTGATCGCGCCCTCGCCCGTGCCATTGCGGCCACCGGCATGGCCGCGGCCTTCGTACCGGCCCTTACCGACGACGCGGCGTACTTGCACCCCGGGGCGCCGCTGCTGCGCGGCAGGCCGGTGATCCGCGCCTTCTTCGCGAACGTCGCCCCGCTGGGGGGACTCACCTGGGAGCCCGCCTACGCGGACGTGTCAGCCGACGGGACGCTGGGCTACACGTACGGCTGGACGCGCTTCGGTTGGGGCCGGTACGATGGAAGAAAACAGCAGGGAAAATATCTGGCGTGCTGGCGCAAGCAGACGGACGGCACGTGGCGCGTTTCCGCATTCGCCCGCAGCGTACCGGTCCCGGATTCCGCTCCGCCACCGCCGCCCCGGAGTGGCGACCCCGCCGCGCCCGTCGGCGGTCCGGCAGACCCAGTGGAGCTTCTGCGCGCGGACTCGGCCTTTGCCCGGACATCGGTCGCGCGCGGCGCCAAGGCCGCGTTTCTCGCCTTCGCCGCCGATGCAGTGCTCGAGTGGCACCCGGTCGCCGCCGACATCGCGGCATCCGGCGACCTCGGCTGCACCGTGGGGGAAGCCTCCATCACGGCGCGCCACTACTACAGCAAGTACCTGACGGTGTGGAAGCGGCAGGCCGATGGCGGATGGAGGTTCGTGGCAGATGGCGGCAACGTGCGCCCCGTGCCCGACAGTGCGGCTAGCGGTACCCCGCCGCCTGAAGACTGAACAGCTCCGCGTACAACCCCCCGCGGGCCACGAGCTCGTCGTGGGTGCCGTCATCGACCAGGCGTCCATCCTGGAGCACGAGAATTCGGTCGGCCATCCGCACCGTCGAAAAGCGGTGCGAAATCAGTACGGCCATCCGGCCCTTGGTGAGCTCGGCGAATCGCAGGAACACCTCGTACTCGGCCCGCGCATCGAGCGCGGCCGTGGGTTCATCGAGAATCAAGACTTGCGCATCGCGCATATACGCGCGCCCCAGCGCGACTTTCTGCCACTCGCCCCCCGACAGCTCCACGCCGCCGTCGAAGCGCCGGCCGAGCATTTGGTCGTAGCCCTGGGTGAGCCGGGCAGCGACCGAATCGGCGCGGGAGCGGCGCGCGGCCTCCTGAATGCGACTGTCATCCTCGAGGGCCGCGACCTGGCTGACCCCGATGTTCTCGCGCAACACGAAGTCGTAGCGGACGAAATCCTGGAAGATGATCCCGATGTTCTGCCGCAAGCTGTTCAGGTCGTAGTCGCGCAGGTCCACGCCATCGAGCAGGATGCGGCCCTCGTCAGGATCGTAGAGCCGTGCCAGCAATTTGACGAGGGTGGTCTTCCCTGCTCCGTTCTCGCCCACCAGCGCGATGCGCTCGAGCGGTCGGAAGTCGAACGTCAGGCCCCGGACCGCCCAGCGCTCTGATCCCGGATACTGGAAGCCGACGTTCTCGAAACGGAATCCCTCGCGAATCGGGCGCGGCACGGGTCCGGCGCCCGGCTTCGACACCACGCTCGGCCGCACGTCGAAGAACGTGAAGAGATCGCTCAAATAGAGGCTCTGCTCGTAGATCTGCGACAGCGAGAGCAGCACACGCTGGATCAGGTCCCGGCTCTGCCGGAAGGAGCCCGCCAGGAAGGTCAGCGTGCCGATCGAGAAGGCGCCCAGCACCGTGCGATAGATGATGACGCCGTACGCGCCGTAGTAGCCGAGCGTCCCCAGCGTCACGAGCAACGTGGACACGACGTTGCGGCGGACTGCGAGCCGCTTGTTCTCCTCGTAGAACTTCTCCGAGAGCTTGGCGTACCGCCCTACGAGAAAGGGCGAGAGCCCGAAGAGCTTTACTTCCTTCGCGGACTCGTCAGATGCGCCCATGTAGCGCAGGTAGTCGAGCAGCCGGCGCTCCGGCGTCCATTGGAAGAGCAGCGAGTATCCCAACGATGCGAAGTGCGCCTCGCCGAGGAACGCCGGCAGCACCGCGATGGTGAGCATCAGCAGGAGCCAGGGCAGCTGCACCAACAAGACCGCTGCGAGCGAGCCGAGCGTGATGAGGTCCTGGGCGGTGGACAGGAGCAGCGCGAACAGGCCGATACGGCCCACCGTCTGGCGGCGGGCGCGCTCCAGATGGTCGTAGGTCTCGGCGTCCTCGAACTGCGCCAGGTCGAGCGTCGCCGCGTGCTCCATCAGCCGCACGCTGAGGCGATTGGCGAACAAGTCGCCGAGCAGGCTCTCGAGCAGCGACGAGAGCCGGGCCAGCCCTTCGCCCACGACGGCGATCCCCAGCTCGAGGCCGACGAGTCCCACCAGGTGCCACCAGTCCGGGGCCCGACCCGCATGCACCGCCGCCCCACCCGCGATCACCCCGTCGATGATGAGCTTGCCTACCCACAGCACCGCGACTGGGATGAAAGACCGGATCGCGCGCAGCGCCAGGATCGCTGTGGTATAGCCGCGGTGTGTCTGAAAGACGAGGCGGACGAGGGGCGGCACGTGCTTCAGCGCCGTGAGGCGCTGGCCCCAGCTGGGAGACTCCAGGCGGTTCACGACAGGACGTTGACGTGCCACACCATTAACTTCGCATGGGTGAAGGCGTCAGTATAGGCAGATGCGACTACGTCTCCTCACCGCTGCCTGGTTGGCTGCCGCGACGCCGCTCGGCGCCCAAGGCCTTACTGCGCGCGACTCAGCGCTGCACGCGCTGAACCGTCTCGCCTATGGCCCGCGTCCGGGCGATGTGGACAGCGTGGCGCGCATGGGCGTGATGCGCTGGATCGAGCAGCAGCTCGATCCCGATCACCTGCGCGACGACCGTCTAGCCGAGCGGGAGCGCGCCTTCAAAGTCCTCGACTACGACCGCGCGGAGCTAGCGCAGCGCTATATGGAGGCAATCCGCGAGCGGCAGCGCATCCAGCACGACATGGCTGATTCCGGTGATTCCATGGAACCGCGCCGCGGCCAACCGGGCCCGATGCGCGAGTTCCGCGAGCTGGGCGGCGACCTGCAGCAGCTCGCCGTCGTGCGCGCGGCGCTCTCCGAGCGGCAGCTGCGCGAGGTGATGGTCGACTTCTGGACGAATCATTTCAATGTGTTCGTCGGCAAGGGCGCCGATCGTTTCCTCATGCCGTCCTACATCGAGGAGACGATCCGTCCCCACGCGCTGGGGCGTTTCGAGGACCTGCTCATCGCCACGGCGCGGAGCCCCGCGATGCTCTTCTACCTGGACAATGCCCAAAGCATCGCGCCTGGGGCGATGCCGCCGTTCCCCCTCGCCCGGAACGGGAGAGGGGGTCAGGGGGTGAGGGCGAGAGGGGGAACGAACGGAAGGCCCCGCCCCACCGGGATCAACGAGAACTACGCCCGCGAGCTCCTGGAGCTGCACACCCTGGGCGTGGACGGCGGCTACACGCAGCAGGACGTCATCGCGGTGGCGCGCATCTTCACGGGATGGAGTATCGAGCGGCCGCAGCAAGGCGCCGGGTTTGTCTTCCGCGACTGGGCCCACGACCGAGGAGAGAAGCGGGTGCTCGGCGTCACGTTCCGGGACGGAGGAATGGACGAAGGCGTGCGTTTGCTTCGGTTCCTGGCCGCTCAGCACGCGACCATGCACCACGTGAGCGCCAAGCTGTGTGCGCGCTTCGTTGCCGACGAGCCCCCGGATGGATGCGTGGACGCGGCCGTGGAAGCATGGCACGCGACCAACGGGGACATGCGCGCCGTGCTGCGCGCCATCTTCACGTCGCCCGACTTCTGGGCTCCGCAGGCGGCGCGGAGCAAGGTCAAAACCCCGCTCGAGTTCCTCGTCAGCGCCGTACGCGCGACCGGCGCCGAGCCCGATGAGACGCCGAGGCTTGCCCAGGTCGTCGCCCGGCTCGGGGAGCCGCTCTATTTGCAGCCGGCCCCGACCGGGTACGCCGAAACCCAGGCGCAGTGGGTGAACAGTGGCGCGCTGCTCGCGCGCATGAATGCGGCGGTCGCGCTCGCCGCCGGCCGCCTGCCCGGCGCCGCGGCGAATCTCGACGTCGTCATCCCGCTCACATCGGACCACTCACAACTCATCGACATGGTCAATGTCCGCCTCCTGGGCGGCGCGATGTCGCCGCGCACACGCGCAGTGATTCTCGAGCAGCTTGCGGATGTCACCGACCCGGTCCAGGCGCGGGCGCTCGCCGTGGGGTTGACGCTCGGCGGTCCGGAGTTTCAGAAGCAATGACGGTCTCGCGAAGAGCCTTCGTCAAGTCCGGCGGGCTCGCCCTGTTTAGCCTGGGCCTCGACCCGCTGTTCCTGGGTCGGGCCGCATATGCCCTGCGCCGTCCTGCGCCGTCCTCGGCCGTCCTGGTTTGCCTCTTCCAGCGCGGCGCCGTGGACGGCCTCAACATGATCGTCCCCCACGGCGAGCCGCTCTACTATCGGGAGCGCCCCCGCATCGCGATTCCGGCACAGGACGTCGTGGACCTCGACGGACATTTCGGCCTGCACCCGAGCCTCGCGCCGCTGAAGGCGCTGTGGGACAACAAGAGCCTCGCGGCCATTCACGCGATCGGCTCTCCCGATGCGACGCGCAGCCACTTTGACGCGCAGGATTACATGGAAACGGGAACGCCGGGCGTGAAGAGCACGGCCGACGGCTGGGTGAACCGCTACTGCAGCCACGACCGCGAGCACGCCGATACGCCGTTCCGCGCGGTGGCCTTTGGGCCGCAGCTTCCCCGCATTCTCGCCGGCAGCGCGCCCAGCCTCGCGATCGACGATCTCCAGGCATTCGGCTTGCGCATTCCGCAGGAGGCGACGCGCGACCGGCTGACGCGCGCATTCGAGCAGCTCTATGAAGGCGCGGCCACCGGTTTGCTGGCGTCGTCATCCCAGGAAGGCTTTGAGGCCATTCAGATGCTGAAGCGCGTCGATCCGGCGCAGTACCGGCCGGCGGCCGACGTGGAGTACCCGCCCGGGCGGCTTGGCCGCACGCTGCTCCAGATCGCCCAGTTGATCAAGGCCGACGTGGGGCTCGAGATCGCGTTCGCCGATTCGGGTGGCTGGGACACCCACGTGAATCAAGGGTCGAGCGACGGGCAGCTCGCCGCCCGTCTGCGCGAGCTCGGTCTCGGTCTTGCGGCCTTTGCGTTGGATCTTGGCGACCGCATGCGCAGCGTCGTCGTGCTGACGATGTCGGAGTTCGGCCGGACGATTCGCGAGAACGGCAACAGTGGCACCGACCACGGGCATGCCACCGCGATGCTCGCGCTCGGCGGTCCCGTCAACGGCGGCAAGGTGCTGGGCCGCTGGCCGGGGCTCGGCGTCGAGCAGCGGTTCGAAGGCCGGGACGTCGCGGTCACCACCGACTTCCGCGATCTGTTCGGCGAGCTGCTGGTTCGCCATCTGGGCGCCGCGGACCTCGCCTCGGTATTCCCAGGCTTCGATCCGAATCCCCAGAAGTTTCCCGGCGCGATCCGCGGCTGAGCGGGCTCTACGCCGACTCTTCCGGGGTCACGGAAAGGTCGACCTTCTCCGCCCCGCGGAGCGCCACGACGGCGATCGCCGTTCCGATGCGCTCCGCGCCGAGCATCCGATGCAGATCGTCCACGCCGCTCACCGTCTCGCCCGCCAAGCCCACAATGATGTCTCCTGACTGCAAACCCGCCCGCTCGGCAGGGCTCCCGTCCTGCACGCCGGTCACAAGGACGCCATGTTTTTGCTCGAGTCCATGTGCCCTGACTGCGAGGCGCAGCAATGGAACGCTCTGCCCGGCCACCCCAATCCGGCTCCGGCGCACACGGCCGTACGCGATCAACTGACCCGCGACGAGCTTGACCGTGTTCACGGCGACCGCGAAACAGATGCCCTGGGCCGGAAGGATCACCGCGGTGTTGACGCCGATCACTGCCGCCCGCGAGTCGAGGAGGGGGCCGCCCGAATTGCCAGGATTGAGGGCTGCGTCCGTCTGAATCACGTTGTCGATCAGGCGGCCGGAGACCGAGCGGAATGACCTCCCCAAAGCGCTCACAACGCCCGCGGTGACCGTACTCTGGAATCCGAGCGGATTCCCGATTGCGATGACGAGTTGGCCGACCCGTAACGCCGCCGAATCCCCCAGTGGCGCAGCGACGAGCGACGACGCGTCTACCCGGATGACGGCGATGTCCGTCTCGGAGTCCTCACCCACCAGGTCACCTCGCAGCCGCCGCCCGTCGGCGAACGCCACGTCGATCTTGGTCGCGCCGCTCGTGACGTGGCTGTTGGTGAGGATGAAGCCGTCGGGTGTAAAGACGAATCCCGACCCGTGGCCCGATGCCTCGCGTTCGGGGCGGCCGCGCCGCTTGACGGCATGACGAACCTCGACGCTCACCACGGCGGGTGCGACTCGCTCGACCACGCCGGTGACGGCACGGGAGTAGGCGTCGAGCAGTTCGGTGTCGGCTTGGGGGATAGCGGGGGACGACGAAGACGGTGCGTCCGGACGCCCGGTGTCTGCGAGGGCGAGGACAGTGGTGGTGGGTGTCATGTCGTGAAAACGCCACCGGGTTCCCGAACCCGTATATTCCTCACTCCATGCGCGACGCCCTTCAGGCGCTGCTCCGGGAAGCCAGCGACGCCAAGCGGTCCGTCGATTTCTGGCGCGCCGCTGCCAGAATCATGAGTGACTGGGCGGGCGGCGCGCGCCTCGTCATCAACTACCAAGGCGTCAATGAAAGCGGCTCCGTAACGGCCGGTGCCGATGACCGGTCGGGGCGGGCTCTCGCGGCGGAATGGCACGATCCGGAAGGCCGGCATGTGCAGGCAAATCTCGCCGGGGCCGCGCCAGCGCTGCCGGCATCGGAGCTCGGGGCCGCTCTCGAGTTTGCCTCCCACCTGGCGGTCATGGTGGGGCGCCGCGCCGCGCTCGAGCGGGAGCGGCGGCTGGGCAGTTTCGTCGTCGAGCTCGCGCGCTGGCTGCTCGCCGCGCCTGAGACGGAGCTGCTGCTCCGCTACACGCTCCAAAGCCTGATGGAGCTGGTCGAAGCGCAGGGAGCATTCGTGGCCCTGAAACAGCCGGACGATGAGACTTTACGCATCTCGCCCGCCTTAGGCGCGGCAACCCCCCTCGAGGGCCTCGTGCTCGGGCTCGACACCAGTGCCGCAGGGCGCGTCGTCCGCACCGGGGAGGCCCTCATGAGCGAAGACCTGCGCGCCGAAACGGATGCGAGTCCCGCCGCCAAAGCCCTGGCGGACGGCGTACGCTCGGCACTGCTCGCTCCGCTGCGAACCCGACACGGCTCCGTCGGCGCTGTTGGCCTCCTGCGCTACCAGGCGGAGGGCGCGGCGGTCGCGCCGCCGTTCAGTCTGTACGACCTGCACTACGTCACCGCTGTTGCGGCCCACATCGCTGGCGGGATCGAGCTGTCCGAGGCGGTGGCCGCGACTCGCGCGGCCGCCGACCGCGCGCGCGCGATGGTGGACGCCAGTCCCCTGCCCATGGCTCTGGTAGACACTGCCGGGGTCGTGAAACAGGTCAACGAGGCCGCCATCCGCGTCTTCGGCGTCGAGACCAAGGAAGCGGCCGTCGGGCGCCACCTCGAGAAGCTCGGGCTCTCGCCCAGCGGCCTGACCGTGCGGCTGATGCTGGCCGGGCGTCAGGAAGGGAAACCGTGGCACGGCCGCGTCCTCGTCACGCAGGAGTCGGGGGAGCGGCGCATTTGCGACTGCACCGTCACCGATCTGCGTGGGCTGGGCTCCCAGGATCTGCTCGTCGCTCTGTTCGACCGCACCGACGAGCTCCGGGCGCAGCGCGAGCTGATCGCGCGCGAGAAGCTCGCGACCGTCGGTGAGATCGCGAGCGGCGTCGCCCACGAGGTGAACAACCCGCTCGCCGCGATCCGTATGGAAGCGGAGCTGCTGGGGCGCGCCACGCAGGACGCCGACACCAGCGCGGCGGCGTCCACGATCGTGCGCGAAGTGGATCGGGCGGCGCGCATCGTGCGCAGCCTGCTGCGGCTCGCGCGGCGCGCCGACACGACGCCCACACGCATCCAGATCAACGAGCTGGTGCGCGACGTCGTGGAGATCCGCCAGCGGGTGCTGCGCGCCGACAACATCGAAGTGCGCACGCGCATGGACCAGGGCGCGGAAGCGGTGCTCGGCCTCGGACAGGAGCTGCAGCAGGTGGTCATCAACCTCGTCACCAATGCCGAGCACGCGGTCCGCGGGCGGCCCGACGCGGTCATCGAGCTCGCGACTGAGGCGCGCGACCATTGGGTGCGCCTCATCGTCGAGGACTCCGGGCCCGGCGTTCCCGCCGACATTCGCGGGCGCGTCTTCGATCCCTTCTTTACGACCAAAAGCCCCGACGAGGGCTCGGGGCTGGGCCTATCGATATGCCAGCGGGTGGTTGCTGAGGTTGGCGGGAGGATCTGGCTCGAGGATTCCGAAAAGCTGGGCGGCGCGAAGTTCGTGGTCGAGTTGCCCGCCGCTCCTTAAGCCTCGAGAATCCGGCGGCGGTAGAGCGCGAGCGTCGCGACCCCGTACACCCCGATCGCCAGCAGCAGCACTCCTAACCGCCAATCCGGTCCGATCTTCCAGAAACCTGCCGCCACATACGCGAGGCTCGCGAAGAGGCCGAGGGCCAGCACTTCCTTGCGCGCCATCAGCACGCCGAAGACGTAGCCCCAGCTGAAGCCCGCGATCCCGAGGAACACCACGGCATTGGGGAAGATCTTGGTGGGATCGATCAGATTGAGCCCGCCCGCAAAGGCGCAGAACAGCCCGATCACCGTGTATACGGCCAGATGCAGGGCGAGCGGCAGGGGCAGCGTGCCCATCTTATTGAAGGTCATGCGTTAAAATAGACGCCATGGAGGTAACGCGCACCTACCTGGAGTTGACCGATCGCGCCCAGTTCCGGGGAGCGGTCGGGGCGTTTCCCGACGTCACGATCGTTCACGCCGCCCAGCCTCTGCCGCAGCTGTATCGCCTCTGTTATCGCACCGTCGGCGAGGCGTTCCACTGGCGCGACCGCTGGGACTGGACCGATAAGCAGATCGCCGCGCATCTCGGCGACCCCGCCATCCGGCTCTTCGTCGCCACGCGCGCTGCAGGCAAGAAGAAAGTGCAGCTCGCCGGCTGGTACGAGCTGCGCCGCGTGGCGGACGACGACTCGGTCGAGATTGCGTATTTCGGAATCGTCGCGACCGAGTTCGGCCGCGGGTTCGGGAAGCATCTGCTGTCCCGCGCGGTGCGCGATGCCTGGGCCCTGGGTCCGCGGCGCGTGTGGCTGCACACCTGCACGCTGGACCATCCCAATGCGCTGCCCAACTACGTCGCGCGCGGGTTCACGCCTTATCGCACGGAAACGTACGAAGTAGATTCCCAGCCGTGACGTTCAACTTCCAGCTCACGCGCAAACGCAAGCTCATCATCGCGGGCGTGCTGCTCGCGCCGATCCTCGCGTTCGTGCTGTACACGTCGTCGGCGCTCACGTGGAGCTACTCCGAAGGCGAGCGGGCCGGCTTCGTCCAGAAGTTCTCGAAAAAGGGCTGGCTCTGCAAAACGTGGGAAGGTGAGCTCGCCATGGTGTCGATGCCGGGCACCAACCCGGAGAAGTTCTACTTCACCGTGCGCGACGACAACGTCGCCCAGCATATCAACGAGTCCCTGGGGAAGCGCGTGGCGCTCACGTATCAGCAGCACAAGGGAATTCCCACGACGTGCTTCGGCGAAACGGAATACTTCGTGGTCGCCGTCAAGGTGCTGCAGCCATGACGGCGAACAGCTTCGGCAGCCGCACTAAGCTCGGCGCGTACGAGATTTTCCACCTGGAAGCGCTCGACCGCCTTGGCTTGCCCGTCGCCCGGCTCCCCTACTCCCTCAAGATTCTGCTCGAGAACCTGCTGCGCCGCGAGGATGGCCGCGTCGTCCGCGCGCAGGACATCGAAAAGCTGGCGCGCTGGAACGCCGCCAAAACGCCCGACGAAGAGATCGCGTTCATGCCCGCGCGGGTGCTGTTGCAGGACTTCACCGGCGTCCCGGCGGTCGTGGACCTCGCCGCGATGCGCGATGCGATCGGGCTGATGGGCGGCGATCCCGCGAAGGTGAACCCGCTCCTCCCCGCCGAGCTCGTGATCGACCACTCGGTCATCGTGGACGAGTTCGGGACGCCGACCGCATTCCAGACCAATGCCGACCTGGAGTTCCAGCGCAACCGCGAGCGCTACGCCCTGCTCCGCTGGGCGCAAAAGGCGTTCCACGCCTTCAAGGTCGTGCCGCCGGACACGGGGATCGTGCACCAGGTCAATCTGGAGTATCTGGCGCGGGTGGTGTTCACCTCTGACGCCAAGACGCCACAGGCATACCCCGATACGCTCGTCGGCACCGACTCCCACACCACGATGATCAACGGACTGGGCGTGCTGGGCTGGGGCGTGGGCGGGATCGAAGCGGAGGCGGCGCTGCTCGGCCAGCCTGTCTCGATGCTGATCCCGCAAGTCGTCGGCTTCCGGCTGACAGAACGGCTGGCCGAGGGCGCCACCGCCACCGACCTCGTGCTCACGATCACCCAGATGCTGCGCGCCAAGGGCGTGGTCGGGAAGTTCGTGGAGTTCTACGGCCCCGGGATCTCCACGCTGCCGCTCGCCGACCGCGCCACGATCGGCAACATGGCCCCCGAGTATGGGGCGACGATTGGAATCTTTCCGGTGGACCAGGAGACGCTGCGCTATCTGGAGTTCACCGGGCGGTCCGCCGATCAGGTGCGGCTCGTCGAAGCGTACATGAAGGAGCAGGGGCTGTTCCACACCGCCGGCGCCCCCGAGCCGGTCTATTCGGACACCCTCGAGTTGAACCTCGCGACCGTGGAGCCGAGTCTCGCCGGTCCGCGCCGGCCGCAGGACCGCGTCCCGCTGCGGGAGATGGGGCGCTGCTTTGCCGAGGCCCTCCCGTCCTTGATGAAGCCGCTCTCAACCGTGAGCGCCGCACCCGCGCCCGTGGGGCGTTGGGAAGGGGAAGGCGGCCATGCGGCGCCGGTCGCCGTCGCCGTCCCCAAGCGGCCCTCGCACGTGACGCTGCGCATCGACGATACCGACCACATCCTGCGGCACGGCTCCGTCGTGATCGCCGCGATTACAAGTTGCACCAATACCTCGAATCCGTCGGTGATGGTGGCAGCGGGGCTCATGGCCAAGAAAGCGGTCGAGCGCGGGCTGCGCACCAAGGCCTGGGTGAAGACGAGCCTCGCCCCCGGCTCGAAAGTGGTGACCGACTACCTGAAGAAGGCGGGCTTGATGAAACCGCTCGAGGTGCTGCGCTTTCACCTCGTGGGCTACGGCTGCACGACGTGCATCGGCAACTCCGGGCCGCTGCCGGAAGCGGTGTCGAACGCCGTCGCAGAGGGAGAGCTGGTGGTGTGTTCGGTGCTGTCAGGAAACCGCAACTTCGAGGGCCGGATCCAGCAGGAGGTGCGGGCGAACTATCTCGCTTCGCCGCCGCTCGTCGTCGCTTACGCGCTGGCCGGGCGGATCGAAATCGACTTCCACAACGAAGCGCTCGGCACCGGAATGGACGGCGCGCCGGTCTACCTGCGCGACATCTGGCCGTCGGCCCAGGAGGTGGCGGACGTCATCGAAAAGTCCATCAAGTCGTCCATGTTCCGGAAGAGCTATGCCGAGGTGTTCAAAGGGGACGAGCGTTGGCGCGGCCTCCCCGTGCCCGAAGGCGACCGGTTCGCGTGGGAGCCGAACTCGACCTACATCCGGCGCCCGCCCTACTTCGACGGGATGCCGGTCGAGCCCAAGCCCGTCACCGACATCCGGGATGCGCGGGTGTTGTGCCTGCTGGGCGACAGCATCACGACCGACCACATCTCGCCCGCCGGCTCGATCCGCAAGACCCTGCCTGCCGGCCAGTACCTGATCGCGCACGGCGTGGCGCCGGTGGACTTCAACTCATACGGTGCGCGCCGCGGCAACCATGAAGTAATGGTGCGGGGCACCTTCGCCAACGTGCGCCTCAAGAATCTGCTGGCGCCCGGCACCGAAGGACCGTTCACCGTGCATCTCCCCGACGGCGAGCAGATGACGATCTACGACGCGTCGCTCAAGTACGAGGCCGAAGGCGTGCCGCTGATCGTCCTCGCCGGCAAAGAGTACGGGTCGGGATCGTCACGCGATTGGGCCGCGAAGGGTCCGCGGTTGTTGGGTGTGCGCGCCGTCATCGCGCAAAGCTACGAGCGCATCCACCGCTCGAACCTCGTGGGGATGGGGATTCTGCCGCTGCAGTTCGCCATCGATCAGGGGGCGGAGTCGCTCGGTCTCACGGGGAAGGAGCGCTACGGCATCGTCGGGCTGCGCGAGATCCTGGCCGAGGGCTTCCCGCGCGGCAAGGATCTGACGGTGACGGCGAGGGCCGACGACGGCAAAGTGACCGAGTTTCGCGCTACCGCGCGGATCGACACCCCGCAAGAACTGCAGTACTACCGGCACGGCGGGATTCTGGAGTACGTGCTGCGCCAGCTCGCGCGCTAAGAGGCGTTGAGCAGAGCTTCGACGTCGGCCGGCGGCACGGCGCCGACGCGACGGCCGACTTCCTTGCCATTGCGAAATAGAATCAGCGTCGGAATGCCGCGAATGCCGAAGCGTAGGCCCGTGGCGGGGTTCTTATCCGTGTCGAGTTTCGCGACCAGGACCTCACCGGCGCGCTTGTGCGCGACGTCGTCCAGCACCGGCGCCATGATCTTGCAGGGCCCGCACCAATCGGCATAGAAATCGACCAGCACCGGAACCGTCGTATCGGTCGTGACGCGCTCGAACGATGCGTCCGAAATGGGAATGGGCCGATCCAACAGAATCGGCTTGGCACACTTGCCGCATTTGGGCTTATGGTCGAGCCGCGCGAGATCCACCCGGTTCAGCGTGCCGCAGAACGGACAGGCTACAGTCGCTTTGCGCTGCTCTTTCACCGCTTCCATACCTGCAAGGTACACCCATGGACATTACGGCGTTCAATCCGGGATGGCCGGGCTCCCCGCAGCGGGAGTCTCTCGCGCCACCGTCGGCGTGGCGAACACTGGCGCCGGTAGGGTGGGCAGGCCGAGGTGGGCCCGCGCCCGATTGAGGGCGTCGTCGATGTTGCCATGGATGTTCTCCTCACCGAGCTCGTCGTAGAGGCCGGAGCGCTCGAGCGCGACCACCGGCTGCGCGTGCACGTCGGACAAGATCACGAGCGTCCCCTCCCGCTTGCTCCGGCGGACGAGCTCGCGGAGGGCGTGCAGGCCCGTCGAGTCGATGGCAGGCACGTGTCGCATCCGCAAGATCAGGACTTTCGGCTTTCCCGCGATCCGGTTGACCCGATCCTTGAACATCTCAGCCGCGCCGAAAAAGAAGGGGCCGGTGATTTCGTAGACCTGGACGCCTTCCGGTATCGCACGCCGCCGTACCGCATTCGGATCGCGCTCGAAGTCGTCCACCGGGTCGTTGAACTCGTGCGTCAGCACGCGGATGTTCGTCACTTCGGCCATGCGGCGCATGAACAGGAACGCCGCCAGCACCATGCCCACCTCGATCGCCACCGTGAGGTCGATGAGCACCGTGAGCAGAAACGTCGTGAGCAGCACGGCGACGTCGCTCTTCGGTGCGCGGAATTCCGTGACGAATGTCCGCCATTCGCTCATGTGGAACGCGACCACGATCAGGATCGCGGCCAGCGTGGCCAGCGGAATCAACCCCGCCCAGCGGCCGAAAAACAGCGTAATGAGGAGCAGCGTGATCGCGTGGACCATCCCGGCGACCGGTGTGCGGCCCCCGTTCTTCACGTTCGTCGCGGTGCGCGCGATCGCCCCCGTGGCGGGCATGCCGCCGAAGATCGGCGACACGATGTTCGCGACGCCCTGCGCCACGAGCTCCATGTTGGAGCGGTGGCGGCCGCCGATCATCCCGTCGGCGACGACCGCCGAGAGCAATGATTCGATCGCCGCGAGCAGCGCAATCGTCAGGGCCGGTCCCACCAGCACGCCGAGCAGCGGGATGGTGACGTGTGGCAGCTGCGGCCGCGGTAGCCCGGCGTGAATCGCGCCGAAGCGCGCGCCGATCGTCTCGACGGGCAGATGCAGCACCTGCACCAGCACGGTCGTCACGATGAGTGCGACGAACGGCCCTGGAATGCGACGCTCCACTCTTGGCCACACCAGAATGATCGTGAATGCGAGCGTGGCGACGAGGAGGGCCCAGGAATTCACCGAGTCGAACGCGTGGACGTACGCGCCCCATTTTGCCACGAACCCGGCGGGCACGGCGTCCATCTCCAAACCGAGGAGGTCGCGGATCTGGCTCGAGAAGATGATGAGCGCGATGCCGCTCGTGAACCCGATCGTCACGGGATAGGGGATGAACTTGATCGCCGCGCCGAAGCGCAGCAGCCCGAACGCGACCAGCATCACGCCGGCCATCAGGGTGGCGACGAGCAGGCCGTCGACGCCGTGCTGCTGCACGATGGCGGCGACGATCACGACGAACGCGCCCGTGGGGCCGCCGATCTGAACCCGCGAGCCCCCCAGCAGGGAAATGAGAAAACCCGCGATGATCGCGGTGTACAGTCCCCGCTCGGGACTGAGACCGCTCGCGATCGCGAACGCGATGGCGAGCGGCAGCGCGACGATGCCGACGATGACGCCGGCGGTTAGATCGGCCGCGAACTGCGCGCGGCTATAGCCTCGGAGTGTTGTGAGAAGCTTGGGGACGAGCAAGAGGCGCCGGTCGGAATCGAACCGACGAATCGAGGTTTTGCAGACCTCTGCCTTACCACTTGGCTACGGCGCCAGGCAGGAGAAGTTACCCCTGCCCCTTGAGCAACTTCAAGATGGCCGCGTTCCCTTGGTCCGCCGCAAGTCCGATCGCGCTCTTCCCCTCGTCGTTCTGTACCTTGGGATCGGCGCCGTGCGCCAGGAAATACCGCGTCAGCTCCACGTTCTCCTGATGCACGACTTCGTGCAGCGCCGTCCACCCCAAGTGCTGCTGCGCGTTGATCGGCGCCCCTGCCTCCACCACCAGCTGCACCGCCTCGCGCGAGCGGCCCGCGACCGCAGCGTGCAGGGCCTGGATGCGCATCGGGTTTTTCGCCACTTGGGTCACGTCGGCGCCCCGTGCCAGCAGCAGGCGCACCGTCTCCGGGTGGCCGAAGAACGCCGCCAGGCCGAGAGGAAAGAAACCATCGCTCGAGTACGCGTTGACGAGCGACGGGTCGCGGTCCAGCCACTCGGCGACGCGGGCCGTCCGGCCCACCGAAGCGGCGTCGAAGACATCGAGGTCGGGTCCCGCCGCAAGCAGCACCGCCACAGCCTCCGGCTTGTGGTGGTATTGCGCGATCAGCACGGCCGAATGGCCGCGCTCATTGCGCGCGTTCACGAGTGCAGGCTGCGCCGCGAGCAATGCCTTGAGCCGCACGGTGTCCCCTGCCCGCACGACGTCGAAGATTTCCTGCACCGGCTCCATAGTCCCCTCGTGTCTTAGTGAGCCATGGTCAAAAGACCACGCCCTTCCGTAGCGTGACCGCCCAGCGGCCGATCACCCCATCGCCAAAGCGATATCCGAACGCGAACTCCGCGGCCTCGCCTCGTATCGCCCGCGTGGGGCCGAACCGCAACGCGAGCCCCGCATTCCCCCCCAACCGCGCGCTCTGGTCTCCGTACCATGCGCCGCCATAGTCGAGAAACGGCGCGATCCCGACCGCCATCAGGCCCCAGATGTCGTCGACGAGCAGGATCCGGTCTTCGAGGACCATCCAGGCCATCCGCGTCCCGATGAAGTCGTGAACACCAAACAAACGCGGACCACGCTGTTCCATCCAGAGATTGAACTCGGCGCCGGGCTTCGGCCGGTGGAGCACTCCCCCTTCGAGGTGCGCGATGAGCGTGTGGCGGTGGACGTTCTGGCTCACCACCGTAAAGCCTCCGCGCAGCCGCGACGAATCGAGTCCGCTTGCCTCGGCGCTGAGCAGCGCGAAGCCGCGCTGCCAGACGGCCGATGCCTGCCCGCTCGCCTCGTATCCCACGCCGGACTCGACCACGGCGCCCACGTATAGTGTAGGTGACAGATCCACGTCCTCGCGTCGTGAGTACGAATTGAAGTGC
The DNA here is from genome assembly GCA_035602245.1 of Gemmatimonadales bacterium. Taxonomy (GTDB): domain Bacteria; phylum Gemmatimonadota; class Gemmatimonadetes; order Gemmatimonadales; family GWC2-71-9; genus 20CM-2-65-7. Next base: position 132,035 of record DATNMO010000013.1, read on the forward strand.
TCGAGGACGCGGAAACGGACGCTCCCCATCGCCACCCCTGCTCGCGTCGTAATAAAGGTGTGGTAGGGGAATGGGCGTGAAATGGTGTCGCTAGCGAAATCCTCACGCCGCCATTCGGCGCCGAACAAGAAGCGCACATAGTCACGGTTGGTGGCGTGCGGCGCCAGCCCGGCCCCCACTCCGAACCGCAGCAGCCGGTGCTGCGAATCCGCCACGAGTGCGCCGTCCCGGAACTGCAGCACGCGCTCCCGCGCCGCCTCCCCGTATGTCGCGAGCGAACGCCGCCCGGCGGTCTCGTTAAAGGGCACGCCTAACTGCCACGAGCTTCTGCGGCCGTCCGAGAGCTCAGCGTGATGCAGCTTCAGCAGGGTGCGCCGCCCCACGAAATGCGGGTTCGAGAACCCGAGCTCGAACCGCCGGCGGTCAGGGTTGCTGCCGTAGTCCACGCCCACTTCGGTCGCAGTGCCGAGGAAGTTCCGCTCGATAAACCCGATCTCCCAGCTTTTATCGCCGCCCGCGGCCGTGAAGCTCGCCTGCAGGTGCGAGCTCCATCCGTCGGCCGTGACGACGCGCAGCGCGAGCGGCCCGCCCGGTGTCGCCCGCCCCGTATCTATCTTGACCGATCGAAATACGCCCAACCTGCGCAGCGCCCGCTCGGTCTCTTGCACGCGGGCGCCGTCGTACTGGTCGCCGCGATTCATCAACAGCCGCCGCCGGATTACCCATTGACGCGTCCGGATGTGTAAGCCGTTCGCCAGCCGGGCGACGAAGTGAGGCGCACCGTCGCTGTCGCTGAAGACGTTCGCGTTCTGGATGATGATCGTGTCGATCGTCTGGGCGGCGGCGCTCGGCGCCACCACACCGGCCAGCAGTGCAGCGCAGAGGCTGATACGCACGCGCATGACTAGGGGCGGACTCCGTGGATTCGCTGACGCAGCCGGTAGGTCGCGTGGACGCGCGAATCGTCCCAGGCGGTGAAGTACAGCGTGGCGTCGATCCGGCCCGCGAGTTGGCGGCTCCCCCGCGTCTGCATCGTGTACGTCCCGCGCACCGAGTCGGGACGTAGCGGCCGGCACAGACACGTCACCGTCCCGTAGGCCGGGATCGCGTCGCCGAGCGTGTACGGATGATTGGCCGCGAGCCGTCGCGCGTCCCCGATGTCCAGCGCCACGGTGAGGGCGTACTCGTCGCCCGCCGCCTCACTCGGGTCGAAGTCGAAGCGCGCAAGCACCACGTCGTGCCGGTCGGCCACGCCGGCGGTATCCACCCGCAGGTGCACGAGCGTGTAGCGCGGGTCGGGTTCCACCGTCAACCGGCCCCGCTGCTCCCAGCGCCCTGCCTGCTGCACGCCCTGCGTGTCACCGGCGCGCGGCAGAAGCTCGCAGGCCGTGAGCCCGAGCATCAATAGACACTCAAGTATCGCTCGAGCTCCCACTCGCTGACCTTTCCGATGTACTCCTGCCACTCTTCCCGCTTGGCTTCGACGAACCGCTCGTAAATGTGCGGGCCCAACGCTCCCGTGATCACGTCGTCCTTCTCCAGCAGATCGAGCGCTTCGTGCAGGTCCCGCGGCAGCTCGTCGATACGATACTTGCGACGCTCACGATGGCTCATCTCGAAGATGTTCTTGTTCACCGGGTCGGGCGGGGTCAGCTTGCGCTCCACGCCGTCGAGCCCGGCCGCGAGCTGTACCGCCAGCGCAAGGTACGGATTCGCCGACGGGTCCGGCATGCGCAGCTCGCAGCGTGTGCCCGCGCCGCGGCGGTCGGGGATCCGGACGAGCGGGGATCGGTTCCGCATCGACCACGCGACGTTCACCGGCGCTTCGTACCCCGGTACGAGCCGTTTGTAGCTGTTCACGAGCGGGTTCGTGACGGCGCAGAAGCCCCGCGCATGGGTCAACAGGCCGGCAATGTACGCCAGCGCCACGTCTGAGAGCTCCCACTTGCCCTTCGGGTCGTAGAAGGCGTTGGCGTCCTTCCGGAACAAGGACTGGTGCGTATGCATCCCGGAGCCGTTTTGCCCGAAGATCGGCTTCGGCATGAACGTGGCCAGGAAGCCGTGGCGGTAGGCGACGTTGCGGACGATGAACCGGAACGTGGCGAGGTTGTCCGCGGTCTCGAGGGCCGCCGCATAGCGAAAGTCGATCTCGTGCTGCCCCGGGGCGACCTCGTGGTGGCCCGCCTCCACCTCGAAGCCCATGGAGACGAGGTCCTTCACGATCAGCCGCCGGATCTCCTCGGCCCGATCAACCGGCGTCTGGTCGAAGTAGCCGCCTCGATCGTGCGTGTCGGTGGTCGGATCGCCGTTAGCGTCGAGTTGGAAGATGAAGAATTCCGCCTCGACGCCGGCCATCATTTCGTACCCGAGCGCTTTTGCTTTGGCGATCTGGCGCTTCAGGGCCTGGCGGGTGCACCCCGCGAAGGACGAGCCGTCCGGATTGTAGATGTCACAGATGATGCGCGCGACCTTGCCGCCTTCGTCGTCGTAGGGAAGCACGCGGAACGTGTCCAGGTCCGGCTTGAGCACCATATCCGATTCTTCGATGCGGACGAACCCCTCGATCGACGACCCGTCGAACATGATGTCGCCCTCGAGCGCCTTCTCGAACTGGCTCTCGGGGACCTCCACGTTCTTGTTGACGCCGAGGATGTCGGTGAATTGAAGGCGCAGAGAAGTAACACCCTGCTTTTTTGCGAGGTCGATGACTTCTTTTTTAGTGGTCATAATGGGTATGTAATGACGGCAGAGACAGCAAAGGCGGCAAGGTGTCGCCCTGCCGCCCTTGCCGCCTACTGCCGTCCTGGTTTACACGTCGTAATACAGGAAGAACTCGTACGGGTGCGGCCGCAACGCCACCGCATCCACGTCCTTGATTTTCTTGTATGTGAGCCACGTGTCGATCAGATCCTGCGTGAAGACGCCACCCTCGAGCAGGAACGCATGGTCCGCCTCCAGCGCGGCCAGCGACTCCTGCAGGGTTCCCGGCGTGTTCTTGACGTGCTTGCGCTCCGCCGGCTCCAGGTCGTACAGATCCACATCCATCGGCGCGGGCGGCTCGATCTTGTTCTTGATGCCGTCGAGACCAGCCATGAGCAGCGCCGCAAACGTCAGGTACGGGTTGCTCGCCGGATCGGGCGCGCGGAACTCGATCCGCTTCGCCTTGGGCGACGTCGAGTACATCGGGATGCGGCAGATCGCCGAACGATTGCGCTGCGAGTAGATCAGGTTGATCGGCGCCTCGTAGCCCGGCACCAGCCGCCGGTAGCTGTTCGTCGTCGGAGCCGCGAAGGCAAGCAGCGCCGCGGCATGCTTGATCAGCCCGCCGATATACCAGCGCGCCGTATCCGAAATCAGCGCGTACCCCTTCGCGTCGAAGAACAGGTTCTTATCGCCATTCCACAGGCTCATGTGCACGTGCATCCCCGAGCCATTGTCGCCGAACATCGGCTTGGGCATGAACGTCGCCGTGTAGCCGTGCTGGTGGCACACGTTCTTGACGATGTACTTGTACATCATGATCTGGTCGGCCATGCGGGTGAGCGTGCCGAAGCGCATGTCGATCTCGGTCTGACCCGCCGTGCCGACTTCGTGGTGGTGCACTTCCACATCGATCCCGGCGGCGATCAGCGCCAGCATGATCTTGGACCGCAGGTCCTGCAGCCGGTCAACCGGTGGGACGGGGAAGTAGCCCTCTTTGTGGCGCGGCCGGTGGCCCAGGTTGGGCGCCCCGTTCGCGCCGGAGTTCCAGATGCCTTCTTCCGAATCGATGTGGTAGTAGCCCTCGTGCGCGTTCTGATCGAAGCGCACCGAGTTGAAGATGTAGAACTCCGCCTCGGGCCCGTAGTACGCCGTCGTGGCGATGCCGCTCCGTTTCAGGAACTCCTCGGCCTTGTGCGCGACGTAACGAGGATCGCGCGAATAGGGCTCCCGAGTGATGGGGTCGACGATATCGCACGTCAGCGACAGCGTCGGCACCTGGAGGCACGGATCGACGAACGCGCTCGCGGGGTCGGGCAGGAGCAGCATGTCGCTCTCGTTGATCGCCTGGAAGCCGCGGATCGACGAGCCGTCGAATCCCAAACCGTCGGTGAACGTCGCTTCCTCGAGCTCCTTCAAGGGAATCGAGAAATGTTGCCACGTGCCGGGCAGGTCGGTGAACTTCACGTCCACGATCTGCACCCCCGCTTCCTTGGCGCGACGGATCACATCCGCCGGCGACGGGCCAGCGGTCGTCTTTGCGCCAGAGGCGACGCTGGGTTCCAACGTTGCTGTCATAGGGTACGGTCTCCTTCCCGAGTCGATGAGACGCTGTGCAAGCGGCGGGCCAGGTGGAGAAGCTAGAGGGGGGGTACGGGGGTGTCAAGAATTCCGTGCTCGAAATGCAAGAAAACCAACTCAGACTATCGATTGACCTCACAAATCATGCACATTGATGGCCCGGTGGTGCAGCATCAGCCTTCCAGGGCTTCCACAAAGTGCAGCAGCTCTACAGCCGAAAACTCCCCGAACCGCTCCTGAATATCCTTCTCCTGCCACTCGAGGAAGATCCACCCGGTCATCCGGTGCAGCTCCCCGCTCACAAAATGGATGCGGCCGCGGACCGCTCCGAGCGACGTATCCGGCTGCCCTTCGAGGTACACGTCCCAGCGTTGGTCGCCGCGTTTGAGCTCCCCCATGTGCTTGCCGTACTCCGTGGCTCCCATGGCCCCTACTCTACCGTTGGCCTCGGTTTCCTGCTAGCCGGGTTAGATTCCCCACCCTATGACTTGCCATGCCTGCGGCGCGCAGCTTTCTCCCAATGCTCGTTTCTGCCACAAGTGCGGGGCTGCGGTCGGCCGCGGCCAGGCCACCGGTTGGCGGGCGGGCCTGCCCTGGGCCGTGGCGGGTGCCGCGTTGGGAGCGCTGCTGGCGGTGCTCGCTATGCGCGGCGCCGCAACCGGCTCTGTGGGAACGGCGCCGCCCCCCCCGCCCCCCCTGCCTGGCCGCCCCCCGGACATCTCGCAGATGTCGCCCGAAGAGCGGGCCAACCGGCTATTCAACCGCGTGATGACTCTGGCGGAAGCTGGTAAGACCGATAGCGTCCGGTTCTTCCTCCCGATGGCCCTCGGAGCCTACAGTCAGCTCCCGGCCCTCGATAACGATGCGCGCTACCACATCGGGCTGTTGCATCTCGCCGGGGGCGACGTCGCCGCCGGCCTTGCCCAAGCCGACACGATCCAGCGTTCCGCTCCGACCCATCTGTTCGCCTACGTTCTGCGCGCGCACGCTGGTGACCGCCGCGCCTACGCCGATTTCCTCCGCCATGAGGCGGCCGAGTTGGCTCGCAATCGGCCCGAATACACTGAGCACCGCGACGCCCTCACGGCCTTCAAAGCGGAGGCCGAACGTCAGGCGCGAGGCGGCGCGTGACCGCCACGGCGCCTCGTGTCATCCATGTCGCGCACAGCCCTGACGCCGACGACGCGTTCATGTTCTGGGCGATGGCGGCGGGCAAAATCGACACCGGCGGGCGGCGCTACGTACACGAGCTCGGCGACATCGAAAGCCTGAATCGGCGCGCCTTGGCCGGCGAGCTCGAAGTCACCGCGGTATCACTTCACGCCTACGCCTATCTGGCGGACCGGTACGCCCTGCTCGCCCACGGCGCCAGCATCGGCGATCGCTATGGGCCCAGGATCGTGTCCCGCGCTGCCGCGCCGGCCGACCCGCGGCGCGCGCTCGCCGGCCGTCTCGTCGCGGTGCCCGGCGAGCTCACCACCGCCTTCCTTGCGCTGCGGCTCTACCAACCCGACGCCCGTCATTTGGTGGTGCCGTTCGACGAAATCGAGGACTGCGTCGCCGCCGGAAACGCCGATGCCGGACTGCTCATTCATGAGGGGCAGCTGACCTACGCGGACCGCGGCCTGCATCTCTGGGCGGACATGGGAGAATGGTGGTACGCAGAAACGGGGCTGCCGTTGCCGTTGGGCGGCAACGTCGTCCGGCGCGACCTCGGGGAAGACCTCATGCGCGCGATCGCCCGCGATTTGAAAGCGAGCATCGAATACGGTTTGGCGCACCGCGGGGAGGCGCTGCGCCACGCCCAGGGGTTCAGTCGCGGCCTCGATGCGGCGCGCACGGACAAGTTCGTGGACATGTACGTGAACGCCTACACGGTGGACTACGGTCCGGTCGGACGGCGGGCCGTGGCGGAATTGTTTGCCCGCGCGCACCGGGCGGGCCTGCTGCGCGCGCCGGTGGACCTGACATTCGTGGCGGGGGACGTGTAGGGATTCCAGCGGACTATCCAGACGGCGCGACGCGCCACATGTTTTCGACTCTGTTTACGTAAGGGGTATGCATTGACCGCTCATCCGGGAATCGTCTCCGTCCTCGTCGTCGATGACGAAGAACCCATCCGGAACGCGCTGCGGAAATACCTGAAGCAGCAGCAGTTCGAAGTGCATACGGCGGGCTCGGGCGAGGAGGCCCTGCAGCAGCTGCGGCTTCACAAGGTCGCCCTCATGCTGTCCGACATTCGCATGCCGGGCACGAGCGGCGTGGACTTGGTGCCGCAGGCGCTCGAGATCGAGCCGGACCTCGCGATCCTGATGCTCACCGCCGTCAACGACGCCACCAGCGCCGCCCTCTGCATGCAGCGCGGCGCCATGGACTACCTCACCAAGCCGATCGAGCTCGCCGACCTCGGCCGGGCCGTGCAGCGCGCGTTGAAGCGCCGTGAGATGCAGCTCGAGAACCGCCATCTGAACCAATGGCTCAAAGAGGAAGTCACCACCCGCACGGCCGAGCTGCAGCGCGAGCGTAATCGCCTGGAACGCGTCTCCACGGCGACGCTCGAGGCGCTCGTCAATGCCCTCGAAGCGAAGGACCCGTACCTCCGCGGTCACTCGGCGCGCGTCGCGGATCTTTCAGCCAACGTCGCGGCCGAGATGGGACTCGCCGAGGACGAGGTGGACCGCGTGCGCATGGCAGGGCGGCTGCACGACCTGGGCAAGATCGGCACCCGCGAATCGGTCGTGAACAAAGAAGGCCCGCTCACCGCCGAAGAGTTCGAGCACGTCAAGCAGCACGTGATCATCGGCGCGCAGATTCTCGCGCCGCTCGTGCACCTCGGCGACGTGGTGGCGATGGTGAAGAGCCACCACGAGCGCTGGGACGGCACCGGCTATCCCGACGGCCTGCGGGGAGAAGAGGTGCCGCTGGGCGGCCGCGTCATCGCCGCCGCGGAAGTGTTCGACGCGCTCACCACGTCGCGCCCCTATCAGGAAAAGATGACGCCCGAACAGGCGGTCGACCGCATGGCAGACTTGTCCGGGACGGTGCTCGATCCCCGCGTCCTCGAGGCGCTGGTGCGGATCGTCGGGCGCCGGCAGACGCTGATCTTCCTCGACGAGGACCAGGGGCCCTCGATCTAAAAAAACCAAACCCCGGGGCCAGAAGCTCCCCGGGGTTGGCGGTCGGGCGAAGTGGCCGTCACACTTCGGCCGCGACCACTGCTTCGTACGTCTTGCCCAGTTCCAAGTTTCAAGAGATTAGATGCAGCTCGCCGCGCCAGGGTTGCGTCTACCAGCGTTTCACTCTGCCCACCCGCGACGTTGTGATCGTTTCGACCTGAGACCCCCGCCGCAGCACCACCATCGTGTTCGACGCGCTCCACCCCATGCCGTTAGGACCAAAAATGACGACAGGGTTGGACACCTCCATCTGCACACCCAGACTCGTGGGCCCCGGCCGGCGCCACCATGGCTCCCAGCCCTGGGGGCCGAGGCGGTCGATCCGCAGCGTGTCGGCGGCAATCGTCACGCGGGCGCGCGTCGCTTGGAGCACCGCGCCCTGACGGCCGTGCGCGAGCGCGGTCGTGATATCCCGCGCCGCGTGGTCCGCCGCGATCCAGTTCAGCAATTGTCCCGCCCGAGGCAGCCAGAGCGCCGCGAGCAATGCCGCGATGCAGATCGTGACCGCCATCTCGATGAGCGAGAACCCTTTGGCCATGCGCCATTTATAGGGGGTCGCCGCGCGGTTGCGGCACCGGAAAACCCCGGCGAAAAGCCGGAAAACGCGCCGTTTGCGGCCTAACGCACCGCTCGCGCGCGCGCTATGTTCGTACGTGTGATGGCCTTGCGTTTCGGTATACCGCGTGCACATGCGGAGCGCGATGAGTACTGAAGCCCAAACCCAACCTGCCGGACTTCCCCATGCGGTCTTCCTGCAGCGGGTGGCCGACGAACCCGCCACATCGCCGGGAGTGCGCCTGGGTCAGGGAGCGTTTCTGGCGCTCCGGTTCGTGGATCTGTTATCAGCCGACCGCGAGCCCCCTGCGCCGGACGTCTTCCGCTACCAGTGGGCGGCGACGGAGCGGTACTGCATCGAGCTGTCCGGCGAAGGGACCGAGGCTGCACACCTGAGCGGCATCGTGCGCGCGACCGGAGAGGCGCACCGCACCACTGAGATTCGGATGCTTGCCCCCGCGCTGCTCGCGTACGCGCTGTATCTCGAGCACGTACACCTCCAGGAAGCCGAAGACGTATTGAGGACGCTGATACGCGTCGCCGGCGACCGACTCACCGCAACGGATGCCGTCGCCGTGAGGCTGCGCCTCGGCCGCGTCCGGCGGCTCCAGGCCGATTTCGACGGCGCCGCCGCCGCGTACACTGAAGCCGGCCGGATCGCCGCCGCGGCCGGGGACCAGCCGTCGGTGCTGCTGAGTCGCATCGGTCACTGCAACGTGCAGTACTTCCGGGGGAACCTCGCGGCGGCGGAACAGGGATGGCGCGGCGTGTTGGCCGACGCCGCGGTGGGGGGCTTCCGCACGCCCGAGGCACAGGCCGAGCATGGGCTCGGTAACGTTCTGCAACGCCGCGGGCAGGCACACGAGGGCGCCCCGCACCTGTGGCGCGCCTACGAGCTGTATGAAGACGAGACTTCACAACTCCGCGTCCTGAACGACTTGGGGATCGTCCTGCTCTCCTGCGGCGATGTGGACGGTGCGGAACGAGCATTGGGCGAGGTCGTGCGTCGCGAGCGGGTGGGGGAGAACCTCACGAACTCGTTGGTCGAGCTCATGCATTGCGCATCGTTCCGGCGTGACCGAGTGGGATTTGAACGTTGGCGCGAGCGCTGCCTCGAGCATCTCGAAGAGATGGCCCCTAACGTGCGTGCCGACTATTACCTCAAGATCGGAATTGGGCTCGCGCGGTTCGGGAGCTGTGCCAAAGCAAAAACGCACGTACGCCGTGCCCTGGAAATCGCCAGCACGCACGGCTTGCACGAACTCGTGTTTCGCATCGAACGGATAGCGCACGGGCTCCGCGAGTGCGAGGCCCCCGAACATGCCGAGGGCGCTCCGGCGGAGCCCGTACTGTGGAGCGAGGCACTCAGGGAAGTTTCGGCTTCCCTGAGCGCCTTCAGAGCGTAGCCGTTACTTGCAGGTGACCGGATTGCTCGTATCGCAGGTCGTCCCGCTCGGACCAGTCGCGTCGGCACACGCAGCGGCGGAAAGAGCGAACGACACGAGGAGCAGCGAGAGCGCGAAGCGGATGCGGCGGGCCATAAGACCTCCACGGACAGGTTGGGTGCAGCGGTTGCGTACACCCCCAACTTGAGTGGCGGGGACCGTCGCGTTTAGGGCGTTTTTGCGGCATCGTAGGGCGTTTTTGCGGCATCGGGGAAAACCCTAGGGGGTTATGCTCGTTCTGGCAGCGGTTCCGGACGTGCAGTACCAGAGGTTGCGGGGTGCGGTCACGCCTCGCTTCGCCCTGGCGCGCGCTGCCACTTGGGATGCGGCCCTGCTGACCATCCGCGGCCGGCCGGTGGAAATCGCCGTCGTCGACCCGCTGCTCGCAGGCGCCGCGAGCGGACAGGAGATCGAGCGGCTCCGCCTCCTTTTCCCCTCGCTGCCGCTGATCCTCTATACGTCGCTCACGACCGAATTAGCGGGCGTGCTGCTCGCGCTGGGCCAGCGGGGCATCCGACACGTCGTCTTCAACCGCGTCGACGATCATCCGGAGCGGCTGCGCGAATTGTTGGCCGCCGAAGAGATGCACGCCGCTTCACACCAGCTGCTCGAGCAACTCACCGCCGCGCTCGCGCCCCTGCCGCGCGAGCTCCGCTGGGTGCTCGAGGATGCCCTGCGCACTCCCGGCGAGGTGCAGACGATTCAACAGGTCGCCGCGCGGGCGCGCGTAGACCGCGGCACCTGCGCGCGCTGGTTCGCGCGCGCCAGCCTGCCCAGCCCGCGCCACATCCTCGCCGCTGCGCGGGTGCTGTACGCACACCGCCTGCTCCAGGATCCTGGTTTCACGATCGAGGACGTCGCGCAGCGGCTCGGCTACGCGCAGGCCAAGACGTTACAGCAGCACGCCCGCAGCTATCTGGGCCTCACCGCCGGCGAGATGCGCCTCTCGCTCACGGCCGACGAGGCCACGGGGCGCATCATCCAGAGCTTCTTCACGCCCGCGCACCGCGCGGCAGCCAGCGCGTCATGATGACCGCTCCGCCCCGCAAACCGCCCACCGTACTGATCGTGGACGACGAGGCCGGTCTGCGCCGCGTCCTGGAGCGTTTCCTCGAGCGGCAGGGGTATCGCGTGCTGAGCGCCGGCACGGCGGAATCGGCATACGAGCTGCTCGCGGCCGAAGAAGCCGATGCGTTGCTCCTCGACATCCACCTGCCCACGATGTCCGGGCTGGCGCTGTACCTCGCCATCATCCACCGCTGGCCCGTGCTCGAAGGGCGCATCGCCATCATGACGGGTGACGCCGAAGCCGAAGAAGTGCGCACCTGGCTCGAGCACCATCGGTGCACCGTGATCCGCAAGCCGTTCAACCTGCAGCAGGTATCGGATTGGGTCGCGGCCGTGCTGCAACCACGGGATCGCTCCACGGGGGCCATGGACGCATGACGAGCGCGGTTCACGCTGACCCGCTGCACGTCCTGCGAGAGTACCGCAACCTCGCGCCCTGGAACCTCCGCGATCTGTCGGTGCTCGTCGGCGCGGTCCTCGACGCCTCGGCCGTGACGCCCATCAACGCCGCAGCCCGGGCGGCGCCGAGTGAGCGCACGATCCGGTTCTATGTGACCCGGGGACTCGTGAGTCCCCCTGAAGGCCGCGGTACGGCGGCCACCTATTCCTATCGTCATTTCCTCCAGCTCTTGGCGATCAAGCTGCGCCAGATGGAAGGCGCCACGCTCGCCGCGATCACCAAGGACATGCAGGAGCAGACGGGCGACGTGCTGGAGCGCCGCTGCGCCCAGGTGCTCGGCGCCTCGCTGCTGCCGCCCGACCGGCTGCCGCTGAAGGGAGCCGAGGGGATGCCGCGCGGCCGCTCGGGCCGCGCGCTCACCGCGTGGCTCACCCGCGACGCGGGCAAGGAGTCGGGCGGGCCCAGCACGTGGCGGCGGATCCCGGTGGCGCGCGGCGTCGAGCTGCACGTCGACGCGGACCATCCGCTGGCCCGGGTCGGGCCCGACGACAGCGGACTCGCGGAGATCGTGCGCCAGGCGATCGCGAAACTCCTGCCGCACAACACGTAATAGAGAATACGAGTCTTTAACCGGGGGTAGCGATCATGTGGGTCCTGCTGGTTCTCGCGGTGGTCGTAGTCCTGTGGGTGATCGCCGCTTACAACGGCCTCATCTCTCTCAAGAACCAAACCTTCAACGCCTTCAAGCAGATCGACGTGCAGCTCAAGCGGCGGCACGATCTGATCCCCAACCTCGTGAACGCGGTCAAAGGCGCGATGGACTTCGAGCGCACCACACTCGAAGCCGTGGTGCAAGCCCGCAATCAGGCCGTCAAGGTCAACGCGTCAGGACCCGATGCAATGAAGCAGATCAGCCAGGCGGAGAACGCGCTATCGGGTGCGCTGTCGCGGCTGATGGTCGTGGTCGAGCGCTACCCCGAGCTCAAGGCGACGGGCAACATCGGCCAACTGCAGGAAGAGCTGACGTCCACGGAGAACCGCATCGCGTTCGCCCGCCAGCTCTACAACGACACGGCGACGCAGTACAACACCAAGCAGCAGCAATTCCCCACGACGCTCGTCGCCGGGATGGCGCACGCATCCCCGACGGAGCTGTGGGAGCTGGAGGATCAGGGCGAGCGCGCGGTGCCGCAGGTCGAACTCTCCATGAAGCCCAGGGCGTGACGGACGAAGCTTCGCTCAATCTCTTTCAACAACAGGAAGCCAATCGCCGGCGCACGACGTGGCTGGTGATTGGCTTCGTGTTGTTTTTCGCCTGGCTGGGGTTCGGCGGCGATTACATCCTCGCCCTTTACACCTCCGGCAGCGGGTCCGAAGGCTACCACCACGTTTTCCCCTGGTTCGGCGTCGTGCTGACCTGCATCGCGATCGCCGCCGCCTGGTACGCGTACAAGACGGGGCCGCAAAAGGTGCTCTGGGCCACGGGGGCGCGCGAGGTGATCGATCCACAGACCGACGCCGAGCGCCAACTGGTGAATGTCGTAGAGGAGATGGCCATCGCGGCCGGAATACCGCGACCACGGATCTGGATCATCCCGGACGACGATCCCAATGCGTTCGCGACGGGCCACGAGCCACGGGACTCTCACGTTGCGGTCACGCAAGGCCTGCTCGCGTTGTGTAGCCGCGACGAGCTGCAGGCGGTGATCGGCCACGAGCTCGGCCACGTGAAGAACCTCGACGTCCGCCTGATGACGACGCTCGCGGCCCTCGTCGGGGCGGTCCTCCTCATGCGGGACGGGATGGGCCGGATGATGCGGGGCGGCCGGATGCCGATCGGCGGAGGGAGCGGCGGCGGGGGCGGCGGGCGCAAGGGCAAAGGCGGTGCCGGCCCGGTGCTCGCCATCCTGCTGGCGCTGTGGATCCTCTCCTGGATCGCCGCCCCGCTCATCACGCAGCTGCTCGCGCTCGCCGTGAGCCGGCGCCGCGAGTATCTCGCTGATGCGATGGGCGCCCAGTTCACCCGGAATCCGCTCGCGCTCGCGAGCGCGCTCGAGAAGATCGAGAACGCAGCCGCGCCGACGACAGCGATCAAACGCGGTTCGGCCCACCTCTGCATCGCCGATCCGCTGGGTCGCCGGCTCACGAGCCGGGAAGGCTGGCTCGCCGACAGGCTGGCCACCCACCCGCCCATGGGCATGCGCATCGCGCGCCTGAAGGGGATGGGGTATGCCCAGCTTAAGAAGGAGGGAGGCTCATCCACAAGTTCCGTGCGCGCCTAAAACGCTCTAAGCTTCAGGCGCCGCGTCTTGTCCGAGCCGCGCTCGCCGACGACGCCGCCATCGCCGCCGCGATTCGGGAGCACATGGCCGAGCACGGGCTCTCTGAGCCCGTCGTGCAGCGGCGGGTGCGGACCTACCTCGACGAAATCATCCCGCACTTCAATGTCCTGTCCTACTACAAGCTGGGCTACAACCTCGCGAAGATCTTCGTCAATCTGTTGTACAAGGTGAGCGTGGATTACCAGGACGAGCGGGCGCTCGCCCAGATCCCCAGGCACGACGTCGTCGTCTATCTCATGAACCACCGTTCCAACGCCGATTACGTGGTGGTGGCGTACGTCCTGGCGCACGGGGTGCATGTCAGCTACGCCGTCGGCGAGTGGGCGCGCGCCTGGCCGCTCGAGTATGTCTTCAAGTCCTTCGGCGCCTACTTCATCCGCCGCCGCTTTCGCGAGCCCCTCTATCACACGGTGCTGGAGCGCTACGTCCAGCTGATCACGCGGAACGGCGTGACGCAGGGGATCTTCCCCGAAGGCGGCCTGTCGCGCGATGGCAAGCTGCGGCCGCCCAAGCTGGGGCTGCTCGACTACATCTGCCGCACCCTGCTCGACCCCGCATTCGATCGCGACATCTGGTTCGTCCCCGTCGCCATGAACTACGACCGCGTGCTGGAGGATCGTTCGCTCATCCGCGAGCTCATCGATGAGCACGACCGGCCGAGCCGAGTGCGGCAGCTCGGCACAGTCCTGTCGTACCTCGCCAGCAACACGGCGCGCCTGCTCACGGGGCGTCTCAAGCGCTATGGACGGGTGGCCGTCAACTTCGGCACGCCCCTGTCCCTGCGCGCCTGGCTCCAGTCGGCGCCTGAGGGTGTGCTCGCCTGGCCTAAGGAGCGGCGCCTTCCCGAGCTCGAGCGGTTGGCGCGCGAGATGCTGACCCGTATCGGCGCGATCATTCCGGTGACACCCGTGGCGCTTGCAGCCGCCACGCTGCTCTCGTTCGGGCAGACTGTCGTGGCGAAGACGGCGGTGCTCGACCGCATGGATCAGCTGCGCGATCGGCTCAAGGAGGTCAACGGCAGGATGGTGCGCGGCGGCGCGCGGATCGCCGAGGTCTGGGACCGCGCCTGGCGGATGCTGCGGATGCGCCGCCTCGTCGTCGCCGACGGCGACGCGCTCGTGGTGCTGCCGCGCGGCCGGCCGCTGCTCGAGTACTACGCCAACTCGATCGCCCACCTCATCCCGATTCGCGGGCCGCGGCTGCCGTTCCACAAGGCCCATGAAGTGGACACCAACCTGCCGAGGCTCAAGACATGATAGGTAGAAAAGACGAAGCCCCCGGGACGGCACGATAGGCCGCCCGGGGGCTCCGACACATCGGCTACCCGGAGTCGAGGGCTTGCGCCCTTCGTTCTTCTCTCCGCCGCCACCTATGGACTGATTCGTCCTCGGTAGGGCAAGCAGAGGCTCCGGCTTCCATCCCCAAGCAACCCCGTCGGGTCGCCTGGTTCGCCAATGTGGGTGCTACGGGTCAGATCGGGTCGCGGACCGACCCTCCGCACTGCACGTCGAGGCACCATTTCGACGTGGATGAGGCAACGCGACTGGCCCCATCTGTCCGACCCGGTGAGTGTACTCCCGGATCAACGAGCGCCTGAGCCCTTGGTTGCATCGGCGCCCTCCCCGGAATTTCCGTTCGGACCCGACTTGAAGGCGTTGTTGAGACGCCAGGTCCCAACCCTTCCCTCCAAGTCGCGTGACATCAATATAGGGGTGCTGGAAAAACGCGCAAGTGCCGATGTTTCTTCGGGTTAGCTCACTTCGATGTGCATCGTGTGTGGAGAGTAAAGACTGACTCTGCAACTTGTTCCGGGCCTCGTCCACACGATGTGGAGTTGTGAATCCACAAACTGCACGTTCCCACATCGGCCCATTTGGGGGTATCAGCCCTCGATCGCGACCTCGCAGTACGCGAAAGGATCGTCCGATTGCGACGGAATGAACAGAAAACCGGCTCCGCTCGTGGCGTACCAACCCGCGAGAAGCTGTGTGGAGCGCCCCACTGCGGGCTCGGCGAAGAGGGCCTGCGTCCAGCGGCGGATGTGGCGGAGCTCCGGAGCGCGGCGCGACAGGATGCTCAGCGCGGCGCCCAACCCATGTGTCGCGCGGAGGAAATGCGCGATCGCATGACCGCGCTCGGCAAAGAGGTACGCGCGAACGCCCGGTTCGTCGTACAACAGAGTACCTTCATAGGGGTCCGCGGGCGGGGCGTCCATGCGCGGACCGAAATACACGAAGGCGCGTTGGCCGTCGTCGTCTTTGCGCTCCACGACGGTGGCGGCCGAGTCGGGGTCGAGGCGCGCGGCATGCACCAAGTCGTCGGGCGCCAAAATGCCCACCTGGGCCGTCCACTCGAGCGCCGCGAGCGCCTGATCAAGCGGCAGCCCGACGGCATCGTCGTAGGCGATGAGGCGGGGAGCTTCGCCGGCCCGCAGAAAGAAATGCGCCAGTGCTTCGGCGCGATCCTCGAAGGCCCGCACGCTCCGGGAGGTTGCGGGAACGGCCATCGCGGGAGTATAACGCAGGGGTACTTCAACTGTTAGAGGAGTAGGTTCGATGCACGTGTCGCATGGCCGTTTGCTTGCCGCTTTCGTGATCGCCGTCACCACCGCCGCGGTTACTCCGCTCAGAGCGCAGGACACGACGGGTCGAGACACGATCGTCCGGAAGGATACGGTACCCGTCCCGTCGCCCCTGCTTCCAGCACTTCCGCCGTCTCCCGTACCCGCGCCGGTTACGCCGCCTGCCCCGCAGGCGCCACCCGCGCCACCCGCGCCGCCCGCGCCCACGCTCGAACAGATCCGCTACGTCGAGGGACTGCGCACCGCGACCCGTGGGGTCGCGCAGCTGCGTGATGGGCTGAGCCGGGTCACGCGCACGCAGCAAGCCAGCGATTCGCTGCGTCGCCGCGGCGCAGCACGCCGGCTGGGCGGCCTGTGCGCGACCGCGCGCACGTTCATCGCGAGCGGCCGGCCCAAGATGCAGTCGACCGCCTACGCGGATTCGCTGCGGACCGTCGCCAAACAGCTCGTTATGCGGCTCGATTCCCTAGCGAGCGCGCTGCCAGCCTGCGAACAAACGGCTGGGCGCCAACCCGCTGTGGTCGCCGCCGATCTCACCAATCGGCTGCGCGCCTACGACGAGGCTCTGCTCGCGTTCCGGAACGGGCTGGCGGCTCAGAACAAACCGGACAGTACTAAGACAGTAAGCCAACAGTAGCGTAGCTAAGTGGTTCAGGCACAGTGCATTAAGGCACTGGTTGCTGTTTCGGCTCCAGTCTCAGTATCCACAGCCCCGTATTGATGTCCGGGACAAAGATGTTGCCGTCCCGCACCACGGCACCCCAGGCGAACGGCGCCCGCGGACGGTGGCCCATCGAGTCCGCCGTCAGGATCCAGCTCATCTCCCGTCCCTGACGCAGCAGGTCGCCCTTCAGCTCCCCGGAGATGTCGAGCGCCCGGGCGCCCCCCTGGTAGTTGCCCAGATACAGCGTGTCGCCCACCACCCAGACGTTGTGAACGCCGCCGTCCGTGGGTTCGTACCACGCGACCTCCCGTGGATTGCGGATGTCCGAGACGTCCACGACATGCAGCCGTCCGAAGGTGAGGTTGTTGCCGTCGGCCAGGCCCTTGTAGGGCCGCGCCGTATAGACCTCGTCGCCGACGAAGACGTACTTGCCGTGCCGCCATGCGGTGTGCGTACCGCGCACGAATCCGGGGCCCCACAGCTGCGCCACCCGGGCATAGACCGCATCGAGGTCGTACTTGAGCTGCGACACGAACTGCGGGTTGGTTGGACTCCCGCCCTTCATGCCATTGCCGACGTCGAGAATCACGAGCCCGTCGTTCCAGTACGCGAGATAGGCAAGGCCATCGACGACCATGATATCGTGGAGGTAACGTCCGGCCTCCGTCTGCTCCGTCTGCCAGCGGGCGACTTCTTTGGGATGGGCCGGATCGCGGATGTCGATCACGCGCATCGACCCCGTCGCGTCATCGGTGATGTATGCGTGCCCCTGATAGACGTAGGAGCTGTGGACGCCGCCCGAGACGGTCTCGGTGTACTCGGACACCGGCTTGGGATGGCACGGATTGCTCGCGTCGAACACGACGATGCCGTTCTTGCGATTCGAGGCGCCCTCGCGGGAGAACACGCCGTACTTGCCGTCCTCGGTCGTCATCACGTCGTTGACGATGCGCGCGTCGGTCATCATCGAGTCCACGATTTTGGGATGCGTGACGTCGGTGATGTCGATCGCGTACACGCGGTCGGCGATCGTGGTGAGATATGCGCACGTCCCCGACGGGTGCACCCACACTTCCGCCGCGCTCATCGTGATCGGCACGCGGCCCCGCACCTCGATGCCCCGCCCCACCTCTCGCGCCGCGACCTGCACGACGGCATCCGCCGATTTGCCGCCCACCGTCGCCGTGACGGTGTAGCTCCCTGGCAGCTCGCCGACAAACGTCCCGGTCGGGTCGATCAGCGCGATACCGGGCCCCGCGGTGACGGCCCAGTCCACCGCGACGTCGCCGACGGAATGGCCGGTGGCGGTCCTGGACGTCGCAGTGAACTTGACGACGTCGCCGGTGCGGACCGTGGGAGCACTGGGCTCGATGACGACGCGCGCCACGTTGTTCGGCAGGACTTGCACCGCCAGCGTCTCGGCCGCCGGGCCGGCGGTCGCCGTGATCGTGGCGCGGCCCGCCGCGATGGCGCGCAGCCGCCCGTCGGACGTCACGCTCGCCACGCGTGGGTTGCTCGACGTGAACGCGACGGGGTCCGAGCGGCGGTCGCCGTGACGCGAGAAGGGCGTGCCGGAAATTGTCAGCCGAGATCCGGCCACGAGCCGTGTGGGCCGCGGATCGAGTGCGACGCGCGCCGGCGGCTCGGGGAGTACATGGACCAGCCCCGTGCCGAATACCTGGCTGCCCTGTAGGCCCCGGATGAATCCGACGGCGGTGACCCGCGTGTAGCCCTGATACCCGCCCGTGAAAACGCCCGTCGAGTCTACATCACCGCCTCCACCACCCACGAACCACCTGATCTCCGCCTGCGGAACCTCCTGGCCGGATGCGTCGAGCGCGCGCGCCGTGAGCTTGAGCTTTCCCCCGATCGCCACTTCGCCACCGCTAGGTTGTACCTCGACTTTGGCAATGGGCGACTGGGGTGCAGGAGCGGTGGGCTGTTGCAGAGCGACCAGCGACAGGAGCGCGTGCAGAAGCATGTGAGAATCCTCGATCGACGGCGGTTAGTAGGAGGGCCTGAGGTTACTGGCCTCGGGAGAGGAATGGAAGTGTAGTTGAGTGTGCTTATAGTGTCGTTATGATGTCGTGATACTGGAGAGGCGGTTCCTGGACACTCAATGTGCCCGTACTGATTGACAGGTCAGAAAGGGCTCCGTAATTTTGGCCCCGGTTCAAGCAATACGAGGCACCGTCACCGGCTGCTGCGCTTCCGCGAGGACCAAGGTCTCGCGGATTTTTGTTTGAGCCCGTCCCAGGCTGCGGTGGCTTGGGTCGATCCAGTCCGGGGCCGTGCCCCCAAGTGGTGAGGTTTGAACAGTATGGCTAAGGGTAAGGTGAAGTGGTTTAACGACGCGAAGGGCTTTGGCTTTATCGCGCAGGAGTCGGGTCCGGACGTGTTCGTGCACTTCACGGCGATCCAGGCCGAGGGCTTCCGCAGCCTCGCCGAGGGCGACAACGTCGAATTCGACGTCGCTCAGGGTCCGAAGGGACTGCAGGCGCAGAACGTTCGCAAGGTCTAAGCAAGCGCAGATGTTGCGAGCGGCGGGCCCGGGGGTAACTCCCCGGGCCCGCTGCGTTAGCGGTATATTGGCGTCATGCGACTTGGGCTGTACGCTGGGTGGCTAGGCGCGCTCGCGGTTCCCGCGATGCTCGTAGGGCAGACCCCCCCCATCCCCGCCCCCCCTTCTCACCCATCCCATCCCCCTGCGCGCGCTCCTGCTGTGGCGCGCGCGGCGCTGTCTCCATCATACCGTGGGTTCACGCCCGGTCGTTCGTATCAGGAGTTCGCCGAACGGGCGCGCGCCTTGGCGCGGCGCGACACGTTGCGCTGCAATACGTCGCGCCGGACCGCCCAGCTGATGGAGTGCGGCGTGATGATTCGCGACCCCAGCGACAGCGCCCGCTTCTACCTCAGCGCGTACGTGCTCGAGGGCAAGATCGCCATGGTGTCACTGACCGATTCCGGCGGGCCGCGCCTGGTCGAATGGGCGCGGCGCGACCTGACGACTCGCTTCGGGCCGGCACACCGTCGTGAGCGCAGCATGCTGGAATGGACGAGCGGGCGGCGCGTGATCCGCCTCAACTGGCGCGGGGCGGGTCAGGCGCGGTGGATTTCGATCACCCTCCGGGACGACGATGTCATGGACCGGATCTCGCACTACGTCCGGAGGCCGTCGCGCAAATCATAGCGCACTGTTGACCAGTCCTTCCGCCAGCTTCGCGATCCCCTGAGCCCCGACCAGCTGCTGCACCCATCGCGGCGGCAGCGCCGTCTCCCCGTAACGCGCGCCGAGCAATGCTCCTGCCACCGCGGCGTTGGTGTCGGTATCGCCGCCCGCCTGCGCCAGAAAGATGAGCGCCTCTTCGAGCGAGCGGTCGTGCGTCACGAACCAGAAAGCGATTTCTACGCAGTGCACGACGTAACCCGCCTCCCCCGCGACCGCGATAGGCAGGTCGGCCTCGGCCTCGCGCGGCACGCGGTGGATCGCCTCGCGCAGCACGCGCGGCGCGCGGTCTCCGATGCGATGCAGCACTTCCTCGACGAAATAGATGTTGCCGTGGAGCAGCTCGCGCGCGGCGAGGTTCACGGCCGCGGCGCCCCAGGTACAGCGCTCGTCGGCATGGGTGATCGCCGCCTGTTGCGTGGAAACGCGGATCAAGCGGTCGACCTCGTCGTGGTAGCGCAGCGCGACGGGGACGCAGCGCATGACACTGCCGTTGCCGGCCCCGCGCCGCGGGTTCTCCTCATAGACCAGGCGGCCGGCCTCGAACGGCTCCTTGCCGCGATCGATCAGGGTGAGCGCCCGTTTCGTGATCGTGCCGATGCCCCGGCCGTCAACCTTCATCCATTTCACCCAGCGGCGGCTGACATCGGCCACGTCGAATCCCTGCCGCTCGAGAAGCGATTCCCCGAGCAGCAGCGCCATAGCCGCGTCGTCGTCGTAGGGAGAGTTCTTCGGTGGGGGCGCCAGGTCCAGCACCCCGTTAGGAAATGCCTTACGAATCGCCTCCGGAGTCCCGAGGTGCTCCGTCGGCACGCCCAACTGGTTGCCCGCGACGAGTCCCAGCAACGCGCCCCGGGCGCGGGAGACCAGCAGAGGATCCATTGGCCCCCAAATTAACACCCGTCATGGCATTTGTTTGGGGACTCCCGGCGCTTTACCTGCTGCTCCTGGTGCTACTCTGGGGCTTCCAGGACCGCATCGCGTTCCCCGCGCCCAGGGCGGCCCTCCCCGACCCCCAGAAGGTCCTCGGGTATGGCGAGCGCATCGAGCTCACAATGCGTGATGGGACCCGGCTCGTAGGGTGGTACCTCCCCCCCGGGGCGGCGGCGGCTCCTTCGCCGCCTTTCGCCGCCCTTTTGTGGTTCTACGGCAACGGCGAGACCATCGGCGCCATTTGGCCTGTGATTCGGGACTTTCGTCCGCCCCACGCCGCGCTCCTCGTCGTCGATTACCCCGGCTACGGCGCCAGTGGCGGCCGCGCGACGGAAGCCGGCGTGTACGAGGCCGGCGCCCTCGCCTATCAGGCGCTCGCGAGCCGACCCGACGTGGACCGGCAACGGATCTACGTCTACGGACGCTCGCTCGGAAGCGCCGTCGCGACGCGCACCGCGGCTGATCACGAGGTCGCCGGCTTGGTCCTCGAGTCGCCGTTCACGAACGCGCGCGAGCTGGCCTCCCGCCACTATCGCATCTTCCCGCTCTTCCTCGTGCGCCTCGAGCTCGACAACCTGGGGACGATCCAGCGGGTGCGCTGCCCCGTGCTCGTGTTCCACGGGACCGCCGACCGGCTCGTGCCGATAGAGATGGGGCGTCGCGTCGCCGCAGCCGCTCCGGGTCCGGTGGAGTTCGTAATGATAGAAGGAGCGGGGCACAACGAGACGTACGATATGGGTTGGAAAGCCTACCGCGATAAGCTCGCCAGCTTCGTCCGCTAGATCACTACGACCGGCACGAGCCGGTCGCGCTCCTCCTCGAACAAGCGCTCCGCCTCGTCCAGCGCCCGCTGCACGTGCGGCTCCGCGGGATCGGGGAACTTGCTGCTCGCCGCCACCCGCCCGGTGAGTTTGCGGACGCCCACCAGCGCGCGTGTCACTTCGCAGCGGCCAAGATCGCGATCGGTGTGGCCCGCGACCAACAGCTCCTCATATAATGGAAGAGCGGCCGGGTCGCCCAGCACGTAGAGAGACTCAAGGATCTTGGGGGCGAGAAAACGGCGCAGCATCTGATCGCCACGAATCCGCTGGAACAGCGCGATCACGTTGGGGGCATGCCCGGGGTAATAACGCGCCGCTTCGACCGCGGCGGCCACGAAGGCGTGATGCGCCCCCGGCGTGTCGAGATACTTGGCGAACAGTGGCCACGCGTCCCTGGGGTGACGCTCCGCCAGCGCGAGAAACGCGAAGTAGCGCCGCCCCAGCGGCGCCTGCGTGTCGCCGATGACGGTGCGCAATCCCGCCACTCCCCAACGGGCCCCGACGAGCGCCGCCGCGGCGGCGTGCTGCCAGCGCTCGAGCTCCGGCACGCGAAACGTGACGATGTGGGGATCGAGGAACGCGCGACAGCGTTCAAGCACGGCGAGCAACCGGCGGTCCACCTCGGCGAGCGCGGGTTCGAGGGCCTCGGTGTCGGCGCGGCGCGCGAGGGCCAGCGCCTCCCAACCCGCCTGGCCGAGGTCCAGCTCTTCCCACTTCGCGTCGAGCTCGGCGGCGTCGCGCGCGGCGAGCAGGCGTTCGAGTGCCGCGGCGAAACCACACAGCCGGCGTATCGCATCCATACGGGTAATGTGGAAAGCGCGTGGATATTGCGCTATCCCGCGTCCCGGCTTAACCTTGCCCGCACTCTCCCTCTCAACACCAGGAGGACTTCTGCGAAGGCTGGCGCTCCTTGCCGCGACCTTGTGGCTCGTCTCGTGCTCGGGGGGAGGCGGCAGTGGAGGGGGGGGGAGAGCCATCGTGCTCGGGCTCGCGGGGCCATTCTCGCAGCCGCGCGGCGTCGCGATGCAACGCGCGGCCGAGCTCGCCGTCAAGGAGATCAACGCGCGCGGCGGCGTGCGTGGCCGGCAGCTGGCGCTGCGGATCATGGACGACAGCGCCCGCGCCGATGTCGCGATCCGCATCGCCCAGGAGCTGGTCGATGACCCCTCCGTCGTCGCCGTGGTGGGCCATCTCACGTCCAGCACCTCGCTCGCCGCGGGCCGGGTCTACGGCGAGGGCCGCCATCCCGTCACGATGGTCTCCCCATCGGCATCGAGCCCGGATCTCTCCGGGGTCAATCCGTACGTCTTCCGTATCTGTCCCACGGATCTGAGCCATGGCGCGCAGCTCGCCCGCTTCGCGCGTCAGACGCTGGGCGCGCAGCGCGTGGGAGTGATCTACATCGATGACGACTACGGCCGCGGCTTGCGGCTGAGCTTCGCGGCGGAGTTCCGACGTCTGGGCGGCGCCATCGTCGAGGAAGACCCTTCGCTGACCGCGACGCCGAGCCTCGAGCCCTACCTGTCGCGGCTGCGGCAGGGTGGCGGCGTGGACGTCCTGATGCTGGCCACCGAGCGGGGAGGCGCGGAGTTGGCCCTGCGCGAAATGGCGCGCATCGGTGTGCACTGGCCGGCGCTCGGCGGCGATGCGCTCACAGGCATCGAAGCGGCTGGTCCGCTCGCCGAGGGCGTGCGCCTGTCTTCGGCCTACCTGCCGGACCGGCCCGGCGAGCGCAACGCCCAGTTCGTCGCCGCGTACTCGCGGGCGTACGAAGGGCAGCGTCCCGACCACCGTGGCGCCGGCGCATACGACATCGTGCACCTGCTGGCGCGCGTGCTGGAAGACGCCGGAACCGACCGCCGGGCGGTTCGCGACCGCCTCGCGCGCACGGGGATGGACCTGCCGGCCTATGAAGGCGTGACCGGCGTGATCGCGTTCGACGGACGGGGCGACGTCCCTGCGAAGCCGGTCGTGATCGGCGTGGTCCGCAGCGGGCGGCTCATCTCCGAGGCTGCCCAGTGAAGGTGGGTTTCGGCGCGCTCGATACGATCCGCTGGCGGATCATCCTGGGACTGTCCGGTCTGCTCGCCGGACTGGTGGTCGCCGCGGTGGTGGGCGTGACGTCGCTCGGCACGCTGCGGCGCTCCCTCGCGTACGAGATTGAGCACCTCCGCGCCTCGACCGAGGTGGGGAGCGGGTTGGTCAGCGCAGTGTTCGAAGAGATTCGTGCGGCCGAGCGGTACCTCAGCGAGCGCGGCAGCGAAGCGGGCGACCAGTTTCAGGCTGCCGTAGACGCCGCCTTCCGCTACCAGAAGCAGCTCGATGGCCTCGAGGGACTGACCGAAGCCGACCGCATCACTGTCAACCGCATCAAGCAACTGCAAGCGACGATCCACGTGGATTACTCATTGGCGCACGCGCTGCTCGACCTCGGCCGTACGCGCGAAGCCCTGGCCGGCGCGGCCGCGGTGCGCGGGCCCGTGACGGACCTGACCCGGCTGGTGCGCGAGCTGTCCGCGCACCAGTCCGACAAGGCCGCGGCTGCGGGCCAGCGCCTCTCCCAGGTGGCGCGCGAGCGGGAAATCGTGCTGTGGCTGGTGCTCGTCGCCACCGCGGTCATCGGCGCGGTGGTCGGCGTGTTCACGCTGCGCTGGGTTGAGGGACCGCTGGTGCGGCTCGTGACGGCGGCCGAGCGGTTCGGCGGCGGGGATTTGCGTCCGGTGACCACCGGGCGCATGCCGCGGGAGTTCCAGGTGCTGGCGGATGCGATGCGGCACATGGGTGAGCGGCTCCGAGGGATCGTGGCGGAGGTGATCGGGTCGGCGGACCAGATCGCCGCATCAGCGGGCGATCTGTCGGCGGTGAGCGAGGAGCTAGCGGCATCGTCGAGCCAGGTCTCCACGGCGATGCTCGAGATCGCGAGCGGTGCCGAGCATCAACGCAACGAGCTCAACGCGACCCAATCGGGACTCGAGCAGCTGCGGCGGGCCACCGCGGAGATGGCGGATGCCGCGGCGCGGGTGGCGCGGCTGGGCGAGGAGATCCGCACGGTCGCCGATCGCCATCGCGGCGACGTCGCCGCGGCGGGCACGACGCTGCTCGACGTCCGGGAAGTCGTCCGCACGACGGCGACCGAGGTGACCCAGCTCGCCGAGCAGAGCGCCGCGATCGACGACTTCGTGGATCTGATCAAGCGCATCTCGTCGCAGACGAACCTCCTGGCATTGAACGCCGCGATCGAGGCGGCGCGCGCCGGCGAGCACGGCCGCGGCTTCGCGGTCGTGGCCGAGGAAGTACGCCAGCTGGCGGACGAATCGGCACGGGCCGCGGAGGACGTGGCGCGGACGACACGGGTGATCCGGGAGCAGGTAGAAGAAGTCACCGCCACGATGGCCGTGGGTCAGGCCAAGGTGCGGGGCATCGAATCGGTGGCGGAGGGCGCCGCGCGCGGCTTGACCGAGATCGTCGCCGCCGTCGAGCAGATCGAGCAGGCCGCGGCCCGGGTCACGCGGGCAGCGCAGGAGAATCGCGGCGTGACGGAGCAGCTCGGCCAGCAGACCCAGCAGGTCGTCAGCCGGGCCGTCTCGCATGCCTCGAGCGCGGAGCAGGTCACCGCCGCCAGCGAAGAACAGGGCGCGTCCACCCAGGAAATGGCCGCGGCCGCCGGAGTCCTGCTCCAGGCGGCCGAGAAACTGCGAGGGCTGGTCCGGGGCTTCCGGATCTAGCGCCGGATTTTCTTTTTTGCCTTCCGCGGGGGAGCCTTCTTTACAGATGCCGGCTTCTTTTTCCGCAGCCCCTCCTGCACTTCCGCCAGCACCCGGTCGCCCTCGTCGGCCCCGATGAGCCCGCGGCGCACGGCGTAGCGCACCAGTTCTTCGGCGTCTTCGGGGGCAAACTCGCCCAGCCCGGCGGCAGCGCGCATCGCCTTAATGAGCGCATCGGCCACCGGACTGCGCAGAACGCTCGCGATGCCGGGAAGGGCTTCCAGCAGCGACGAGATCTGCGATCCACCGAGCTCGGCTGGCATCGGTCCCGCCGCTCCGTGGTTAAAGGTCGCGCCAAGCTACACCACCCCCCTGGGGGCGTCAAGAATTGGGGAGGCTCCATGGCAACCTCCTGTTGCCGTGAGAGATACGCGCCGGGGGAAAGGCGTCAAAGGCTGGGGCAGTGTAGATTCCAACTCGGAGGGGCGTTGCCGTGGGCAGACGCGGGATCAAGGAGTTTCGGGCGCCGGAAGCGCTGGCGCTCATTGCGGCCGATCGGGCGCATGAGCCACTCGTGTGCCCCTCATGCGGCACTCGTACGATCCACCGCACCCCCCGCCGCCGCCCCTCGCGCCCCGGTGACCTGCTCGCCGCCGCGGAGCGAATCAGTCTGACCTGCGCCGCGTGTAGCCGGCATGCCTCCTACATCACGCGCGGCCTGGAGCCACCACGCGACGCGACCATGGATCCGCGTACCGCGTGAACGGCAGGACACGGGGGGATCAGCGTGGCCGGTGACGCGATTCAGATGATGGGCACGGTGACGGAGGTGTTGCCCAACACGACGTTCCGCGTAAAACTCGAGAATGGACACGAGGTACTGGCGTACGTGAGCGGCAAGATGCGGAAGAACTACATTCGCATCCTCCAGGGCGACCGGGTCGCCGTGGACCTGTCGCCCTATGACTTGACGCGCGGCCGGATTACCTACCGATACAAGTAGTCCTCCGACGTCTACCCACGCCTGATCAGGACGGCGGAGTCACCCGTAGGTAGGCGAGCAAACGCTTGACCATCGCGTCGGTTCCGCGCATGGCGCCCCGGATTTGATAGGCGGGTTTGTGGGTGCGGCAGTCGTAGAGATCTAGCTGGTTCCAGGTCACGAACAGCAGACCATCCACGTCACGCGGCTGTCCGAGCGGGCAGATGTCCGACAGGGCTTCGCGCTCGACGGACCAGAGGCCGCTGCGCTTCAAGGCGGTGACACCCGCGTCGTTGAGTTGCTGGCGCACCTTGGCGGTGATCTGCAGGGCGCTCTGATCGTCGTCTCCGGAGATCACCACGACCGTGCGGAAGCTGTCGCCGGGAATGCTTGAGCTCACGATTTCATTCGTCTTGCCATACGGACCGGCGCAGGCTGCTGCGACCGCGGCGAGCGACACACCGAGCATCCAGCGTCCCAGCATAGCAGCATCCCCCAATCCCGAAAATGAGCCTATTTCCGTCTCAAAATCTAATCTCCCGGCCCGGCCAACAAGACAGCGCCCCGTGCAGGAACCGCACGGGGCGCTGGTGACAACGGCCGGTGGCCCGCTCTGTTGCGCTAGAAGAGGAAGTCCACGCTCAAGCCCCAGTTCCACCCGGTCAGCGCCGGAGCGCCAGCCGTCAGCGCCTGGGCATTTCCGTACTGGAGCGCGATGATCATGTTCATTGCGGGCTGGAACGTCCAATGCGTGTTGTAGGCGACCTTGTTCGGAATCTTGGTCGTCGTGGCGCCGACCGTGTGCTCATACGTCACGTTCTTACCGATCATGACATCCGCCCCGTAGGTGCGGTTGTGGACGTAGCGCGCGCGGCCGAACACGCTGTTCTGTTTCAGCTTGTTGCCGTTTAGATAATTATCGGTGTTGACGTTGAACGATGCGCCCACTTCCAGGCTGTGCGGCCCGCGGTCGATGAAGCCATACCGCACCTCCGTCGTCAGCCTGGTAAAGTCGGCGATCTGCGGCGCTCCGGCGGCGTTGACGTACGACGGTACTCCCCCCACTTCGGAGCCATAGCTCCATGACCGATTCGCCGCCACGTCGGTGGTCGTCGCCAAGGGGAGCGCGTCATTGCCGGCCTTGAACATGACGTTCACCCAGGCTTCCTTGGCGTCCGTGTTGAAGATGGCGTAGGCGACCTGACCAAGGTAGTTCAGCCGCTGCCAGTTCAGGTTGTTGTCGCCGGGGCTCGCGCCGCCGGTGATCAGCACTCTGTTATTCAGCCACGCGTAGCCGAGCAGGTTACCCCGGTTGGGGTGCGACCGGTCGTTCAAGCCCCCGCGGTTGAGCTGCGACCCGCCTGGCGCCCAGGGCCCGAAGCCGGACACGTCCCCGATACCCTGGTTGTTGAACGCAAGGCCGAAGACGTTGTTCTTCCTCACCTTGGTAAAGCGCAGGTCGTACTCAGCGAACGAGAACAGGCCGAGCGACCATTCATTGTTCGCGGCGCTGCCGTCGGGCGTCAGATGCATTGCAGTCCACAGCCCGAAGTAATCTGCCACAGGGCCGCCCGTGTACAGCGCGAGCTGCGACGTGGGGTTCGAGCTGATCGGTTGTGCCGAGGCCGCGCCTGGGGCCTTCGCCTGTGTGGCGAAGACACTCTGGTAGCGGAGCGACAGGTAGGGGAACAACGACATGTTCAGCCGCTTGCCGCCAAGCGCGCCTTCCCGACCTGCTTCAATACGCTCGGTGACGAACGGCACGCGATACCCGTTCATCCGGAATTTCTTTCCGGTGAAGGTAAAGTCCGGTACGGGAGCACCAAACATCACGTGACACTGTGCGCAGGTCATGCCGGTCTGTCGCGTAAACGACGGGACCGCATTGGCCTTTGACGGCGCGAGTGTCACCGCCCCCACTGCCACAATGCCGAATGCGATTAGCAGGCGACGCATCGTGTGGCCTCCTTCGTAAAGGACCGTTGACGAATCATTCCGCACATTTCCCCCCCCGGTGGAACCACTCCCGGCTCTGAGACTCCCGCGCGCCGTAGCGGCATACCATTCAACTTTAAGCCCATCCCTGTCAAGGAATTAATCCTTGCGAAACCGCTTCCTCCCGCTAACCTCTAGCCCGGCAGGCCTTTAAGCGACCTTGGAGACCTGATTGTCCGTCCCCTCTCCCCCGGTGGGCCGTAGCCCACCGGGCCTCAGGCGGGATGTCGGAACAACCGGTTCCAGCGGATCCGGAATGGGTGGGTGGCGATGCTCATGTAGATGAAGAGCGGCCGCCCGCGGATGTGATCGCGGGGCAGAAAGCCCCAGAAGCGACTGTCGTAGGACTCGTCGCGGTTATCGCCCATCACGAAGTAATGCAGGGGCGGAACGACGATCGGACCCCAGTCGTGCGTGGTGGGACGGTAGCGCTGCGGATCGCGCCCGATGTAATGCGGCTGCTGCCACGCCTTGATCTGTCGCAGCCGGAACTCCTCTTCCGATACCGGCGTGAGCGCCGTGTGCAGCGCGTATGGCTCCTCCAGTCGCTGCCCGTTCCGGATGACGGTGTCGCGCACCATCTGCAGCGTGTCGCCCGGCGCGCCGATCACCCGCTTCACGATGTTGAGGTCGGGTGTCGAATCCTCGACCGACCGGAACACCACCACCTCACCGCGGCGGGGCGCGGAGAACGCCGGCAGCCGGCAACAGTGAAGATGCGTGAGTGGGATCTCGAGCTCGCCGCCGAACACTGCCTTGTTCACGAACAGGAAATCTCCGACGAGCAGGGTGTTCTCCATGCTCGCCGACGGGATGCGGAACGCCTCCACCAGATAAGACCGCAGTACGATCCAGATGAGGAGCGCGGCCCCGATCGCCTTGATCCAGGCAACGGTCTCCTCTTTGAGCGACTTCCGGAGTGTGGGAGCGGGAACCGCCGTCACGGATGCTCGACCCAGTCCGCGATGAAGATGTTCGTTTCGCCCGCCACCTTCCCGTGGCGATTCGAGGCCCAGACGAGACGGCGGCCGTCGGGCGAGAACATCGGGAAGGCGTCGAACTCCGTGCTCGTCGTCACCTGCTCGAGCCCCCCCCCGCTGCCGTCGAGATTGACGAGATAGAGATCGAAGTTGCGGGAGCGCGGGTTCTTATAGTTCGACGCGAAGATGATCCGCCGCCCGTCGGGGTGGAAGAACGGCGCGAAGCTGGCGCCCCCCAGGTTCGTCACCTGCCGCTGATTCGATCCGTCCGCGTCCATCACCCAGAGGTCCATCCGGGTGGGCCGCACCAGGTTCTGGCCGAGCAGGGTCTCATAGTCCGCCGAATCGCGCGCGGTCTGTGGGTGCCAGGCGCGGTACACGATCTGCTTGCCGTCAGGGGAAAAGAAAGGCCCGCCGTCGTAGCCCAATGTCCGCGTCAACCGCCGCAGTTGCGTCCCATCCACGCGCATGGTGTAGATGTCGAGGTCCCCGTCCCGGAGCGACGTGAAGACGATCGTTTTGCCATCCGGTGAGAGGGTTCCTTCGGCGTCGTAGCGCGGGTTGTCGGTGATGCGGTGCGCGTCCCGGCCGTCCGCACGGGCGACATAGATATCGTAATCGTACAGGGCCCATACGTAGCCGAGCGAATAGTCGGGGCGCGGCGGGCAAGCGGCGCCGGTGTGCTCGGTGCTCGCGTAGAAGATGCGCCGGTCGCGGTCGAAGAAGTACCCGCACGTGGTGCGGCCCTTGCCGCTCGATACCCGGTGCAGCCCGCTGCCGTCCACGTTCATCACGAACTGCTGATCGCAGCCCCCCGTGTCGGATGCCTGGCGCTGGAAAGTGATCTGGCGGCCGGAGCGGGAGAAATAGGCTTCGGCGTTCTGGCCGCCGGAAGTGAGCTGGCGAATGTTGCGCAGGTGCGCCTCACCCGAGTCCGCAGGCCAGACCGTCGGGGAGGCGGCCTGCAACACCGCCACCAATAGGATTGGAAGCATAGAACTCGCAAGCTAGAGGCCTTCGAACAGCCCGGCAATCCGGGTGTTAGATTACCCGTTCCCATGAGCGATCCTCACGCCCCCCGGCCGTCGCGCCAACCCCTGATGGACTCCCTCGGCAAGCTGTGCGCCGAGGGAAAGCAGGCGGCCGAGTATCTGTGGCAGGTGCCCAAGGATGAAAAGGTCCGCCGCCAGATCCTCGATCTGTTGAATCAGATCGGCGTGGAGGGCGCGAGGCAGGGCCGCAGCGAGATGCCGCGCCTCGTCGAGGAGCTCAAGATCGCCGCCCAGGCGACGCCGAGCCCGCAACAGGTGGAGCTACTGGTGGACGGATTCGACCGGCTGACCAAGCTGTGGCAGTCGGCGAAGTCGGGCCTGATGTGACGGAGACCATCTCCCGGGCCACCGGGGCGGGGAGCGCCCTCGACCAGCTTTGCATCAACACCGTCCGCGCGCTCGCGATGGACGCGGTGCAGAAAGCGGACTCGGGCCATCCCGGAACGGCCATGGCGCTGGCTCCGCTCGCCTACGTGTTGTGGCAACGCCACCTCAAATACAACCCGAGCAACCCCGATTGGGCCGACCGTGACCGGTTCGTGCTTTCCTGCGGGCACGTCTGCATGCTCCTCTACAGCGTGCTCTACCTCACCGGCTACGATCTCACGCTCGAGGAGATCGAGCAGTTCCGGCAATGGGGCAGCCGCACGCCGGGGCATTCAGAGCACGGCGTCACGCCCGGCGTCGAAGCCACGACTGGACCGCTCGGCCAGGGCACGGGCAACGCGGTGGGCATGGCGATCGCCGAGGCCGAGCTCGCGGCCCTGTTCAACAAACCGGGGGCGGGGCACGAGATCGTCGATCACTACACCTATTTCCTCGCATCCGACGGCGATCTCATGGAGGGTGTCTCGCACGAGGCCTGCTCGCTCGCGGGTCACCTCAAGCTCGGCAAGCTGATCGGGTTCTACGACAACAACCGCATCACGATCGACGGCGCGACCGATCTCGCGTTCTCGGACGACACCGCCAAACGGTTCGAGGCCTACGGGTGGCACGTACAGCGCGTGGCCGATGGGAACGACCTCCAAGCCATCGATGCGGCGATCGCTGCGGCGAAGCGAGTGAGCGACCGGCCGTCGCTGATCATCCTTCGCACGCACATCGCCTGGGGAAGCCCGCACAAGCAGGATACGGCTGACGCGCACGGCGCGCCGCTGGGCGCGGACGAAGTAAAGCTCACCAAGCAGAATCTCGGCTGGACCTCGCTCGAGCCGTTTTCTGTGCCCGACGAGGCGCTGGCGCGCTGGCGTGAAGCCCGGGACCGCGGCGCGCGACTCGAAGCCGATTGGCGCAGGAAATGGGACGCCTACCGCAAAGCGCACCCCGATCTCGCCGCCGAGCTCGAGCGGCGCCTCGCGGGCCGGCTGCCCGAGGGGTGGGACGCCGCGCTCCCCGTCTTTGGCCCGAAGGACGCGCAGGCGACCCGCGCCGCCTCAGGAAAAGTCCTGAATGCGATCGCGTCCAAGCTCCCCGAGCTGATCGGGGGCTCGGCGGACCTCACCGGGTCCAACAACACCGAGATCAAGGGCGGCGGAGCGTTCGCGTCGGACCAGCGAGCGGCGCGCAATTTCCATTTCGGCGTGCGTGAGCACGGCATGGGCGCGGTGTTGAACGGCATCGCGCTGCACCGCGGCTTCATCCCGTTCGGCGGGACCTTCCTGATCTTCTCCGACTACATGCGGCCGCCCATCCGTCTCGCGGCGTTGACGCACCTCAAGCCGATCTACGTTTTCACCCACGACTCGATCGGCTTGGGCGAGGACGGACCGACCCACCAGCCGATCGAGCAGCTGGCCGCCCTGCGGGCGATTCCCAATATGACGGTCATTCGACCGTCGGACCCGACGGAAGTCGTCGAAGCGTGGCGCGCCGCGATCGAGCATCAGCGCGGCCCGGTGGCGCTCGTGCTGACGCGCCAGAAGGTCGCGGTGGTGGATCGCACCAAGTATGGTCCCGCGGCGGGATTGCACCGCGGCGGCTACATACTCGCCGATGCGCCC